>NZ_JAQLEM010000002.1:0-39859 GCF_028209885.1 Collinsella aerofaciens | reverse complement strand
GCAGACCTTCCTGAGCTTGCCGATCTCGGAAGGCACGTGCAGACCTTTCGTCATGGCCTCCTACCTTTCTTTCGGGCCTTACTGGCCGAATGTATCAGCGCCCCTCCGTATGGGACGCTGCTTGCTGACAGCTCTAGTTATATCCAAAAACCACCTGCAATTCCACCTCGCCCCCGAACGGTCAGCAAAGTGCGATGAACGGTATATCGCATATGATTCCCCCATGATGCACTTCGGTTCTCTAAAGCAGGTTTTCAAAGGTAAATGTTCTTTTTTCTAAGGAATTAAGCTAGATTGCACAAATATTTTCATGTTTAGGAATTGCATATCTAAAACGGTTTTCTGCATATATATGTCGTTTGTCCATGATTCAATTTGGATTCGATTATATTCAGCTCGCAATCATTCTTATTCATACATCCTCACCAGTTGAGTATGGATATAGATTGTTTCCAAACGAGTTGGGCAGTTAGTTGCATGCCTTGGCAGCGTAAGAAGTAGGTAAAGATACCGTTCGCGCGATGCGTCCGTGCTACAGGTCGACTAAATTGAGACAATAGTGATTAGTGTTAGGCTACCGTCCCTTGTGGGGACTGAACGGACAGATGCATATGCCGAGCAAAATCGAAAAGAAGCAAGCCGCCGCAAAGCTGCGCAAACCGCCGCGCGACTTCTCGTACACGCAAAACCGAGAGCTCAGCTGGCTACGCTTTGACAACCGCGTGCTCGACGAAGCCTTCGACGAAACCGTTCCGTTATTCGAGCGACTAAAGTTCGTCTCGATCTTCGAGTCCAACCTCGACGAGTTCCTTATGGTGCGCGTGGGCGGCCTGTCCGATCTGGCGGAGCTCAAAAAACAACCTGTCGACAACAAGAGCAATATGACCGCCTCCGAACAGGTCGATGCTGTCATGGCCGAAATGCCCGGGCTCCTTACCCGTTGGGAGTCCATCTTTAAGAGCATCGAGGGCAAGCTCGACACCTTGGGCGTTCACCGCGCCCGCATCGATTCGCTTACGCCCGAGGAGCGCACCTTTGTAACCCGCTACTTTCAGGCCTACGTGTCGCCGGTCATCTCGCCGCTGGTCATCGATCCGCGCCACCCCTTCCCCAACCTGCGCAATGGCGCGCTCTATCTGGCCTGTGGTCTGGACGGCGCCACCGACGAGGAGAGCCTGCTGGGACTTATCGAGATTCCCGCCTCGATGAACCGCGTGGTCGAGATCCCCTCGCCCACCGGCACCTACTCCTACATCTTGCTCGAGGACGTCATCCTCGCCTGCTTGGACAGCTGCTTTGGCTCCTATAAGCCGCTGGATCGTGCGCTGATCCGCGTCACCCGCAACGCCGACATCGATCCGGACGGCGAGGGCGTCGAAGAGGAAGAGGACTACCGCCAGCACATGAAGCGCATCCTCAAGAAGCGCCTGCGCCTGCAGCCGGTAGTGCTCGCGGTCTCGGGGTCGCTCGAGAAGGCAACGCTCAAGACTATCCGCAAGGCGCTCGAGCTTTCGCGCCGCTCTGTCTTTACCTGCGATATCCCGCTCAACCTGGGCTACGTCTTCGGCATTGAGGGCAAGATTCCCGAGCACCTGCGCAACGAGCTGCTCTTTACGCCGTTTAGGCCGCAGCCCAATCCCAACATCGACATGACCCGCTCCATCCGCGAGCAGGTGCTGCAGCACGACAAGCTGCTCTTTTATCCCTACGAGGCCATGAACCCGTTCTTGGACCTGGTGCACGAGGCCGCCTATGACCCCGAGTGCATCTCGCTGCGCATCACGCTCTACCGCGTGGCCAAGCAGAGCCGCCTGTGCGAGTCGCTGATCGATGCTGCCGAGAACGGCAAAGAGGTCACGGTGCTCATGGAGCTCCGCGCGCGCTTTGACGAGCAGAACAACATCGAGTGGGCCGAGCGTCTGGAAGAAGCGGGCTGCACCGTCATCTATGGTTCCGAGGGCTTTAAATGCCACTCAAAGATCTGCCAGCTCACCTATCGCGAGGGTATGGCGCTCACCCGCCTCACGCTTTTGGGCACCGGCAACTTTAACGAGAAGACGGCCAAACTCTACAGCGACTTTATGCTCATGACGGCCCATCCCGGCATCGGTGAAGACGCCAACCTGTTCTTCCGCAATCTGTCGCTGGGCAACCTGCGCGGCGACTACCGCTTCCTGGGTGTGGCGCCCGTCGGACTGAAACCGCTCATCATGCGCGGGCTTGACCGCGAGATCCAGCGCGCCCTTGCCGGCGAGCCCGCCCGCGTGTTCTTTAAGCTCAACTCGCTGACCGACCGCGAGGTTATCGACAAGATCGCCGAGGCATCGTGTGCCGGCGTGCGCGTGGACATGATCATCCGCGGCATCTCGTGCCTCAAGCCCGGTGTTCCGGGCAAGACCGAGAACGTGCATGTCCGCTCCATCGTCGGACGCTTTTTGGAGCACGCCCGTGTTTACGCTTTTGGCGTGGACTCGGACATGATTTACCTGAGCTCGGCAGACATGATGACACGCAACACCGAGCACCGCGTGGAGATCGCCTTCCCCGTGCTCGACCCCACCTGCCGCGCCCTGGTACACGAGTACATGGGCATGCAGCTGCAGGACAACGTGAAGGCCCGCAGCCTCACGAGCGACGGCACCTGGGTCCCCGTGGAGTGTGCAGAGGGTGAGAAACCCTTCAACTCGCAGGAAGCTCTACTGGAGCGTGCCTACCGCAACGCCGAGACCGCCGCGCAGCAGCGCGCACAGGAGAAGGAACGTGTGGCCGAAGAAGCTATTCAGGCCGAGGTTGAACATGGGGCAGCCGCCAAACCGGAAGCGGTTGCCGCTCCCCCGGTGAATGAGCCCGAGGCTGCCGCAGAGCCCGCCATGGAGAAAGCGCCCGAGCCCGCTACCGCGACTCCGGAGCCCGCCGCCGAGGCAAAGCCCGCCCCAGCTCCTGATCCGCAGCCGACCACGCCCAAGGTCCAAGAGGTCCAGGCGACCGTCATTGAGCCCGAGCCTGCACCTGCACCTCAGCCCGAGCCGCAGGTCACCAAGTCCGCACCCGGGACGAGTGCCCGTCGCGATAAGCCCGCCGGCAAGACCAAGGCCATCGAGCGTCATCGCCCCGGTCGCGTGCGCATGGGCCTGGGTCTGATCGGCCTGGGTCTTAAGACGCTCATTACCGGCAAGACGAAATAGTCGTTTGTAGAAGCAGTTTGTAGAAGCGCCCCGCATTTGAGGAAAGCCTCGGATGCGGGGCGCTTTTCCCTGCTACCATGGTGCGAGCAACAACGCGAATGACAGGCAGGAATATGAAGCTCACTATAGAATCGATGACCTACGGCGCCGACGGGCTGGCGCACGCCGACAACGGCAAGGCCGTCTTTGTGCAGGGTGCCGTGGCAGGCGACACCGTCGAGGCTGAGGTCGTACAGGACGGCAAGTCGTTCATGCGCGCCCGCACCACCGAGATTCTGGAGCCAAGCCCCGATCGCATTCAGCCTCCCTGCCCCTTCGTGGGCATCTGCGGCGGCTGCTCGTGGGGCAATCTCTCACGCACGGCACAGCTCGCCGCCAAGGAGCAAAACCTGCGCTCCACGCTCGAGCGCATCGGCAAGTTCGCTCCTGAGCAGGTCGATGAGTTGGTACAGCCCATCTGCCACACCAAGGACGACTGGGGCTACCGCAATAAAATCGAGCTCGAACCGACCGTCGTCAACGGTCGCGTGCGCCTTGGCATGCACGGTGTCGACCCCAGCAAAATCGTGACCGTCGATACGTGCCCGCTGTTCGATAAGCGCTTCCCGAAGGCGCTCAAATCGGTCGTCGGCGCACTCAACTATCTAAGCGGCAGCCATGACTTGGGGCTCGAACGCGTGGGCATTCGCGCATCGCGCCGCACCAAGGCACTCGAGGTCGCACTCTGGACGCCCACAGGCTCTTTTCCGCGCTCGCAGGTCTCCCGCGTGCTGGCGGACGCCGCTCATCCTACGAGCATCGTACGCGTGATGAGCAAGGGCGAAAAGAAGGCCCGCCGTGTCTCCAAGGTCGAAATGCTCGCCGGAGAGGGCTCATGGACCGAGAATATCGCCGAGGATCAGATGCGCTTGTCTGCCCCGTCTTTTTTCCAGGTCAACACCAAGGGTGCCGAGATTTTGATCGATCTTGTCATGGAAGCGCTCGACCCGCAGGAAGACGAGCTTGCCGTGGACCTGTACTGCGGTGCCGGCACCTTTACCCTGCCGCTCGCCCGCCGCTGCGACTTTGTCGCTGCCGTCGAGGCCTACGGCCCCGCCGTGCGCGATCTACGCCGTAACCTGGAAATCAACAAGCTTGATAACGTCGACGTCATTGGCGGAGACGCGGTGCGCGAGTTCCCCGACCAGGATGCCGACATCTTGGTGGTCGACCCGCCGCGCGCAGGCCTCGCCCCCGAGGCGATCGGCCTTATCGCCAGCACGAGTGCCCGCGATGTCGCCTACGTGAGCTGCGACCCGGCCACCCTGGCGCGCGATCTCAAACGCTTTGTCGAAGAAGGCACCTTCTCCCCCGTAAAGATCACGCCAGTCGACCTGTTCCCACAAACCTTCCACTGCGAGACCGTCGTCCACCTTAGGCGCAACTAGCCGCTTAATCATTGCTCAGAAAATCATCGGGAAATCGAGCGTGGCAAGCGGAGGTCTTCGGGGTATAAGACGGCTAATTGTATGCCGCCTATGAAAGGAACCCTCATGCCCAGCGTTGCCGTTCTCGCCGCCGATGGCTTTGAAACTATTGAGTGCTTGACCATGGTCGATGTCATGCGTCGCGGCGGCGTGCGTGCCACGCTCGTCTCGATTATGCCCACGCGTGAGGTCGTAAGCTCGCTGCAGATCCCCGTGACCTGCGATGCGCTCTTTGATGAGATCAACTTTGACGAGTACGACTGCGTCGTGCTGCCCGGCGGCCTACCCGGTGCCACCAACCTGCGCGCCGATCAGCGCGTCTGCGACGTGGTCTGCGAGTTCGCCGCGACCAAGCACGTCGCCGCCATCTGCGCCGCCCCGTTTATCCTGGGCGAGCTCGACCTGCTCGAGGGGCGCCACGCCACGTGCTTCCCTGGCTTTGAGAAAAGCTTCCCCGAAGGCGCCTATACCGGCGAGAAGGTTACGCAAGACGGCAACATCATCACCGCTAGCGGCATGGCCCAGTCGCTCCCCTTTGCGCTTGAGCTGCTGCGCACGCTCGCCGGCGACAAGGCCGTCGAGAAAGTCGCCGAGGGCATTCAGCTATGATTTTGGCTTCGCAATCACCGCGCCGCATCGAGTTGATGCGCGAGGCGGACTATGACATTCGCATCATTCCTGCCGATATCGACGAAACGCCGTTTGATGGCGAGGCCCCGCTTACGCTCGTTGAACGCTTAGCACGCGCAAAAGCCGCCGCCGTTGCCGCCGAGCATGCCGAGCCCAATGAGCTAACGGTCGCGGCCGACACCATCGTCACCTTTGACGGCAAGATTCTGGGCAAGCCGGCAACCGAGGACGAGGCGCGCACCATGCTCCGTGAGCTTTCGGGCCGCACGCACCAGGTCGCAACCGGCGTCTGCATCGTTAAGGCAGGCAATACGGCCGCCCCGCATGCCGCCGAGAGCCTGTCCTTTGTCGATGTGACCGACGTGACGTTCTACGAGCTCACCGACGAGCAGATCGAGCGCTACGTCGCCTCGGGTGAGCCCATGGACAAGGCCGGCGCCTACGGCATTCAGGGCACAGGCGGACGCATGCTCGTGCACGATATTTCGGGCGACTTCTATAACGTGGTGGGCCTACCCATCGCCCGCGTCGCGCGCGCGATTCAAAAACTCTCGTAATTGCATCTGGCGCTGGGTATTCCCCAGCGCCTACAATTTTGGCGTACCGTACGGATCCCGACCGGGCACAAGGCGCGGCGGAAAACCGATAGGAGTTAAACATGGATACACTGCTCGAGGCCATTGACGTCTGCGATGTCGATGGCTTTTGCTATGGCAACTATACGGACGAGGAGGCCGGCACCGGTTGCACCGTAATCGTGGCACCCGAGGGCGCCACCGGCGGCGTTGACGTTCGCGGCGGTGCTCCAGCATCGCGCGAAACCGACCTGCTGCGACCCGAGAACACCGTCGACAAGGTCCACGCCGTCTGCCTTTCGGGTGGATCGGCCTTTGGCCTCGAGGCTGCAAGCGGCGTCGCTCGCGAGCTTGAGAGCCGCGGCATCGGCCTTCCCGTCGGCCCCACGCAGGTGCCCATCGTGTGCTCCAGCTGTATCTTCGACCTCGCCTTTGGTAACCCCATCGTTCGCCCCGACATTGAGGCCGGCATCGCCGCCGTGCGCGAAGCACTCGACAACACCCCCACCAAGCTCGAACAGGGCAACGTGGGCGCCGGCACGGGCGCTACCGTGGGTAAGCTCATGGGCCCTGCTACCTGCATGAAGGCCGGCCTTGGCGCTGCCGCTTTGGCTCTCGGCCCCATCAAGGTGGGCGCCGTGGTCTCGGTCAACGCCTGCGGCAACGTTGTCGACCCCTTCACCGGCGAGTGGGTTGCCGGCATGCGCGCCGCAGCCGATAGTGACCAAATCGTCGACATGGAACTCGCAGCCTTTGCCGCCGCCGGATCCATGCAGATGCCGCTCGACCGCACCAACACCACCATCAGCTGCATCATCACCAACGTGGAACTCACTAAGGCACAAGCCACCAAGGTCTCCCAGATGGCCGCAGACGCCTACGCACACGCCATCCGCCCCACACACACCACCAACGACGGCGACACCATCTACACCCTCGCCAGCGGCAAACTGGGCGCCCAGGCAAGCGTCGCCGTTCCCCTAGACCTGCTGGGCATGCTCGCCGTAAGGGCCCTACAGACCGCCATCGTAAACGGAGCCAAAACCGCCAAAACCTCCCACGGCATCCCCGGCGCCGCGAAGTAGCCTAACCTGACAATCGATTCTTATAGCAGAGGCCCCTTGGCCCTTAGTTTGCTACTGCGAGCAGGACTGTTCGCAGTAGCAAACTAAGGGCCAAGGGGCCCAGTCAACCTATCAGCAGCGATTACTCAGCAGCTAGTTGAATTTGAAGATCTTTGAGGCAAGACGGTATAGGCCGAGTGTGGTTTTGTCTCCCGCCCGTCCGCGCAGATTGGTGAAGAACCCGACCACGCCGTAACGGGCACGACGATACATGCGCTCGTCGTAGGCCTTCAAATCATTCCACAGCGTCTTTAGGCGCTCGTCGGCGCAATCTTCCTCGGAAAGCTTGGTGAGCACCGAGCAGATCGCCATCATCATGGTGAAGTAGCCCATCATGTACGAACGCAGGCGCGACGACTCAACATCGCTGTACAGGTGGTACGACTCCATCATGATACGCGTAACACGGAACTGCTGGTCCAGACGCTTGACCATCGTTGCCTCGTTGACGCTCTGACCTTCGCGACCGATAAAGTAGCGGTAGAGGTCGATGTCGGCGTAGTACATGGTCTTGCAACGCGGCAGCGGCACGTAGGCGTAGATGTTGTCCACATAGAACGTGTGCGGCGGCATGGGAAGGTTGGACTCGCGCAGCACATCCGTGCGATAGCACAGGCTGTGCATGAGTAGGTTCTGGTCCAGGCGGAAATGACCGATCTGATCCCAAGAAAAGATCTTTTTGCGCGGCAGGGCAAATTTGTAGCCAATAGCGGTATGCGTCCCCTCGTAAACCTTCTCGTACACGTAGTTCGAGATAAACAGGTCAACGCGCTGGTCGCGCTCCTCAAAGCCACGCAGAATCGACAGCATGGTCGAAAGGGCAGCGCCGTCAAGCCAGTCGTCCGAGTCGACAACCTTGTAGTAGGTGCCCTGCGCCTCGCGCAGACCCGAAAGGACGGCAATACCGTGACCGCCATTCTCCTGGTGCACCGCGCGGATGATTCCAGGATAACGGGCCTCCCACTCGTCGGCCTTGGCGGCCGTCTCGTCCTTGGAGCCGTCGTCCACCACGATAATCTCGATATCGGTGGCGTAATTGCTCCCCTCCAAGATGGAGGTGATGCAATGGTCCATGTCCTTGGCGGCGTTATACGAGGGAATACCGAATGTTATGACTTTATGCATGGCAGGCGATAATCTCATCCGAAAGATCGAGGGCGGAATTGGTCACGGCGTCCATATCGTAGTAACGATACTCGGCCAGACGACCCACCGGGTGGAAGTTCGTCAGGTTCTGGACGCGCTCAAGATAGCGCTCATAGAGCTCACGGTTCTCGGGCTCAAGAATGGCGTAGTACGGCGTCTCGCCCGAGTCGGGCGTATAGGCCTTGGAGTACTCCTTCATGATGGTGGTCTTGCCGGGCAGGACCTGCCCAGTCATGTTCTTGAACTCGGTGATGCGCGTGTAGTCCTCGCTCGTGGTGTAGTTGACGGTGCCCACGGGCTGGAACTGGTCCATATCGAGCGTCTCGAACTTCATGTCGAGCGTACGGTACGGCAGAGCGCCCAGGTCGAGGTTGAACAGCTCGTCGAGCGGACCGGTATAGACAATCTCGCCACCATAGACTTTGCCGTCGATCTTGACGGTAGTCTCGTCGATCTCAAAGAGATCGCGGGCGTCCACGTCGCAGAACACGTCGATCAGGTCGTGGTCGAGCATGTGCTCAAAGAGCGCCGTGTAGCCCTCCTGCGGCATGCCCTGGAAGGGAGCTTGCGGGAAGTAGCGGTCATCATCGCCCACAAAGACGGGAACGCGGCCGGTGATCGAGGGGTCGATCTGATCGGGCGTCTGGCCCCACTGCTTCATGGTGTAATGCAAAAAGACGTTCTCGTAGACGTAATCGGCGACCTCGGCCAAGTCGGGGTCGTTCTTCTTACGCAGCTCCATAATGGGCACCTTGACATCCTTGCCAAAGGTCTCCACGAGCTTCTGATACAGCTCCTCGCCGCGCTCGTCACCAAAGGCGAGCTTGAGACTCGCATGGTTGAAGGGCACGGGCATAAGGGTACCGTTGATGTTGGCGAGCACCTTGTGCTGATAATCCGTCCACTTGGTAAAGCGCGACAGGAAATTGTGCACGCGCTCGTTAAAGGTGTGATAGATATGCGGACCGTACTCGTGGATCAGGATTCCGGCCTCGTCAGTGCAGTCATAGGCATTGCCCGCAATGTGGCTACGGCGCTCCAAAACGGCAACACGATAGCCGATGGTCTCGGCAAGACGGCGGGCACAAACGGCGCCGGCATATCCAGCACCGACGACAATCATGTCGTACGCGCCGGCGTTAAAGCCTTCAGGCAGGCCTGAGGTAATCTGCATCGATACTCCTTGTCAAAAGCCACGGGCTCGTTAGCTGGGCTTTTCTCGAACATTCTTCGAGACATATTTATCAGAGCGATTATAGCGCTAATGCGTCCTATAATGAGCTTGCCACACAAGGAAAGCTCAAGCACCGCGGCGTACATAATTGAAAGGTAAACCCGCTAGCAGCGGGTTTATTCGTGAACAGCCGGGCGCCTGGAGCTTAGCGAAACGCTTGTAAGGAGTAACATGAGCGATTTCCTTAACCGTATGAAGTCTGCCGCCAAGGCCGACCTTAAGACGATCGTCCTGCCCGAGGGCGAAGATCCGCGCACCATCGTCGCGGCCACCAAGATCATCGAGGAGGGTCTGGCAAAGATTGTCATCCTGGGCAACCCCGACGAGATCAACGTTCCCGGCGCCACCGTCATCGACCCGCGCAATGCCGAGAAGCACGAGGAGTACGCGCAGAAGTTTGCCGAGCTCCGCGCCAAGAAGGGCGTCACCATCGAGCAGGCTCGCGCCCAGGTGATGGACGCCACCTACTTTGGCACCATGATGGTCAAGATGGGCGATGCCGACGGCCTGGTCTCCGGTGCCTGCCACTCCACTGCCGACACTCTGCGCCCTGCGCTTCAGATCCTCAAGACCGCCCCGGGCACCAAGCTGGTCTCGGCCTTCTTCGTGATGTGCACCGATACCCCGCAGTTCGGCACCGACGGCACGCTGATCTTCGCCGACTGCGGCCTCAACATCAACCCGTCCTCCGACGAGCTCTCCGAGATCGCCATCGCCTCCGCTCACTCCTGGTCCACCTTCATGGGCAATGTTGAGCCGCACGTGGCCATGCTCTCCTACTCCACCATGGGCTCCGCTGGCGGCGAGGTCGCCAAGAAGGTCCAAGAGGCCGTGAAGTTCTGCAAGGAGAAGGCTCCCGAGCTCGCCATCGATGGCGACCTGCAGCTCGACGCCGCTATTGTCCCCACCGTCGCCCAGCTCAAGGCTCCCGGCTCCTCCGTCGCCGGTAAGGCCAACGTGCTCGTGTTCCCCGACCTCGAGGCCGGCAACATCGGCTACAAGCTGGTCCAGCGCTTCGCCGGCGCCGACGCTTACGGCCCCATCCTGCAGGGCATCGCCAAGCCGGTCAACGACCTGTCGCGCGGCTGCTCTGCCGACGACATCGTGGGTGTCGTGGCCATCACCGCCGTCCAGGCTCAGATGGCTGAGTAGCTGACATATCCCCTCGGGGCCCTACAGGGTAAAGCTCTGAAAACGTCCTCGGACATGCATGAAACCCCCGCTGCGCACTTCGTGCGGCGGGGGTTTCATGCGTCCTGCGGATAGTTTTCAGAGCTTTACCCTGTAGGGTCCCTGCCGCTACGTTGCAATCAGGGCATCTGGAGTGGACGGCGGCTTGGCTACGAGCTGGGTCTGAAAATCTGAACGGATGGGTGTCGTTGCTGAAAGTGCAGACGTTGCTGGTGGCGATCACTTTGGGACTCGGATTTCCACTTGCTAGCAAAAAGGCCTCCGGAGCTGTTGCTCTGGAGGCCTTTCGTTTACTTGCAAATGCGTGCGTTAGTTGTTCTTGGTCAGACGCTCGACGTCGTGGGCGATCATGTATTCCTCGTCGGTGGGGATGACCATGACCGTGACGGAGGAACCGGCGGCACTGATGACCTGCGGGCCATTGCCCACGGCCTCGCGGTTCTTGTTGTTGTCGATGCGCACGCCCAGCCACTCAAAGCAGTCGCAGAAGGCCTTGCGAATCGACCAGTCGTTCTCGCCAATGCCGGCGGTAAAGGTGATGGTGTCCACGCCCGCCATGGAGGCGATCATGGAACCGGCCTGCTGCATGGCCTTGTAGGCGAACATATCGAAGGCGAGCAGGCAGCGCTCGTCGCCCTCGGAGGCGCGCGTGCGGATGTCGCGGGCGTCGTTGGAGATACCCGAAATGGCAAGCAGGCCGGACTGCTTGTTCATCATGTCGTCGACTTCCTGGTAGCTGTAACCGCCCTCGCGCTGCAGGTAGCATACGGTAGCCGGGTCAATGGAACCGCAGCGGGTACCCATCATCAGACCGTCAAGCGGCGTGAGGCCCATCGTGGTGTCGCGGCACACGCCGTCCTCGATAGCAGCGAGCGAAGCACCGTTACCCAGATGGCACGAAAGCAGACGGTGGCAGCGCGAACCCAGGATCTCCTTGGCCATCACCCACTCATAGCGGTGGCTCGTGCCGTGGGCGCCGTACTTGCGCACGTGGTACTTGTCGCACACGTCCTTGGGCAGCGCGTAGGTATAGGCGACCTCGGGCATGGTCATATGGAACGAGGTATCGAAGACCGCCACGTTGGGCAGCTCCGGATACTTCTCACGGCAGTACTCAATCGCCGCGGCCTCGCCGTAGTTGTGCAGCGGGGCAAGTGGTGCCACCTCAAGAATCTTGGCCATAACCTCGTCGTCGACAACTGCGGAATCATCGAAGTGCCAGCCGCCCTGAACGATACGATGCCCAATACCATCAATCGTAAAGTCGGTCTTCTCGAGCTCCTCGAGCACACGAGCGATAGCAGAGCGATGATCGGGGAAAGGGACCTCCTCGGTCTGCTTGGCGCCACCGTTCTCGGAGTGGCCAAAGATGCCCATGTCCGAACCGATACGTTCGCAGTTGCCCTTGGCGAAAACCTCGCGGGTATCGGTATCCAAAAGCTGATATTTAAGGCTTGAGCTGCCGGCGTTGACAACAAGTACGTTCATGAGACTCCTTTGCAGTGCAATACGGTCGACGCAGACCCCTTAAGGCGGCCGCATTTTAATAAGAAGTTATCACAACTTGATAAATAGCTATCAAGCATATCGCCCAACGAGCACAAAAGAGGGGCCAAACGGCGCTCGGTCGTCCAGCCCCTCCCCTCTTGCAATTATTTGCCGTTGACGATGCGCTCGACGTCAGAAGCGATCATGAACTCCTCATCCGTGGGGATGACGAAGATCTTGACCTTGGAATCCTTGGCGGACAGGCACCAAGCGCCGTCGCCACGCAGAGCGTTGCGGGCATGGTCCATCTTGACGCCCATAAAGGCCAGACGATCGGCCACGCCGGCGCGGACAGCCGGAGCGTGCTCGCCGATGCCGGCGGTAAAGACCAGGGTGTCCATGCCGCACATGGAAGTGGCCATCTCGGCAGCCTTGGCGGCAATCTTGTAAACGAACATATCGAAGGCGAGCTGGGCCTCGGGGTCACCAGCAGCGGCGAGCTCCTCGACGTTGCGGCAGTCGTTGGTCTTGCCGCCGGTCACAGCCAAAAGGCCGGACTTCTTGTTCATCATCTCGTCGACCTCGTCGAAGGTGTAGCCACCTTCGCGCTGCAGGTAGCACACGGTAGCAGGGTCGATGGAGCCGCAGCGGGTGCCCATCATGACACCGTCGAGCGGCGTCAAGCCCATGGTGGTGTCCATGCACTTGCCGTCCTCGATGGCGCACAGGGAAGCGCCGGAACCGATGTGGCACACGACGACCTTGCGAGCCTCGCCGTTGGTCATCTCGGCAACCTTCTTGGAGATGTAGCGGTAGCTGGTGCCGTGGGCGCCGTACTTACGGATGTGCAGCTTGTCGCAGACGTCCTTGGGCAGGGCGTAGGTCTTGGCGACCTCGGGCATATTGAAGTGGAAAGCAGTGTCGTAGACCGTGACGTTGGGCAGGTCGGGATACTGCTCGAGGCAGTACTCGATAACGTTGGCCTCGGGGTTGTTGTGCAGCGGGGCGAGCGGAGCGACCTCGCGGATCTTGGCGAGGACGTCCTCGTCGACGAGGGAGGAATCGCCGAAGTACCAACCGCCCTGAACGATACGGTGGCCGATGCCCTCGATCTTGACGCCGTTGGCCTCGAGGTCCTTCAGGACGACCTCGATGGCGACTTTGTGGTCGGGGAACTCGATGTTCTCGGTCACTTTCTTGGAACCGTTGGCAGCGTGGGTGAAGGTACCGCCGGTAAAGCAGACGCGCTCGCAGGAGCCCTTTGCGGACACCTTGTGGGACTTGGTATCGATGACCTGATACTTAAGGGTCGAAGATCCTGCGTTGACGACCAGAACGTTCATGTGTCTCCCTACTAACAGGCGGTGTGGCGCCGCCAGGTTACATACGCTTCAATAATAAACCCAAACGCCCTCGCGCTCGGGTTTATTGCGTTGATATATAAGTTATCGGTGCCCAAATACTCACGGCCTTTGACTTGTAAGACGAAATAGCGCGGGGATATACACCAAAGAAGATATCCCGAGCGCTACAAGCAATATGACTCGAATACCCGCGATGCTGCTCAACGCAGCATTGAACAGATAGAAAAGGATGGCACCCACCGCCACCATCTGGCTTTGGACCGAAATCAGTGAACAGCGCATCGAAGAATCGACAGCATTTTGAAAAATTGAGTATTTAATTGGAGCAAATAACGAGTAAGCAACCGTCTGCAGTACATAGAACACGGGCAGCAAATAGACCGGAGTAAAGGGAATCAAAAACAGAGCAGTCAGGAAAAGGCGCACGATGCCGCAAATACGCGCAAAACGGCCCTTGTCGACATGAGCAATCACACTGGGCACAATAAACCCTATGGAGGCGGAGGCAAAGAGCTGGACCGCAATGGTCACGCCCGAAGCGACGGCATTCATTCCGCGGCCTGCAAACAACAGTGAGAAAAAGTCTTCCAGAGCGACGAAGGCAAATGCCTGAGAACAGTCCATGATGAACGCTGACCGAAGAATGCCATTACCCGCAATAGCAGCACCGATCATCTTCGGGCTAATTCCATGCTCAGGTGTCGCTGCAGTGCCCCCTCTTCGCATCTCAGGAATGCAGACAACGACAACCAACGTCAACACCATTGCAATGATATCTGCCGAAAGACCAATGAGATATGCACCGACAGACGAAATGAAACCGCCCACGCAAGCGGAGATGGCATAAGAGGCATAGAAAACAAATCGCTCAACGACATTAAGTCTTACGAGCTGGTCCTGAGAGACGCTGTCAATGTAGATCGCTTCTATGGATCCGCTCACACATGCAACGGCAAAACCTTTGAGAGCAAACGCGCCGATTAAAAGCAGAGGAGAACGGACGAGGAGCAGGGCGGCGTAGTATCCAAGCATTCCCACGACGCCAACGAGACCGCTTGTCTTTCGTCCAAACCTATCAGCAATATAGCCAGTGGGAACTTCAAGAATGAACTTGCTCACTTGATAGGCAATCATCATGCTAGAAATCGCTACCATCGAGAATCCGACGAATGCAAGATAAACCGTCAGAAAATACAAGATGGTGCTGAAGTTCGACAGAAAAACGAACGTCATATAAAGCAAAACCGTACGGTTTTTCATGCTCCGCCCTCCAAGAGTCAGCAATCTAAATCGAAATCTTGGAAAAGCATGAGGGCAAAGCTGTCAGCTATGTGTTGTAAGGCGTCAATAATCACTTGACGTCTCGAAGCCAACTAATCTCACGAAGCGAGATGACGCAATTGATGAAGAAATACCGTCTGGTGTCGATCGGTCCAGGCATTTTGTCGATAGCAAAAGTAGATGGGCAAGGCTACGTCATGCGAGGCTTCAATGGAGCACTCGCTCACTTCCAATCCATCTGATGCGAGAGAAGAGCCAGAAAAACTCAATATCAATCCCCCGGCTTGAAGAAACTCGGCCTGCGCCCTGTTTCCGTATTCGACATCGCGAAAGCGGAAATTAACCAGTTGAGCTTCGGGACATTGATTGATTGCATTGAGACAGGGTGACAAATTAATTGGAACAGCGAGCCTGCCGCCCAGCAACTCTCGAACGGTCATAGCGCCCACAGATTGATGACCCGCTGGACACGAAAGAACCTTGAGCTCCTTTTCACCCAAGTATTTCGAGGAAAGGACACTATCCCTTGGTTCCTCAAATGAGATGGCCGCATCCGAAATGCCAAGCACAAGTGATTCAAAGCATGTGGCCGTTGGCTGATGCCAAACATCAAGGTGAATCTGGGGGTGCAAGCTTTCAAACGAGTCGTACCAGTTTTCGGAAAAAAGGCGCCCCCGCCCGTGAAGACAGGGGGCGTAAAGACGGAAGTGGCCGTCGGGCGAAACGCCGCCGTTCCCCGATTGAGCGTACTTTTTGAGATCGTCGACTTGTGCCAGGATCACGCGTGCACGACGCGCAAATTCTCTGCCCGCCGGAGACAAAACAGCCTCCCCCGCCGATCGGTCGAGCAAAACAATCTGATACTCAGATTCCAACTTTTTGATTGCCGACGAAACGGCCTGTGGGCTCACGTGAACGGCGCGAGCCGCTTTGCGCACGCCGCCGTAGTTCGCTACCGCTTGAAGGTATTCGAGTTGAGAAAGCTGCATAGGTTACTCCAAAGGCAGCCAAGGCGACGGGCTGTGCGTCCTCAGATGAGGTTCTCGCCCAGGTTCTTGCCGCCGAGGACGTGCATGTGGAAGTGCATGACGGTCTGACCGGCGTTGACGCCCTTGTTGGAGATGACGCGGAAACCGTCCTCCAGGCCCTTGGCCTTAGCGACCTCCTGGATGGCGTGGGCCATGGCGCCCATGGTCTCGGCAGGCACGTTGTCGGCGATGTCGCTGTAGTGCTTCTTGGGGATCACGAGGGTGTGGACCGGCGCCTGGGGGTTGAGGTCGTCGAAGGCGATGACCTGGTCGTCCTCATAGACAACGGTCGAGGGGATCTCGTGGTTGGCAATTTTGCAGAAGATGCAATCACACATGGTAGGTTCCTTTCTCACAGACCAAGGTAGTCTTTTTGGGACGGGGCTTTTTTGACTACTTTTTCGCAAGCGCAAACACTCGGCAAACCGTCGCGCAAGGGTAGTCAAAAAAGCCCCGTCCCAAAAAGACTACCCCAAAGTAGGCTGCGAGATGGTTAGAAAGAAAGGTTGTCGTCGGTGTTGGCGGCTTCGCCGTCGGCGAGCACGTCGTTGCCGTCGACGTCCTTCAGGAGCACCGAGACCTTCTGCTCGGCATCGGACAGGCGGGTGCGCAGGCTCTTGAGGAGCTCAACGCCGCGGGTATAGCTCTCGAGCGACTCCTCGAGCTCCATGTCGCCCGACTCCAGGCTGCGGATGATGAGCTCCAGCTCCTGCGAGGCCTGCTTGTACGTAAGCTGCTCGACCGGGGTCTTCTCTGCCATATCTGTTTCCTTTCCTAAAGGTTTATCGCTATGAAACGCGGCCTACTCGACCGTATCGACCGTTGCCGCCACGTTGCCGTCTGCCATGCGCACGCGAATGGCATCGCCGGGCTTAAAGGTCTTGGCGCTCGTAGCCACACCGTCATCGCTGTACGCGATGGAGTAACCGCGGGCAAGCACCTTGAGCGGCGACAAGGCATCGAGCGACGCGGCAGCTCGGCCCAGGTCGGACGCGGATTTGCTGAGCATCGTGCGCCCCTGATGCTCCAGACGGGAACTCGCAAGTGTGAGCGCATGGCGCTTGCCATCGAGCCCCGAGGTGCTTGCAACCAAGCGCTCGGGCAGACGCTCGAAGTTGGAGCGGAAGGCCCCAACCGAACGCGTTATGGCGCCCGACAGACGATCGGCCGTCAGGGCGAGCTCAGACTCGCGACGCTCGACCATAAACGTGGGGTCGTTGAGGCACGGGCGGCACGCGGCTGCATCGAGCGCGGCGCCCAGACGAGCCGTATAGGTGTCCCAGGCCCGACGACCGCGCTGGTCGAGCATTTCCAAATCGACCTGATCCGACCCGATCATCGAAGCCATCGCGGCGCCCAGACGCTGATGGCGCGTCTCGAGCACATCGACCAACTCCGTCATAGCCGGCGCCACCGATTCTGCCGCAGCCGTGGGCGTGGAGGCGCGACGGTCGCTCACCATGTCGCAGATCGAGGTATCGGGCTCATGCCCAATGCCCGTCACCACGGGCACGGGACAGGCTGCCACCGCGCGGGCAAGCTTCTCGTCGTTAAAGGTCATGAGGTCCTCGAAGGAACCGCCGCCACGCACGAGCAAAATGCAATCGGGCGCCGGCGTAATGGCAGCGGCACGACGCAAGCCTTCAATAAGCTCTGCCGGCGCACCCTCGCCCTGGACCTTTGCGCCCACGCAGACAAGCTCGACGAGCGGGTTGCGACGGCGCAGCGTACGCTTGACGTCGTCGATTACGGCGCCCGAAAGCGAGGTGACAACCGCCACGCGCGAGCAAAACACCGGGATGCGGCGCTTGCGCGCTTCGTCCATCAGGCCCTCGCGGCGTAGCTTTTCGGCCAACTGAGCCACCTGCTGACGCAGCAAGCCCTCCCCCGCCAGCGAGAACGAGCGGGCGACGAAGCTCATGCGACCCGTAGGCTTGTAGAGATTGAAGCTGCCCTTAAAGCTTACCTGCATGCCGTCGCGCAGATCGAAGGTACGCTTAAGGTAGGCGCCCTTCCAGATGATGCAGTCGACGGCCGCCGAGTCGTCCTTGATTTGGAAGTAGCAGTGGCCGCTTCGGGCATTGGGACCACGAAAACCCGTGACCTCACCCAAAACGCTCAGCTGCGGAATGGCATCGAGCGCGCCGGCGGCGATCTCCACCGCTTGGCTCACGCTGAGCTCTTTGCGCTCCTGCTCGTCCGATCCGTCGAACTCGGCGGAAACGGTATTGCCGGTCAGATTCCAGCCTGCCACGCAGCCCCCTTTCGTCATCGTGCACAAGGGCTCCGGCCCTGCGCAAATTTAAGTCCAACACATAGTACAGCGCCGCGAGGACACGAATCCCCACGGCGCCTGCCTGTCCTATTTGTTATCGGTTGGAATTTCTGTTGTAGCGAGCCATCAGGTAGAGCAGTTGAATGATCGAAGTGAGCGCTGCGGCCACATAGGTAAGCGCGGCTGCCGTCAGCACCTTCTTGGCGCCGTTGACCTGCTTGGAACTCATGCCCGACTGCTCGATATACGCCACGGCGCGGCGACTGGCATCGATCTCGACCGGCAGCGTAACCAGCTGGAACAGCACGCTAAACGAGAAGAAGACCAACGCGAGGGTCGTGAGCCCCGCGATGTTCATGAACAGGCCCATGAGCAGCACGATCGTCCAGGTGTTTTGGGTAAAGTTGACGACGGGGACCAAAGCGGTACGTACCTTCATCATGGCGTAGCCGCTTTGACGCTGGGCGGCATGGCCCGCCTCGTGGCAGGCGACGGCAACGCTTGCGACCGACCCGCCCGAACGGTTGGCATCCGACAGATACAGGTTGTTGTCCTGCGGGTTGTAATGATCGGTGAGCTCGCCGGCGACGCCCTTGATGCCCACGGCGCTACAACCGTTGGCATCAAGCATGCGGCGAGCGACCGTGGCACCCGTATCGCCGTCCGAGCGCACCTTAGACCACGTCTTGTACGTGGAATTGATATAGCTCTGCGCGGCAAGGCCAAGCACCGTGCAGACAAGAACAACCAGCAGGTACAGCGGGTCAATGCCAAAGCCGTATCCATAGTAATAAGGCATGCGAATTCCTCCGAGTCGAGTTACACGTTGGAGGCATTTTACCCACTCAACCGGCTAGGCTTCCCTACAGGAGCTCGATTTTGCCGTCCTTCACCGTCAACCCCATATTGCCGGAAAGCAGATCGTCCAGGCGCGAGCCCACAAGCTCAAAGCGCCAACCTTCGCGCAGGCGGCTCTGCTCGGGATGCTCAATGTAGTCGGCCAGGTCATCGCGCGAGGCAATGACCGAGGTCGCAACGCCTGAGCGCTCGGCAACCAGGCGGATAAGCGCATACATAAGGTCAGTCACGCTCTCCAGCTCCGGCGAAATCTGACGGTGCCCGCGCACCATGAGCGGCAGGCGATCGTGCGGACAGCTCGCGCCGCGCTTAATGGCCATCAGCGCGCCGTCCACGTCGCGCTCCCCCAGCTGATCGGTGCCGCGGATGCTGCGGAACTCCTCGACACGCACGGGATTACGTTTAACCAGGGCCAGCAGCGTATCGTCGGACATAACCCACTTGCGCGGGATGTTGCGGCGCTCGGCGCGGTCCTCGCGCCAAGCGGCAAGCTCGCGCGCGATGCCCAGCTGATGGCGGCTACACGAGTTGATGCGCTTGACCTTGCGGAATGCCTCATGGCGGTCGGCGCGGTAGTGCGACTCGTCGGCCAGCGGACGCAACTCATCGAGCACCCAGTCCACCCGGCCCAGCTCGCGCAGGCGACTCATCATCTCGGTATAGGCGACGATCAGGTACTTGACGTCATCGATCGCGTACTCGATTTGTTTATCGGTCAGCGGGCGGCGCGACCAGTCGGTCAGCGACTCGGTCTTAGGCAACGAAACGCCACAAAACGTCTGCACGAGCGCGCCGTAGGAAATCTGCTGGCGCTCGCCCAAAAAGGCGGCGGCAACCTGTGTGTCAAAAATAGGGCGCGGCAGCACGCCCACGGTATGGAGCATAACCTCCATATCCTGCGAGCAGGCGTGAAACACCTTGGTCACGCTCTCATCGCCCATAAGCTCGGCGAGCGGCGACAGGTCGTCGATCACCAGAGGGTCGACCGCCACGCTCTCGGCAGGGGTGGCAATCTGGACCAAGCACAGGCGCGGATGGAACGTGCGTTCGCGCAAAAACTCGGTATCGACGGCAATCGCGTCGAACTCGCGGGCGCGCTGGCAAAAGTCGAGTAGAGCCTGATGTGTGGAAATGTACATATCAACCCATCGAATAAGGTTAGGCCCGAAAAACACGGGTAGGATATCGGCATTGCCCTACAACTATACTCGGTTAGTCACAGAACGGGAACGTAAGTATGCGCTGCCTTATCATCCACAACCCGGCATCGGGCCCCAGCTCAGATGAAATCTACGCGTTCACGCACGCCCTCGCGCAGGGCGGCGACGAGGTCGTGATGCGTTTTATCGGCGATGGCATGGAACCCGAGGACGCCGTGGCAGACGTGCGCGAGTTTGATCGCGTGGTCGTTTCGGGTGGCGACGGCACCGTCTCCAACGTGCTCGACCAGATGCGCGGGTGCGGCATCCCCACGCTCGTCTTCCCCTCCGGCACGGCCTGCCTGTTCTTCAACAACATTGGCAATGCCCCCGAGGCAGCGGCGCTTGCCAAGGCTTGCCGCGCCGGTCGCACGGTCAAAGTGGACATGGGCGAGCTCTTTTGGCTCGACGAGAACGGCAACGAAAAGCGCCACGGCTTTATCATCATCGCCGGCTCGGGCTTCGACGCCGAGATCATGATGAAGGCCGCCCCCACCAAAAACGACATCGGTGAGATTGCCTATTTCCTGTCGGCGCTCGCCACACCCAACCCCACGGTGGCGCACTTTACGATTGAGCATGACGGCATTGTCGAGGAGCTCGATGGCATCTGCTGCATGGCCGGCAACACCTCGGTCATTCAAAACGACATCAACCTGTTCCCCGATTGCCGCATGAACGACGGCATGGTCGACATCGCGGTCATCGAGCCCGTAAAAACCGTCCAGCTCCTGCCCACCGTGATCACCGCCGCACTCGACCCCGCCGGCAAGGTGCTCGGCCGTCCGCAGTTCAAGATCATCCAGACCAAGGAAGCCAAGATCACCTGCACGCCGTCGCTGGGCATGCAGTTCGATGGCGAGATCATCTCCAGCAACTCGGGCGTCTTTGGTGCCCGCGCGCTTCCGCAATGCCTCGACCTCATCGTCGACGAATTCTCCCCGCTCGGAAAATAGGAGGACCCCATGAACGACAACCCCCTGATTGGCTTTATCGTTATTGTTCTGGCCATGCTCGTCGGCTATGCGATTAACGTAATCCACCGCCGGAAGAAGTAATTCCACATTGGTATGATATTCATCCAATTATCGTCTCCCCCGTTGTTTATGCATTTGCCAAACTGCGGGGGATTTTTCTTTGCACCCCGTGCAAGGCACTTTATTCAGGCACAGTAATTGCAGGGCGTCTTTATTTAAATAAAGCTAGATAATGAGTATTATTGTCCGCTCATCGCATATTTTAGGACGCTCATCGAGTATTTCATCAAATTTAATGAATACTTCTTAGACTTCCGATAGGCTAATAGGTGTATTTATTAGCTGAGATTCCGCACAGTTTTGCGGGGTCTCAACAGTTGGGAGGGATCATGAGGTTTACTCATCCTGTCAACACGCTCAAAAAGCTCGGCTGCGGCCTTGCGTTTGGAGCAGCGGCCATCATGGCCATGCCGACTTCGGCACTCGCCTGCACCCAGATCTACATGGGCAGCAAGCTCACGGCAGACGGCAACACATACTACGGCCGTTCCGAGGACTTCGGTCCGCGCTATGTTAAGCACTTTGGCATTGAGCCCGCACACAAGGACGGCAACGAGTACACATCGGTCGAGTCCGGTTTTGAGTACAAGTCCAAGGGCGCAACCTACCGCTACACCTTCGTTCGCGACAACCCCTCGCAGTGGGAAAATCGCTACGACGCATATTCCGAGGCCGGCATCAACGAGAAGGGCGTCTCCTGCTCTGCCACGTTGAGCACCTCCTATAACGAGAAGGCCGAAGAGGCCGACCCCATCACCGAGGAGACTGGCATTGGCGAGTACAGCTATGCCAGCGTCATCCTGGGCGAGAGCGCCACGGCCCGCGAGGGCGTCGAGCTCATCGGCAGCCTAATCGACGAGCAGGGCGTCTGCTCCAACGACCAGATCATCATCGCCGACAGCACCGAGACCTGGCTGTTCGCCGCGCTTTCCGGCCATCAGTGGATTGCCATGAAGCTCGCTGATGACATCGCCTCGCTCAACCCCAACATCGGCAACCTCACCTATAACGTCGACCTCGATGACACCGAGAACTGCCTCCATTCCGAGGGCATCGAGTCCATGCCCAAGGAGAAGGGCTTTGCCGAGTACACCGACGGCAAGTTCGACGTCGCCAAGACCTACGGCGAGGAGATTGGCGAGGCCGGTATGCACCAGTGGTCGCGCTATATCCAGGGTCGCGATTACTTCATGGCCCCGCTGGCTGAAGGCACCGACTACGAGATCGTCAAGGACGAGCGAGAAGACGCTCGCGCCACGACCGGCGCTCTGGTCCACGAGATGCAGCCGCTGTTCTTCCAGCCCGGCAAGTCCGACTGGAACACCTTTGAGATGATCCGTTCCTTCGCCGCTCGCGGCGAGAATGTCGCCGGCCTCAACGCCAACACCGACGGCGCCTACGCCATCGGCTCCAACCGCAACACCGAGATCCACACCTTCCAGATCCGTCAGGGCATGGATCCCGAGATCGCGACCATCCAGTGGGAGATGCTCTCCAACGCCGAGTTCTCCGTCGCCATCCCCCTCTACTCCGCACTGCTCACCGAGGTCAGCCCCTACTTTAGCGATCAGGATGTCTCCTTCGATCACTGCGAAGAGGAAGACGTCGTGAACAACGAGGAGCCCAAGAACTCCATCAACTACGTCCTCATGGACATCAACACGCTCGCCTATGAGAACCGCGACCACTGCGCCACCGGCGTCCGCGCCTACCTCGATGCGCTGCAGAAGGAGCTCATCGAGCAGAACCTGACCGTCGACGAGGCCATGCAGGCCGCCGAGGACACCGAGGCGCGCACCGCCCTGGCCAACAAGGCCGGCAAGGCTGCCACCAAGAACACCTACCTCAAGTGCAAGGCCATGCTCGAGGAGATGCGTGACTACCTCAAGGAGGGCGACTTCTCCGAGGAGTTCGTCCCGAGTGACTACGATGCCGACAACGACTGCCTGGTCGAGTCCATCACCTACGCCGACGAGGCCCTCTCCGATGAGGATGTAGCCGAGCCCGATGTTAAAGAAGAGGCAACCGAGGAGAAGTCCGAGGGCAACAACATGGCCGCCATGGCCGTTGGCGCCGTCGTCGTCATCGGTGTCTGCGGCTTCGTGCTCTATCGTCGCAAAAAGGCCTAAGAACCCCTCACCTTAAGGCGCGGGCGGGAAGGCCAAGGTCGCCCGCCCACCCAGCCGCCCGTTCGACCGGCGGGAAACGTCGCCGAAATCTTTTCAAAAAAGATTTCCCTGTACACACTTCGCTGTGCTATAGTGCAGCGCAACAGCAACTAGGTGCGACCGCGCCGCGGCATCACGAAAGGAGCCACCAACATGAAGAACACGATGAAGTCTCTCAACAACTGGTGGTGGCGTGATGCGAATACGATCGGTCGACGGTGAGTCCCTCACGCCTGTTTTGCGCTCTAGGTGATTGGAAGGCCTCCGGTTTCGACCGGGGGCCTTTTTCTATCTCGAGCCCGATCGCATTCGCATCACGCGCCTCCGCTTTCTTCTCTTGCACTTCCCCTCCGAAAGGATTTTCACCATGTCTCAGAACACCACCACCGCCCAGCCCCGCACCGTCCAGACCGCCGACCGCGGCAAACTCGACGTCCGTGCCCTCGTCTTGCTCGCCATCCTGCTTGCCGCCGGCTTCAGCCTCAACTTCACCGTCGGCAAGGCCATCTCCGGCATCTCGGGCGGCATGATCAGCCCCGAGTTCATTATCTCGGCCTTCTGCCTCACCATCCTGGTCGTTCGCCCCAACATCGGTCAGGCACTCGTCATCGGCCTGATCTCGGCCGCCGTGATCCAGATCACCACCACCTCGCCGTTTGTCGATTTTGCCGCCGAGGGCATCGCTGCCATGCTCATGGCCGTCATTGTCAACGCTGCCGCCAAGGACGGCCAGGTTAAGCCCGCCGTCGCCATCGTCGCAGCCTTCGTGACCACCTTTGTCTCGGGCGTCATCTTCATGGTCATCAAGATGGCCATGCTCGGCGTGGTGAGCGAGCTCGCCGCTGCCATGCTGCCCGTTGTCGCCATGACCGCCGTCTTTAACGCCATCCTGGTCGGCGCTCTCTACCTGCCCATCCAGAAGTCCCTTAAGCTCAACTAACCTGCCCGGCTTTACGAGCCACCCCATCTTGGCGTTCATTCGTCGCTCGCGTACCCAAGTACGCCTCGGTCCTCTTTCGCGCCAACCTGGGGCACCTCGTAAAGCCGTCTCCGCGCTTCACCACCAAAGACTGTCCCAAACAACGAGCTTTTGGGAACGTTCTTAAACGACTGGTCATGTAAGAACGTCCCCGATGACTATGAAAGGTATCCATGGAAACGATCATCAACGTCGACGATGTCTCGTTCTCCTATGGCACGCAGACCGAGCAGGCGCTTAAGCATATCTCGCTCGGCGTGAACAGGGGAGATTTTATCGGCATTATCGGGCCTTCGGGCGCCGGCAAGTCCACACTTGCCGCCTGCCTGTCGGGAGCCGTACCCCACCATTACACCGGCACGTTCTTTGGCTCCGTCACTGTCGACGGCAACGACACCTGTGAAGTTTCGCTCACCGATGTGTCGCAGATCGTCGGCAGCGTGTTGCAGGACATCGACACGCAAATGGTCGCCTCGGTCGTCGAGGACGAGATGCTTTTCGGCCTGGAAAACTTTGGCGTTCCCCACGACCAGATCGAGCAACGTGTGAGCGAGACGCTTAAGACCGTCGGCATCAGCGACCTGCGCGACCGCGAGATCGCCACGCTTTCGGGCGGCCAAAAGCAAAAGGTTGCCATCGCCGCCATCCTCGCCATGCGTCCGCGTGTGCTGGTGCTCGATGAACCAACCGCAGCACTCGACCCCGCCAGCTCCACGCTGGTCTTCGAGACCCTGCGCGAGGCCAACCGTGTACTCGGCATCACCATCGTCGTCGTTGAGCAAAAAGTCGCCCTGCTTTCGGAGTATTGCAACCGCGTGCTCGTGCTCAATCATGGCGAAATCGCGCTACAGGGCGAGCCGCACGAGGTCTTCGCGCACGCCGATGAGCTCCGCGCCATCGGCGTCGATTGCCCGCGTGTCACGCGCATTTTCAACAGCCTCGAGGCGGATGGCCTGGCCAGCGGCACTCCCTGTTTGGATGTTGATGAGGCCGAGCGCCTGATTACAGGCATCGTCGACCCCGCACACGCAAGCAGCGACACTCAGGCACCCGCCGGCTCACCGCACGCACCGTCGTTGCGCCCGCACGCCAAGGACGCCGAGCCCATGCTCACCTTCAATCACGTTGAGTTTGCCTATCCCAATGGCGGCGGCGCCGTCCACGACCTCAACCTGACCCTCTATCCCGGCGAGCTCGTGGGCATCGTCGGCCAAAACGGCGCCGGCAAGACCACGCTCACCAAGCTGCTCACAGGCCTGCTTAAGCCCGCCTCGGGCAGCGTGCGCGTCACGGGACTGGATACCGCAGCCGTTCCCACGAGCCGCATCGCCCGCGAAGTCGCAACCCTCTTCCAAAACCCCGACCGCCAGATCTGCAAGGACACCGTGCTCGACGAGGTCGCCTTTGGCCTGGAGCTTGCCGGCATCGACCGTGCCGAGGCGCTGCGTCGCGCCCAGCTCGTCATCGACCGCTTTGGTTTGCCGGCCGACGAGGCGCCCTTCTCGCTCTCGCGCGGCCAGCGCCAGATGGTGGCACTCGCCTCCGTCGTGGTCGTAGAGCCCAAAATCGTGGTGCTCGACGAGCCTACGAGCGGCCTTGACTACCGCGAGTGCATGACCGTGATGGAAACGGTGCGCACCATGGCCGAGCGCGGCTGCGCCGTCATCATGGTCTGCCACGACATGGAAGTCGTCTCCGACTTCGCCGAGCGCATTGTAGTAATGGCCGACGGCCGCATCCTCGAGCGCGGCCGCACGCACGAGCTGTTCTCGAACATCGAGCTCATGCAGCGCGCCTACGTTGAGCCGCCCCAGGTCATAGAGCTTTCTCGTCGCCTGACATCCTCCGTCTCTCCCGCCTTTGCACAGGTGAGCGAGGTCACCGATATCGTTCGCATTACCGAGGAGATGGTCCACCGTGGTTAACGTCATCGACTATATGCCGGGCGATACACTGCTGCACCGCTTGAACCCGGTCGTCAAGCTGGGCCTTGCCGCCGCCATCATCGTCGGCATCTTCTTGTCCGACACCTACGTAGCGCTGCTGGGCTTTTTGGCACTCACCCTTGCACTGGGTGCCTATGCCGGCGTCGTCGATCGTCTGCTCTCGCTGCTCAAGTTGCTGATTCCGCTCGCGCTTATCATGCTGGTGCTCCAGCTAGCCTTTATGCGCGATGGCAACGTGGTGTGGAGCTTTATCACCGACACGGGCCTCATCACGGGATCGAAGGCCTGCCTGCGCCTGCTGGGTGTGGCGTTACCACTCATCCTCATGCTCATGGTGACCAAGCTCAACGACCTTGCCAACGCCTGCGTCGAGGTGCTGCATGTGCCGTATCGCTATGCCTTCACCTTTACCACGGCGCTGCGCTTTGTACCGGTGTTTGGTCAGGAGATGAATGCCATCATGGAGGCGCAGACCGCACGCGGCGTCGAGTACGATACCAAGAACCCCATCAAGAAGCTTAAGCTCATGCTGCCACTGTGCGTGCCACTGCTCATCTCGAGCGTGGGCAAGACCGATGCCACAGCCTTGGCGGCAGAACAGCGCGGCTTCTATCTGCGCACACGCGCCAGCTCGTACAAGCGCTATCCCATCAAGGATCTGGACATCGCCGTGCTCATCGTCAGCATCGCCCTCATCGCCATCGGCTTCCTGTTCTAGTTCACCACCGACAGCAACCACCCAACGCAAAAGGCCTCGGCTCGCACCAAACGAGCCGAGGCCTTTACTGTTTCCCCAGATAATACCTACCAAAAATAAACCTGTCCCTTTTTGGCGGGTCGGAAGCTAGAGGCGGTAGGGGGCGCCGCTGCGGATGATGGATTCGCGCACCAGGACGTCCATGGCGTCGAGGGTGATCTCGGGCATCTCTCGGTACTTCTGCAGCACCGATAGCTCGGTGCAGGCCAGAATGACGCGGTCGCAGCCGCTACGGGCGAACTCCCACATCACGCGGTCGAACTTATCCATATCGGGCTCACGTCCGGCCTTCACGTCATCGTAGATAAGCGACATCACATCGTTCTGACGTTTCTCGCTGGGATAGACAACCTCAACACCCGCAGCCTTACATTCGCGTCCGTAGACGCCCGCGCCCACGGTTCCATCGGTTCCCATAATGCCAATCTTGTGCACCGGCTCGGCCGGCATACTCAGGTTGGGGTCGAACTCGCACTCCCCCATCACCGCACCCGCAAGGGCATAGCGCACCGACTCACGCGGCATGTGGATAATCGGCACCTTCGTAAACGACTGGATCTGGTCGTAGAAGTAGTGCGACGTGTTGCAGGGAATGGCAATGTGCGCACAGCCCAGCGACTCGAGTGCCTGGGCACACTCTTTCATGGTCGCCAGCAGCTTGGCATGCTCGCCGGTCTTAATGGCCAACGTGCGGTCGGGCATGGTCGACTTGGAGAGCACCACCATGTCGATATGTTCCTGATCGCAGGCAGCAGCCGTATGACGCACCACCTGGTCGTAGTAATACGACGTGGCCTCGGCGCCCATGCCGCCGATAACTCCCAGCTTTTCCATCGCCGCCTCCTTGGTGACGCTTGCGCAATTGCGCGTATCATACCCGCGCCCGCCCGATGCAAACCGGACGGGCGCCGCGCTCATCTACTTGTAATACGTCTTGAACAGCTTAAAGTGGCGCAGCTTGGTGTGCCACATGCGCAGCCAGCGGTTAAAGACAAAGTCGCCCTTCATAAACGAAGGGTCGGCGCCCTTGCCTTCCTTGTCCAGGCGATGCACCTTAGCGCGCAGCTCGGGATCCTTGACGTACTTGTCGACGACGCCCATGGGAACGACCATCCACAGGGCCTCGTCCTGCGCCGTCACAAACTCCGGCTCAAACGGGCGGTTGAACACATACTCGTCCACCACATACTTGGCAACGTTAAAGCCGCTGTTGGTAACGTAGTAGTTGCTGCGGCCCTGGCGCGTGTTGAAATCGAAGAACTTAAACGAGCCGTCGCGCTCGTCGTACTTTACGTCAAAGTTGGAATAGCCCACAAAGTGAAGGTCCTCGAGCAACTTGCGCACGCCGCCCATGAGCTCGTCGTTGGGCTCGGTAATGATACAGGCATGGTTGCCGACACCGTGGGGCTGATGCTCCTCGAGCAGCACATGGCCCAGGCACATCATGCACACCTTGCCGTTGCGGTCGGAATAGCTGGTGAGCACGCGCATGTACTCGTCGTTGCCGGGCACGCGGTCCTGCAAAATCAGATCGTCGGTGTAGCCGCTGGCATACGAATCGCGAATGACCTGTTCCAGCTCGGCGCGGTCGGCAATCTCATAGGCCTTCTTCTGGCCCTCGAACTCGTGCTGCCACCACATGATGCCGTCAGAAGGCTTCAGAATCATCGGGTAAGGAAAATCGATTTGGTCGAGCAC
Source organism: Collinsella aerofaciens (assembly GCF_028209885.1). Taxonomy (GTDB): domain Bacteria; phylum Actinomycetota; class Coriobacteriia; order Coriobacteriales; family Coriobacteriaceae; genus Collinsella; species Collinsella aerofaciens_BA. Next base: position 11,230 of record NZ_JAQLEM010000002.1, on the reverse strand, counting down.
TTCGGCAGGCGCCTCACCCTGGGCATTGAGCATCGCCTTGGTAAAGGTAAACGTGTGCGGATAGGGCACGCCATGCTTCTCGCACAGCTCGTAGAAGATCTCCTTCTTCTGGCACTGCTCAAGCATGCTATAGGGAGCGTAAGGCGCGACGATGTTATCCGCCAACTCATGGGCATCCTTGGCTTGAGCCACGAGAGCGACATAGTTGTCGCCACAGCCCACAAGGACAATCGTCTTATCGGCATGCGCTTGGGCAATGCCGTTGACGGTTTTGAGCATCACGGGCATGGTATCGATATCCACGTTGGGCGTGTAGTCGATAATCTGGCTGCGGTACGCAGGACCCGTCTGATACTTGCCAAAGACCAGACTCTTGACCTGGTACTCCTCGTAGAAGGCGCGCGCCACCGAATAGGCGTTGATGTCGCCACCAAGCAGCACGGGAATGAACTCGCGCTCTGTAAATTGCAATGCCATGGAAACTTCCTATCATGAACTGCCCACACAACGGGCGGTCTTTGCGCAACTGATTTATTCTAGCGTGCCAAGCCGCCGGCGCCCAAAGCTCCACCGTATCTATGGCAATCGACGTAATCGTCCAGCACGAAGACGGCGCCCACCGTTGTATGACAATGGGCAATGAACCTACCGTTGTTGTAGGATTCAACATGTAGCCCGCCCCGTCGAAAGGTGCACCGTGCCCCAGGCTCATCCGATCAACAACCCCATCATTGACGCCGCCAAGCGCGAACTTGCAGATCGTGCCCAGACGGCAGCTCCCCTACGCACCGCAAACGATGCTTACAACGGGCCTGCCCGTATCGTCTCAATCAACACGTCGGAGCACAAAGGCACGCGTAAGTCACCCGTCGCCGACGGGCACGACACCGTCATCGAGCAGTTTGGCCTCGCCTCCGATGCGCACGCCGGGCATTGGCACCGCCAGGTTTCCTTTTTAGCTGCAGAGTCTATCCAGACGGCGCAGGCGCGCGGGCTCGATGTGCACGAGGGCGACTTTGGCGAGAACTTCACAACCCAGGGCATCAACCTGCTCTCGCTCCCCCTGGGAACGCAGCTCAAGATTGGCAACGATGTCCTGGTCGAAATCAGTCAGATCGGCAAGGTCTGCCACACCCGCTGTGCCATCTACTATCTCGCCGGCGACTGTATCTTTCCCCACGAGGGCATTTTCGGCGTGGTGCTACAAGGCGGAGAAGCCCATACCGGCGACGACATACAGGTGGTCAAGCTCGGCGATGGCACCTGTTCCTTCACTCCCGCCGACGCACTCAAAGAGGTGGAGCAGGCTCGTCGCGAAGGAACCCTGTAGTTGCAAAATCCCACGTTGAAGTAGCTTTTACAGCCAAGAATCCCGTTGCAATAGGGTGCCGTAACGTTAAAGTTGAACTCTATGGTTTCTCAACAATTCATCATAACTGCAGGTCAAAGCCAAAGCCTCAAGTTCAACTTGACCCTTTGGGACCTTTAAGGTTCAAGTTGAGGTCGAAAGCAGTAGTAGAATACACCTCGAACCATAACCTACGATTGATTGCAGAGGGACTGGATGCAGCATTCGAATCATCGCACCGCAGCGCTCATTGCGTCGAAGCCGGCTCGTATCATCACGAGCGCCGCGCTCGCCGTTGCGCTGACGGCCACGCCGATGCTCTCCCCCGTTGCGGCGTATGCCGCCTCGCAGGCAACGCAGGACCAGCTTTCCGCAGCCCAGCAGAAGATCGAAGCCGCCACGAGCGCCTACAACGACGCCCGCACCAAACTCGATGACCTGCAAAAGCAGATTGACTCCAATGAGGCAAGCATCGAGGAAATCGAGGCCAAGCTTCCCGAGCAGCAGGCCAAGGCAAGCTCCGCCATGCGCGATCTGTACAAGTATCAGAAGGGCACCAATCCCATCGTGAGCTTCCTGGTCAACGCACAGAGCCTGGGTGAGTTCATCACGACCTGCAAATACACCAACCAGATCACGAGCTCGAGCGTCGACGAGATCGAACAGCTCAATAACATGCAAACCGAACTCGAGCAGAACAAGGCCGAGCTCCAGCAGGCCAAGTCACAGCTTGAGGCAGAGCAGAAAAACGCCGAGGATGCGCTGACGCAGGCCCAGCAGCTCCGCAGCGAGGCACAGGCAAAAGCCGAGCAGGAAAATGCCGCCGAGCTTGCCAAGCTTGAGGCCGATAAGGCCGCTGCCGCCGAAAAGCTCTCGGGCGAGGGCGTAAGCGGCAGCAATTCCAGCAGCCAGGCCACCAACACCAACACCACCATCGACACCACGGTGAACAACGCCAATACCGGTAGTTCCGATTGCGATTCGTTCATTAATGAGTGGACGAGCCGCATCGACAATTATCTCGCCGGCTCCCCCATGGCAGGCCAGGGCTATAACTTTGCCGTCGCCGCTTGGAATACCGGTGTCGACCCCCGTTGGTCCCCCGCCATCGCCTGCATCGAGAGCACCAAGGGTGCTTATTGCGCCAATTCTTACAACGCCTGGGGCTGGAGTGCACGTGGCGGCGGTTGGCGCAGCTTTGGCAGCTGGAGCGAGGGTATCTCCGCTCACGTTGCCTATCTGGGCGCCAACTACGGCTCCACCCTTACCCCGGCTGCGGCCAAAAAGTACTGCCCGCCCACGTGGCAGGACTGGTACAACAAAGTCGCCGCTCAGATGAACCGCATCTAAGTGCAACTGCAAAGGGCCCCAACGGGGCCCTTTTCTTTTAGGTAGCGGAGGTATCGACGACGCCGGTCGCATTGGCAACCGCGACTATAACGATCATGCATAGGAGCAGCACACCCAATGCCTTGAGCCAGAGCTTCGCGAGTTTCTTGCCGCGATAGCTGTCGAGCAGTGCGAATCGCCGACGAAGGCGGCGCTTATCGAGCAGCGCAAAATGCATAAGCACCATAAGGCCATCGACAAAGAAAAAATACTCGATTATGAGAAGCCACGTCGGGTAGCTTTGGTTTGCTCCCGTGGGGTGAAAGACGGCAAAGTGACTTCCGGCAAAGAACACAAGCAGCGAGAAGCAGACGAGCGTATTCCAAATACGCCCCAGAGACTCCGGAACGCGAGAGAGCAGACCGCATGCAGCGGAGGCGGCAGGCCTAGGAAGCCCTGTGGGGTTCTGGAGCCCTTGGGGCGTCAACACCGTCTCCGAGGCCGGAGTACGGACAGGCGCAGGCGCAGGAGGCCGCACGGGGCGACTTAGATCGTATGCCGCGCGCGTCGCCCGTCCCAACGCTTCCGCACTCGCAAAACGCTTGGCCGGGTCGAGCGCCATCGACATGCAGACGGCATCGGCAAGTGGAGTGGGAATGCCGCGTGCCTCGCATTGCTCGCGCATGTCGAGCCCTGGTTTAGGGTCGACTCCCGTCAAGCAGAAGAACAACAGGGCTCCAAGTGCGTAGACGTCGCTGCGCACGCTCGTCTGCCCAAACCCATACTGCTCGGGCGGCGCATAGGGCCGTGTCCCAAACTTGACGGTATCGGCATCGGCGCCATCGCGCCATACGCGCGCGATCCCCAAGTCGATAATCACCAGCGATGAAAACGTCAGGCCGTCATCAGGCGTATAGTTGGCACCTGTCACGATGATATTCGACGGCTTGAGGTCGCGATGGATCACCGGCGCCGACGTCTCCCCCGCCATTGCAAAACCGGCGTGGAGCTCGCCCACGGCATCGCATAGGGCAGGATACAACTCGTGCGCATAATCGGGGGTGGCTCCCAGACGGTCCACCAGCGCCCCGAGCGTCTCCCCTTCGATGTATTCCATAACCACGTTGAGCTCGTCGCCCACACGACGACAATCGACGATTCTGGGCAGGTGCTCAAAACGCCTGCCTGCCCGCTGGGCGGCAAACAGACGCTCGTATGCCCCGCCGATTTGAGCCGAAGCATCGATGCGTTTACGGACAAAGGGGCCGAGCGAACCACCGCCGGTTCCTTCAAAGTACACGAGCTCGGTTGTTTCAACGGACGAGCGCTTAAGTACACGCTCCACGCGATAGCTGTCGTCGCGATCGAGCGACGCCAGGTGCTCGGCAAGCGCTGCGGTCAGCTCGTCATTGGAATATGTTGGGGTCTGAGTATCCATAGCCTCCATCATAGCGCAGGGCGCAGACACCCCATGGCATCCGCGCCCCGTTCGTTTGCATCGTTGTTCGACAGCTCCGCCGGCTCAGATATCAGCCGCTAACTCACCGTCTCCTCGCCAAAGCGATACAGTTCCTCGTTGACCTTTTGGAGGCTGCACCCGCGATCGATGCAAAAGATGATAATCGCATCGCGGCGGTCCTTGCAGTTAAGGACGCTTACCCCGGCAGCCGTCAGCGCACGGTTGGTCTCTTTGAGCGTCAGCGCCATCGCAAAGGCAATCTGCAGCACCTTATTGCGACTCGGATGACGCGCACCGGTAAAGATCTGATAGCCAAAGGTCTCATTGAGATCGGCCATACGAACCACGCGCGAGCGCTCCAAGCCCTTTTCCTGCAGTAGCCGCTTCAGGTAGTTCGAAAGCGACGGAGCGGCAAAGTCGTGTTCTTTGATATAGCCATCGATGTTCGGCGCATCGAGAAGCTCATTGAGCAACTCCTCGGTCAGCTTTTTATCGGACATACGACTTCACCTCCCATACGGCGCAACGGTAGCGACATGCTAGGCCAACACCCAGCTTGCAGTGGCAGACTTATCAAACATGTTGGCATAATACAGTGCCTTCTTGATATCGCCATCAAAGTAGATATTGCCCGCCACAGAGCCACCAGCGGCAAGGGTACCAGACTGCAGCTCATCGGAGCCCTCGCTGTAGTAACCCTGATTCTGCTGAGCGCCGTTGGCGTCCTCGCCCTTCCAGTCGTAGATGTTGTAATCTGCGCCCTCATCACCATTGTTGACGTACGTGACGTGAATGCCCGTCATGGTCGAACCGTCATAATTTGTGAGGCCGGGCTGGACGGAATCGACAACGACGGAAAGACCGGCAGCCGTGGTCACCGTCGCACCAACCGCCAGGTCAGTCGTAGACTGCTCTTCCTTCTTCGCCTCTTCCTTCTTGTCGCCATCGCCAGCGTCCTCGGTGACGGTCGCCTTATCGCTACCACAACCGGTAAGAAGACCGGCAGTCCCCAAGGCGACGGTGGCGAATGCGCCCAGTGCAGCGCGACGGCTCAGCAGCACTTCGTTTTCAAGCTTTTTCATCATGCATCCTTCCTACGATCCGGCTACCGTGCCGGCACACAGCACATCGTAGGAAGGATTAAACTTGAATTCATTAGCTGAGAGCTAAGGCTGCGGTAAACGGCCAATGCAGTTATCCAAACGCCGAGCAAACGCACTTTGCGCAACCGTCTGCTGGCAGTGCATCAACCCACCGTGACGGATTCCCCGGTAAAGGTGCTCACAAGCAACAGGATAAAGAAGGCCAAATAGCTGATGCTCAGCAGGTAGGCGATGGCCAAAAAGGCAATCCATCCTACATTGGTCTTACCGTCGGCGCGGCGCTGCTCACGACTGCGATAAAGCCAAATCGTCACGCCGATAGCAGTGATAAACAGTACGAGTGCCGCCGTAGCCAGCCCAGCAAGCACAAACATCACGCCAATGCTCACAGCAATAACCGGAAGCAACAACAAGCCGCATCCACACCCACCGGGACTATAAACGGCAGTCTGTCGGCGCTTCATCATCACTCCAAGTCAAGCAATCGTTTGTAGACATCGAGGCCCTTGAGCAAAATTTCCTCATCAAAGAGCATAGTATCAGTGTGAAGAGCGCTCATCGCATAGGCTGGGCAGCCATCAGCGTCAATCGGGTTTTCTTGCGCCTCCGGCACGCCCGTGCCCAGCAGGAAGAACACGCCCGGCAGATGGCGCTGATAGAAAGCGAAGTCCTCGGCAATCAGCAAAGGCTCATCCACGAGCTGCAGCTCGGGCAAGGCAGGCGCGACATTGGCAAATAACTCGGGGTCGTTGTCGACCGGCGGATAGCCCTCGGCAAAATCGAGATCGTACGTGCAGCCCGTTGCGGCGCAGGCATCGTCCAGCACGCGGCGCACGCCCTCGCGTGCCCGGTCGAACATGTCGTCTGTAAACACACGCAGGCTGCCGGCAACATGGGCCTCCCCCGCCACCGTGTTGCAGACGGTACCGGCCTGCAGCAGACCAAACTTGCCGATACAGGGCTCGTCGGTGCCCAGCTCGTCCATCAGCTCGCGCTCGGCAACCAAAAACTTCGCTGCCGCCAAGGCCGCATCGTGCGACTCCCCAACCGGCACACCATAGGTCTTAGCAATATGGATACTCGTACCGTGAATATGGATGTGTGTCTCGCTCGAACGCGCCAGCAGCGGGCCGGAACAACTCGCCAACGTGCCGGCAGGCAAATCGGGCCACACGTGAAAGCCAAAAATTCGGTCGACCCCATAGCGCTCGAACACGCCGCTCTCGCATACCGTCTTGGCGCCACCGGTCGTTTCCTCGGCCGGCTGGAACACAAAGAGCACGTTGCGCCTCATGGCGCCCGGCTGCTCGCGAATCGTGCGGTCGACATACGTCGCGGCGGCAAGTGCCATAGCCATGTGTCCGTCATGCCCGCAAGCGTGCATCTTGCCGGGATGCGTCGAGGCAAAGGCCGCACCCGTTGCCTCGACAATGGGTAGCGCATCCATGTCGGCGCGAATCGCCGTGGCATGCGTGGCACCAACGCCAGAGTCGAAGAAGGCGCAGACGCAGCTGGGGCACGGATGGGTCACCTCGCAAGCGAGCGGTGCCAGCACGCCCTCGATATAGGCTATGGTTTGCGGAAGATCGAAATCGAGCTCCGGGATGCGATGGAGATCGCGGCGATAGCGACGGAGTTCTTGGAGCTCGGTCATAGAGGATCCCTTCGTGAGGCATATCTGTTGCAACTTATTGTGATACAGGATTGTGGCACACATGTTTCCAGCATATTGCTGCATTTTTTAAACGTTATATACGAATACTCTTGTTTGCTAAAGTGCAACGTGGTAGGGTCGTTACCACTTGATAGAGGCGCGGGCACGAAGAACCGCGGGCGAGCCGGCAGGCTTTGACCCCGCGGGGAGGCGAAACCCGCCGAACTGGGCTTTTCGGGCACGAAAAACCTGGTGGGCCTGCGGGAAACACCCACAGGACTGTCTGCAGCAATGCGGGAGCGCTATCCGGACATTGGGTCCACGCTATGCGGATTCGATGCGCAGATGGCGCCGTCTGGATAGCGAGGTTTACGGGACATGGCATTGACCCCCAACGAGGCATATGCGGCCAAGCAGCCGTTTGTGGACAAGGAGACGCTCGAGCATATCGTCGAGCAGTTCCCCACGCCGTTTCATCTATATGACGAGGCGGGCATCCGCCGCAACATGCAAGAGGTGCGCGATGCCTTTGCATGGAACCCGGGCTTTAAGGAATACTTTGCCGTCAAGGCCAATCCCAACCCGGCGCTCATTTCCATTCTCAACGAATACGGCTGTGGCTGCGATTGTTCAAGCTACACCGAGCTCATGATCGCCCGCTCGCTGGGCATCACGGGACACGACATCATGTTCTCGTCCAACGACACGCCGGCAGCGGACTTTGAGCTCGCCGACAAACTGGGCGCCATCGTCAACTTTGACGACATCAGCCACATCGAGTTCTTTGAGCGCGTTGCGGGGCCCATCCCCAAGACGGTCAGTTGCCGCTTTAATCCGGGCGGACTGTTCCAGCTCTCCAACGGCATCATGGATAACCCCGGCGACTCCAAATACGGCATGACCACCGAGCAACTCTTCGAGGCCTTCCGCATACTCAAAGCCAAGGGCGCCGAGGACTTTGGCATCCACGCATTCCTTGCCAGCAACACCGTCACCAACGACTACTACCCCAAGCTCGCGCGCATCCTCTTTGAGCTTGCCGTGCGCCTGGAGCGCGAGACCGGCGCACATGTTGCCTTCATCAATCTGTCCGGCGGCGTCGGCATCCCCTATCTACCCGAGCAGCAGGCCAACGACATTCACGCCATCGGCGAGGGGGTGCACGCGGCCTACGACGAGATCCTGGTTCCCGCCGGTATGGGCGATGTGGCCATCTGCACCGAAATGGGCCGCTTTATGATGGGCCCCTACGGCTGCCTGGTCACCAAGGCCATCCACGAGAAGCAGATCTACAAGGACTATATCGGTGTCGATGCAAGCGCCGTCGATCTGATCCGCCCTGCCATGTATGGCGCCTACCACCACATTACGGTGATGGGCCAGCCGGGTGGCGCCGGCAAGACCGCAGTACCCGTTACGGACACCTACGACATCACGGGCAACCTATGCGAGAACAATGACAAATTCGCCATCGATCGCGAGCTGCCGCATATCGACATGGGCGACCTGCTTGTGATCCACGATACCGGCGCGCATGGCTACTCCATGGGCTACAACTACAACGGCCGTCTGCGCTCCGCCGAGGTGCTGCTGCGCCCTAACGGCTCGGCCGACCTTATCCGCCGCGCCGAGCGCCCGGGCGATTATTTTGCCACGCTCGACGTGCTGCCGTGCGGCCGTGAGCTACTGGCCAAATCGCGTGCCGAAAGCGCTCGGCGTCGCGCTCAGGACGAGCGCCTGGCAGTCGCCGCCCAATGGAACAAACGCATCCAGATCGCGGAAGCGAAGGAGAAGAACATGGATATCCGCAACCTCGAGGGTTCAATCGTCGCCCTTGTTACGCCGTTTAAAAAGGACGGCAGCGTCGACTTTGACGCACTCGGGCGCCTTATCGATTTCCACCTGCAAAACGGCACCGACGCCATCCTCACCCTGGGCACCACCGGCGAGAGCGCCACGATGACCGATGACGAGGACAACTCCGTCGTCGCCGCCGTGGTCAAGCAAGTTGCAGGCCGCGTCCCCGTCATTGCCGGCTCGGGCTCCAACTCCACGCAGACCATGCTCACCAAGTCGCTCACCTACCAAGGCCTGGGAGCCGACGGCCTGCTGCTCATCACCCCCTACTACAACAAGTCCAACGAAGAGGGTATCTATCAGCACTTTAAGACCGTCGCCGATGCCGTGGACATCCCCTGCATCCTGTACAACATCCCCGGCCGCTGCGGCTGCGGCATCAGCGAGCGCAACGTAGAACGCTTGGCCGCGCACCCCAACATCATGGGTATTAAGGAGGCCTCGGGCAACGTCGCCTACGCGGCCAAGATCGCCCACCTGCTGTCCGACGACTTCCGCATGTACTCGGGCGAGGACGCGCTTACCGTGCCGCTCATGAGCTTGGGCGCCTCGGGCACTATCAGCGTGTGGGCAGACATTCAGCCGCAGCTTGTGCATGACATGTGCCGCGCCTATTTGGACGGCGACGTGGCGCGTGCCCGCGATATCCAGATTGCCGGCCAGCCGCTCATCAATGCCCTCTTTAGTGAGGTCAACCCCATCCCCGTCAAGGAAGCGCTCGCCCAAATGGGTATGATCGAGGCAAACTACCGTATGCCGCTGTGCCCCATGGCCAACGACACGCGCTCCGCACTTACCGATGCTCTGAAGGGAGCTGGTCTGCTTGATTAAGACCGTCATTATGGGAACGGGCCGCATGGGCTCGCTCATCCGCACCACCGCCGAGGGCGTTGTCGACGCCGCCGGTCAGCCCGTTTTTGATATCGTCGCCCAGATCGGCTTCGACTTGTCCGAGCTCGAGAACGCCCCGGCAGCCGACGTCATCATCGACTTCTCGAACGTTGCAACCTTCGATGCTGTCGTCGCCCATGTCGAGCGCACGGGCGCGGCGTTGGTCTCGGGCACCACGGGCTACACACCCGAGCAGATGGATCGCCTGCGCGAGCTGGGTCAGTACGCCCGCGTCATGCACTCCGGAAACTACTCCATCGGTATCGCAGCCCTGCGTCATCTGGTGGCCCAGGCCACACGCGAGCTGCCCGGCTTTGACTGCGAAATCGTCGAGACGCACCATAACCAAAAGGTCGATGCCCCCAGCGGCACTGCCAAGTTGCTGCTCGATGCCGTCGTCGAAGCCGAGCCCGAGGCAGGCTATCACCCCGTCTATGGCCGCGAGGGCATGTGCGGAGCGCGCGACCCCAAGGAGATCGGCATGCACTCGCTGCGCGGTGGCACTGTCGCCGGCGTGCACGAAGTGAGTTTCTTTGGCCAGGACGAGGAGGTTACGCTCGCGCACCGCGCCACGAGTCGTCAGATCTTTGTCAACGGCGCCCTAGCAGCCGCGCAGAAGCTCGTCACCCGCGAGCCCGGCTTCTATACGTTCGACCAGGTCATGTTTGCTTAACCAGGTATCAACCGGATTCACTCAAAGGAGAGACAGCAAATGAGCAATGCAGCCGAGATGGATGCACAGGAGATTATCAACTACATCGCCACCGCGCCCAAGAAAACGCCCGTCAAACTGTACGTGCGCGAAAAGCCGGGCATGAAGGTCCAGTGGGGCAACGCACACGTCTATGGCGGTCGTCGTGGCAAGACTGTTTTTGGTGACTGGGATGAGCTTAAGGCCACCCTGGACGCCAACGCCGACTCCATCGATTACTACGACGTTGAAAACGATTGCCGCAACTCCGCCGTACCCATGCTCGACCTCAAGGGCATCAACGCCCGCATCGAGCCGGGCGCGATCATCCGCGACCGCGTCGAGATCGGCGATCGCGCCGTCATCATGATGGGCGCCATCATCAACATCGGCTCCGTCATTGGCGAAGGCTCCATGATCGATATGGGCGCCGTGCTGGGCGGCCGCGCCACCGTGGGCAAGAACTGCCACATCGGCGCCGGCACCGTGCTGGCAGGCGTCGTGGAGCCCGCCAGCGCCACGCCCGTCATCATCGAGGACGATGTCATGATCGGCGCCAACGCCGTGGTCTTGGAGGGCGTGCGCGTGGGCAAGGGCGCCGTCGTGGCTGCCGGTGCCGTGTGCGTCGAGGACGTCCCCGCCGGCGCCGTCGTGGCCGGTGTCCCCGCCCGCGTCATCAAGATGCGCGACGAGAAGACCGACAGCAAGACCGGCCTGGAAGAGGGCTTACGTCAACTCTAGGGTTACGCGGTTTTCACCAAACCGCGTAACTAGTCGACGCTGCAAACGCCCCAGAGCGGCAATCTGACGTTCAATCGTCGGGCATGGCCAGAAGGCCTATGCCCTCCTCTTTCACGTCACCTTGCTCGCTCTGGGGCGTTTTCGCTCATATGACCCA
>NZ_JAQLEM010000029.1 GCF_028209885.1 Collinsella aerofaciens | reverse complement strand
CGGAAGGCGAAGCCTTCCGGGCCCTTTGCAATGCAAGTATGCTTGCAAGTGCGTTTTAGCGCACCTGAGCGACGTAAGCGACGTTGGTCGAGGAGACCTTGTCCTCGAGCTGGACGCTCATGCGGGGATCGCCGGCGGTAGCGACGGTCAGGTCGCCGGCCTCGACGTAGCCGAGCTCCTTAGCGGTCTCGATCGCCTTGACGATCGTGCCGTTGACGGTGCCCTGGGTAATCTCGGCCTGATGCGGGATAACGCCCCAGTACATGATCATCTGCTGGACGGCCCACTCGTGGCGGGAGAACGCGCAGATCGGCATGTTGGGACGGAAGTGCGAAATCAGGCGAGCGGTACGACCGGTGGTCGTCGGCACGGTGATGCACTTGGCGCCAACGGTGGTGGCCATGTTCACAGCGGACATACCCACAACGTTGTTGACGACGCGGGTGCCATGAGCGTCGGCCGGAACCTCGAGCGGAGCGTGGGCCGGGAGGTACTTCTCGGTCTCGAGAGCAATGCTGGCCTGCATCTTGACGGCCTCGACCGGGTACTTACCGGCAGCGGACTCGCCAGAGAGCATAACGGCGTCGGTGCCGTCGTAGATGGCGTTAGCAACGTCGGCAACCTCGGCGCGCGTCGGGCGCGGGTTCTGCTGCATGGAGTCGAGCATCTGCGTAGCGGTGATAACGGGCTTGTAGGCCGCGTTGCACTTGGCGATGATCTCCTTCTGGATGTGCGGAACGAGCTCGGGCTTGATCTCGATGCCCAGGTCGCCACGGGCGACCATGATGCCGTCGGAAGCCTCGAGGATCTCGTCGAAGTTCTCGACGCCCAGGGCGCACTCGATCTTCGGGAAGATCGTCACGTGCTCGCCACCGTTCTCGCGGCAAAGCTCGCGGATGCCGCGGACGGACTCGCCGTCACGGATGAAGGAAGCGGCGATGTAGTCGATGTTCTCGGTCAGGCCAAAGAGGATGTCCTGACGATCGCGCTCGGTGATGGCGGGCAGCGAGATGTTGACGTTGGGCATGTTGACGCCCTTGCGCTCGCCGATCAGGCCGTCGTTCTTAACGACGCAGGTCATGTCCTGGCCGTCGACGGACTCGACCTCGAGGGCAACCAGACCGTCATCGATCAGGATAAGGGAGCCCTTCTCGACCTCGGAGGGCAGAGCCAGGTAGTCGAGGGAGATGTGCTCAGCGGTGCCGTGGAAATCCTCGGACGTGGGCTGGGCGGTGACGACGATCTTATCGCCGGTCTTGACGGCAACCTTCTTGCCATCGACCAGAAGGCCGGTGCGGACCTCGGGGCCCTTGGTGTCGAGCAGGATGCCGACGGGCAGACCGAGCTCCTTGGAAATACGACGGACGCGCTCGATGCGACCGTGGTGCTCGTCGTAGGATCCGTGCGAGAAGTTAAAACGGGCGACGTTCATGCCCGCCTTGATCATCTCGCGGATGGTCTCGTCGCTATCGCAGGCGGGACCCATGGTGCATACAATCTTGGTGCGCTTGTACATTCAGACCTCCATCTGACATCGTCTTGCGCTGATAGATAAACCATAAGAAATAAAACTGAGATGATTATAACGAAATGCCGACCGAATACCCCAAAAAATCGACCGTATGCCGAATTAGAAGTTCATTTTTTGCGGAAAACGGTATATGCAAAAACTTTACCAACCGTTCTAACCGCTGCTATCTGGGCGATATTTTAGTTCGATGATGCGCCGAAGAAAAAACGTTTTATCAATCTTGAGCATCACACTGTCTGCACCGTTGCGCCTGTGCCGTGTTTCCAGATGGAATGTTTTGGCTAGACGCGTCGCTTTGGGGTACCATAGCTCCACTATCAACTGCCGCTCAGCACGGCAGCCTTGATGAGCCCTTGCCCTTCTCCTGGGAATTATGATCGGGCATCAATCTGCTGAGTGGCCCGAATCCCAGGAGGGGACTCTATATGCAAAAGGAATACCTGTCCGCCGCGGCGGAGGTGCTCAGCGACCAGGGTGTCGATGAGAACCTTGGCCTGAGCAACGACGAGGCGTCGTCGCGCCTCGCCAAGACAGGCCCTAACAAGCTTGAGGAAGCCGAGAAGACTCCGCTGTGGAAGCGCTTCTTTGAGCAGATGGCAGACCCCATGGTCATCATGCTGATTGTTGCCGCCGTCATCAGCGCGCTCACGGGCATGGTCAAGGGCGAGCCCGATTTTGCCGACGTCGCCATTATCATGTTCGTCGTTATCGTCAACTCGGTGCTGGGCGTGGTCCAGGAGGCCAAGAGCGAGGAGGCCCTCGAGGCCCTGCAGGAAATGAGCGCGGCGCAGTCCAAGGTGCTGCGCGACGGCAAGCTCGTGCACCTGCCGAGCGCCGAGCTCGTCCCCGGCGACGTGATCATGCTCGAGGCGGGCGACTCCGTCCCGGCCGACTGCCGCGTGCTCGAGAGCGCCACGATGAAGATCGAAGAGGCCGCACTGACCGGCGAGTCCGTGCCGGTCGAGAAGCACACCAACGTGATTGAGCTTGCTGCGGGCACTGACGACGTGCCGCTCGGCGACCGCAAGAACATGTGCTACATGGGCTCTACCGTGGTGTACGGTCGCGGTCGCGCCGTCGTGGTCGGCACCGGCATGAACACCGAGATGGGCAAGATCGCCGGCGCTCTGGCCGAGGCCAAGGAAGAGCTCACGCCGCTGCAGGTGAAGCTTGCCGAGCTCAGCCGTATCCTCACCATCATGGTGATCGTCATCTGCGTCGTGATCTTTGGTGTTGATATCCTCCGCCACGGCGTGGGCAACGTCCTTACCGACCCGACTGCCCTGCTCGATACCTTTATGGTTGCCGTCTCGCTCGCCGTCGCCGCTATCCCCGAGGGCTTGGTCGCCGTCGTGACCATCGTCCTTTCGCTCGGCGTGACCAAGATGGCCAAGCGCCAGGCGATCATCCGCAAGCTTTCTGCTGTCGAGACACTCGGCTGCACGCAGACCATCTGCTCCGACAAGACCGGCACCCTTACCCAGAACAAGATGACTGTCGTCAAGCACGAGCTCGCTGCGCCCAAGGAGAAGTTCTTGGCCGGTATGGCACTGTGCTCCGATGCCCAGTGGGACGAGGAACTGGGTGAGGCCGTGGGCGAGCCGACCGAGTGTGCACTCGTCAACGATGCCGGCAAGGCTGGTCTTACTGGCCTGACTGCCGAGCACCCGCGCGTGGGCGAGGCTCCGTTCGACTCGGGCCGCAAGATGATGTCCGTGGTTGTCGAGACCCTGGACGGCGAGTACGAGCAGTACACCAAGGGCGCGCCCGACGTGGTGATCGGCCTGTGCACCCATATCTACGAGGGCGATAAGGTCGTCCCCCTGACCGAGGAGCGCCGCGCCGAGCTCGTGGCAGCCAACAAGGCCATGGCCGACGAGGCCCTGCGCGTGCTGGCGCTGGCGAGCCGCACCTACACCGAGGTTCCCGTCGACTGCAGCCCCGCTGCGCTCGAGCATGACCTGGTCTTTTGCGGCCTGTCCGGCATGATCGACCCGGTCCGCCCCGAGGTCGCCGACGCCATCCGCGAGGCCCACAACGCCGGCATCCGCACTGTCATGATTACGGGCGACCACATCGACACCGCCGTGGCCATCGCCAAGCAGCTGAGCATTGTCGCCGATCGCAGCCAGGCTATCACCGGTGCCGACCTCGATCGCATGAGCGACGAGGAACTCGACGCACACATCGAGGATTACGGCGTGTACGCCCGCGTCCAGCCTGAGCACAAGACCCGCATCGTCGAGGCTTGGAAGTCGCGCGACCAGATCGTGGCCATGACGGGCGACGGCGTCAACGACGCCCCGTCCATCAAGCGCGCCGACATCGGCGTGGGCATGGGCATCACCGGTACCGACGTCACCAAGAACGTCGCCGACATGGTGCTCGCCGACGATAACTTCGCCACCATCATCGGTGCCTGCGAAGAGGGCCGTCGCATCTACGACAACATCCGCAAGGTCATCCAGTTCCTGCTTTCGGCCAACCTTGCCGAGGTGTTCTCGGTGTTTATCGCCACGCTTATCGGCTTTACCATCTTCCAGCCGGTGCAGCTGCTGTGGGTGAACCTGGTCACCGACTGTTTCCCCGCGCTCGCGCTGGGCATGGAGGACGCCGAGGGCGACATCATGAAGCGCAAACCGCGCAACGCCAAGGACGGTGTCTTTGCCGGACATATGGGTCTGGACTGCGTGGTCCAGGGTCTGATCATCACCGTGCTGGTGCTGGCGAGCTTCTTTGTGGGCGTGTACTTTGACATGGGCTACATCCACATCGCCGATATGATCGCCGGCAATGCCGACGAGGAAGGCGTGATGATGGCGTTCATCACGCTCAACATGGTCGAGATTTTCCACTGCTTCAATATGCGCAGCCGTCGTGCGTCGCTGTTCACCATGAAGAAGCAGAACAAGTGGCTGTGGGCTTCTGCCGCGTTGGCACTGGTGCTGACGGTGATCGTGACCGTGCAGCCGACGCTTGCCGAGATGTTCTTTGGCCCCGTGACGCTTGAGCTCAAGGGCGTTCTTGCCGCGCTGGGCCTGGCCTTCCTGATCATCCCGCTGATGGAGATCTACAAGGCGATCATGCGCGCGGTCGAAAAAGAGTAGGTCGAAAGGCCATCCCTCCCACCGGCCCGACCGCCTGCGGGGTTTCTTCTTCGCTGGTCCTCGCGCTTCGCGCTGCGGGATCGCTCAGAAGAAACCCCTCTCGGCGGTCGGGCCTTCGGACAACCTCTCGGGACCGTAAGCTGAGGGAAAGTTTGTGAGCCGATCGAGCGTTTGCCCGGCCAGCTCTTTTTGATTTAGGGCTTTGCCCGGCCAGCTCTTTTTGATTTAAAATACCTGCTCAGTTGTGATTTGTGGTGCTGGGAGGCGCTTGTGGGCAAGGCTAAGGCTAAAGCGAAGAAAAAGACGACGGGGGCGCGGGCTAAGCGCGATCGTCGTCGGAAGCTCGCGACCGAAGCCCCCGCGTCTGCCGAGGAGCTGCTGGCAAACGTGCCGGGACTTGACGCGCTGCAGGATGTTCCGGCGTTCGATGACCTGCCGGTCGATGAAGCTCAGCAGGCGGCATTTGACGACTTTTGCGCACATGTCGAGGAGCCCGAGCAGATGCGGCTGGGTGCCGTGGTGCGCTTGGATCGCGGGTTTCCGCTGGTGGCGACTGCCGACGATACCTTCCGCGCCGAGCATGCCGTGGGGTTTGCCAAGTCGCGCGGCGAGGACGAGGTCCTGCTGCCTGCCGTGGGCGACCGTGTGGCGGTGCGCCGCGCTCCCGGGCACGATATGGGCGTGATTGAGTGCGTGCTGCCGCGCCGTACGAGCTTTGAGCGTTGGCGCGGCCGTGCCCGTGGAGAGCGCCAGGTGCTCTGCTCCAACGTGGATAGCGTGCTAATCGTGCAGGCGCTCGGTGCCGGTGAGGTGCTGCTCGACCGCGTGGCGCGCTCGCTGGTGTTGGCGCTCGACTGCGATGCCGAGCCGGTGGTGGTGCTCACCAAAGCTGACCGCTGCGATGCCGAGGAGCTCGAGCGCGATCTGGACCGCGTGCGCCGCCTGGTGGGTCCGGACATGCGCGTGATCGTGACGTCCTCTGCCGAGGGGCGCGGCCTGGACGAGGTCCGTGTCTGCGTGCCTGCCGGGAGCTGCGCCATGATTCTGGGCGAGTCGGGTGCCGGCAAGTCGACGCTGCTCAATGCGCTGCTGGGCCACGATACGTTGGCGACTGGCGGTGTGCGCGAACGCGACGACCAGGGCCGTCACACTACCGTCGCGCGCGTGATGGTGGCACTGCCGGGCGACGCCGGCGTGATCGCCGATGCCCCGGGCCTGCGCAGCTTACCGCTCGTGGGTCACGAGCGGGGTCTGGCGCGCGCCTTCCCCGAGATTGTCGAGGCATCGCGCGCGTGCCGGTTTGGCGACTGCACGCATACCCACGAACCGGGCTGCGCCGTTCGCGAGGCCGAGGACGCCGGGCAGATCGACAGTCTGCGTCTAGAAACGTTCCAAAACTTGGCGTCATCCATGCGCGTGAGCGCTCAAATGCTCGATCCCGATGTCCATCTGTAATTGATTTTTCCTATGACAGCCGTCTCCCAACTGTTCGGGAGACGGCTTTTTTGCTGCGGAAAAGCCTCGAAACATGCAGTTTGCTGACGTGCTGACCAAAACCTTGCCACGAGCTTGACGGGCTGGTCAGCTTTTGGTCAGCGATTGGTTTGACATCGAAAACCAAGATCGCGATTGCGCCGCTTTGCGCTCTGACCGCCCAGACAATGGTGGTACGGGCATTCGCCCGGCACTGCCATGAGAGGAGCGGCCGTGAACAAGAGCAAGCGCATCGCTATCAGTCTGGTCGCGGGCGTGCTCGCTGCTCTGCTCTGCATGGTTTACGGCTCGTCGATCCGCTCGCAAGCCGAACAGGTCCAGGCTGAGACCTTGGCCAAGTACGGTGGCGATCGCGTCGAGGTATGCGTCGCGGCGCGCGATATCGATGTGGGCGAGACCCTCGATGAGACCAATGTCATAACCCAGGAATGGCTGACGAGCCTGTTGCCGCGTGACGCGGCGACCGAGCTGCGCCAGGTGCGCGGCGACGTGACGACTTCGCGTATTCCCAAAAACGCCGTGATCTGCAATGTCTACACCAAGGCCGAGAGTCACAAGCTCGAGGTGCCTAAGGGCAAGGTCGCCGTTTCGGTGGCGGTCGATGCCGAGCACTCGGTCGGCGGTGCTACGGGCGTGGGCAGCTACGTGGATGTGTATGTGCAAAAAGACGGCGTAACCGATCGGTTGTGCGGCGCGTACGTGATCGATACCAGTGAAGATTCCGGTGCCACGCGCGAGGGCAAGATCGAATGGGTGACGCTGGCGGCTGACCCCGAAGACGTCAAGGAACTGCTGGGGGCATCGGGCAAGGGAACGGTCAGCATGACGATTCCCTCCACGGCGCGCGGCAAAAAGAGCGGAGGCGACGAGTGATGAAGGCGATCTGGCTTGCGTGCTGCGCGTGCGGCGATTACGGGCTGTTGCAGCGGGAAGTCGAGGGCCGTGATACGGGTGCACAGGTGCTTCGCGTGGGTGACCTGGACGGGCTGGTTTCCATGGCGCGGGCGTTTCCGTCGCGCCGCGGGGCTGCCATCATCGCGGCGTCTCTGTTTGATACCGAAGATGTGCGCAAGACTGTTGCGCGCCTGACGGCCGAAGGCCGCGTGAGTCGCGTGGTCGTGTTGATAGAAGCACTCGATCCATCGGATATCGAGGGGCTGTTTCGCGCAGGGGCGACCGAGGTCATCGCTGCGCACAGTATATGCGGCAACGGGCGCGCGGGCGAGGGAGCGGTTGATTCCGATCGGTGCATGACGATTGAGCCCGATGCTTTTGTTGATAGGGAACCCGGGGCGCCTCGCGCTACAAGAGGCCCGCGTGTTGATGATTATGGAAAAGCGGAAGCCGAGCATGGTCGGCGCCCCCGGAACCCCCTTGTATACGATGACGCTGGAGAGCCGGCGCAGCATGCTGGCGACTCCCCGGCTGTAGATATGGGATACGTGCACGGCGTGAATCTGGCGGATGAACTCGACGAAGTTGAGGGCTTTGCCGGGTGCGGCGAGTTGTCGCTGATGCAGCATGAGCAGATTGCACAGAACGAGCCTGCCTCGCAGACCGAACAAGCTGCCATGCCGGCTTGGACGCAGCGTGTGGTTGCGGCGGGGGAGACGGGGACGCTGTCACCGACGCCCGCCCCGCCGCCTCCGATGCCGCCGGCAGACGCTGCCGCTCCGCAGCATCGAGCTCCGGTCATCTGCGCCATTTCGGGTTCGGGCGGTTGCGGCAAGTCGACGATCATTGCCACCATGGCACACACATCGTCGCTGTTGGGCTTGCGTGCCGCCGTGCTCGACCTGGACCTGATGTTTGGAAACCTTTACGACTTGTTAGGCGTCGATGCTCCGCGCGATATGGCGGCACTTATCGAGCCGTCGGTGGCGGGCGCGCTTGCCGAGCCGGATATCGTGGCCGCATCGATGCGCGTGGCGCCGGGCGTTACGCTCTGGGGTCCCGTCGCGGCGCCCGAGCAAGCCGAGCTCATGGCATGTCCGGTGGAGCTACTGCTTGATGTTCTGCGTCGCGAATCCGACGTGGTCTTTATCGATACCTCGGTCTTTTGGGGCGACGCCGTGGCGGCTGCGGTGGCGGCGAGCGACCGTTGCCTGATCGTTGGCGATGCTGCGGTGTCGTCCGCGACATCGGCGTCGCGCGTCATTGAACTGGCAAGTCGAGTAGGTGTGCCGCGCACGCGCATGAGCGCCGTGTTCAACCGGTTCGGTGCGCGCGGGGCAGACGAGGACGTCGCCATGCGCTTTGAGATTGCCTGTGCGTTGAGCTCCAAGATTCGTATCGCCGATGGCGGGCAGGATCTCGCCGCGCTCATGGCGTTTGGGCGCGCTGATGAGGCAGTGGGGCAGACCAGCGCTTTTGCGACCAGCGTGCGCGAGGCCACGCGCGAGATGCTCGTGGAACTGGGGTGCGCCGTCGGCCCTTGGAGCGATATGGTCGCCGACCGTGCAACGCGCACCGAACGCCCGCGTATCCGCCTTCCCTGGTCGCGCGAGGGTGATCAGCGATGAGCCTGCAAACGAGGATTAAGGCTGCCGGCGCTGCAGCGGGGGCAGCGCCTGTAGATGCGGGGCGTCGCCGCGCGGTGAAACGACGCACCAAGCGCGCCGTGATGGACCGCATGGGTTACGACGAAGTGGCGCGTATCAGCGCCTATATCGACCCGGCACTTGCCCGCTCGGAATTGCGTCCCGCGGTGGAGGCGGCGCTCAATGTTGAGGAGCCGACTGATCTCGCGACGTCCGAGCGCGAGACCATCATCGACGAGATTTTGGATGACGTGGTGGGCTTGGGGCCGTTGCAGCCGCTCATCGAGGACGACACCGTTACCGAGATCATGATTAACGGCTGCCGCTCGGCTTTCTTTGAACGCGGCGGCGTCTTGCACCCCATCGAGCATGCGTTTGAGGATGATGAGCAGATCCGTGTGCTTATCGACCGCATCATCTCGCCACTTGGCCGCCGTATCGACGAGCGCAGCCCCATCGTCAACGCCCGCCTCAAAACGGGCTATCGCGTCAACGCGGTGATTCCGCCTGTGGCGATTGACGGACCGATTCTCACCATCCGAAAGTTCTCGGACCGCATCTGCTCGCTGGACGAGCTTGTGGGGCTGGGGTCGCTGCCGCTTTGGTATGCGCAGCTGTTGTCGTGCGCGGTGTCGCTGCGACAGGACCTGGCGGTTGCGGGAGGCACGGGATCTGGTAAGACCACCCTGCTCAACGCGTTGTCATGTGAGATTTCCACCGGCGAGCGCATCGTGACGATCGAGGACTCTGCCGAGCTCAAGTTTGCGCATCATCCGCACGTGGTGCGTCTAGAGGCGCGCGAGGCTTCAATTGAGGGCGAGGGCGCGGTGACGATCCGCGACCTGGTGACCAATGCCCTGCGCATGCGCCCCGACCGCATCGTGGTGGGCGAGGTGCGCGGTGCCGAGTGCTGCGACATGTTGCAGGCCATGAATACGGGCCACGACGGGTCGCTCACCACACTTCATGCGGGTTCAGAACAGGAGACCGTGGTGCGTCTGACGTTGCTTGCGCGTTATGGCATCGATCTGCCGAGCGAGCTCATCGAGGAGCAGATTGCCATGGCGCTCGACGGCATCGTGATGTCTGAGCGCCACGCCGATGGCAGGCGTTTCGTCTCCTCGTATTCGGGGGTGCGTCGCGCCGCGTCGGGCGGCGTAGAGCTCGAGCGCTATGTGACTTTCGATGCCGCCGAGCGCACCTGGACGCTTGACCGCGAGCCGCCGTTTATCGCAGAAGGCCTGCGGTCGGGGACGCTCACACAAGAGGAGGTGGACGAATGGAGGTCGCTGTGCCCCTCGTCGTAGGGGGTTTGGCAGGGTTTTCTGTTGCGACGGCGTGCGGGGCGGAACCTCGTGTGCCGCAGGTGCCGCCGGCGGAGCTGGCGCGTCAGGCGCTCGAGACGGTGGCAGAGAAGCTGCCGCGTGAGCTGGTGGAAAACGATTTGCTGAAAAAGATTGCCCGTTCGTGGGCATCGCTGGCTCCGGCGCGTCGCCTTGACCTCGTGATCGAGGATGCTTCGGGGCGTTTGGCGTTTCTGCTGCTATCGAGCGGTATCTGCTGCGTTTTACTAACGATGGTGTCGTTATCGCCCCTCGGATTTGCCTTGGGACTTGTTGCTCCGATTGCCGTTGGCGCCGCTCGGGATGGCTTTGAGAGCCGGCGCGAGCAACACGATGCAGAAGAGGCCATGCCCGAGGCGTTTACCGCACTTTCCATGTCGCTTGCCTCGGGACATTCGCTGGCCCAGGGCATGCGCTTTGTGGGCGCTCATGCGCAAGAGCCGGTACATACCGAGTTTTTGCGGGTAGCGGCGGCGATCGATTGCGGCATCTCGGCGACCGACGCGCTCGATGACTTGCTCGTGCGCATCGACGCCCCCGGTCTTTCGCTTGTGACCTTGGCGCTTAAGGTGTCACAGCGCACCGGCGCTCCGCTTGCCGACTTGCTGTCCGAGGCGTCGAGCATGGTAGGGGAGCGCATTGAGCTCAAGCGCCGCCTGGATGTTAAGACGTCACAGGCGCGTATGTCGGCACACATGGTCGCGGCGATGCCGGCGGGCATGTGCGCGGTGTTGGCGCTGCTTTCGGCAGATTATCGTCGCGGTCTTGCGACGCCTGCCGGTGCGGGCGCTGTGGTGCTGGGTCTAGCCCTCAACGTCGTTGCCCTGGTGGTTATCCGGCGCATTATGCGGGTGGAGCTATGAGCGCCCCAGTTGCAGTTGCGGCTTGCCTGTGCGCCCTGAGTGTATTTGTCGCGACGGGTTTAGATCGGGCGGATGCGCGCAAGATCGCAGGGGCCTGCAAGCGCGAGGCGGTGCTGGTCGCTGCCGCGGGTCGCTCGGTGGTCGATGCCCTGACCGCGCGAGTGAAGGGCGCGGTTGGAGCGGGCGGCCCGGCGCGAGTTTCGCTCGGCGAAGTGTCCGAGATGATCGATGTTGTGCGCTTGGGTCTTTCGGCCGGTCTTTCGTTTGGTGCAGCGCTTGAGATTTTCTGCGCCAACCGCCGGTCAGTGCTGGCTCTTCGCCTTGAGCGGGCCTGCATGGCGTGGCAGGTGGGCGTGGGCACGCGTGAGGACGAGTTGTTGGCCGCCGCGCGCGACCTGGACGTGCGAGCGCTCGAGACCTTTGCCATTACGGTGGGGCAGGCACTCGCCCTGGGTGCCCCACTTGCCGAGACGCTGGCCGCTCAAAGTCGCGAGATCCGTGCGGCTCATCGCGCCGCGGTCGAGCGCGAGATTGAGCGTGCGCCCGTCAAGCTGCTGATTCCCACCGGCACGCTCATCTTGCCGGCGTTGCTTCTGTCCATATTGGGCCCGCTGCTGGGAGCAGGCGGGATGATGTAGGGAGGAATACATGAACACGATGACTGACGCTGCTGGCAAGGTCCAGGGCTGGGCGTTTTGCCGGGCGATTCGCGCTCGCCAGCATGCCAAGGAGCTGTTGCAGGAGGAGAGCGCGCAGGGTACCACCGAGTACGCCATTTTGGTGGGTGTGCTTGTGGTGATCGCGATTATTGCCATCGTTGCATTTAAAGGCAAGGTCCAAGATCTATGGAACGCTATCAGCGAGGGCATAAACAGCCTGTAGAGGGCGAGCGCCCCATCGGGGTGCTGCTGGTGTTTGCTTGCCTGACCGTGGCGATAGCGGCGGTGCTTTGGGGGCTTAACGCCGCGCGGCAGCAGCGTCCTGGGGCCGCCTTCGATTCGGGCTCAGATTCGGCGGTGGCGTCTCAAAAAGATGAGATGCGAGATGCGGACGATTCGGATGTCGCTGTCACGGCGCAAACCTTTCTGCGGACGCTCGACAAGCGGTCTGGCACTGCGACGGATTCGCCTGAGGACAACGCGATTGCGGTCCGGCTTGCATGGTCCGAGGACCGACCGATGACCGAGGCAGCGGCGGATATGTTACGCGCCTACCGCGAGGTGCCAACGGCCCAGCTCGCCCTGAGCGGCTATCTCGATATTAAGGGCAACGTATGGGGCGCCATCGTGCGCGATGGGCGCGGCTGGGTCGATATGGTGACGGTTGCCGCGGATGCTGGCGATGCTTCGTGTCGTCTGCGCGCGGTGCGCCTGGTCCCGCAAACAATAAGCTCAAAGGAGGGATCGTGAAATGCATGGCGTTCTGCGTGAAGAGGTTGCCCAAGCGACTGTGGAATACGCCATCGTCACGGTGGCGCTGCTATCGATCGTGCTGGCGATTGCGGGACTTTGGCGTGCTGGCACCGATGGACGCTTGGCAGCGCTGGTTGAGCGGGCGGCATCCCATGGCGTTGCCTCGATGTCGGTTATCGACGCCGCCGCGGGCGCTAAGGACATCGCGTTGTATTGATATCGCGCGCGAGGACCGGGCGCAGTCTACGGTCGAGGCTGCTTTTTTGCTGCCGACGTTTCTGACGCTCATCCTTCTCGCACTGCAACCGGTGTGCCTGCTTTATACGCGCGCGGTCATGGAGTCTGCCGCCGCCGAGACCGCGCGGCTCATGACCACGACGACGGCGGAGGACGACGATCTTAAGGAGTTCACCCGCCGCCGGCTTGCCGCAGTGCCCAACGTTTCGATCTTTCATGCCGGCGGGCCGTTGTCGTGGGATATCGAGCTTGGCCGGGCCGGTGCGGGTGGCGTCTCGTCCGTGTCCGTTTCCGGCGAGGTCAAGCCGTTGCCTGTGATCGGTGCGTTTGCGCAGGCTATGGGTGGTACCGCCGAGGGCGGCTACGTTGAGCTCAAGGTCGATGTCTCGTATCAATCGCGTCCCGAATGGCTGGAGGGAGATTATGATTCGTGGATTGTTGCATGGGATTAAGCGTTTCTGGTCTAGATGCGTTTTGACGCGCCGTCCGAGCTGCCATCGCAAACGAGGCGGCTTTATGGGCCGCGCCGGTGTCGATCTGTTTATCGAAGACGGTGCCTACACCACGCTTTCTTCTGCCGTGGTCATCCTAGTGGTGCTCACGTTGTTGTTTTCGTCGACCGCGGCGATATGGAGCATGTCGCGTGCCGGGGATACCCAGGTGGCGGCCGATAGCGGCGCGCTGGCGGGTGCCAACGTAGTGTCGTCCTATCACACGGCTGCCACGGTGGTTGATGCGAGCATCTTGAGTCTGGGGCTGGCGGGGTTTGCCACAATCGGGACGGGCCTGGTCGCCATCCTCATCCCAGGTGCCGAACCAGTTGCCGGCAATATGGTCGACACCGGGATTGAGATCATTAAAACGCGCAACAAGTTTGCCAAAAGCGCATCGGAAGGCTTACAGAAAATCGAGACGGCTCTGCCATATCTGATCGCCGCGCGTGCCACGCAGGCGGTGTCGGCGCAGGATACCGATAGTGTGGCCTATACCGGTACGGCGCTTGCCGTGCCCAGGACATCCGAATCGGACTTCGCTGCGCTCAAAGGGTCAGAGATCTCGACCGATACCATTAAAGACACATCAGATGATTTAGAGCGTGCGGCCGAGGAGCTGCGGAAGGCTTCTGAGGACACGGCGAAGGCTAAAGAGCGCGCTTGGCTGGCGGATTGTGGTGGATCGGTTCCGGCTTCGGTCGGTAGCTGTTCATGCATGTGGGAACGTGCGAGGAGTTTGGCAAAGCTCTCGGGTGAGCAGAACCCGCATTATGCCTCGAGCATTTCGTGGGAGCCACAGGTGGCGTTCGACCGCGCGAAGACCTACTACCGTCAACGCCTGGCAGACGAAAAACCGCATGGTTCAAGCGTCGAGACGAAGGCGGAGTCGGCGGCGCGCAAGGCGTTTTACACCTATGCGAGTACAGAGGTCAATCGTGCATATGTAACCGAGGACGGAGATGAAGTCGCTTCCTATATCCCGCTGTTGCCGCGCAACACTGACGAGGTGCGAGCGACGGAACTCTATACCGATACGGTGTGGCCAACCAGTGCCATCGATGGCAAGACGTATCTGCATTACGGAACGAGTTGCCCCAACTATAAGAAGGGGGCGCCATGCGGGCTGGCCTCGGTTGCTGCTTATGACGGGCAGGACAAATGCAATAGATGCCATTTTGGTGTTTCGTCGCTCGGTGCCGTTGCGGCTCCTTCGACTTCTATCGAAAACGGCTTTGAGTACCACTTTGATCGATTCAAAGAGGCCCTGGAAGACTACGTCGAATGCCGCAACAAAGAGTTCGAGCTCGAGCGTCAGACCGAGGACGAGGCCGACCGTGCAGGCAATGCGTTTGACCAGGCCATCAAGGAGCTTTCCGGCGAGCGCCCGCGTATCGCCCCACCTGGCCGCAACGGCGTGGTCGCCTTTGCAGTTTCGGGTGACATTACCAGCCCCGATCAACTTAACTCCTCGTTTAACGCGGCAGTCAGGCTTGGCGATCGCGGTGCTATCTCTGCCGCGGTGCTGGCGCCCGATGAGGCGACGGCGCAAAACAACGTGCTTTCGCGATTTTTCTCGACATTGAAGGAACGCTCGGGCGGCGTTGCCGGCGTGCTCGACGGCGTCATGGATGTTTGGGGACGGCTACTCGTGGGATACGGTGATATCCAAGGCTCAGCCGACGAACTTATGGACGAGATGATTAAAGGCCTAGGAGGGGGCAGCGGCGCGTTGGGCTCCATCGCATCGTGGCTCGGCGATACCGTTTCGGCGTCCGTGGCGGCGCTGGGTTTGGAACCGTGCGACTTGTGCCTGCGAAAACCGGTGCTGACCGATTCCGCCAATATCATTAAGAGTCCGGGGTCTGACATTGCGGGTCTCTCTCAAGCGCAAGACAAACTGCGAAGTATTCCGTTGGGCGTGACCGATCCCAAGGCGCTTTGCGAGGCGTTGGAATATCAAGTCGAACGCACCATTAGCGGTACGGTGTTTACACTTGCGGAGATTCCTCTGCCCGGCGGCGGCTCCATCCCGCTCACCGTCGATGTCGCCACGCTGGTTGGCGCTCTGGGCGGTGGGTCGTAATGAGTATCCGCATGCGTCTGCGCGAGGAGCGCGCCCAAGCGACGGTGGAGATGGCAGTGGTTACGCCCGTTTTGCTGGTGCTGGCACTCATCGTGTACAACGTCATGATCTTTGCCAGCGCTGTCGCGCGCTTCGACCGCGTGGTGCCCGACATCGTGCTAGCGCATGCCGTGGCGTCGGAGGGGGAGGGCGACGAAAGCTCTGCCGATGCCTCGGCGACGGTTCAGACTCAAATTCTGAATGCCATGGAAGGCTATGACTTACAGATCGAAGTGTCGAGCGAGCAAGGCGCGAAGGCATCGGATGGTGGCCTGCTCTCCCTATCCGGTACGTTTAGGACCTACACCTGCACCATGCACTATGAGCCGTGGCCGACTTCTCTCAGCATCGCTGGCGTTCCGCTGGGGGCGCCGACAACGTTGTCGCACGAGCGTGCGGTGACGGTCGATCCATGGCGTCCGGGGGTGGTCATGTGACCGCGGTCTCGTCCTACATCGCCTACGCGCGGGCACTCAATAGGCTGGGTTGGACGCCGGCCGAGTTTGTGGTGGCGGAGTCGTTTGTCGTGCGCCTGCGCGGCATGCTGGGACGGCGTCCGGTTGCCGCCAACGGCCTGCCGCTCGTCATGGCGTTTCCACGCTGCTCTTCGGTCCATACGTGTTTTATGGCCTATCCCATCGACATCGCCTTCATCGATCGCGACGGCAATATCCTCGCGCGCTACGAAAACGTCCGCCCTTGGCGCATGTGCTCCTGCCCCGGCGCCTGGGCCGTACTAGAGCGTCCTTCAATCATTGTTTCGACCCCTGCTCTCCAACGCGTGCCGGCTTAAGAATTGGCGACAGTGGACTTTCGTCATACGAAATTGGGTAAGATGGAGGAGAAGATGCATGGATGTTGAGATCCATCCGAACGCCAAAAAACACTTGACGGAAAAGCAGGTACTAGGTGCCTGGTTCGCGGTTACTGAGTGCATTCGCCGCGAGTCGGAGGACGAGCCGCCGAGATGGCTTGCCATTGGATGGCTTCCAGATGGTCGAAGTGTGGAACTTGTTGCGGTCGAACTAATTCGTGGATGGCTCATTATTCATGCCCTGTCTCCGGTTCAGAAGAAATTCTGGCAAGAGATCGAGCGAGCTCGGCAGAGGGGTCGATGATGGGCAAGACGTATACGGCCGCTAATGGTCAGGTTGTAACGGATGAAATGATTGACGCGTGGTGCGAGTCGTACGAGCGCGGAGAGTTTCCGGATGGCGAACACACCGTTGGTGGGATCGTGCATGGACGGCCCCCGCTCTCAGGTGAGGGGACGGCAACGCTGTCGGTCAAGATTCCTCTGGGAATGAAGGAGGCCATTCGTCGACGGGCGGCTGCCGAGGGGATGACGCCAAGTGAGTTTGCCCGTGCGGCTCTGAGCGAAAAACTTCTTGCTGCCGGCTGATGCCTCTGACGTGCCGATTTATAGAACCGAGGCTGTGCTCAAAAACTTTTTTTAAATTCTCGGTTGACCGGAACGCGTCCTTGGTTATACTAATCAAGCCTTGAAACAAGGCACACCTCAAATGGCTGGGTAGCTCAGTTGGTAGAGCAGAGGACTGAAAATCCTCGTGTCAGGGGTTCGATTCCCTTCCCCGCCACCTTGAATTGACTAGGACCTCTGCAAAGGGGTCCTTTTCTTTTATGTGGTCCCCACACGGAATCGAACCCCGTGAGGGCGCGGAGCTGAGTAAACGCGTGAGCGTTTGCCAGCGCAGCTCGCAAGGCGCGAAGCGCCGCAGCGGTCCGCACGCGCGGAGCGCGGGCGCGATTCCCTTCCCCGCCACCTTGAATTGACTAGGACCTCTGCAAAGGGGTCCTTTTCTTTTATTGAGGGCTCTGCGGAAATTGCGTCCCGGAATTTGGCTTCAGAGTGGGATGCGTTTTCCGCTTTGAGGCCGCTTGGGAAAGCGCGACCCGGAATCCGGCGTCAGAATGGGATGTGCTTTCCTTTTGCGGTCTTTGGCGGAAACTGCGTCCCAGATCCCGCGCTCAGAACGGGATGCGCTTTTCGGCCGCCTACTTCCGGCGCATATGTACATCTCGGCGCGCCATCTCGGGCCCGCCCAGATATTCCTCCCGCTTTTGCGCCACTTTACAGACCGTTCGGTCGTCTGTCCGCACGCGCGGGTATACTCAAAACGATACTTTTCCTGTGCAATACGATGCAGGCTCAGCCTGCACGATCCGAAGGGGGCAGTGATGGAGAGGATACTCGGCGTTAATCTCTCTGGCTGGTTTATTCCCGAGCCTTGGGTGACCCCGTCGCTGTACGCGGCGACCGGTGCATCCAACGCGGCCGAGCTGCAGGAGGCCATGGGCACCGCCGCCTATAACGAGCGCATGCGCCGTCATTACGAGACGTTTGTGAGCGAGGATGATTTCCGTCGCATGGCGCAGATCGGCCTCAACGCCGTGCGCCTGCCGGTGCCTTGGTATGCCTTTGGCTCACAGGAGTCCGATGCCTCCTACATCTCGGTTGTCGATTACATCGACCGCGCGATTGAGTGGGCTGCCAAGTACAACATTCGCGTGCTGCTTGACCTGGCGACTGTGCCCGGTGGCCAGGGCGATTCCAACGATTCGCCCGCCACGCCGGAGGCTGTTGCCGAGTGGCATTCGTCCACTAACGGCCGCCATGTCGCACTCGACGTGCTCGAGCGCTTGGCCGAGCGTTACGGCGAGGCCGAGAGCCTGCTGGGCATTGAGCTGCTGGATACGCCGCAGATGAGTGTCCGCAAGAGTCTTTTTGCCATGACGGATGGCATTCCGGCTCACTACCTGCGCAATTTCTATCGCGATGCCTACGAGCTCGTCCGTTCGTATATGCCCGAGGATAAGATCGTCGTCTTTTCGTCTTCGGGGCATCCCAGCGAGTGGAAGCATTTTATGCGCGGCGCCAAGTACAAGAACGTCTACATGGACCTTCACCTGTACCATTACCGCGACGAGTATGCGCTCGATATCACGAGCCCCCGCGGGCTGACGACGGCGATTTCCCGTAACAAGCGCGAGCTTAAAGAAGCGATTTCGACTGGGTTCCCCGTGCTGGTGGGCGAATGGTCGGGCGCGGCGATCTTTGCCAACTCGTCGGTTACGCCCGAGGGCCGCAATGCCTACGAGCGCGTGTTTATCGCCAACCAGCTGGCTTCGTTTGCGCCGGCTGCCGGTTGGTTCTTCCAAACGTGGAAGACCGAGAAGCGCATTGCAGCATGGGACGCCCGCGCGGCGCTCGGTACGCTCGAGCGCGGCATGATTGAATAGGTTGATATGACGCAAAACAGCACCCATACGGGCAAACTCTATGTGGTCGGCACGCCCATCGGCAACCTGGGCGACCTGTCCCCGCGCGTTGGCGAGGCGTTTGCCGCCGCCGATGCCATCTGCTGCGAAGACACGCGTGTGACGTCAAAGCTGCTGATGCATCTGGGCATTTCCAAGCCGCTTGTCCGTTGCGACGAGAATGTGATCGCCAGCCGCGCCGTCGGCCTGGTCGACCGTCTGCTGGCGGGGGAGACCCTCGCTTTTGCCTCGGACGCCGGCATGCCGAGTGTGTCCGATCCCGGACAGGCGCTGGTCGAGGCGGCGCGTGAGGCCGATGTGCCCGTTGAAGTTATTCCCGGGCCCTCTGCTTGCGTCACGGCGCTCGTTTCGTCCGGCATTCCCTGCGAGCATTTTTTCTTCGAGGGCTTTTTGGGCCGAAAGCACGGCGACCGCGTGCGCCGTTTACAGCGCCTTGCCGTGGTGCCCGGCGCACTCATCTTCTACGAGTCTCCACATCGCATCGTGGCGACGCTCGAGGCCGTGGCGGAGGTCTTTCCCCAGCGTGAGGTTGCCGTCTGCCGCGAACTCACCAAGCTGCACGAGGAGGTCTTGCGCGGGCCCGCTGCTCAGCTTGCCGAGGAGCTGCGTGCTCGCGGCGAGGTAAAGGGCGAGATTGCGCTGGTCATCGCGCCGCCGAGCGAGGATGAGGAGGCCGGTATCGTGCCGGTTGGCGCCGCGGCAGCGGATCCCGACGAGGCCCTGCGCGAGGATATCCGCGCCGCGCTCGAGGAGGGGGAGCCCGCCTCTGCGGTGGCCAAGCGCCTGTCTCAGAAGTATTCGCGCCGCAAGCGCGATGTCTATGCCATGGTGCTCGATATGCAATAGATGGAGGATATCCAGCCCTTGCGCTAGAATCATCCCCTGTATGCAACGTTTTTCTGGAGGACAAACCCCATGGATCAAAGCAAGCCTTCGTTCTTTATCACGACGCCCATCTACTACGTCAACGCCGATCCGCACCTG
This sequence comes from Collinsella aerofaciens, assembly GCF_028209885.1. GTDB lineage: Bacteria > Actinomycetota > Coriobacteriia > Coriobacteriales > Coriobacteriaceae > Collinsella > Collinsella aerofaciens_BA. Next base: position 8,959 of record NZ_JAQLEM010000029.1, on the reverse strand, counting down.
GGCACGGCTTATTCCACCATCATCGCCGACGTTCAGGCCCGTTATCGTCGCTCCGCCGGCTATAACGTCAAGTTCCTGACCGGCATGGACGAGCACGGCGAGAAGGTCGCCGAGGCCGCAGCCAAGCATGGCATGACGCCGCAGGAGTGGACCGACAGCCAGGCTCCGCACTTCAAGGAACTTTGGAGCAAGCTCGAGATCTCCAACGACGACTTCATCCGCACCACCGAGCCGCGCCAGCATCATGCCGTGCAGTACCTGTGGGAGCGCATGAAGGAGTCCGGCTACCTGTATAAGGGCAGCTACGACGGTTGGTATTGCGTGCCTGACGAGACCTACTTCACTGATACGCAGGTCCAGAAGGGCGACGAGGAGTACGGCAGCGTCGGCCAGCACCTGTGCCCCGACTGCCACCGTCCGCTTGAGCGCGTGCAGGAGGAGTCCTACTTCTTTAAGCTTTCCGCCTTCCAGGACAAGCTGCTCAAGCTCTATGATGAGCACCCCGACTTTGTCGAGCCTGCGTTCCGTATGAACGAGGTACGCAGCTTTGTCGAGGGCGGCCTCAACGACCTTTCCGTGAGCCGCACGAGCTTTGACTGGGGCATTCAGGTCCCGTTTGACGAGGGTCACGTGACCTACGTGTGGTTCGATGCGCTGCTCAACTATATGACGGCCGTCGGCTACGGTGTCGACACCGACGAGGCGCGTGCCGAGCTGGCCTATCGCTGGCCCGCGCAGTTCCACATCGTGGGCAAGGACATCATCCGCTTCCACTGCGTCATTTGGCCCGCCATGCTCATGGCCATCGGCGAGGCCCTGCCCGAGCACGTCTTTGCCCACGGCTTCCTGACCGTGCGCAATGCCGAGACCGGCAAGGCCGAGAAGATGTCCAAGAGCCGCGGCAACGCCATCGCTCCGCAGGACGTTATCGATATGCTGGGCGTTGAGGGCTATCGCTACTACTTCATGACCGATGTGGTCCCCGGCACCGACGGCGCCATCAGCTTCGATCGCATGGAGCAGGTCTACAACGCCGACCTGGCCAACAGCTGGGGCAACCTTATCTCGCGTTCGCTCAACATGAGCGGCAAGTACTTTGATGGTTGCGCGCCCGCCAAGCCCGCATCGTTCGATGCGTTCGACAACCCGCTGGCAAAGATCGCCGATGGTCTGGTCGAGCGCTACATGGCCAAGATGGACGTGCTCGATTACGGCGGAGCCAAGGACGAGGTCATGGAGCTCATCCATGCCGCCAACCACTACATCGAGGACTCTGAGCCTTGGGCACTTGCCAAGGACGAGGCCAAGGCTGACGAGCTGGCGTTTGTGATCTACAACCTGCTCGAGGCCATCCGCATTGCCGCCCACCTGCTGATGCCGCTCATGCCTCAGACCTCTGCCGAGGCCCTGCGCCGCCTGTCCTGCGAGGACGAGGCCGCGACCGACGACCTCAAGGGCATTTGCGCTTGGGGCCTGCTTGCCGGCGGTCAGCCTGTCGAGAAGGGCGAGCCGCTGTTCCCGCGTCTGGGCTAAGACGCGGCGCGCCATATCGGCAATTTGCTGTTTAGATGTAAGGGCATGGCCGCCACGGTCCATGCCCTTTCGTTTCAAGACGCCGCCATCATGCTAAGGAGGCAACTATGACAACTTCGCCTTTGGCAAACCCCACGGCAACAAGGGAGCTGCTGGAGGAGTTTGGCCTTGCGACCAAGCATCGCCTGGGCCAGAACTTCCTGATCGACAACCATGTGATCGAGCGCATTTGCGAGCTTGCCGAGCTTGCGGGCGATGAGCGCGTGCTCGAGGTTGGTCCGGGCGTTGGCACGCTCACGCTTGCGCTGTTGCAGGAGGCGGCGTGCGTCACGTCGATCGAAGCAGATCCCGAGCTCGAACCGGTGCTCGACGCCCATGCCGCCGACTATGCCAACTTCCGCTTTATCATGAGCGACGCGCTTAAGGTGGGCCCGGAGCAGATTGAGCAGGCCGCCGGCGGCGAGCCCACGGTATTTGTCGCGAACTTGCCCTATAACGTGGCGGCGACGATCATTTTGCAATTTTTCCAGACGATGCCGGCGCTCAAGCGTGCCGTCGTCATGGTGCAAAAGGAGGTTGCCGATCGCATTGCCGCAGTGCCGGGCAACAAGACCTATGGCGGCTATACGGCAAAGCTCGGCCTGTATGCGCAGGTGACGGGTCGCTTTGAGGTGCCGCCGCGTTGCTTTATGCCAGCGCCGCACGTGGACTCGGCCGTCGTGCGTATCGACCGTGTTGACGGCGTGGTGCCCGAGGGGCTCGATCGCGAATTCGTGGCTCGTGTGATCGACGTTGCATTTGCTCAGCGGCGCAAGACCATCCGAAATTCCATGAGCGCCAACGGTTTTGCCAAGGACGTGCTCGATGCCGCTTTTGAGGTTTGCGGTATCGCACCCACCACGCGCGCCGAGACGCTCGATGTTGCCGACTTTGTCCGTCTGGCCCGGGAGCTAATCCATGACGCCTAATGCCGAACGCGTGACGTTTACCAAGAAAAAGAAGACGGTTGCTTGTCCCGTGCCCTTGGCGCCGCTTGCCGACACGCATGCACATCTGCTTTCGTTTTGGGGCAAGGATGTGCCCGAGACGCTCGTGCGCGCCAAAGCCGCGGGCGTCGACCTGTTGGTGACGATGTTCGACCCCATTGCCGACAAGCGCAGCGTGGCGGACTATAGCGACTGGCTGGTGCGCGAGATTCTTCCGATGCAGGATATTCCGCAGATCAAGTATCTTGCCGGCGTGCATCCGTATGGCGCGCCGGACTATACCGACGACGTTCATGCACAGGTCGTTGCGGCACTTGATGACCCCTTATGCGCCGGTATTGGCGAAATCGGCCTGGACTATCACATGGACTATGACGACGATATCGCGCCGGCACCCCATAACGTGCAGATTGATTGCATGGCGCGCCAGCTCGAGCTTGCCGTGCGCCGCAATGTGCCGGTGGAGCTGCACCTGCGTCACGAGGACTCGGATGGGGAGCGCACCTCGCACGTTGATGCGTACAACGTACTGCGCGAGGTGGGTGTGCCCCAGGCCGGTTGCGTACTGCACTGCTTTGGCGAGGACCGAGCCACAATGGAGCGCTTTGTGGATTTGGGTTGTTACATCGCCTATGGCGGCGCGGCTACCTTTAAACGCAACGACGAGGTGCGCGAGGCATTCGCGGCAACACCGCTCGACCGTATTTTGTTCGAGACGGATTGCCCGTACATGGCCCCAGAGCCTATTCGCGGTCTCGAGTGCGAGCCCGCGATGATTTCCATTACGGCAAACGCGCTGGTCAACGACCGTGTCGACCGCACCGGCGATAATGCCGAAGCAATCGCGCGAGCCGCTTGGGAAAATGCCTGCAAACTTTTTCTATAAACGGCTGCCAAGGGGCTGACAAAACTGGTCTATTACCTGCCTTATGCCTGCCCTTGAGCTTACGACGGGGCGTTTCTATTAATAAGTGCCTACGGTTCGCGTCATGTTCCCGCATCTTCGCGCAAGCATATGACAAGCGATTGCCGTTGATCGAAAAACGGCTTGCCCACAACCCTAATATCTACCACGTCATCGCCGGACGGGACAAATAGAACCCCCGGTCCCTCCGGTGCATTCTTGTGTTGTAAGGAGAAGATTGTGGCAGATATCAAGAACAAGCAAATTTCTCGCCGGTCCTTCTTGGGCCTTTTTGGCGCGAGTGCCGTGACGCTCGGCCTCGGTCTCGTCGGTTGCGGCAGCGTCGACGGTAAGGGTGGTGCGGCGACCGCTGGCTCGGATGCCGCTTCTATCGATAAACTTACCATGGTCTGGCTGCCCAACGAGTCCAGCTCCGAGTTCGACGCGGGCCGCGAGGAGTTTGGCAAGGTTCTTGAGAAGTACGCCGGTGTCAAGGTCGAGCTCATGACCACCACCGACTATAACGTCGCTATCGAGGCTATCGCTTCCGGCAAGGCTCAGCTTGCCAACATGGGCGCCGAGGGCTTCATCCAGGCCCAGAAGAAGAACAGCAAGGTTCTTCCGCTTGTGACCACCTCCGACACCGATGGCAAGCTCGACGGCGCCAAGTACTACAGCCGCATCTGCGTGCCCGAGGCCGAGATGAGCGCTTACGCGGATAGCGCCGAGGAGAGCGGCTATTCCATCAAGAACATCAAGGGCAAGCGCATGAGCTTTGTCTCCGCTACTTCCACCTCCGGCTTCAAGGTTCCGTGCAACGCCATTATGAAGGCGTTCCCGGACGACGTGAAGTCCTCCGACGAGCTCAGTACTCCGGGTTTCTTCTCCCAGGTACTCTTTGGTAACTCTCACCCCGGTTCTGCTGTCAACCTGCTGCAGGGTGATGCCGATGTTGCCGCCTTCGACGATGTCGACGTCGACACCTATCTTGATGTCCCCGAAGGCGAGCGCGACGCCGTGAACGCCGCCGGTTCCGTCTACTCCGTCAAGGCCGACGCTCCCCAGCCCTTCGATCGCGTTCAGGGCAAGAAGTTCGGCATCATCCAGTCCACCCCGGTTCTCAACGGGCCTATCGCCGTCAACACCGATAAGGTCCCGCAGGAGATCATCGACAAGCTCGTCAAGGGCTTGACCTCCAAGGAGACCTCTGAAGACGAACTGCTCTTTGCCCCCGAGGATAAAGAGGGCACCGGTGCCGTTTGGAGCCTGGGTGATACCGCCGGCTTCATCGCGGTCGAGGACTCCTGGTACGACCCCATTCGTGCGCTTGACTAATGCATGTCCCTGCGCGCACACGTGCAGATGGGCGGCATCGCGTAGACGATTCGCCGCTGCCAAAACGGGCCGGGCGCGAATATCCGCGTCCGGCCTCGACGTTGATGGGAGGGCATGGAAATGCCACAGAACGCACAGCCTCTCTTGCAGGTGAGCGATTTGACCAAAAGCTACGAGGGCAAACGAGGTGCACGGGAGCAGCATCACGCGCTTTCCGGCGTAGATTTTGCTTGCGGCGAGGGAGAACTGGTTGCGGTGATCGGTCCTTCAGGCGCCGGCAAGTCGACGTTTTTGCGCTGCATCAATCGCCTCATCGAGCCCACGGAGGGGTCGGTTGTCTTTAATGGTCGGGACATTACGCATCTGCGCCGCAACAAGCTGCGTGGCGTGCGCGCGCAGATCGCCATGATCTTTCAGAACTACAACCTGGTGTATCGCCTTACCGCCATTCAAAACGTGCTGCATGGGCGTCTGGGCTACAAGGGTGCTGTGGCGGGGTCGCTGGGCCTCTACAGCGAAGCCGAGAAGCTCCGTGCGTTCGAGCTGCTTGACGAAGTGGGCCTGGGCGAGTTTGCCTATCGTCGCGCCGATCAGCTCTCGGGCGGACAAAAGCAGCGCGTGGGTATCGCCCGCGCACTTATTCAAGATCCCCGCATCATTCTATGCGATGAACCTATCGCGAGCCTTGATCCCAAGAGCAGCCGTGCTGTCATGGAGCATCTGCGCCGCGTGACGCGTCAGCATGGCATCACCTGCATCGTCAATCTGCATCAGGTGGATATGGCACTTGAGTTTTCCGATCGTATCGTGGGCTTGCGTGCGGGCGCGAAAGTGTTCGAGGGTGCGCCTGCCGAGCTGACCCCCCAGATGATCGCGGTGATTTACGGCGATGGAGAAGAGGGCTTCATTTCCGTTCCGGTGTCAGGGCCCCAAGCTGGCGCGACACCCGCATCTGTTGGCATGGCTTCCGCTGTTCCTTCTGGAGCCTTGCGATGAGCGCGGGGGAGTGCGGCGCCATGTCCACAGGCTCTTTTGGCAATGCGAAAGCGGGGAAGGTTCCCGATTTGAGCTGGTTTAGAAGGCGTCAGCTTCGCGCACTCGCAGTAGTTGCGGCCGTTGTCTTGGTTGCCGAGGGGGCATCGCTTGTCGGCGATTTCAGCTTTGGATATGCCTTGGGTTCGGTACCCGCTGCCCTTGCATGGATGCTGCAGAACTTTTGCCCTACGCCATCGTCGTTAGGACAGCTGGGCATAATTGCCACGCAGGTGGTTTCGACGGTGTTCGATTCCATCGCCGCTACGATGCTCGCGGCCTTGCTGGGTATCGTTCTTGCGGTGCTGGGATGCTCGAGCGTCGGTGTCGAAAACGGCATCGTGCGCGGTGTCATCCGCATCTTCGCCAATATCTTTCGCAATGTTCCCATGATTGCATGGGCGCTGCTGTTGCTCCTTTCGTTCAAGCAAAACGAGTTCACGGGCTTCCTCGCGCTCTTTTTGGCGACGTTTGGCCAGATTACGCGCTTTTTTCTGGACACGCTCGACGAAATCCCTTGCGGCCCCATCGAGGCGTTGCGCAGCTGCGGAGCAAGCTTTTGGCAGATTGTCTTTCAGGCGGGTCTGCCGCTTGCCGTTGCAGAGCTTATGAGCTGGACACTCTATATGGTCGAGACCAATATTCGCGAGGCCACGTTGGTGGGCTTGCTTACCGGTACGGGTATCGGCTTTGCCTTCAACCTGTACTACGCGTCTTTTCGGTATGACTGCGCTGGCCTTGTGATTCTTGTGACCATTGTTTTGGTGCTCGTGGTCGAGGCGATTTCCAACGCAGCTAGAAGGTCGATGATCTAATGGATACTTTTGAGCTGACTCCCGCCACGGCCGGTGCGATCGAGCGTTCGCACGCTGGGCATATTCGTCTCGTGTCTCGCCGGGGGCGCAACTATTCTGTCGTGCTTACGCTGGGCATTCTGTGCCTCTTGACGGTCGTTACGTTTGTGCGCATGGATTTTGGCACGGTTGACCTTGGCCGCGCACTCGCTCAAACCTGGTCTGATTTCTGCGCCATGATGTTCCAACCAGCGCTTGACCCGCCGTTGGGAGCTGCGCATTTTAGCTGGGCAAAGGTTGCCGAGAGCACGTTGGTCACCATTGCGGTTACCGTGCTGTGCACCATCATCTCGGCCATCATCTCGTTTTTCTTGGCGTTGGCGGCATCCGAGAACCTCTCGAATCCGCTCGTTTCCAATGCGGTCAAAGGATTCGTTGCTATCATCCGAGCGATTCCAACGATTCTGTGGGTACTCGTCTTCACGGTGGCCATCGGCCTTGGATCCGAGGCGGCGGTGCTGGGAATTTCCTTCCATTCCATCGCGTATCTTACCAAGAGCTACTCGGAGTCGATTGAAGAAATCGATGCAGATGTAATCGAGGCACTCTCTGCGAGCGGTGCCAGCTTCTGGCAGATTGTGTTCCAGGCCATCTGTCCGGCAACCATTACCAAACTGCTCTCATGGACATTTATTCGCTTTGAGATCAATTTTGCCAACGCGGTTGCCGTGGGCGCCTTCGCGGGCGCGGGCGGTATCGGCTTTCAGCTGTATCAGGCAGGCAACTACTACTACAACCTGCACGAGGTGGGCGTGATTGTCTATGTATGCCTGGCTGTGTCGTTTGCACTCGAGTTCATCTCGGTTCGCCTTCGTCGCCGTTACATCATCGACTCGGATAACTAAGGAAAGATTTGCATGCTAACAAGAAGAGAGAGGACCGAGGTCCTGGTTGAGAGCGGCCCTGCGCCTGCGCTCGAACTGGCGGGCCTGGTCGAGGCCGCCGCCCCTGCCGAAGATATTGTGCCGGCGCACCAGGGCCTTGTGATGTGTCAGGTGCGCGAGACGGCTCGCAACAGCCGCTTTTATCTGAGCGAGGTGCTTGTTACCGAGAGCCGCGTGCGCATTGGCGAGGCCGATGGCCTGGGCGTGCTTATGGGAACCGATGCCGCGCATGCTCGTGCGCTCGCGGTAATCGATGCCGCTTATGCAATGGATCCGGCGCCGGCTTGTTTGGCGGAACTCGAGCGCCGCGTCGAGGAGGCGCGTGCTGCCATGTTTGAGCGCGTGGCTGCACAGGATGCTCTCACCTATGTGTCGCGTGTCGAGTTCGATGAAATGTCTGGCCAGGACATGAGTGTTCAGGCGGTGGTCAAATGAACGAGCAGGATGAGGTTTTCGATCGCGATCCGTCCCTTGACGAGCGCGCCTTCGAGCTGCAGGGAACGTTTCGTACGGTTCTGGACTGCATGGCGCGCCCCGGCGAGGTTTGCCGCCTATCCGTCACGGATGCCTATGAGGTCGAGGCGAAGCGCTGTGGCCTATTCCCCGCGACGTTGATGTTGGCGGACATGCTGCTCGATAGCGGTACGACTTTTTGCATGGCGACCACGGGCTTTGAGCGTGCTGCCCGGCAGATCGCGAGTCGAACGCACGTGACTCCTGCGGCGCCGAGCGAAGCTGCGTGCGTGATCGTTCCGGAGGCTTTTCGAGATGAGGGCGCGGCGAGTGCAATCGCTGCGCTTACGGCGGGGACGCTTGAACAGCCGCATCGCGGCGCGACGGTTATCGTCGAGTGCTCGGTGCTTTTGGGACTGGATGCGCAGGGTTTGCGCGTCGGCTCCGCTTCGCACGCGTGTACCAAGAGCTCCTGGGAGCTCGGTGGCCCCGGCGTTGACGGCACTTCGCACTTCTCGTGCGATCGCGGCGATGTCTTGCGCTCGCGTATTGCGCGTCTGGACGAGTTTCCCTGCGGCATCGACCTGATGTTTGTAGACGGGTTTGGCCATATCGCCGCCGTTCCCCGTTCCAGCGCTTGCAGGGAGGTTGAATCATGGGATATGTAGCCGTTTCCGGCGGCGAGCAGGCAATCGCCGCATCGCTTGAGCTGCTTGAGCGCGAGCGCGTTGCGGGTGGCCGCGCGCTCGATCCCGCACTCATCATCGAGGCCATGCCGCATGCGGTCGAGCAGGTGCAGTCTGAGGGCTCCGTTTGGGCTCCCGAGGTTGCTGCAATCGCCCTCAAGCAGGCGTCGGGTTCTATCGAGGAGGCCGTCTTTTTGGTGCGTGCCTACCGTTCCGATCGCGTCGAAAATGTTGGTGTAAGGGCGGCGCCCTAGCGCCCGTTTAACGAAGAACGGCCTTCGTCCTAGAATCT
>NZ_JAQLEM010000028.1 GCF_028209885.1 Collinsella aerofaciens | reverse complement strand
TGAGCTCGTCCCAGGTGCCGCCGACGCCCATCAGGAACACGGCGTCGTAGCCCTCGTCGGCGACCTTGTCGGCGAGCGCGGTCATCTTCTTGCCGGTCTCGTAGAGCGCCTTGCCGTCCTCGAGATAGCCCTCCTGGTCGAAATGCATGATCTCGATCTTCTCGGTTTCCTTCATTTGTCTCTCCTTTCTGGGGTTGTTTCCACATCCCCCATGCCAACGGGCATCAAAACCCGCTTACATTCCGTAACACTCGGCCGCTTTGGCCTTAAGCGCATTGACTGACTCTTCGTAGCCCTCTGCCTTGACCTCCATTTGCTTGGAGACGGCATCAAGATACGGGTGCACGTCCCATGACTTCAGACGCTCGGCTATCATGGCCGCAATCGTCTGGAAGAACACAAGATTGGGAATTGCGCTGAGCAGCGGAGCCACCTGAGGCACCGCAACCTCGTGAGCCCTACCCTTGGGATGGGCCGTGAGCAGCACCGTTTTTGTCGTAACGTTCGATAGCGCATCAGCGATATTCGCAAGACGCTCCGACCCCTGCGGATCGTCGACAATAAACACCAGATAGCCTGGAGTTATCTGCATCTCGGGACCGTGGACGAACTCCTCGCCTTCGTGATGCATGGCAGGAATCTTGATGGTCTCGCTCAGCTTGAGGGCCGCCTCTTCGGCAACGCCATAGTTGGGGCCGTTGCCGACGACCATGGCGGGCGTGTGCTCAGAAAGCTCGAGCATGTGGTCTTGGACATATGCCTCGGCGGTCTTGCACATCACGGCATTGGCATGGATAGCCTCGCGCAGGTCGTCAAGACGCTGGGCAACGCCCTTGGCGTCAATCGTTCCGCGCGCCTGACCGCCGTAAATGCCAAAGAGCACCAGGTACTCAACGAGCACCTCGACGCCCAGAGTCACAAAGTCCACCGACTCGACGCCCACACCGTAGTCAAGAACGATGTCAGCGTGTTCCTTGATGGGTGCCTCGACGTTTGCCGTGAGCGCAACTGCAGCCATATCGTGTGCGCGCATGTAATCGAGCGCCGCAATCGTATTGGTCGAATAGCCACTCTGCGAAACGGCAATGTTGAGCACATGCTGCGGATAGGTGTGTTCAAAATCGACGAAGGCCTCGGGCGTCACAACGGACACCTGCATTTGCAGGGCATCTTGCAGGTAATCGCGGGCGCAATCGGCGGCATGGCGCGACGAACCCGAAGCAACGATGCGCAGCGCGTCAAAAGAACCGGACTGGAAAATATCAACGAGCTGCGCTACCAGCTCAGACGAACGCTCGAGGTTCTCCCCCATACGCACATGGGCAAGCTGAACGTAATCGAGCATCTTCATCGTCTCACCTCGTAACAAATCATTAGTATTTGATACCAATCACAGTTATAGGTTACGGCTTTTTGATACCTCTTTGTCGATTAATTTATCCCCATCGGCGAACGGTCGATTTTGAGCCCTGTAAGGTTGTATATACAGCTGACCCAACGATCAAAACTGGTTAGTTTCCCAGCCGTTATTCACAGAATACCAGCTAGTACGTATAGGTGTAGCCGCCCGTATCGCCACGATTGAAGGACTTTACATACTCGATAGCCTGACCGCTCGCGTCATAGCTCACGCATTCCAAAAGCAAAACAAGATCGCCCTGTTCCAGTCCAAGGAGGCCGGCATCTCGTGCGCCCAGCGCTTCGATATCGAGCTTTTCCTGTGCCATGACTGGCTTTCGGCCCAGCATCTCATAGGTCTCGTACAAACTGAAGACCGACACGTCAATATCTTCGATGGTTGGGAACAGCAGGCAGGGAATCAGCGCCGTCTCAATCGATACGGGGCTACCGTTTATGCAGTTCAGGCGTCGAACGGAATAGAGCAGGTCGTCCTCGGCGATGCCAAACAGGTCGGCGTAATATGGCCCCGCATAACGCTTGGAACGCGCGAGAATACGGACGGACGGCTCGCCGCCCGAAGCACGGACCGATTCACGGAAACCGACCGTGCGTTCAAAAAAAGCAGGTACTTTCTGCGCCACAAAGGCACCTTTTCCCCGAACACGGCGAATCTGCCCGCGCCGAACCAGCTCATCGACAGCGCTTCGGATGGTCAAGCGTGTCGTACCAAATTCCTCGGCAAGGTCTTTTTCGGACGGAATCATGGAACCCGTGGGATATATACCGCGCTCGATACGTTCCTCGATGCGGCGTCGAATGCGCATATAAACCGGGGTGGCATCTACTGTTTCAGCCATTGTTCACCTGCCACGCTCCTCATGCCGTTCTCTTCGCCGTTATCGGCAAAGCGGAACTTTGTGGGCAAAATCACCGATTTGCAATGCTCCACAAAACGCATGTCCTTATCAAATTCGATCGAGCTCTCATAGAACACCGGCGTTCCCTCTTCTTGCTGGAGCAGCTCGGCCTCTTCGGCGTTCAAACGCGAGATGGAGATATGCTCACGTCCATGCTCAACACGCACGCCACCTTCTTTGAGCAAGACATCGTAAAGGCTCTCACACTCAAAATCGTGCTCGGGAAGCGCGGGGCACAGGGACAGGTTAACGTGAGCGGTCTCGATTGACGCCGGCTCGCCCTCTATAAGTCGAATGCGCTGCATGCGGAGTAAAGGAGCGCCCACAGCCACCCCAAGCTTGTCGGCAAGCGCCTCATCCGCCTCGATGGTCCCGGTGGAAACCAGACGAGAAGAGGGGTGCAGGCCGGCAGTCCGCACAGCATCGGAAAAGTTATACGTTTCCTGGAAGATATTCAGTGGCTTGGGAGGACACACATACGTACCCGATCCGCGACGGCTCTCGAGCGTTCCACACGAGATGAGCCGCGTGATACCGGCGCGCAACGCCGTACGCGAAACGCCAATCTCTTCGCACAGCACGCGCTCAGCCGGCAGGCGATCGCCGCCGGCAAGCTGGTGGTGCTGGATATACCAAAGAATTCCCTCAACAGCACGATCTTTGGGGGGAATTGCATAAGATTCGCCTGCCATTGCACAGACTCCTCATTCAGAAACGTATGCCGCCAAAATTAGACCAGCCCTCCCATGGCATCAAATTCGGCCTTGATCTTCTCGGCGACATTCCGATACGACTTATATAGACTTGAATCGCGTTTGACTTCGTCGGTCATAACGGGAATCTCTAATTTGGAAACCTCGTCTTTTCCCGTCTGAACCGCCACAACAACGCCCATACCAAGACACATATTACGCTTGGCGGCATTCATTTTTGCCGCCTTAGCGGGATTTGCCAGGATACGCTGGGCAAATTCCTGTTTTGAGACCACTTCCTCGGCCTCCGGATCGCCCGCCTCGGCTACTTCGCACTGCAACACGTCCGCATAGTCAAAAATCTTCGGCTCGCCGCCGCGCTGATGCACGGCCCACTTGCGGCGCGTGGCATCCTGGTAGATGGCCGGCAAAAATGTAAACCGCGGCGGGTCCAAAATCGTATCCGTGATGGTAAACACATCGGGATCAAAGGCATCCTGCGGGTTTTTCTTCTTGAACAGCCCCATATCAGCCTCCCGTACTAGCATTAAACAACTCAAGCTGAATATAGCACCAATTTCAAGCCGCTGCCTTACCCTATCGGTACGCGGCGTCTATGGCTCGCCCAGCGGAAAAGTTCACGGACGAGGGCCGGGGAGGCATACTTTGTTTTGAGAAGTGGGCTCCGCGAACTTCTCAAAACAAAGTATGCCTCCCCGGCCCCGCCGGCAAATAACGGACACTCCGCATGCAATCTATGCAAACAAACAAGTGCGCTTAGCTATATTCGGTAAGATCAAGCACACTGCCCTTCACGATAAGCGCCGGTTCCAGAACGACCTCTTCGGCACGCTTACCGCCCCTACCGGCAAGACGCTTGGACATGCAGGCAAAAGCATGCTCCGCAAGGACACCGGGATCCTGCTCAATCGCAGTCAGCGCCGGCTCAAAGAGAACGTCGGCCGCCGAGTTGTCATAGCTTACGACCGAGATATCGCCTGGGATGCTCTTCCCCATCTCGTGCAAGCGCTTGAGCAGACCGAGGGCAATGTTATCCGAGCTTGCAAACACGGCGGTGGCATCGGTTGCAAGCACCGCCTCCGAGGCCTCGTAGGCGCTCGGGATGTAATATTCGCTCTCAAACTCCAGGCGCGCGTCGATGGGCAGTCCCACCTCGCGCAGCGCGCGCTCGTAACCGGCAAGTCGCTTACGCCCCGTATTGGAACGGCGCGCGTTAACCAGGCAGGCAATACGGCGGTGGCCTTGCTCAATCAGATAGCGGGTGGCCATATAGCCGCCCATCTCGTGGTCGAACATCACCTTGTCGCACTCGAGCCCCTCAATGGCACGGTCGACCATCACGGCAGGGATAGGCAGATGGCTGACTTCTTCGCGCAGGGCGCGGTCGTCGGAGAACTCGTCGCCCACGACCAGGAAGACGCCATCAACGCCGCGCGTTACCAGCTGGCGCAGCAGCTCCAGATCGTCATCGGCACTTCCGCCCGAGCTGGTAATAAAGAGCGCATAGCCGTCCTCGCGGCAGCGCTTTTCCAAGCTGCCGGCAAGCGAGGCAAAAAAGCGGCTCTCGATGTTAGGGACGATAAGGCCCAGCGTGCGCGACTCGCGCATGACCAGGCTACGCGCAATCTGGTTGGGAACATAGTGGTTGCGCGCCGCGACCTCTTTGATGAGCTTGCGGTTTTCTTCCGAGATGCGACAAGGCCGATTATTGAGCACAAGCGAGACCGACGAGGGGGAAAGCCCCACCTCCTGGGCGATCTGCTTGAGGGTGACTTTGTTGGCCATCTCGCTCCTTCCGGGTTTACGCGCAATCTCTTGAAAATATAGCGACTACCCCTCTACCTCGGTGATAAACACTTTACCAATCCGGTAGACGGCTGTTTTATCGCCGCCAGCGCACCAAATCCGTCCGGGTGGGGTATATTGCAATCGATTGATGACAACGACCACCAAAAGGCGGATATTCGTATGCACGAGAACGACTTTTTTAACGAGGACCTGCTGTGCGCGCTTGCTGGCGTTGCCGGCGAGGACAACGTGCTGATGAGCGAGCCCATGCGCGAGCACACCACGTTTAAGATCGGCGGCCCGGCCGACGTCTTTGTCACGCCCGATACCGAGCAGGGCCTCGTCGCCACGCTCGATACCTGCTATCGCTGCGATCTGCCCCTCACCATCGTGGGCAACGGCTCCGACCTGCTCGTCGGCGACAAGGGCATCCGCGGCGTCGTCGTGGCGCTGGGCGAGGGACTCTCCGACATTACGGTCGACGGCACGCACGTCACGGCGGCAGCCGGCGCCTTGCTTTCCGATGTCGCCGCTGCGGCAGCCGAGGCCGGTCTCACCGGCATGGAGCCCATCTCGGGCATCCCCGGATCGGTCGGCGGCGCCTGCTACATGAACGCCGGTGCCTACGGTGCCTGCATGGCCGATGTGCTAGAGTCCGTGCGCGTCTACAAACCCGCTCGCCAGCTCGACGACGGCACCCGCGGCAGCGGCAACATCATCGAGTTCGATGTCGACGAACTCAACCTGGGTTATCGAAAGAGCCGCATCGCCGATGACGGCTTTATCGTGCTTTCGGCCACTTTCAATCTCGCCCCGGGCAACGCCGCGATGATCAAGGCCGACATGGACGACTACCGCCAGCGCCGCGAGGACAAACAGCCGCTCGACATGCCGAGCGCCGGCTCCACTTTTAAGCGCCCCGAGGGTTACTTTGCCGGCAAACTCATCATGGATGCCGGCCTGCGAGGACACGCCGTTGGCGGCGCGCAGGTGAGCGAGAAGCACTGCGGCTTCATCGTCAACGCCGACCACGCCACCGCCGCCGATGTCGACGAACTCATCCGCCACATCCAGGCAACCGTCAAAGACCAATTCAACGTAGACCTAGAACCCGAAGTCCACCGAGTAGGCGAATTTTTATAAAAAAGAAGGCCCCGAAAGGGGCCTTCGCCATATTTATTCAGATAACCCAGTCCGGTGTGTGGCGTATTGGATCCGAGAGGTCCGTGGCTGCCCGGAAGGCATTAGGTTGATCGCGAGTTCCGCACGAGCCGGAGAGCACTTAATGTGCTCTCCGTGCGAGCAGGACTGTCCGAGCAGGCAACCTAATGCCTTCCGGGCAGCCACGGACCAACTTACTTCAAACCGCCGTTACGACAGTGCAATACCGCCAAGCCAGCCCCAACGCACGCCAGAGCCAGTGCCATAGAAGCTAATAAACGAATCGAGCGACTTAGACGTAATGGCACCCTCGTTGCTCATAACGATGCCGCCGCCAACGTAGATACCCACATGACCGTAGATAAGGCCCGGAGCACCCGTGCCGCTGTGCGAGGAATCGGCCACGATCATGCCCACCTGCAGCGCCGAGCGGTCGGAGCTATAGCACCAGGCGTTAAACATGTCGCACGCATTGCCTCCAAAGTAGCCAACGCCGGCGTTACGGAAGACATTGGTGACCCACGCCGCGCACCAGTTCTGACCCGGCGAAGGCGTGGAGTAGCACGCGTTGACGACAGCCTGCTGCTTGCCCGAGCCGGCATTCTGCTGCGGAGTTCCGGGCGCGTACGATCCACCACCCGAGCTCGAACCACCCGAGTAGGAATTGTTCTTGTTCGCGGCAGCCGCGGCAGCGGCAGCCTTCCTAGCGGCCTCCTCAGCCTGGGCGGCAGCGAGGATCTCGGAATCGCGCTGAGCCATGAGCTCCTTGACGTCGTCGGAAAGACCGTTCAGCACGGTCTGGACTTCTTGCTGCTTGGCCTGCATGTCCTGCATCTGGGCAGTCTGCTGGTCCTTGAGCTTCTCTAAGTCGGCCTTCTGCGACTCGAGCTCGGTCTTTTGCGCATCGAGCTCTTCCTGGATGGTCTGAATGTCCTCGATGGCGTCGCGGTCGCTCTTGTTGATCTTCTCAACGTAATGCGCGTTGGCGACGAGTTCCTCAAACGAGCCAGAGGCCAGCAGCAGCGACAGGATGTTCGTGCCGCCGGACTTGTAGCTGGCGGCCACGCGATCGGAAAGGTCGTTGCGCTTCTTCTTGAGCTCGGCCTTCTTTTCATCGATCTGGGCCTGCGTGTCGTCAATCTTGCCCTGGACATTCTCGATGTCGTTGAGGGTCTGGGCATTCTTGTTGGCCAGCGCCGCATACTCATTTGCAATGCTGTCGAGCTGGGCCTGAACCTCGTCGAGCTGGGCCTGGGCGGCATTCAGTTTATCGGTGGTTTCTTTGGAAGCCTCCGCCGCATGGGCGCGAGCGGGCAGGCCAAAAAGAACTGCCGCAGAAGCGGCGCCGAACAGGGCCTTGAGGGCAGTGCGGCGCGAGAGCTCCTGGGAAAGGATGGAATCGCTGTTTGGTGACATATGTACTCCGTTACATGCTTATTTATATGTCGCTCAACTCATACATATTAGCGTACATATGGCGCGTCCCAACGATTTCCACGAACGGCAGGAAACTACAAGGTCAGCGGCTCGTAAGCAAATGTCAAAGATCAGGTTATGCGTACGCAAGCTCTTCTATGAGTACGTTAGCACAATCCTCTGCTTTTCCTACAGCGCACGATTTGGGCGTCCCTGCCTGCGCTATACTCCCCTGAAGAAGTGTTCCTGATTCGATAGGAGACTACATGTCCAAAGCACTCGACCCCAAAGACACCTGCGTCCTCGTTACCGGTGGCGCCGGCTTTATCGGCTCGCACACCGTCGTTCAGCTGCTCGAGGGTGGCTACCAGGTCGTCATCGTCGATGATCTCTCCAACTCCAGCGCCGTCGCCGTCGACCGCGTCAAGACCATCGTGGGCGACGAGGCCGCCAAGAACCTCACCTTCTACGAGGCCAACGTGCTCGACCGCGATGCAATGAACAAGATCTTCGATACCCATCAGATCGACCGCGTCATCCACTTCGCCGGTTTTAAGGCCGTCGGCGAGTCGGTGAGCAAGCCCGTCGAGTACTACCACAACAACATCGAGAACACCCTGGTGCTCATCGACGTCATGCGCAACCATGGCTGCAAGTCCATCATCTTCTCGAGCTCCTCGACCGTCTACGGCGACCCGGACAACCCGCCCGTCACCGAGGAGGATCCTAAGAAGCCCGCGACCAACCCCTATGGTTGGACCAAGTGGATGATCGAGCAGATCCTTATGGACGTCCACACCGCCGACCCCGAGTGGGACGTCGTGCTACTCCGTTATTTCAATCCCATCGGCGCCCATCCGTCGGGCCTGATCGGCGAGGATCCCAAGGGCATCCCCAACAACCTGGTGCCCTATGTCGCCCAGGTCGCCGTGGGCAAGCTCGAGGCCGTTCAGGTCTTTGGCAACGACTACCCCACCCCCGACGGCACCGGCGTGCGCGATTACATCCACGTGTGCGATCTGGCATCTGGTCACGTGGCCGCCCTTAACTGGATGAACGGCAAGACCGGCGTCGAGATCTTTAACTTGGGCACCGGCACCGGCACCTCGGTACTCGAGGTCGTCGCCGCCTTCTCCAAGGCTTGTGGCAAGGAGCTGCCCTACGTGATCCGCGAGCGCCGCGCCGGCGACATCGCTGCCAACTGGTGCGATGCCTCCAAGGCCGAGCGCATGATGGGCTGGAAGGCCCAGTACGACATCGCGGACATGTGCCGCGATAGCTGGAACTGGCAGAGCCACAACCCCAACGGCTTCGCCGACGCCGAGTAGCAAAAACCTACATACCGCTCTTGCCCCGATCTCACGTTGTGAGGTCGGGGCTTTTTCATGGCATGTAACCATTCGCCGAAAATCGACCAACTTTTTTATCTTGCCTGTACATGTTTAAACAACATGTTTTACAATAGGCGTATCGAATCAGAACATCGGAGGCGGACTGCACACCCATCGGCAGGCCGACCCCACAACAAGAAGGTTGGTGAGCGCATTCATGGAGCGTGCAAGCGGCGTCCTCATGCCCGTCTCATCTCTGCCCGGACCATACGGAATCGGCGGCTTTGGCTGGAATGCCTACGACTTCGTCGATTTTCTCGCCTCGTGCAAACAACATTACTGGCAGATTCTGCCCCTTACGACGACCAGCTATGGCGATTCGCCCTATCAGTCGTTCTCGGCCCGCGCAGGCAACCCCAACTTTATCGACTTTGCTGAGCTTATCGAGGCAGGGTATCTGGAGCAGCGCGATATCGATGGCGTGTATCTGGGATCCGACCCCAGCAATGTCGACTACGGTGCTATCTTTGGCGGCCGCCGTCAGATTCTCGACCGAGCCGCCGAGCGCTTTGCTGCCGACAAGCCGGCCGATTTCGATGACTTTATCCAGGCCAACGGGGACTGGCTCATCCCCTACTGTGAGTTCATGACCGTCAAAGAGGAGTGCGGTCTCAAGGCGTTTTGGGAGTGGCCCGCGGAGCTCCGCACCCGCGGTGAGGCTTCCGCCAAGGTCTGCGCCGACCATCCGGCGCGTATGCTCTACCACCAGATGACGCAGTACTTCTTCGATCGCCAGTGGAGCCGCCTCAAGGCCTATGCCAACGAGCGCGACATTCTCATCATCGGCGACCTGCCCATCTATGTCTCGCGTGACTCCGTCGAGATGTGGGCGACGCCTGAGCTCTTTAAGATCGACGCCGCCGGCAATCCCGTGAGCGTCGCCGGCACGCCGCCCGACCAGTTCTCGGCCACCGGCCAGTACTGGGGCAACCCCATCTACGACTGGGACGCCATGGAGTCCGACGGCTTCTCCTGGTGGGAGGGCCGCATTCGCGCCGCCCTCGACATGTACGACGTCATCCGCCTGGATCACTTCCGCGGCTTCGAGGCCTATTGGGAGGTGCCGTTCTCCTCGCCCGATTCGTCCTACGGTTCGTGGACGCAGGGTCCCGGCCTCAAGTTCTTCAAGACGCTCGAGGAAAAGCTCGGCACGCTGCCCATCATCGCCGAGGACCTGGGCTTCCTCACCCCCGGCGTCATCGACATGCGCGACAACTCGGGCTTCCCCGGCATGAAGATCCTGCAGTTTGCCTTTGAGGGCACCAACTCGTACTACCTGCCGCATAACTACATCGCCAACACCGTCGCCTATGTGGGCACCCACGACAACGAGACGGCGCGCGGTTGGTTTGAGGGAACGGCCACCCCGCGTCAGCGCGAGCAGGCAGCCCTGTACACCCATCAGCAGGCCGGCGAACCCATGGCAGATGCACTCAATCGCACCATCGCCGCCAGCGTGAGTGACACGTGCATCTACACCATGCAAGACCTGCTCAACTTGGGCAACGAGGCGCGCATCAACACCCCTGCCACGCTGGGCGGCAACTGGACCTGGCGCATGCTCGACGGCGCCATCACCCGCGAGCTCGAGCACAAACTCACTGACTGGACCGAGACCTACTTCCGCATCCCGTCGGAAGCCAAAATCGAGTTTCCTCAATAGGAGCTACCGCGCCCGACCCCTCCCCACCGTGCGGACGCGCTTGCTTTTCCCGCGCGAGGCCACCCCAATCCCCTCGCGCGGGCTTCTTATGAATTGCAGACATGAAACAACCCATCACAGGAGAAAACATGCCCCAAATTAACCTCATGGAACTCGCCGAGCAGTCTTTTGGCACCTCGCTCGAGCAGCTCGACGACCGTCGCATTTACAAGCTGCTGGTCAAACTCGTGCAGGAGCGCTCCGCCGCCTGCCCGCTCAACAACGGCAAGAAAAAGCTCTATTACATTTCCGCCGAATTTTTGATCGGCAAGCTGCTCATCAACAACATGATCGACCTCGGCATCTACGACGAGGTTAAGGACCAGCTCACCGCCGCAGGCCACGACCTCAACAAGATCGAGGAATTCGAGGTCGAGCCGTCACTCGGCAACGGCGGCCTGGGCCGCTTGGCCGCATGCTTCCTGGATTCCATCGCCACGCTGGGCTTGACCGGCGATGGCGTGGGCCTCAACTATCACTACGGTCTGTTCCGTCAGCGCTTTGTCGACAACCAGCAGAAGGCCGTCCCCGACGAGTGGCTCGGTGAGCAGGACATCCTGGTCGACGATGACCGCTCCTACACCGTCGAGTTCGGCGATTTTGCCGTTACCTCCAAGCTCGTCAACATCGATGTGCCCGGTTACGGCCAGCCCACCAAGAACCGCCTGCGCCTGTTCGACCTGGCGAGCGTCGACGACGGCCTGGTCCCCGGCAGCTCCATCGACTTCGACAAGACCGAGATCGCCAAGAACCTCACCTTGTTCCTCTACCCCGACGATTCCGACGAGCAGGGCCGCCTACTTCGCATCTATCAGGAGTACTTCATGGTGAGCAACGCCGCCCAGCTCCTGATCGACGAGGCCGTCGAGCGCGGCAGCAACCTGCACGATCTGGCCGATTACGCCGTTGTCCAGATCAACGACACGCACCCCACCATGGTCATCCCCGAGCTCATTCGCTTGCTCACCACCGAGCATGGCATCGAGTTTGACGAGGCCGTGACCATCGTACGCTCCATGGTCGCCTACACTAACCACACGATTCTTGCCGAGGCGCTCGAGAAGTGGCCGCTCGCCAGCCTGCAGAAGGTCTCCCCTGCCATCGCCGACATTATCGTCAAGCTCGATGAGATCGCGAAAGCCGAGCACGATGACCCGCGCGTCGCCATCATCGACGAGCACAACACCGTCCACATGGCCCACATGGACATCCACTTTGGCTTCTCCATCAACGGCGTAGCCGCCCTCCACACCAAGATCCTGGAGGACACCGAGCTTCATCCGTTCTACGAGATCTATCCCGAGAAGTTCTCCAACAAGACCAACGGCATCACCTTCCGCCGCTGGATCCATGGGGCCAACCCCGCGCTCGCCAGCCTGCTCGACGATGTGATCGGCACCGACTGGCGCAGCACCGGCGATCTGAGCAAACTCGCCAAGCTCGCCGACGACAAGGACGTTCTTGAGCGCCTGGCCGCCACCAAGGTCGAGGCCAAGGCCATCATGCGCCAGTTCATGGCGCTCGAGCAGGGCGTGACCATTCCCTCCAACGCCATCATCGACGTCCAGGTCAAGCGCATCCACGAGTACAAGCGTCAGCAGATGCTCGCGCTCTACATCATCTGGAAGTACCTCGATATCAAGAACGGCAACAGACCTAAGCACCCCGTCACCATCATCTTTGGCGGCAAGGCGGCGCCTGCCTACACTATCGCGCAGGACATCATCCATCTGATCTTGACGCTGTCGCAGTGGATTGCAAACGACCCCGACGTGGCTCCCTACCTGCAGGTCGTCATGATCGAGAACTACAACGTCACCGCCGCCGAGCGCGTGATCCCCGCCGCTGACATCTCCGAGCAGATCAGCCTGGCCTCCAAGGAGGCGAGCGGCACCTCCAACATGAAGTTCATGCTCAACGGCGCCCTAACCCTGTGCACGCTCGACGGCGCCAACGTGGAGATTGCCGAGCTCGTGGGCGACGAGAACATCTATACCTTTGGTGCCTCGTCCAAACAGGTCGAGCAGCTCTACGCCGACGGCGCCTATGACGCCGGTGCGCTCTACCGCAAGCCCGGCATTAAACTGCTGGTGGACTTCATCACCAACCCCGCCTTTATGGCGACCGGCAACGCCGAGCGCCTGCAGCGCCTGCACGACGACATTAAGGGCAAGGACTGGTTTATGGCCCTGCTCGACATCGAGGAGTACATCCAAACCAAGGAGCGCGTGCTGGCCGACTACGAGGACCAGGACGCCTGGATGCGCAAGGCGCTCATCAATATCGCCAACGCCGGCACCTTCTCGTCCGACCGCACCATCTCCCAGTACAACGACGAGATCTGGCACCTGAACTAATTTCGCTTCCCTTACCCATCCTCCTGAGAAACGGAGTCGTGGCAACACGGCTCCGTTTTTTGTGCCCGCACGTTACCCTGTGACCCGACTCGACCAAACAATCTCGATCCATAACAACTACTCAACCAAAACGGTCCCAACTGTTACAGATTGAGACATACCAGCCCCTCCCCTTGGGTTTATCTCAACCTGTAACATCTAGCAGCTGAAATTCACCTTTGGTGTTACAGATTTAGATGAAATGGTTAGCTCAGCGGAACCGTCTCGATCTGTAACATCTAACGTCCGAAATCAGCCTCACCCGTTACAGATCGAGACAAACGACCGGTCAGACAGCCCCAACACAAAGAAAGGCTCCCCTCTCGCCCAGTGGACGGGAGGGGAGCCTTATATGTGACCGCGGCAAAAGGATGGCAATACCGCAGCCGCCCAAAGGGAGGGCCTGGATGCACCGGGCCTAGATAAGGTTCTTGCCAGAGACCTTATCGAAGAGGTGGGTCGCGTTCTTCTCGAACTTGAACCAGATGGTGTCGCCAGCCTTGAGCGCGCCCTTGGCCTCGAGGTCGACGACGGGGATAATCAGGACAAACTGGCCGTCGGGAGCGGTCACGTGGACATGCTCGGTCGAGCCCATGAGCTCGGTCACCTCGACGGTACCCTGGAGCGCGCCCTCCTCGCCCTTGTCGGCAAGCAGGATCTGCTCGGGACGCACACCGGCCGTAATCTCCTTCACGTCGCCGCCGTCCCAGTTGAGGGCAAGCTGAGCGCAAGTCTCGGGGGCGAGCGCCACGTTCATATCCTCGGTCTTGACGGTAAAGCCGTTGCCCGAGCGCACCAGCTGGGCATCGAAGAAGTTCATCTGCGGCACGCCGATGAAGCCGGCGACGAAGATGTTCGCGGGATGGTTGAAGACCTCCTGCGGCGTGGCGATCTGCTGGACAACGCCGTCCTTCATGACCACGATACGGTCACCGAGGGTCATAGCCTCGGTCTGGTCGTGAGTAACATAAATGAACGTGCCCTTGATCTCGTGGCGCAGCTTAATGAGCTCGGCACGCATCTGGTTACGAAGCTTGGCGTCCAGGTTGGACAGCGGCTCGTCCATCAGGAAGACCTTGGGGTCACGCACGATGGCGCGGCCGATAGCGACACGCTGACGCTGGCCGCCGGAGAGCGCCTTGGGCTTACGGTCGAGGTACTCGGTAATGCCCAGAATCTCGGCAGCAGAGCGAACCTTGCGGTCGATCTCGTCCTTGGGAACCTTCTTGAGCTCGAGCGTAAATGCCATGTTCTCGTACACCGTCATATTGGGGTACAGAGCGTAGCTCTGGAACACCATGGCGATGTCGCGGTCCTTGGGCGCCACGTCGTTGACACGCTTGCCGTCGATGAGCACATCGCCCGAGGTAATGTCCTCCAGGCCGGCGACCATGCGCATCGTCGTGGACTTACCGCAGCCAGAGGGGCCAACGAGGACGACGAACTCCTGGTCGTGAACGGTGAGGTTGAAGTCCTCTACAGCGAGCACACCGTCCTCGGTAACCTTGAGGTTGTGCTTCTTCTCCTCGGTCTTCTTCTTTTTGCCAAAGAAGCCTTTCTTTTTTGACTCGTTGTTGGGATACACCTTCTGAACATGTTTGAGAACGATCTCGGCCATGTCTCTACCTTTCGATATGCGGCGCCGCGCTGAGGGGCGCCGCAGAAACTTGCAAAACAGTTACGGCATCAGCCCTTGACGGCACCTGCCACCACGCCGTCGATGATGTACTTCTGACAGAGGATGTACATGATAACGATGGGGATAACGACCATCATGATGCAGGCCATCATGGGGCCGAGCTCGACGTGGCCGTAGCCGCCGCGGAAGTACTGGATCAAGATAGGAATGGTCTTGTACTTGGTGGAGTCGAGCGTAAGGTAGGGCAGCAGATAGTCGTTCCAGACCCACATGGTCTCGAGGATGCCGACCGAAAGATAGGTGGGCTTCATGATGGGAAGGACGATCTTAAAGAACACCTGGACCGGGTTGCAGCCATCAATCATGGCCGCCTCCTCGATCTCGAGCGGGATGTTCTTTACAAAACCGGCGAACATAAAGACCGCCAGGCCCGCGCCAAAGCCGAGGTAGATAAAGCAGATGTTGAACGGCGTGTTGAAGCCGATGCGGTCCGCCAAATTGGACAGCGTGAACATGAGCATCTGGAACGGCACGACCATCGAGAACACGAACAGGTAATAGAAGAAGTTCGAGATCTTGTTGTTGACACGAACCACGTACCAAGCGCACATGGAGCAGCACACCAAGATCAGCACGACCGACGTGACCGTGATGATGAGCGAGTACATAAATGCCGAGGCAAAGCCCTGCTCGTTAAGGGCGTGCATGTAGTTTGCGAGGCCGTTGAACGTCTCGGGCGTGAGCAGATCGAACGCCGTGGTGGTGCTGATTGCAGTTCCCTTTTTAAAGGAATTGAGCGCAATCATGAACACGGGGTAGATCCACGCGAGCGACAGGATCGTAAAGAAAATCGAGAGCGCGCGGTTGATAACCTTATCGCGTTTCATTACTGCTGCACCTCCTTGGACCTCGTGGCCTTAAGCTGGATCATGGAGATGGCCACGACCAGGATGCAGAAGATAACCGCCTTGGCCTGACCAATGCCCTGCCATGCGATACCGGCACGCGAATAGAACGTGTTGTAGATGTTCAGGGCGAGCATCTCGGTGGAGTGCGCGGGGGCGCCGCCGGTAAGGGCGAGGTTCTGGTCGAACAGCTTAAAGCCGTTGGTGATGGACAGGAACAGGCAGATGGTGATGGTCGGCATCAGGTTAGGGATCTTAACCTTCCAAAACGTCTGCCATGCCGTAGCGCCATCGACCTTGGCGGCCTCGATGTAGTCGGACGGAATGGACTGCAGACCAGCGATGTAGATGATCATCATGTAGCCGACCTGCTGCCACAGGGTCAGGATGATAAGGCCCCAGAAGCCAGCAGCAGAGTTAAGAGCGATGAGCTGGGCGCCCACGTTGGAGAGCAGGCAGTTGATCAGAATCTGCCAAATGTAGCCCAGCACGATGCCGCCGATCAGGTTAGGCATAAAGAAGATCGTACGGAAGATGTTGGTGCCTTTGAGCGCCTTGCGGGTGAGCGCCTGCGCAATGGCCAGGGCGATCACGTTGATGAGCACCGTCGACAGGAAGGCAAACGCCACGGTAAAGAAGAACGACGTGGAGAACTGCGGATCGGACAGCGCGCGCACGTAGTTCTCGATACCGACAAAGTGCGCGTTACTAATGATAATAAACTGGCAGAACGAGAGATAGAAGCCCTGGATAAAAGGGATCACGAACCCGATCATAAACGCCAGGCACGTGGGCAGCATAAAGAGCGGCCACCAGCGCTTGAGTGCTTTGCCCATAAAAGGGTCCTTTCAATATGCAGGGGGCGGGCAAACCAACGTCTGCCCGCCCCCTGTCGCTAATCAGATAGCTTGGGCAGCAACTGCTTACTCGGAAGCGGCCTTCTCGGTCTTCCAGCCATCGACGAAGGCGTTCTTGACGCCGTCCCACTTGGTGTTATCGGCAGCGTAGGCAATCAGAGCCTGCTTGAGATTCTTCTTCCACTCCTCGGAGGGAATGTAGACGAAGTCCCAAGCGACGGTCTTCTTGCCGTCCTTGGCCATGGCAACGGCCTGCTGCGAGAAGACGTTGGTAGTCTCCTTGGCGCTCTTGAACGGAGCGGTCAGACCCATCTTGTCGGCGATGATGCTGGTCGGGGTGTCAGCGGTGACGCACCAATACATGAAGTCCTCGGTGGCCTTCTGGGCATCCTCGGAAGCCTGGGAACTGACGCACCAGTAGTTCTCGCCGCCGGAGCACAGGCCCTGGTTCTCCTCGCCGTCAACACCGATGTAGATCGGCATCATGCCAATCTGATCGTCGGTCATGCCGGCCTTGACGAGGTCAGAGTAGGCCCAAGAGCCGTTCTGGTAGAAGACGGCCTTGCCGGTTGCGAACTCGTTGGTGGCGTCGTCGCCGGTCTTGGAAGCAAGCTGCGAAGGATCGCAGGTGGAGTCGGTGATGTACAGGTCGAAGATCTGCTTGTAGTTGTCGAGGAACTCACCCTTGATCTCGTCGTCCTCCTGGTTGTGCTCCTTCTCAAACTCGTAGTAGAGCGGCATGTTGGCAAGGTGGGTGGTGTAGCGCCAGCTGGAGGAGTCGTCCATGCCGGCGGAAGTGAAGGCACCCTCGACACCAAGCTCGTCCTTGCGGGCCTGAATGTCATCGGCACAAGCCTTCAGCTTGTCGAAGGAGTTGATGTCCTCGGCCTTGTAGCCAGCCTTCTCGAGCAGCTGCTTGTTGTAGATGATGCCGAAGCTCTCCTGGACCCAGTCGATGCACACATCCTTGCCGTCGGACTGCAGAGCCAGGGAGTCGTCAATGAGCTCACCGCGGAGCTTGGTATCGGACAGGTCGGCGCAGTAATCCTTCCAGTTCTTAAGACCGGTGGGGCCGTTGACCTGGAACAGGGTCGGAGCGGAGCTCTTGGACATCTCGGACTTAAGCTTCTCCTCGTAGGTGTTGGAAGCGGCGGTCACGATCTTGACCTCGACGCCCTTCTCCTTCTTATAGGCCTTGGCGATCTCCTTCCACTCCTTGTCGACCTCGGGCTTGAATTGGAGGAAGTAGACCTCGGCAGCGTCACCAGAAGCAGAGGAGCCGGAGCCGGCAGAACCACCGCAACCCACGAGGCCCAGACCAAGAACTGCAGCCGCGGAACCAGCAAAGCCCAGGAACTGCCTTCTGCTCATTTCGTTCTTCATTACAATCCACCCTTTCACACCGTGGCGGCACCCTTTGCCGCCGCCTTCGGAGATTGGCTCGGGGACTTTGCCCCTTTTGCTGATTTGAACGATACGCTATTTGGCTAGTTGTTTGAACAAGTATTACTAGAGCGGTAGAAAAACTTCGGTGAACGGTAATTTCAACTTGATACTTGACAAGTTTTGTATAAACAATTATTTGTTATCTAATGCAGAGAAAACGCCCGGTCAAGCCGATGTACCGTCGGTTTGACCGGGCGTTTTCTCTTTGAGGCCATGAGTCTCGTCAGGCTGCGAGCTAGCCGGCTATCGCTTGGAATTGACGCGGTAATGGAAGATCTCGGGGTGTGTGCGAGTGTGCGTCACCTCAAACAAGATGCCATCCGAGGTGTACGACTGACTCTCCATGACGGCAACGCAGTTGTATTTGCCGAGGTCAAGATAGCTGCAGTCCTCATCGTTGGCGAGCTCGACACTCACCGTACGACGGCTCGCCATCACTTTGACACCGCGCTTGTGCTCCAGATAGCCGTAAATAGAATCTGCCGCGATCTCGGGAGTCAGGCCCTTGGCGATCGACGCCAAAAAATAGCCATGGTCCACTTGGCGCGCGTTGCCGTTGAGGCTTCGGACACGCACTACGCGAATCAACTCCTCGCCCACCTTAAAGCCCAGGTGACGAGAGAGTTGCTCGGTGCAAACCAGATGTTCGAAAGACTTAACGTCCGTCGATGCAACGGCATTGTTGCGCTTTGCAAACTCGCCAAACGACTCAACCTCTTCGAGTGCGCCCAACATGTCGGTTTCGCCCTTAAGCCAAATAACGCGCACGCCCTTGCCGTGTATGGGCTGCACAAACATCCCGTCGGCCAGCATGCTCAAAGCGCGGCGGACGGTATTGCGCGTGCAGCCAAATTCCGCGGTCAGCTCGGCTTCGGTTGGCAGCATCTCCTGAAACGCATAGGTCCCATTAATGATGCGCGAGCGTATTTCTCGGTAGATTCCTTCGTATATCGCTTTTGGCATTGTTTCACCTCTACATAATTCATTTCCGGCTAGGCACGATAGCATTTCTTAAAGTTGTTTAAACCGAATATCGGTAAAGCGACAGGATTTAACCGTTGACGGTTTCTGTCATGCCCAAATCGGTTTCGCTCAAAACTGCCGGTACGACAATCGTCTGGTCCTCTACAATGAATCCATTGTTTAAACGTTTCCCCACGCGCAACGCGCCTCGATATTCGGAAGGCAGAACATGCTGCAAAAAATCCAACGCTTTGGCGGGGCAATGTTCGCGCCCGCCATGCTGTTTTCTATATCAGGCCTCATGGTCGGCGTCTCCGCTCTCGCAACGACTGCGGACATCGTCGGCGATCTCGCCGTATACGGAACCCCTTGGTACGTTTTTTGGACCATCATCCAGCGCGGCTCGTGGACGGTCTTTAAACGCCTCCCGCTCCTTTTTGCCGTAGCGCTGCCCATCGGTCTTGCCCAAAAACAACCGGCTCGTTGCTGTCTCGAGGCTCTCGTCGCCTATTTTGCCTACTGCTTCTTTTTGAGCGAGATCATTAAGCTGAGCGGAGACAACCTTGGACTTGAGTACCCGTCATCTTTGACCTCCGCCAGCGGTATCACCGTCATCGACGGCATCAAGACGCTCGACACCGGCATTATCGGCCCGCTGGCGGTATCGGCAACCGTCGTTGCCATCCATGACCGCTTCTACGATGCCAAGGTTCCCGATTGGCTCGGCACCTTCTCGGGCTCCTCGCTGGTCTACCTCATCAGCTTTTTTGCCGTGTTTGCCCTTGCTGCTATCTCGGCCGCCATCGTGCCCTACGTATACGATGTAACCGATACGCTGCGTCACGCGCTTGCAGGCGTCGGTCCCTTTGGCGTGGGCATCTTTGTCTTTTTAGAACGAGCACTCGAGCCCTTTGGCCTGCACCACCTGCTCTACATGCCGATCTACTACGACAACCTGGTCATTAACGACGGCATCTACGCCACGTGGAGCAGTTTGCTCCCCATCCTCTCCCATAGCACGCGCCCCCTTAATGAACTTGCGCCGTGGGCCGGTTTTACCGCCACCGGCTGGGTCAAGCTCTTTGGCCTTCCTGCCATCGCAGCTGCATTCTACTCCACCGCAAAACCCGAGCGCCGCGCCGGCCTCAGGGTCATCCTTGCTCCCGCCATCATCGCCTCGGTGGTTTGCGGCGTTACCGAGCCACTCGAGTTTCTCTTTATGTTCACCCACCCCGGGCTCTTTTTGCTCTACGCCGTCTTATCGTCTTGCCTTGCCACAACCATGAATCTCTTTGGCATCGTCGGCATCTTCTCGGGCGGCCTCATGGAGATGGCAGCCTTCAACTTTATTCCGCTCATGCGCACGCATGCCGGTGCCTATCTTTTGGCGCTCGGTATCGGCCTTGCCTTTAGCCTCATCTTTTTTGTTAGTTTTCGAGCACTCATCTTGGTCTATGACCTTAAGACACCGGGCCGCGAGGATCATGTTGCCAATCGCGCGGCAATCGATTGTTTAACGGGAAGCGACTTTGCCAAAGAGCAATCCCCCAATGACGAGGTCGATAGTCGATCCGATCAAGATCACGTCCTCGCTGAGCGGGTAATTCAGCTTTTAGGTGGCGTTGGCAATATCGTGGGCGCAACCAACTGCGCCACGCGCCTGCGCGTCGAGGTCGCAGACCCTTCCATCGTTGCAGATAACGCGTCGTTTGTCGCGGTGGGCGCCAAGGGCCTCATCATTACGGGCAAGACCGCCCAGGTGGTCATCGGCATCTCCGTTCCCCGCGTTAAAGAGCATTTTGACCAGATCATGGGCCTCGAGCCGGAATTTGTGCCCACCACCTCGGCCTCCCCTGCCGCCAGCGCAGCCCATAAGCGCGGCTCTATTTGCTTCTTCGATATCGACGGAACGCTCGCCTGGCAAGACCCCAGGCTCGCCCAAGACCTTCCCGAAGACGAGCGGGACCTCTCCCCCTATCCCAACGAGGCGGTTTCGCAGGCAATCCGCGAGTTTGTCGCCAACGGCAACATGGCCTTTATCTGCACGGGACGCACCCTGAGCTGCATCCACCCCAAACTTCTTGAGCTGCCTTGGACCGGCATCGTCTGTCTTGCGGGCGGTTACGCCGAGATCAACGGACACGCAATTCGCGATCTGTCGATGACGCCCAGTATGCTGCAGCGTCTTGCCCCCTACCTTGAGCAATCGGGCGAGGTCATCCGCTTTGAGGGCCTCAACGGCGTCGTGCGCATGAGTGCCGATGCGCCCGATGCTCCCGGATACGCGCGCACCCTGGGCGACGCAGTCACGCAGCTGCAACATTACAGTGTCTACAAGATCTTGATGTCTACATCGCTCGCCAACCACATCACTCAAGATAAGGCACTTGAGCCGCTGCTGTGCTTTAATGAGCTCGAACTCGAGGTAACCGAAATCTCGCCCCACGAATGCACGAAGCGCGGGGGCATCCAGTCTGTACTCGACGCCCTCGACCCCCACCACGGAACCGTATACGGCATTGGCGACGCCAGCAATGACGTCTCGCTGATGAACGCCGTCGATGTCGGCATTGCGATGGGCAACGCACCGGACTATCTCAAGGATAAGGCCGATTACGTGACCGACACCGTCGATCATGACGGTGTCGTTGCGGCGCTCGAGCATTTTAGGCTGATTTAGGCACACTCCATCAAACGCACGCCCGTTGTCCTAAATCGCCAAAACTGCCGCGCCAAACGCCCTGATGTGGCAATATGTTGTCTGCATATTGCATCAATGCAACCTCAGAAAGAATGCGAGAACCCGTGTCCAGTCCGTTTACCAGCTTTTTAGCCCAGCACTTTGACCAGATTAACGACTATCTGGCCACGTTCTTTGACGGACAGGCGACCTCTGCCGATATCGAGCGCTACCTGTACGCGCCGCTCTCGGCTTTTACGGCCAACGCCGGCAAGCGCCACCGCCCGCTTATCTGCATGCTCGCCGCAACCGCAGTGGGCGGTAGCTTTGAGAGTGCCCGCAGCGCCGCGGCGGCCATCGAGCATTTCCAGTCGGGCGCGCTGATCCACGACGACATCGCCGACAACGGACAGCTTCGTCGAGGCAAGCCCTGCATGCACCTTACCGAGGGCACGGGCCTTGCCATCAATTGTGGCGACCTGGCGCTCACCATGGTCACCAAGACGGTTCTCGACGACCCTACGCTGGAGTCCGACGTGAAGCTGCGCGTGCTCCACGAGCTTACCGAGATGATCGTCCGCACCATTGAGGGACAAGCACTCGACCTGGGTTGGGTCCGCGACGGGCGCTTTGATATCTCGGTTGATGACTACCTGGACATGGCGACGCACAAGACCGCGTTTTACAGCGGAGCCACGCCGCTTGCCGCCGGAGCCATTATCGGCGGCGGCAGCGATGAGCAAATCGAAGCGCTGCGCGCCTTTGGCCTGCACACAGGCCTTGCCTTTCAGATTCAGGACGACCTGCTCAACCTTGTCGGCACTAAGGAAGCCGCCAACAAGGACTTCCGCACCGACATCACCGAGGGCAAGCGCACGCTTGTCGCCGTACACGCCCTCTCTGATGAGCGCCACCACGACGAGGTCGAGGCGATTCTTTCCTCAGGCACCGATGATCCCGCGCAGCTCGCACGCGCCGTGGAGATCTTCCAGGAGACCGGCTCCATCGATTACGCCCACACTTACGCGCTCGACCTGACCGCTAAGGCCAAAGCAGCCATCGAGAACGTTGAGCTTGATCCGCACGCACGCGAGCTGTTCCTCTCCATGGCAGATTTCTTTGTGGAGCGTCTTAACTAACGGGGGTTATAAAACCTGTCAGCAGCGTATTTAGGCACAACTTGCTACACTGTTGAGTGCATGTTTATGCATCCCTTTGCGTTGTCTATCCGACAGACGCTCAAATAGTACGAATGGTACGCCGAAAGGGGTTCGTTCATGGAACCTATTACAACGGGCATGCAAGGAGCAGCCGTCGAGGACGTGCAGTCTCGTCTCCTGCAGCTCGGCTACACGATTGATGCCGCCGAAGTCACCGACAAGTACTTTGGAGCCACCACTGAGCAGGCCGTCAGCACCTTCAGGCTCGACAGCGGCCTTGCTGCCGGTCATGCCGTCGATATCCCCTGTTGGAGCGCCCTTGTAGACGCTTCGTATAAGCTGGGC
This sequence comes from Collinsella aerofaciens, assembly GCF_028209885.1. GTDB lineage: Bacteria > Actinomycetota > Coriobacteriia > Coriobacteriales > Coriobacteriaceae > Collinsella > Collinsella aerofaciens_BA. The sequence continues at coordinate 5,890 of NZ_JAQLEM010000028.1, read as the reverse complement.
GACCGCACCCTCTATCTGCGCATGCCCAATTTCCATGGCGCCGATGTGCAGGCCCTGCAGCGCGCTCTCAACGTTTTGGGCTTTGCCTGTGGCGAAGACGACGGCTACTTTGGCCCGCATACCGAGGCCGCCCTGCAGCAGTTCCAGGAAAATGTCGGCCTGTTTGCCGACGGCATGGCCTTCCAGGACACCTACGCCTACATCAACCGCCTGCACCATGTGTGGGAGGGCAAGCCCTCGGTCACCGAAGCCGAGTCCCGCATCGGTTTTGCTCGCGCCGCCAACGTGCTCGAGCGCTTCCAGATTGCCGTTATCGGCGAGGACCCCATCGCACGCAGTGTTGCGTCGCGCATGTGGAATATCGCCACGGCAACGACCGACAACAGCGGCATGATGCTCTGCGACTCCGAGGTCCCAACCGACGTTGACCTGGTGCTCGAGATCGCAAGCGACGAGCTGCCCGCAGATGCAGCACCGCGCGCCACGATTGCCCTCGCCGAGTGCCACAACCTGGCCCAGCGCATCCGCACTGCCAATGTCGCCGCACAGCAGAAGCCGGCACGCATTCGCATTGAGCTCACGGGCATGACGCGCTACAACGGCACCTTCACGGCCAGCGACGCGCAGACACTCGCCGTACGCCTGCTCGATGGCGTTTGCGATGCCCTCGCAGATTAGGTAAACTAAACGAGTTGCTTTTGGGCAACACCACACATTGGGACGTAGTTCAACGGTAGAACTCCGGTTTTTGGTGCCGGCTGTTGGGGGTTCGAATCCCTCCGTCCCAGCCAAAGAAACAAGCCTCTCGAACGCATAGCCGATCGGGAGGCTTTTCTTGTGAGCAAGCGGAGGGATTCGAACCCGCAAGGAATCTACCTATATAAGACAGACGCCCCAGGCCCATAACGACCAAGAGCGCCTTGCATCTAGAATTATCAGCCCTGTTCCGAAAAGCGAGCCGCATGCAACAACCAAGTAACCACAGGCCCCGGGAGAGTGGGGACACCGGCTTAGGTTTATCGCGAGTTCCGCACGAACAGGAGGCCACTTAATGTGGCCTCCGTCGTGAGCAGGACTGTAGAGCAGGAAACCTAAGCCGGTGTCCCCACTCTCCCGGGGCCGAACGCCCTAGTTGTTGAGCATGCGGTCGAAGCTTCCCGAGTCGCCATCCCGATAGTCGGCGGTCATCAGGATCTCCTGCGGAATGCGCCCGCCTTCACGTAGCACGTTGCGGAACTGCACGCGCGTGACCATGGGCAGATCTTTGATCGTCGCTGCCAGGTTCTGCGGCACACCCTGGTTGGCAGCCGCGGGCTCGCACTCTCCGCCGGCCTTCACGCGACGCTTATGCTCGGCGAGCATAGCGCGATACATGCCGGCATGCAGGCGAATCTCAACCACATTGGCATTGCGAGCCTGCTCGACGATGCGCGCGCCCTCGCGATCGATATCGCCCACGTAGTAGACGTAGTTAAAGCGATAGCCAATCTCGGCCAGATAATCATCCAGTGCGTGCGAGACGCTCGCTTTGCAGCCGCCGCCAAAAATCACGCCGCCCACTTTGATGCCAAAGAGCTTGGCATGTTTGCGTCCGCGCAGGAGCTTGACGATCTCGTCATAGGTATCCAGGTTCTCGACCATAATGAACGGCTTGTCGGCACCCAGCGTAAAGAAGCCCGTAAAGTGCACGGGGCGATTGGGGGCGACCTTGATCGCCTGCATGCTGATGCCCTTTTCGGTCATACGTCTGATCAGGCGCTCACCGTGCTTGCCGTCAAAAGCCTTCTCGTCGTTAAAGATCTGGTAGGCACGCTGGCGGCGCGAGGCAACCGGCGTATCGGCACCTCGGTTCTGCTCGATCCAAGCCTGGATGATTGCGATTTCCTCGGCAATCTTGCGGTTGGACATCTCGTTGTGCTGAGTGCGCTGCGGAGCCTTTTTGCCGTCCTTGCCCTCAACCTTTACGATCTGTGTCTGCTGCTCCTTGATCTTAGAGAGCGCCGTAGGCGTAGGGACAACTTTGAGCAGCTGCCTGCCTAAAACGCGGGCAAGGGCAAACGCCGAGACCTCACCGTGGACTGCCGACTTGGGCTGCTGGGCAGCAGTATCTGCTGCGGTAGACTCCGGCTTCTTCTGAGACTTGCGCTTAGAATCGCCTTGGGAATTGCGCTCGCGCTTCGGCATAGACGCCTGCTTCTGCGGACGATCGGACTTGCTCTCCTTCGCTGGCTGGCGCTTAGACTGCCCCGCAGAAACCTCGGCCTTCACATCCTCGTCCCGCGGCGTGATCTTCTCGGTTGCAGTCTCGGCATGGGAACTGCGGCCCCCACGATGGCGACGGCGGCGAGGCTTGCTCGACGCGCCCTGCTCCGTCTGCTCATCAGTAGGCTGCTGGCCCTTGGCCTCGGCATCAACCTCAAGCTGCGGCTCAACAGGCTTCTGCTCGCGAGCCTCCGGCTCAACGGCCTTCTCGTCCTGGGTGGTCGAAACCGACTCGCCCTTCTCCTGATGCTTTACGGGATACGCGCGTCCCGCAAAACCGCGGCCGGGACGACACGAACCCGGAGCCTTCTTGGCAGACCCCTCAACATCGTCTGCAACCTCAGAAGACTCTTCAACCTCACGCGCGGCATCCTGCTGTGCAGTCTTAAAGTGAGCACCGCGACGACGCTTGGGCTCTTGGGCCTCCACGGGCTTTTGCTCCCTCGCGGGCTTCTGCGACTCGGCAGCAACCTCGGTCTCAACAGCCTCGACATCCGTCTCACCCTTTTGAGCTACGGCGCGGCGGAAGCGCTCCTGCTGGGCGCGGCGCTGCGCATCGCGCTTGCCACCCCCGCCAAAACCGCCGCGTCCCGCCTTGGCCGTAAAGGCGCGAACGACGTTCTCGTCAAGCAGCTCGTCGGTATCGACATGCTCGCGCGGAGCTATTGCCGCCTCAGCAGGCACCTCGACAACGTCCTCGACGACCTCTTCGGCAGCCTCGGCAGGCTGTTCCTGAACATCGCGAATCTCGGCATTGATGGTATAGAACGCCGGACGCCCGTTAATGCCGCTACCCTCAATCTTGGTCACGATATTTGCCGCGATAAGCTCATCGCGCATCGCCTTGGTGTCACATTCCTTATCGACGGAGCGGAAAATTTGCGCCAGCGCGCTCGACTTGATCTTGAGCGCCTTGCGGCAAAGCAGGTCGTAGGCAACCAGCTTGGCACGCTCAGCAGAAAGCGATGTCTGGCTGCTCAGACGCTCAGCCAGGGCATCGACATTATTTTGGTTATCGGAATATACCGTCTTGGCCACGGGGCCCCTTTCATATGTACACATATACGTCTATATGGTACAACGCGCGCCCTTATCCACGCAAAACATCTGCGAGAACACTCGAGCGTCACCCGCTTTTGCATGAAAAAAGACCGAGCCCGCGAAGTCGCGGACCCGGTCTTTCCGAGTCAAATGGATGGGAGATTCAACCCGTCCGACCGACTAGGCCTTGGCGGCCTCGGCGTCGGCAGGAGCCTCAGCGGCAGCGGCGCGACCGTACTCGGCCTTGCCCATATCGGACCACTCGGGCTCCTCATCAGGCATGGAGCCAGCCTCCTTGCCGAAGAACTCCTTGAGGCAGTTGACGGCAACGATGAGGCCCAGGACCATCAGCAGGACGGCAAAGACGAGCTGCAGGCCCTTGGTGGCGGCGACGGAGACGGCGGCCGTGGTGGCGGTAGCCGGGATGGTACCGAAGAAACCGTAGGCCTGGACGGCGGTCATGCAGCCCATGGCGCTCTGGACCAGCGAGGTGAAGGTGCAGCAGAGCAGGAAGACGACGGGCACGTAGAGCATCCAGCCCTTGCGGCCGGTGCACTTGCAGAACACGGCGAGGGTGATCATGGTCATGCCGCCGAGCAGCTGGTTGGAAGCACCAAAGAGCGGCCAGATGTTGGCATAGCCACCAAAAGCGAGAGCGAGACCGGGAAGCAGGGTAACGACCGTGGCGAACCAGGGGTTGCCGAGGACCTTCATGTAGCCGGCCTTGGACTCGATGGCCAGGGCATCGTTGGTCTGGGCAAAGAACTCGGAGAACGAAGTGCGGGCGATGCGGGCGACGGCGTCGAGCGAGGTCAGGGCCAGAGCGGAGACGTTCATGGTCATAAAGACGGTTGCGAGCGTGCCGTTAACGCCGAAGGCCTGCATACCGCGGGAGATGCCAGCGGCGAAGATCTGGAACGGGGTGGAAGCGACGCCGGCGTTGAGGGCGCCGGTACCGGCGGTGTTCATGTCGGAGAACATGATGCCGGCGACGATGATGGCAAGGATGCCGACGAAGGACTCGACGATCATGGCGCCGTAACCAACCTTGACGGCGTCCTGCTCCTTCTCGACCTGCTTGGAGGAGGTACCGGAAGAAACGAGGCTGTGGAAACCAGAGAGAGCGCCGCAGGCAACGGAGACAAACAGGACCGGGAACATCATGCCAGAAGCGCTAGAGAAGCCGGTAAAGGCCGGAGCGGTGATAGTGGCCTGGCCGTTGACGCCCAGGACGACGATGCCGAGGACAGCGCAGGCGATCATGACGATCATCATGATCGAGGTGAGGTAGTCACGCGGGGTCTTGAGCGTCTGGATGGGCATGGCGCCGGCAAAGACCAGGTAGACCATGACGACGGCGAACCACTGGAACTTATCCAGGTAGACCGGGAACTGCATACCGACGGCAAACATGAGAACCATGAGCACCACGCCGGTGACGAACTCGGCAGCGCCGGTGAGGTTGAACTTCTTCTGAGCCCAACCAAAGGCGATCGCGACGAAGGTGAACAGGATGGAGATGGTACCAGCGCAGCCGGCGGCATAGGACTTGGTGAAGTCGATGGCACCGGTAGCAGCACCAGAAGCGTCAACGGCCGGGGTGAACATGAACGTCTTGCAGACCATGTCGGTGAAAGCGGCGATGACGATGATGCAGAACAGCCAGCAGAACAGCAGGAACAGGCGACGACCGGTCTTGCCGATGTACTTCTCGATGAGCTGAGCCAGGGACTTGCCGTTGTTCTTCATCGAGGCATACAGGGCGCCAAAGTCGTGGACGGCGCCAAAGAAGATGCCGCCGACGAGAACCCAAAGCACGACGGGCAGCCAGCCAAAGGCCATGGCGACAATCGTGCCCGTGACAGGGCCGGCACCGCAGATCGAGCTGAACTGGTGCGAGAACGCGGTGAAGGCGGAAACGGGCGAGAAGCTCTTGCCGTCCTTCATGCGCTTGGCCGGCGTGAGGGCATCCTTGTCAACGCCCCACTTATTGGCCAGCCAGCGACCGTAGCCCAGATAGCCGCAGGCGAGCACCACCGCGGCCACAACCATGAGCAAAACTCCGTTCATTACATTTCCTCCTCTAAAAAGAACTTCCTAGACATAAAAAATGAGGGCCGTCGGTTGCGCTCGACGGCCCTCATCTTCATCAGCCGCCCGTTATCGTACGGGCTAGCTGTATGTGCTAACCCGCATCAGATAATTACTACGCTGATAATGTTTAGCTGATGCGTGAACATGTCTAAGAAATCCTCTTCGATCATGATGTGAACGTTCCGTGCGTGTTCACATCCCCCAGTGGATGAAAAGCAGTATGAAACTTTAGTTACCTAAAGTCAACGCAAATTTGTAATGAATTTTCAACTTTTTTGGATTTCTCGGTATAAAACGCCACTGACCTCGGACTTTACCCGACAAAAGTTTTTGCATGAGAGTTGCCCCTGGGAGCGGCGGGAGCCGGGCGGCGCATATGAACTTTCCTGCTCTACAGTCCTGCGCAAGACGGAAAGGGTAGTGTCGAGAAAGTTGGTGTAGCGCCCGAACCGAAGCGAGTCTGCCCGGCGTCCGGGAACCTGGAATACGGTGA
>NZ_JAQLEM010000027.1 GCF_028209885.1 Collinsella aerofaciens | reverse complement strand
ATGTCGTGCTTCACCCTCAAGTCGACACGCATAAAAAGCCTCCCATTTCTCATGTCCAAGAAATGGGAGGCAGTTCATCCTGCGAGGGCTTTTCTTTTGGCGATTACTCAAACAATTCGAGGTTCATTGTACAGGTAATCGGGTTGAGGAGAAATGGGGTCATACAGCGGCTCTCAGAGCGCCTGCCGCACTTCCCCGCCATTACCTTTGCGGCATCCTCGTATGGAGTCCATCCTGGTTGGCGTTTTGTTGTAACCGCTCACTTGTCCACAGATCAAGTGAACTGCTGGAATAAATACAGCGACACACTAGTTCGTTACAGTCGCCATATCTGCGTAAATCGCCGCGATAAATACAGCCTGTACTCGTCTGTATACCAGCTACGCGTATGTAGATTCATGTCGCGTTAATAAATCGGCTCAAGCGCGTGCAAAACGCGCAAGTAACCGCAAAAAGCGATTATCGCGCAGGTAGATTTTTGGCACCCTGTTGCTTAATCAAAATTAAGCAATTGCTTAAAACAAAAAAGGTCAGGCACTATGTGCCTGACCTGCAAACTTCTGGTCGGGACGACTGGATTCGAACCAGCGACCCCTTGACCCCCAGTCAAGTGCGCTACCAAGCTGCGCCACGTCCCGAAGCTATTGTTTGTTGCTCTGCTCTCGCTCGCAACAGGGAGTATATTAACCCGAAACTTTGGACTTGTGCAAGAACTTTTTTATAAATTTTGAAGCAAGTCCAAAATTGTATCTGCGAGCTGGGGTTTTGTTAGCACGGGAAGTTCTTGCGTGCCCGTTGTGCTCACAATCCAGGCCTTGTTAGTGTCGGTTCCAAAGCCCGAATCGGCGCGCGAAACATCGTTGGCGATAATGGCATCGCAACCCTTGCGGGCGAGCTTTCGCCGAGCGTACTCCACGACGTTATCGGTCTCGGCCGCAAAGCCGATCACGCACCGCTCCCCCTTTTGGCGCGAAAGCTCGGCCAAGATATCGACTGTCTCGACTAGTTCAATGTGATCCAATCGTTCGTTGGCCTTTTTGAGCTTATGGTCGGCAGGGGCTGCGGGGGTGTAGTCGGCGACAGCGGCCGCGCAAATGGCCGCATCGGCCGTCTGGAAGGCGCCCAGCGCCGCCTGCAGCATCTCTGCGGCGGTCTGCACGCGCACGAACTCCACGCCGCGGGGAACATCGAGCGATGTCGGCCCCAGCACAAGCGTAACCGCGGCGCCGCGGCGAGCAGCCTCCCCCGCCAGGGCGATGCCCATCTTACCCGAAGAGCGGTTACCAATGAATCGCACCGGATCGATCGACTCGTGCGTGGGGCCGGCGGTAATCACGATGCGCTTACCTTCCAGGTCCTGAGGCGCGGGGTTGAGCACCTCGCAGACAGCCTCGAGGATATCCTCGGGTTCGCTCATGCGTCCCGTGTCCACGTCGCCGCAGGCAAGGTAGCCGCTGCCGGGTCCCACCACATGGACACCACGTTCGCGCAGCGCGGCCATATTGGCCTGCGTCGCCGGCGCCTTCCACATGCCGTTGTTCATGGCAGGGGCGATCACGATGGGTCGCGGCGTGGCAAGCAGCGTGGTGGAGATGAGGTCATCGGCGATGCCGTTTGCCATCTTGGCGATGATATTGGCCGTCGCGGGCGCCACGACCACCAGATCGGGCTCCTGTGCCAGCGAAATGTGGTGGATGGGGTCGGAGGGGTCGTCGAACAGGCCTACGGCGACCGGTTCGTTGGTGAGCGCGCGGAAGGTGAGCGGCCCCACAAACTCGGTGGCATGCTCGCTCATAACGACCTTGACGCGCGCGCCGCGCTTTTGCAGCAGGCGCACGATATTGCACGACTTATAGGCGGCGATCCCGCCGGTAATACCCAGCAGGATCGTTTTTCCCTCAAGTTGCATTGAATTGTTGGGTGCCGCCGTCATCGTTAGGCTTCCTTACTGGGGAGTACCAGGAGGCGGTGGCAGTACGGGCAGTGCGTAATCTCGCTGCCGTCGTGGTTGAGGTCGCTCATGGACGACGCCTGCAGCGCGGTGTGGCAGACCGTGGGGATGTTGCCCTTGATGGTCTCGACGGCCAGGCCGCGGAACTGCTTGAGCAGACGCTCGTAGTCGGTGAGCACGCCGGTCGGCAGCGTGGCGGCAAGCGCGGTGCGCTCCTTAGTGGCGGCATCGATCTGAGCCTGCAGATCGGTAGCCTTGGCGCGAGCAGCCTTGGTATCGGCCTTTACGCCCTCCTCGAACTTGGCGATGATGGCCTGCGCGCGGGTCTCGCGGTCGAGCGCCTCCTTGTGGGCGATGACGACGTCCTTGCGGGTGTGCTCGATCTTGTCCAGACGCTTGGCCAGAGTGGCGAGCTCGTTCTCTAGGTCCTGAACCTCGCGGTAGTCAGAGCCGTCAACGTGGCGCTTCTTGGCGGCCTCGATGGCGTTATTGGTCTGGATCTCGGTGGTGTTGAGATCGTCGAGCTCAATATCCAGGTCCTTGCGCTGGGCGTAGAGCTTGGTCATCTCGGACTTGAGCTTCACATAGGTCTTGCGCTTGGAAGCGAGCTCCTTGAGCTCCGGCATATTGGCAAGTTCGCTCTTGTTGCGGGCGAGCTCCAAATCGATCTGTTGCAGCTTGAGTAGCGTAGCGCCGGCGCTCATAAGTTCTCTCCTTTTGTCACAGTCCACCATTGGCAAGGGTTCAGTATTTTAATCGCATGACGGGGGTCGACCCCGGCGTCAACTGCAGAGTTCATCAATATATCAACGAACGGCTCCTCGGAGCGGTCGTGGCCGAGCAAGATCACCGGCAGCCCGCGTAAAGCAAGGTCTTGCGTCACGTGGTATCCCGCCTCGCCCGTCACGACAACGTCCGCGCCCGCGGCGATGGCGAGCTCTCCAAAGTCGCCCAGGGAGCCGCCCAAAATGGCGACGGTGCGGCACGGGCGATCGGCCTCGCCCCACACGCGGGGGTCGCTGCCAAACGCCGTGGCGGCGCGAGTGGCAAGGTCGCGCAGGCTGCAGGGCTCGTCGAGTGTCGTAAGGGCTCCCAGGCCGCAGGCCTCGGGGTCGTCCACATGCTCCAGTGAGCTCATGGGCTCAGCGCCCAGCAACTCACTCAGGCGAACGCGCGCCTCATACGAGCGGTCCAGGTTGGTGTGGAGCGAGATAATGCTCACCCCACAACGGGCCGCCTCGTAGAGCGCCGCACTGCACTGGGGACGTGTCGCGCTGGGCGGGCAAAATGCCTCGGGCGCCTTGATGTAGACGGGATGATGCGTGAGCAACACGTTGGCTCCGGCTGCCAAGGCGCGGTGCACGTTGGCCCTGGTGGCGTCAAGCGCGCAGGCAACGCCGCGGATCTCGTCGTCGGGGTCGCCAACGGATAAGCCTACGTGGTCCCAGGGTTCGGCGTCCGTCTTGGGATAGCGTGCCAGCAGGGCACGCTCGAGCTCGGCGACGATCATGCGGCACCCACGATCGAGAGCAGCGTCTGGGCAAACTCGTCCAGATCGGCCGGGTCCACACGGTCATCGAAGGAGATACGCAGTGCACCCAGGGCCTGTTCGCGGCCAATACCCATGGCGCTGAGAACATGGCTCGGGTCCATGCTGCCGCTCGAGCAGGCCGAGCCGGCCGAAACCTCAAAGCCGGCGGCGTCGAGCTTGATGATGAGCTCCTCGGAGTCCATGCCATCAATGTAGATCGATACCATGCCGGGCAGACGGTCGGCATGCGCATAGTCGCCCATGGTGGCGTGAATGCGAGGGTGGGCCGTAAGCGTGGCGTAGAGCTTGTCGGAAAGGGTTTGCAGCGTCGCACGCTCCTGGGCTACATGGGGCGCCAGCGTTCGGGCGGCAGCGGCAAAAGCCAGCTGCGTGCGCAGGTCCTGCGTGCCCGCGCGACGTCCGGCTTCCTGTCCGCCGCCAAAAATGCGCGGGCGCAGCGGCGTGCGGCTCTTAAGGTAGAGCGCGCCGGATGCCACGGGGCCACCGATCTTGTGCGCGGCAACGGTCATGGTGTCAACTCCCAGCTCGGTGACATCGAGCGGAATATGCAGATAGCCCTGGATGGCATCGGTGTGGAACAGGGCGCCGGCAGCATGTGCGGCGGCGGCAAGCTCGCGGATGGGCTGCACCACACCGGTCTCGTTATTGGCGACCATGATGCTTACGAGCGCCACGTCGTCGCCAAGCAGCTCGACAAGCGCGGCAGGCTCAATGTAGCCCGCTCGGCATGGCTGCACCAGGTCGACGGTAAAGCCGGCGGCACGCAGCAGCGGCAGGTTGTCCAGAATCGAATCGTGCTCGATGGCCGAAACGATTACGCGATCGCGTTTGCGATCGCGCTGACGGGCGCCCTCGGCAAGACCGAGCAGCGCCAGCTGGTTGGCTTCGGTGCCGCCGTTGGTCAGAACAATCTCGGACGGGCGGACGCGCGCGCCAAAGCTACGGGCGATCTCGCGACGGGCGACTTCCAGGCGCGCGGCGGCCTTGCGGCCGAGCGAATGCAGCGAGTTGGGGTTGACGCCGGCAAGCTCGCTGTCGTCGTACTCGCGCTGCGCAAGGAGCGCCTCGGCGCGCATGGGCGTCGAGGCGGCATAGTCAAGATTCACGGGTATGCGGTTTTGACCTGCGGTCATAAGGGTTTATGCCTCCTGTGCGGCTTCGTTGCCCAGCTTCTGCAGTAGCGCAACCTCGGCAGCGGGATCTTCGGACTTAAATACGGCAGAACCGGCCACGAGCACGTTGGCGCCGGCCTTGACGACCTCGGCAATGTTCTTGGAAGAAATGCCGCCGTCGACCTCGATCATGGGCGACACGCCGTGGCGCTCGCACATGGCTTTGAGCTCGTGGAGCTTTGCGATGGTGCCCGGGATAAAGCTCTGACCGCCAAAGCCCGGGTTCACGCTCATGAGCAGCACCATATCGACGACATCGATGATGCTCTCGAGCACGCACACGGGGGTGGCGGGGTTGAGCACCACGCCGGCCTTAACTCCACGCTGCTGCAGATGGGTGAGCGTGCGGTGCAGGTGCGTGGAAGCCTCGTAGTGCACGGTGATCATGTCGGCACCGGCGTCGGCGTACCAATCGACCGTCTCGTCGGGGTTCGACACCATCAGGTGCGCGTCGACCGGTACATCGGTGGAGCGCTTGACGGCCTTAAGGATGTCGACGCCAAAGGTCAGGTTGCCGGTAAAGTGGCCGTCCATCACGTCGAAGTGCACAAAGTCGGCACCGGCGATCTTGTCGAGTTCGCCCTTGAGGTTGGCCATGTCGGCCGAGAGGACGGACGGAGCGATTTTAATGGAACCCATGGTAGTAGCCTTTCTGCGCTAGTCGGTGAGTCCGTAGAACTCTTGGGAGGGTACGCGGTCGGTAAGAATCTCGAGCGCCCTATCCAAAGTAACACCGTTGTAGAGCGTTTGCTCCACGGCAAAGGTGAGCGGAATGTCTACACCCAGTGAACGGGCAAGTTCGCTGACGCTGCGGGCCGCGACGGCGCCCTCGACCACCATATGTGTGCGCGCCTGGTACTCGTCGAGCGACACGCCGTGGGCAAACTCGTAGCCAAAGGTGCGGTTGCGCGAATGCTCGGACGTGCAGGTGGCAATGAGGTCGCCCATGCCGGCAAGACCCATGCAGGTCATGGCCTGGCCGCCGCGGGCGTGCACTAAACGGCTGATCTCGGCTAGGCCGCGCGTCATGATGAGGGCAAGCGTGTTGTCGCCCGCGCCCGAGCCGGCGGAGATGCCGCACACGATGGCGATGACGTTTTTCATGGCGCCGCAGACCTCGACACCGGTCATGTCTTGCGACAGATAGATGCGGAAGGCCGTGGACAGGAGCAGTTCCCTAAAGGTCTCCCCTATCTGCGGATCTTTGCTTGCGATGACGGCGGCAGAAAGTCCGCCGCGGCAGATCTCCTCGGCATGGTTGGGTCCCGAGAGCGCCGCCACGCGCCGATCGTTGCCGATCTCGCTGGCGATGACCTCGCTCATGAGCAGGCCGGACTCGGGCTCAATGCCCTTGGTGAGGCAGAGCACCGGGGTGTCGGTGGCGATGAAGGGTGCTGCCTGATGACATACGCTGCGCAGGTGCGTGGAGGGCACGGCAAAGATGATGGCCTCGGCGCCGTCGAGCGCCTGGGCGAGCTCGGTCGTTGCTACCACGTTATCGGGCAGCTCGTAGCCCACAAGGTAGCGAGGATTACGGTGCTCGCCGTTAATGCCAGCGGCCGTCTGCTCACTATGGGCCCACATGGTCATGCGCTCGGCTCGCGCGGCAGCAAGGCCGGCGACGGCGGTTCCCCAGGAGCCGGAGCCAATCAGCGCAACATTCATGACTCTCTCCTACTTATCGTCGGGCTCGGTGACACGCTTGGTAAACGAGAGCTTGGACTCCTTACCGGCCATGAGCTTTTTGATGTTCGCGCGATGGGCCCACACCACGGTGATGCCGATCATCGCCATGCAAAACTTAAGTCCCAGGCTGCTGTACGGAAAGACCGCGCAGGCGGCGATGGGAAGACCGATGGCCGCGGCAAGCGAGCCTACCGACACAAACTTGGTGATGGCGACGGCTACGATAAACATGCCCAACAGCGAAAGTCCGATTGGCCAGTACCAGGCGAGAATCACGCCCAAGCCCACGGCGATACCTTTGCCTCCGTGAAAGTTGAGGTAGGGCGAGAAGATGTGACCCCACACCGCAGCCAGGCAGATGACGCCAAGCATCCAGTCGCCGGGGGCTCCAGGCGCCATGATGCTCACAGGGAAGCCGTAGCCCACGCTCGCGATGAGCGGACGCGCGATAAGGACGCAGATAGCGCCCTTAAGGCAGTCGAGCAGCAGGGTGAGCGCGGCCACCTTGGGGCCGGCCACACGCAGGGCGTTGGTGGTGCCGATGTTGCCGGAGCCCGCCTTGCGAATATCCGTATGGTTGAACACGCGGCCCAGGATCAGGCCAAACGGAATCGCCCCGATAAAGAACGAGACCACGGCGCAGATGGCGGTCAGCAGAATCGGATTATGCATCCTTTTGCTCCTTCTTCCTAAAGAAGAGTCGAATGGGTGTGCCGGCAAAGTCGAAGGTCGAGCGCATGCGGTTCTCCACATAGCGCTGGTAGGTGTCGTTGACCAAGTCGCTGTGGTTGACGAAGAACGTGAACGTCGGCGGGTTGACGCCCGTCTGGGTCACGTAGTGCATGCGCAGGCGGCGCTTGCCGTCCACCACGGTATGACCGAACTCGCGCAGGTCGGTGAGGAACGTGTTGAGGCGCGAGGTGCTGATCTTTTGCGAGCGCGTCTTTTCGGCAGCGTCGACCATTGCCCAGACCTTCTCGACGCTGCGCCCGGTCAGGGCCGAAATGCGCAGGTACTGGGCCCAGGGAGCCATGACGCCCAGACGGCGGTCGATGGTCTCCATGCAGGCCTCGCGCTTACGGTCGTCGTCGAGCAGATCCCACTTGTTGAGCAGCACAACGATGGCGCAGCCGCGCTCGATGGCCAAGCCCATGACCTTCTGGTCCTGCTCGGTAACGCCCACGGAGGCGTCGACGACGAGTAGCGCCACGTCGGCGCGGTCGATGGCGCGCAGGCCGCGGACCATGGAGTAGTACTCGATGTTCTCGTACACGGTGCTCTTCTTGCGGATTCCCGCGGTATCGACCATGCGGTAGTGCTTGCCGTTGCGCTCGACGACTGTGTCGATGGCGTCGCGCGTGGTGCCGGCAATGTTGGACACGATGGAGCGGTCGGCGCCCAGGATGCGGTTGAACAGCGAAGACTTACCGGCGTTGGGGCGGCCGATGATGGCGACGTTCAGCGCGTCGGGGAACTCATCGGCGACCTCGTCCTCTTCCTCGGGAAGCAGGGCCACGATGTCGTCGAGCAGGTCGCCCGTGCCGTGGCCGTGCAGGGCCGAGAGCGGCGTGGGCTCGCCGATACCGAGCGAATAGAACTCCCAGATGTTGTCGTTCTCTCGATCGGGGTTGTCGAGCTTGTTCACCAGCAGAAAGACCGGCTTGTCGCAGCGCTTGAGCATGCGAGCGACCGACTCGTCCTCCTCGGTGACGCCGGTGCGGCCGTCGACCACAAACAGGATGACGGCGGCTTCCTCGGCGGCGGCGAGGGCCTGGTCGCGAATGGACGTGGCGAAGACGTCATCGCTCTTGAGCGGTTCGATGCCGCCCGTGTCGACGATGGTGAACTCGCGGCCGTTCCAATCGGCCGTGTGGTACGAGCGGTCGCGCGTGACGCCGCGGGACTCATGGACGATGGCGTCCGAGGTCTGGGCCAGGCGGTTAACGAGCGTGGACTTGCCCACGTTGGGGCGTCCGACGACGGCGACGATAGGTTTCATCTGCACTCCTTTAATGGGTAGGGTCAGTGGAAGTGTTAGAGTCGGCAGGCACAATGCCAAGGATGTGCTCCAGGGTATCGAGCAGCTCATGCGGCATGGTCGACACCACATGAACCTCGGCGCCGCGACTGGTAAGGCTTGCGAGTAAATCTTCACGATGATACTCGTCAAGCGTCATGCCGTCAGCGTTGAACATGAGCTTAGGCACAAAGAGCATAACCCCCGAGAGGTCCTGCGGCAGCTGTTCCAGAATGTCGCAGGCGACGATGAGGCCGGTCACGTCCACGTTGCCGCCAAAGTAGCGATTCTTGATGGCCGTGACGGTGCCGGCGAGCCCCTGCGGCGATTCCACGAAACGTGCCACGGTGTCGCGTGCGCTGGCGCCCGAGAGGCACAGCAGGTGCTGGCTGCGAGCGGCGATGGCCTCGCGGACGAGGGCCAGTCGCTCGGCATCGGTAGCCATCACGTCGTCGGTCTCGTCCAGATACGAGCGGATCATGCCGATACCGTCGTAGTACTGCGGATAGCCGTCGTAAAAGTCCGCCTCGGGCGGATCGATGCCGGCGTCCAGGTAGAACTCGTCGCTCATCTGGAAGGTGTGGCGGCCAAAACGCTCGAAGGCGCGGTCCTGGTAGGGACGGATCATGGCAATGGTCTCGCGCGCCAGTTCGGGCTTGTCGCTGTATGACCAGCTAAAGCGGTTCTGATGCTTGGTAAAACCGAGCGGCACAATGCCCAGGCTTGTGATTTGCTCGTGCTCCTCGCAAAAGCGCAGGGTCTTTTCCAGCTCCTCGCCGTCGTTCATGCCGGGGCACAACACGATCTGCGCGTGAATCTCGATACCGGCGGCCATGATGGCCTCGAGCACATCCATGCCGCGCTGGGCGTTGCGGCCCATCATACGGCGGCGGACGTCGGGGCTTACGGCGTGGACCGACACGTTCATGGGGCTCATGTTGCGTTGGATGACGTTTTGAACATCTTCGTCGGTGAGGTTCGTGAGCGTGACAAAGTTGCCCTGTAAAAAGCTCAGGCGATAGTCATCGTCGCGAATGTAGAGCGTTGAGCGGCCGCCCTTGGGGAGCATCGTCATAAAGCAGAACACGCAGGCGTTCACGCAGGTGCGCATGCCATCGAAGATGGGGCCATCGAACTCAAGGCCCCAGTCCTCTCCCGGGAAGCGGTCGAGCTCGACGGGGGTGACGGTGTTGTCGCGCGGGTCGAAAACCTCGAGGTCGACGGTATCATCGTCGGCCTCCCAGAGCCACACAATCATGTCGGTAAGCTGCTCACCGTTGACCGTGAGCACGCGCATGCCCGGCTCGATACCCACATCCCACGCGGGCGATTCGGGACGCACGTTCTTTACGAGCGCGCCTTCACCCGGCTCGGGGTCGCGGCTGCGCCCGTAATCGGCCACCTCGGCGGCGTATGCGGGTACGGTCTGGTCCATGACTAGCGGCAAAGCTCCTTGATGCGCTCGACGGCGCGCTCGATGTGTTCTTGTGGGGTGGAGGCTCCGGCGGTGATGCCGATGTGGTGAGCGTCGGTAAACCACGCGGCCTGGAGCTCGGAAGCTTCCTCGATGTGATGCGTGTGCTCGCAGGCGTCTGCACAAATCTGCGCCAGGCGGCGGGTGTTGCCCGAGTTCTTGCCGCCCACCACGACCATGCAATCACAGCGTTTGGCAAGTGATGCGGCTGCCTGCTGGCGCTCGCTCGTGGCGGCGCAGATGGTGTTGATCACACGCAGCTCCTGCACGCGCGGGGTTATGGCGGCCACGACCCCGGCGAGGTTCTGTGCGGTCTGGGTGGTCTGCACGACGAGGCCTACCTTGCCCTTGAGCGACAAGGCGTTGGCGTCCGCGGCACAGCTCACGACCTGCGCATCATTGCCGGCGTGGCCCAGAATACCCTCGACCTCGGGATGCCCCGGCTCGCCCACGACGAGTACGCGATAGCCCTCGCGCACCAGCCGCTCGGCGGCCACGTGGACCTTCTTGACGTAAGGGCAGGTGGCGTCGACGACGTTAAGGCCACGCTCGCGAGCGGCATCGATGACCTGCGGCACCACGCCGTGGGCGCGGATGATCACGGTGCCCGACGCTGCGTCGTCCAGGGTTTCGGCCAAGCCAACGCCTGCCTCAGCGAGCTCGCGCACCACGATGGGGTTATGGATGAGCGGACCCAAGGTATGGACCTGAGTGCTCTCCCCTGCCTGCGGCGCGGCGGCCAGCGCCATGTCGAGCGCGCGCTGTACGCCGTAGCAAGTGCCGGCGTGGGCGGCGATCTCGATGAAAGGCGCGGTGGCCTGGTCGGACGCAGTCGCGGCGGTGTTCGTCACGTTCTCGCTCATGGCTAGAACCTGCCCGGATGCTCGGCGCATAGCTCGTCTCGCATGGCGTAGACGCGGCTCATGGCCTCGGACTCAAACCATTCCAGGCGCTCCGTGCGCTTAAGCCCAGCCGGTGCGTCGGAAAGCGAGACGGCCTTGCCGGCACGGATCCAGCACTTCTTGGGACGCATGATCTTTTTGCCCGCGGGCGTGATGTCGGACCAGCCGCAGATGGCGAGCGGGTTCACAGGTGCCTTGCCCATCTGAGCGATGAGCGCAAAGCCGCCGTGGACCTCGGGCTTGATATCGCGCGAGCGGATGCGCGTGCCCTCGGGGAAAATCAGGACGTCCTCGCCGCGCTGCAGCGCATGCTGGGCGGCGCGCAGGCACTTCATATCGGCAGTACCACGCTCCACGGGGATGCCGCCAACGCGGCTGAAGGCCCAGCGCACAATCTTGCTCTTGGCGAACTCGGACTTAAAGATGGGACGAATGCGGCGGCCCCCAAAGAACAGCGCCGTCTCCACGGCCAAGAGCTCGGCCATCGAGGTGTGGTTGCAGATGACCACGCTGCCGCGGCCTTCCTGGCGCTCAAACAGAAGATCGGCGTCCTCGACCTTCCAGCGCCACATGAGCTTGGAGAAGGCCCAAAGGATGGCCATGACTACGACGACGGTGCCGCGGATGAGCGCTGGAAACTCGGCGTAGGGGGCGTTGTAATAGTCCTCGGGCGTCTGCTGAAACAGGCGCATGGGCTACCTCCTTTGGTTGATAAGGTCCTCGATTATCGAGACGACCTCGTCGATGGTGTGGGCGGTGGAGTCGACGTGCACGGCGTCCTCGGCGGGCACGAGCGGGGCGACCTCGCGGCTGCTGTCAAGCTTATCGCGCTGCTTGAGGGCGTCGAGGGTCTCGTCGACCTCGGCTTCGAGCTGCTCGGACGTGAGCGGCTGGGCGTCGTTTTGGTGACGCTGCAGCACGCGGCGGCGGGCGCGCTCACGCGGGTCGGCGGTCAGGAAGACCTTGACCTGCGCGTTAGGGAACACGACGGTGCCGATGTCGCGACCCTCGGCCACGATATCGCGGTCCTCGGCGGCGCGGCGCTGGTGGATGAGCATGGCGGCGCGCACGCCCGGATAGGCCGAGACCTTGGACACGTTGGCGTCGACCTGCGGGGTACGAATGGCGGCCGAAGCGTCCTGGCCGTCGATGGTCAGGCGCGTGTCCTCGCCGGTACCGTTGGTAAAGCGGATCTCGATTTGCTCGGCGAGGGCGTCGATTGCCGCCTCGTCGTCCAAATCGATGCCACGGTCGAGCGCGGCGAAGGTGACGGCGCGATACATGGCGCCCGTGTCGAGCTTGTTAAAGCCCAGCTGGCGGGCGATCTCCTTGGCGATGGTGGACTTGCCGGAACCGGCGGGGCCGTCGATGGCGACGATCATGCAATGCTTCCTTTCGATGGGTGACGTGCTGGTATGGTTCGCGGGCGTTGGGGCGCGGCGGGTTGCCTAGCCCGTGTAGCGCTCGCGGTAGGTGTTACGATTGGGAGCGGAGCCGTGGCTGCCGTGGTGACGCGTGCGGCTGGCGGTGTTGGTCGCGGGCGCGGCGGCGCGCTTGGAGCTGGCCTGCTTGGGCGGGATGCCGCCGGCCTTGAGGATCTGCACCTCGCGGTCGGTGAGCTCGCGCCACGAGCCTTTGGCCACGTCCTTGAGCTCCAGGCCGGCAAAGTTGCAGCGGTGAAGGCGGATCACCGGATGGTGAATCTTGCCCAGCATACGCTTGACCTGGTTCTTGCGACCCTCGCGGATGATGACCTCCACGGCGGTGGTGCCGTGCTTGATGCCTTGCGGAGCCACGGCCTCTGCCTCGCGCGCGTTGATGATGCGGCAGATAGCCGGCTGGCACAGACCGTCGTCGAGCTCGATGCCACGGCGGAGCGGTTCTAGATCGCGGTCGGTCAGCTGTCCGTCCACGAGTGCCTGGTATGTCTTGTAGACGTGCTTGCTGGGGTGCAGTAGGTCCTGCGACAGGTCGCCGTCGGTGGTAAAGAGCAAAAGGCCTGTGGTGTCGCGGTCCAGGCGGCCCACCGGGAATAGTCCCGGAAAGCGGTCGCGGGGGACCAGGTCGGCCACGCAAGGGCGCTCCTGCGGGTCGCTCATGGTGGTGAGGTAGCCGGTCGGCTTGTAGAGCATCAAGTACACGGCGCCCTGGTTGAGCTTGACGGGCATGCCGTCGACCTCGATGTGATCGTGGTCGACGTCGACCTTGGTGCCCAGCTCGGTCGCGACCTGGCCGTTGACGGTCACGCGGCCGGCGGTCATCAGGTCCTCCGAGCCGCGGCGGCTCGCCACGCCCGCACGCGCCAAAAAGCGCTGCAGGCGCATGGTGTGCGGATAGACGGGCTGGGCGTCGGTTGCGGGTACTGCGTTGCCCATGGCGCACGTCTCCCCTACTTCGTTAGTCCTCGTCATGCAAATCCTCCGAGGTCTCGTCGACGACCAGGCTCTCCAAGTTCTCGACTGCCTCAACATCTTCAACATCGGTATCGAGCAGTTCACGCTCTTCGTCCAGGTCCTCGGCCTGCTCCTCGAGCGTGGACTGAATACTCCGGCCGCTCAGGCGCTCGCGGATAAACTGGCGCGACTGCTCGTCGGGGGCAAACTGCTCCAGGTCGGGCAGGTCTCGGGTGGAGCGCAGACCGAACTTTTCCAAGAAGGCGTTGGTCGTGCCGTAGATGATGGCCTGACCGCGCTGGGGGTCGCGGCCGAGCTCGCGCACCAGACCCTTGTCCACGAGCGACGCGATGACGCCGTCTGAGTTGACGCCGCGGATGCCCTTGACCACCTCGCGCGTTACGGGCTGGTGGTATGCGATGACGGCCAGGGTTTCGAGCGCCGCCTGGGACAGCTTTTGCGTGTCCCAGCTCAACACATAGGCCTCGACCACGTCGTGGTAGGCGGGGTGCGTGAACAGGCGCCAGCCGCCGGCGACCTCGCGCAGCTGAAAGCCGCGGTTGGCCTCCTCGTACTCAACCTTGAGCTCGGCGAGCAGCGACGCGCATTCGCCGGGGGCGATATCGAGCGCACCGGCCAGCGCGGGCGCACTCACCGGGTCGCTCGACACCAGCAGCAGCGCCTCGAGGGCGCCTTTGAGGCTGTTTGCCTCCAGCGTGGAAAGGGTTGACATGGTTGCGGCTCCTATTCGGTGAGTTCGGGGCCCTCGCCGGGCACGTATGCCTCGGCTCCCTCGACTCGGTTGATGCGGATGGTTCCGAAGATCTTGTCCTGGCTCAGCGTAAGCGAGCCGCGCTTGGCGAGCTCCAGCATGGCCAGGAAGGTGACAACGAGCTGCTCGGTGGTGGCATCGCCGTCCAGCAGCTCGCGGAAAGTGCAGGTTTGGTGCGCCATGGTAAAGCGGTCGACCGAGGCCACCGTCAGGTCGAGCGGCACGCGATGCGGCGCCACGTGCTCGGCCTCCAGCAGGAAGGTCTGTCGTTTGCCATCCAGGTCGGCACAGATAACGGCCAGACCGCGCAGGGTAATGCCGGCCAGATAGTCGGGCATTAGGCCCAAGAACTCGGGGTCGGGGCCGGCCACGCGCGGATGCATGCGGCTTTCGGCCTGCATGCGCGCACCGAGGGCCGCAGCCGCGCCTTTAAACTGCTTGTAGGCAATCAGGCGCTGGATCAGGACCTCACGCAGCGCGTCGCCGTCAAGCGTGCTGAGCTCCTCGAGGTCTTCGTCGAACTCGTCATCGTCGTCATCGACTTTGCGCGGGGCCTCCTGCGGCACCAGAGAGGCAGCCTTGATGTCCAAAAGGGTTGCCGCGACCAGCAAAAAGTCGCTTGCTACGTCCAGGTCCAGCGCCTCGATGCGCTCGGCCTCGGCAAGGTACTGCTCGGCCACCTCGCTGATGGAGATAGCGCCGATATCTACTTTTTGGCGGGTTACCAGCTGCAGCAGCAGGTCGAACGGTCCGCTGTAGACCTGCGTCGACACGCGATACGACATCTTCGACCTCCTTTGACGGCGCCTTCGCGGCGCGGTTTGGGTGCATGCTGCGACCGTTTTACACGGACGACCTGTAAGTTTACCTTAGATGCCGGCGATTGCGAAGTTGAGCAGCTGCTCAGCAAGCGGATACACGGTAACGTCGAAATAGCGGCCGATTACATCGATGCCGGTCCACATAGGCAGCAGGTATAGAACCAGGATGAGTATGGGCATAGCGTATTGCTGCATGCGGTAATAGTTGTTGAGCGCCTTGCCCTTGAGGAAGGGCACGATGATCGACGAGCCATCAAGCGGCGGAATCGGAATGAGGTTAAAGAACGCGAGCGACAGGTTGACCACGATAAACGTGGCGCCGAAGTTCATAATTTGGGACGCCACGGCAAAGGACATGCCGGCGTAGAGATTGCCGTACGTTACGTGCATGAGGGCGGCCGCGAGGCACGCGAGTGCGAAATTCGATGTGGGGCCGGCTACGCTCACCAGGACCTCGTCGCGCTTGGGGTGCTTGAGGTTGTTGAGATAGACGGGCACGGGCTTGGCGAAGGCGAACACGGGACCGCCTGCGGCGAGCATGAGCAGCGGCAAGATGATGGTGCCAAACGGGTCGATATGGTTGAGCGGGTTGAGCGAGACGCGGCCGCGCGAGCGAGCCGTTTTGTCGCCGAGCGCCCAGGCTGCGGCGGCGTGCGCGCTCTCGTGGATCACGATGCCAACGATGACGGCAACGGCACTGGCGAGCAGGTTCATGATGTAGCTGCTGGACATAACGCTCCCCTAGCGGACGCGGCGCGAGGCGCGCGTGAGCAGGTAGTCAATTACAAACAGGATCACAGCGACGATAGCATAATCCAGGCGGAACACACCGCCAAAAGGCGACGTGATGACGCCGTAGCCGGCGATGGCGCTCGGCAGTGCACGCGAAAGCTCAACGACAAAGCCAACGATCTGCAGCTTGGCGGTGAGGCCGCTAAAGCACAGCAGCACGGTCATCGCGCTCATAAAAATGCCGCAGATGCGACAGGCGGTGGCGATGATGCTCATCGCCACGGCAGCGGCCTTACGAGAGTTCACGCGCGGTCTCCTCTTCGATCTGGGTGGAAAGCTCCAGCCATTCGTCCTCGAGCTTGGGCAGCTCTTGCTTAAGGCCGTTATATTCCCCCAGCGCGGCGTTGAACTTGTCTTGATCGGCATAAAGCTCTTCGCTTGCCATCAATTCCATAAGCTCGTCATAGCGGGCGCGCTTTTTGTCGAGCTCCGTCTCGATCTTCTTGAGCTGGTTACGCACGCCCTTGAGTTTTTTGTTGAGCGCGGCGCGGGCCTGGGCCTCGGCGCGCTTTTGCTCCTTGGTCTTTTTGCCCTCGGCAGGCTTGGGTG
Organism: Collinsella aerofaciens; assembly: GCF_028209885.1. GTDB lineage: Bacteria > Actinomycetota > Coriobacteriia > Coriobacteriales > Coriobacteriaceae > Collinsella > Collinsella aerofaciens_BA. Next base: position 14,784 of record NZ_JAQLEM010000027.1, on the reverse strand, counting down.
CGGCGGGCGCATCGGACTGGGCCGCGGTGACCTTAGCGGACTTGGCCGCGGCCGGTGCGCTCTCCCCTGCCGCCTCGGCGGCGGCGCGGGCTGCGAGGTCCTCGCGCTTGTAGAGGTAGTAGTCGTAGTCGCCGTCGTAGACCGTGACCTTGCCGTCGCGGATGTCAATGATGCGGTTGGCCACAGCGCGTACCAGGTGCTCGTCGTGGCTGATCAGCACGATGGTGCCGGGGAAGTTCTGCAGGGCGTTCTCGAGCATGTCCACCGAGTCGATGTCCAGGTGGTTGGTGGGCTCGTCCAGGCACAGGAGTGCCTCGGGGGCCACAAGCATCTTGGCCAGTGCCAGACGCGCCTTTTCGCCGCCGGAGAGGACGCGGACCTGCTTCTCGATGGAATCGTTGTCGCTAAACAGGAAGGCGCCCAGCAGGCTGCGCTGCTGCGGCACGGTCCACTTGGGCGTGACGGTGTCAATCTCTTGCAGGACGGTATTGGACTCGGTCATGCCCTCGAGTGCGTGCTGGGCGTAGTAGGCGACGCCGACGTTGGTGCCCAGATCGCGGGTGCCGGTGGTGGGCGGCTCCAGGCCGGCGAGAATCTTCATGAGCGTGGACTTGCCGGCGCCGTTGGGGCCGACGAGCGCCACGTGCTCGCCGCGGTAGAGCTTGAGGTCGATATCGCTGTAGATGTGCTTGTTGCCGTAAGACTTGGACACGCCCTCCAGACCCACGACCATGTCGCCCGAGCGCGGCGGATCGGGGAACTTAAAGTCGATGTGCTTGTGGCCCTCGGGCAGGATGACGAGCTCTTTTTTGATCTGCTCGATCTTTCGGATGCGCTCCTGAGCCTGGGCAGCCTTGGTGGGCTTGTAGCGGAACTTATCGACGAAGACCTGCATGTGGGCGATGTCGCGCTCCTGGGCGGCGCGCTTGGCGCGCATCTGCTCCAGGTTGTCCTCGCGCTGCTTGAGGTAGCTGCTGTAGTTGCCGGTGTAGGTGGTCACGCGGCGGTTCTCGAGCGCGGCCACGTGGTCGACGCAGGCGTCCATGAAGGCGCGGTCGTGGCTGACGATGAGTACGGCGCCGTCGTAGTTGGCGATAAAGCCGCGTAGCCACTGGACGCTCTCGAGGTCCAGGTGGTTAGTGGGCTCGTCCAGCAGCAGCAGGTCGGGGTGGCGCAGGAAGAGCTTGGCGAGCGCGATGCGCATCTGCCAGCCGCCCGAGAACTCGGAGCACGGGCGCTCAAAGTCGGTGACCTTAAAGCCCAGGCCAGATAGGATCTTGCGGGCGTTGCTCTCGAGCTCGTAGCCGCCCAGGTGCTCAAAGCGGTCCTGGACCTGTCCGTACTCGTTGAGGAGCGCGTCGACATCCTTCCCCTGTTCGGAGAGCTCGGTAATCTGGGCCTGCAGCTCGTTGGCGCGCTCGCCCATGCGGCGAATTTCCTTGGCGGCCGCCATGACCTCGGCAAGGATGGTGGTGTCCTTGTGCTCCAGGTTGGTTTCCTGCTCTAGGTAGCCTACCTGGCAGTCCTTTGCGTACTGGATCTGGCCGGCGTCGGGGCTGTCGATGCCCATGATGATCTTGAGCATGGTGGTTTTGCCGGCGCCGTTGGGTCCCACGAGCGCAAAACGCTCGCCGGGGTTGATCTGGAAGGACGCGCCACTAAAGAGGACGCGCGCGCCGAAGCTTTTTTCGATCTTGTCGACCAGGAGGATCATGGTGCCGCCTTTGACCTTGTGTGCCAATATGAAAAAAGGCCCCAACTTGCGTTGGAGCCTCATTCAATGCTCGGGTGGAGACGAGGGGGATCGAACCCCTGACCTCTTGACTGCCAGTCAAGCGCTCTCCCAGCTGAGCTACGCCCCCGTGCGAAGAAGTACTATACGGGAACTCGGACGGCGACGCAAGGGCAATTTTGGAAAATTTCGCAGTCGCGGCGCGGGCCGCCATCCGCCCAACGACCATCCCGCCGGCGCCGGGCCCATTATCGGGGCCAATCGCGCTCCCGCCGACCCGGCGATTTCAAAACCATGCCGGTTTACGGGGCCAGGCCGGGAACCCCCGAGCATGCCGTAATCGGTAAAATCAAAACCGCAGGTAGACGACTTGCGCATTCAGCGAAATGCAGGGTATGGACGGCCGGTCCGGGTCCAGCCCCGTAATCCGGCATAGTTTTGAAATGATACTAATTCACTAGCAGGAAAACTAGGTCGTTCTAGCGCCTTGTTGCCGGCTAATTTCCGAGTTCCAACCAGTTGCACAGAACATTTGCTCGCAGTCGCGTCTCGGCGCGCTTCATTGCCTCGGATTTGGCTTTATACCGAATCCCCAAACGACTGCAGACGCTTTTGACTATGGCGTCTAGCTGTTTTTTGTCGTTAAGCATATCGTGGGTTACCAGGAACACATCGAAACCCATGCTCTGGAGCGCAGTCATGCGCTCCGCATCTTGGTCAAGTACCGCGCCTGACCCATGGATGACCTCACCTTGGATTTCGATAATTGCTGCCTTCATTAGGATTGGGTTTACAATCACGATGTCACCGTAGCAAACCTTTTGACCTGCGATGCTTTGGGCTTCCTCGGATAGAGGGGTTAAATCGTTGAGGTATACGTATCTGAATCCTGAACCACCTAGACGTCGAGAACGACTTAGAAGCAGGACCCCCGCGACCTCGAGTGGAGATGCAGCAATGCCGATAACCTGCTGAGCGGCATCATAAAACTGCTTTCCCCACATTTGACTTTTGACCTTTTCGGCGAATCGATGCAAGTCGCTCAGTTCGATGAGTGGCTTTCTCATCCAAAGCGAAGTACCTTTGAGTTTCGTAACCTCTCTTCCATCCTCGCGATTGTTCGTTTGGCCTTCATTTGCTGGGACCTTTACGGTTGTGCGGGCATAAACTCGTTTCCAAGGAATCTCGTCTTCGCCTTCTCCAAGTTCGAACAGATCCTGCGTGCTGGAATTGCGATTCTCCTTTAACGCGATTTTTAACTGCATTTCGACAGCGGGGGTCGGCTCGAAAACAGAAAACCAGCCGCAAAGTTCGTACATAGCCAGTACGAGATCTATTTGGGACACAAAGCGTGTCATAGTAAATAAAGTGTTAAGCGGATTGGTGACGCTAAAGCCTAAATGAGTGCCGGTTGTTGTGCCGGTATCCGAAGCCCCTTCCCAGCGAATAGTGGAGCGCAATCCCGAGTGGTGATTACAACAACCTGGCGAAGCAACAGCGATAATCGGGGTCTTGAGGACATCGGTTACGAAAGGGGCTTGGGATAGGGCCCGCCAGCCGTCATCGGAGCTGGGTAGGCACGGGTAGAGGTCATGCACCTGCGGTGGGCAGCGCCAGTAGCGGAATGCGGTGTTTGCGCAGACGATTTCGTCCATGTGGCCTCCCCTGGTTTCGACCGTAGGCCGTGCGGATTGCGGGCATGGCCGATTATCTACCGGGGCATCATGCGGGTAAGTACGGGAAGCAAACCAAATGCTGACAAAAGCATGCCGAGTTCCGCCGAAAAACCGTCGTGTGATAGAAAACCGCTGGAAGGAGCTTTGGGCATGTGGTCCCTGTCTCCACATTTGCGCGCGGATCACATGGGGAATTCAATGAAAATACGCATGCGTTTTATACAAAACATGCAATGGCGTCAGCAAAAAGGGTGCGAAAAAAATGACGCCTTATACGACTACGATTCGTTTTGGAATCACCCTTGGTGTCAAAAAGAAAAAGGCCAGAGGCTTAACACCTCTGACCTGTACTTTAGATGGTGGGCGATACAAGATTCGAACTTGTGACCCCATCCGTGTGAAGGATATGCTCTACCCCTGAGCCAATCGCCCGTCGCCTTTCGGCAAAAGAGATACTAACATAGCCGCGCGAGGTTTTCCAAGAACTTTTTGCCCTCGATTTTAAATTCGTGGGTGCTAGCCAAGTCAAAACGACCAAAACAATCGGCAAAACCGCAGCTAAATCACCCTTTATCGTTTAATCCACGAGGTTTCGGGGCGGCAGATAAGTCGCGCGTTGTTGTAGGCCATGTCGAGCGTGAGACAGGTGCGCGCGGCGTAGAAACCGTCCTCGCGTTGGATGGTCAGCGCCAGCTCGGGCTTGTCGCCGGTCAGGCACAGCGGTAGGAGTAGCTGGATCCGGCCGCCGTAGAACTGCGGCACCGCGAGCGTATAGTTGGCTGCGGCGCGGCGGGCGGCCTCGACGACAGCCCCCTCAAAGGCGCGACGCAGCAGCAGCGAGTTGTCCTCCCCCATCAGGCTAGCAGGAATGCGCGTCAGATTCTCCTCGTCGCCCAGAATGTGGTCGATGTTGGAGCGGATGGGCAGGCGGTAGTCAAAGACAAGCTCGGAGGGGTCCTCGGCAAAGCGCACGCGGCACGGCAGGTACTCAAACGAGACCAGCATGGGGTCGCTCTCCTTAAAGAAGCCCTTCAAAACCCAGCGCTGGCGCGCGTCGGGCTTGGTGTTGGGCTCAAACAGGCCGTAGATGGTCTCGTAGCGACGCGTGTACAGGCCGGTATTGAACAGGCAGCGGTCATTGTCGAACACCAGCGGCAGGTTGGACGGCCCGGTCTGGTTCAAGTCACGCTCGGTCAGGAACTCCGCGCGGCTAAACGAAAACGACAGGTAGTTTTTGAGGATGCGGTTGCCGGGACCCCAGTCCTCGGGGTCGGCGAGGTCGACCAGGCGGTCGTAGCAGGGCTCGGGGCAAAACGCGAAGTCGTACACATTACTGCACAGGGTGCTAGGGAGTTCCATGTGGTGTCCAATCAATTCATTAACCGGCGTGCGGATGCTTAGATTCTATACGAGCGACAGATCGCCCGTGCCCGCAACAAATCCGCAGCGCAGCTCTTTGGCTAGCTCGCTGTTCGTGCGGCGACTGGAAACGAGGTCCTGGATCCAGGCGTAGTACTGGTTGTCTTTTGGTTCGGGGCTGTCAGACAGCACGACCGGAGTGCCTGCGAACCTTAAGACGGACAACGCAAAGACAAGGCTGGTTCGTTTGTTACCGTCTTCAAAGATGTGGTCCTTGACCATGTGCTCGGCCACGTAGGTGACCTGGTCAAAGATGTCTGCGAAGCGATCGGCCGGCGATTGACCGAATATCGTACAGAATGCACCCGCAAGCACGGACTCGACGCATCCAAGCTCAAGCGCGGCCCGGTCGCCTGTGGCGTCGGTTGTATAGCAGCGTCCGACCGTCATCAGCGTGCTGTGCAGGCGCATCACGGCCGCGGCCATATCTTCGAGCAAACCGGCATCATCGAGCACGAGCGGCGCGAACGGATGCGCTCCCCGCTTCGTGTCCGCCATCATGAGTTCTCCAAGAGCCTGAGCGCGTTGGGCATGTTCGAAATGGTCAGCCGAATAGCTTCGTCGATTGACGTGGTGCCGCCGAGCAAAATCGGTGATGCTGAATTTGCCACGTGCGCAGTTGAATGATCTTCTTGAGCAACGCAATCAGCGCCGTCATCTTGTTGAACATAGCTCCAAGGCATGTCTGACTCCTCTATAGCTTTACAGACGAAATAGCCTGCGAGTCGTACTCCAGAGCAATCGGTTGCCAGACGAGGTCTTCGATGGTGCAGTTTAGGGTGTCTGCAAGCGCCAATGCCGAGGAAACCGAGGCGCGGCGTAGGTCGAGCTGGTTCTGCTCGTAGAGTTGTATGGCGCGAAGCTTAACCCCCGATTGGGCGGCAAGCTGTTTTTGCGTTAGTCCGGCAGCCTTTCGTGCCGCCTTGAGGCCCTTTTTGTCTGCCTGGGCGTTGTTCCATTTTTCGATGACAATCTGGGCGAATTTATCTTCGGAGGCCTCGTGGAGCGGATGGTACGAGCCGATGATCCAATCGAGCGGAGCGACTTCGAGTAGCTTATTAAAGCCCAAGCTGCTCATCCATTGCGTATAGGCCATAACCCACCCCGCCCAATATTGAGGCGAACGGTCGAACGGATAGGTCTCCCTACATTTGACGGGGGTCAGTCCCGCATGGGCGATAATATCGCGCGCGAGCTCGTCGCCCGCCATGCCGCAGACGACGCGAGGCATACCGCGCTCAAACTGTTTCATCTCAAGAGCGTTCGACATAATCGCCGTCAACTCGGCTGGAGTCAGCCCTTGGTCACAGAGAGCAAAATCGACCGCCTCGCCCAGCGTTCTCATTGCATCCTCGAGATACATCTCACTGTAGGCGTGGGTCATCGCCCGTCATCCCCTCTCGAATGATATCGACGATACGTATTCCCTCAAACGGGTTTTCGGCAAGGAGCTCCCGATACTGCGCCCTTGCCGCTTCATCTCGTTCCTTGGCCAATGGACCATACAGAGCTTGCTGCGCACGTTCAAATCCAGCAAAACGAATCCTCTTAAACGCACGCTCGCTTTTGAGCACAATCTGCTCCCCCAGGTTACCGAGCCTCATAGATCGTCCAAGCTGATCGACGGTGATCGTATTGTTTACAAAAGCTCTGGCATAGCTAAAGTACGAGTCGTCCGCACGCCACCCCCTTATTACGTCGCAAGTGCTCGTCTGAGGTAGAAAGTGATCATGGAGATATTCGCACGCCCCCGCGGCAATGGCGGTATCTTTGCGAAAAGAACGATGCTCAACGAGCAACGCTATCCAATGCAGGACGCAATACTGCGGCGATAGCAAGTCGAGAACTTTGAGATCGGCTATATCGAGTTCATAGCGATTCGCAAAGCCATCGGCATCGCGCGAGCATGCCCATTCCCTTGCAAGGTCGAGGCTCTCTGTGCAATAGAATCCCTGTCCATAGTCGTTATGGATTTTCCCCAGGCCAAGCTGGGGAGTCTCAATGATTTTCTGAGAACCATGCCACAGTTCCATGTGAGCCTCCTAACGAGTATCGTTATAGCGATAGTTTAGCATGATATCGCTAGAACGATACTCGTATTCAAGGACTCGAAGATGTCCGAAAATCTATCAATCGAGGACTGCCCAAAGAAGGTGCAAAATGTGTTTGATAGAAGCGATTTGATTCGACCATGTATAGGGGTGGCCTCGTCGCCTGTCATACAGGTTGTGTAGCATTTTCCAAATGCAAGTAAGCCTTCATGCAGCAGCATTATAGAAGTGGCAAACGCCTCTATCGCTTCCTCGTCATCAAGTAAAAAGAGGCGATAAAAGGTGGTTGCCCCATCGTGGTGGACATTAGGAGTTCTCCAAAAGCCTCAACGCATTAGGCATGGCTGCAATGGTCGATTTATCGGCCCGACCGTTTGCAAAATACTTATTGGACGCTATATCGGCGAATCACGACGCCTAGGAGCGTAATGCCAAGAAGGAAAAGCGTCATGGACGCGATAATCCAGCAGTTGTCGCCGGTTTTGGGAAGCGAGGCGGTTGTCGTGGTAGCGGCCTTGGGCTTAGCAGTCTTGGTAACCGAAGTCTTAGTCGCCGTAGTGGTTGTTGTTGTCGCAGCCGCAGGCTTCATCTCTGGGCGCGCTACCGTTCCCGGACCAGACTCTCCCGCAGCAGGATCGGCGCTGGAGGCAGGCTCGCGGCCATCACTCGGTACATCGCGCGCATCGGTCTCCCCTGCCGGCGGCGTGGCGTCTTCGGGCTCAATCACCACATGCGAGGCTACGGCCCCGCCGGCATCCAACACGCCTCTAGTCCCAAAGGCCCCACCTGCGGGCGCCACAAAGCGCGCGGACGTAAGCGATCCGGCCAGGCAGCCAACGCCGCCGTCGGCGCCGGTCGCATCTAGCCACGAGGCATCGACGGCAAGCGTCCCGAAGGGCACGCCATCGCCGGGATCCTCGTCTAGCAGGTACGCGCCGTAAGCGTGCACGCCCGCTCCGGAGCCCGCGCCCGCGGCAACAACGCGCCCGCCGCCGCGAACGACAAGACGACCCGCGACCAGGCCGGCCACAACCTCGTCCTCAATGCCGGCCCCGTCGGCCTGGGCATTGACGGTGCAGCCGTCTACCACCAATGCCTGAAACGCGTGAATCCCGCACTGCGGGCCCGTGGCCGTTAGCGAGCCGTTGCCGCGGAGCGTCAGGTTGCCCCACACCTCCAGACCGCACTGCGAAATGTCCACGATGGACGTTTGCATCTCCTTAACGGAGTTTTGCCCGGTCAAGGTCACCACCAGGTCGCCATCGGCGCCGATGGCCTCGCCAGAAAAGCCGTTGAGCTCCAGGTGGTCGGCATCGGTCCAGGCCCAACCGGGGCCCGAGACGCCCGGCTCGTAGTACGTCGCGCCCGCAATGATGAGGCTCTCCGCACCCGCGGCATAAGAAGGCCCGCCCAGCAAAACGCATAGGCAGGCCATGGCGGCAAACAGGATGTAGCGACGGCTAGTGTGGAACGCGGCAGTAAACATAACCGCTCCGATCTTCGCAGGAGCCAATAGAAGCTGCTCAAGAAAAATACCTGGTAGCAGCAGCTATTAGTTTAGCGAGATCAAGCCGCAAGCAAAGAAAATGTCTCTGAGCATCGCCAATAATTAGGTGTAAATCGTTTTGTCAGTCGGTGAATGGGGGGGTACGTTGGACATGAAAGCGTGGACCAGGAATAACTAGCACGTTGCTTTTGCGCTTCTCCTAATGCCCTAGACATAGTTAAGCGAACTTCCCCGGTCTCCAAATCAACGAAGCTTGCAAGCTTTATATCTTCATGGCGGCGCCTCACGAGGCGATTCCTATCGTCGCTATTTAGGTACAGGCGGCAAACGTCGTGCTTAACTTACCAGCTTAGTCTCCTGAAAGCCGTTTGACCATGAATTGCATTTTGCGGCTTTTAATGATTACCTTGAAAAAGGAATGAACTGCCTCGTCATCATTTATCCAATAATTTAGTGTTTCGGTGTACAAATCAAGAAAACGCTCAAGGTCATCTTCGACTTCGTGACAAATATCTTTATCAGGTTTGACGCGCACCGGATAAACGGGGCCGACATCTGCCGTAAACACACGGAATTTGTATTCATCGCCGTAAATGTCAAATGCATATCTATTCGTATCGTATAAGGAATTAGCGTCTTTTTGTGAGAGCTGATCCTTCTCAGTTTTTGTACCTTGAATAACTGATTTAACAGTTTGGGCATATTCCTGCGAGATTTGCAACGGCGAAGACTCGGTGATTTTAATTTGAGTAAATCTAGCATGCACCTTATTACTTGACGCGGATTCCAAATCTTGTGCATATGAATCGATGATTGATATGAACGAGTCGGTGGTATTAATATCGTTGCTAGTAAATAAATCTTCCCATAAATTCTCTGTATCCATGCTCTATTCTCCAATCGCGATAAATAAAGGCAAATGATCACTTACGGCTTTATTGGGTGAGTTGTTGGCAATAAGAGATGTGTCACCGATAGAGCGAAGATAGCGGTAGCGGAGTATTCTCTTGGACAAATCAGGGCTTACGATGGCCTGATCGTAGCAATGCCAATAGTACGTGTCTGCACCATTTGATCGATAAAATGATCCACAGTTATCATTTGCCTCGGAAATAAATTCAATAGTAGGGTTATACATAAAGGGGAATTGGTGAAACGAGTACGTTTTCGTTTTTAGGCGGCATGCGACTTCTGAATATAGCGTCGCATTAAAGCTGGTCGCTTTAATCATTTCGTGGTCGAAGGGCGATGCGTTGAAATCACCAATTATCACATTGGAGGTATGAGCGAAGCGCGAGGCCCTTTCGTTTAGTTCTTCCATAATTTCACGGGCCGCTAATTCTCGACCACTGCCGTTTGGATCAGTTGATCTGTCAGGTAAATGAACCCCAACTATATTAATTAATGACGACCCAAGAGAAAAAGTGCCAACTGAATAACGTTGCGCATCCATGAACTCGAAGGCTTTGGTGTTTGATTTTACTAAAAAGCGCACTTTACCAGGAAATTCAGGAAATCCTAAAAGCCTATAATTGCCGTCTAGTTTAATTTGAAGTGATGTGAAGTCCATTTCGGAAGCTTCTGCAAAAATTGCCACATCTACATTTTCCGTAATAATAAAACTAACAATAAGATCAGAAAGATCATGTTTGTTTATATTCCAAAAGAAAAATTTCATCGTGTAGGCAATCTTTAAGAATGAACAACTTTGCTAGTATTAATTCAATAATACTAGTTTATGTTGAGAGAATCAGCTCTATTAAAGTCAAACGTTAAATTACGAACTGCCTTATGACATTTTGTGAGATGTTCACGCTGCATACAATGAGAAATGCGTTACTGGGGTCATTGATCGCAGTGGAATACTCGATTGATCTGAAAGCCATTCCGCGTCATAGCTTATGCCGTTAGTTGATTGGTTATACGGGCTGTTTAGGGGATGGTGCCCTAATTGATATCTTTTCCTTTAAACGACGTGGATAGCATCATCAGAAGAACGTCGTTGACCATTCGTCCCCTGAAGTTGCAAAGCGCAGTAAATGGAATCATGCTTAGTAGTTTCATGCCCCGCGCGTCAATCCGACCCTTTTCAGGAGGACAGTAGACGATTAATCCGCACTGGGTCTTTTTTCCACGGGCAACAGCACTGAATTCTTCATACTCTAGATATCCATAAACAATAATTACTAAGAGAGCAGACTGAACTTCATTAAGATGTTTATTAGTTACATGTTGAATATTCTTTGCTTTTATAAGCCCTGAATTGACTAAGTCCTTTTTTATATCATTAAAATCATCGCTTCCTGCAATGATGGCAATCCTCTTTGCGCATAGCGCTAGCCCGAATCTACACATAGCTTGGGTTATACCAGCTAAAGAGCCAACAAATATGGCTAAACCTGCAGCAAACCCTAATACCGTGCAGATGGTTTCTATGCAGCCAAAAATATTGGACAACAGGTTAAAGACCGATGTTAAAAAATCTATAATCATAGTCTACTCCACATTAATGAAAAACGGGCGGGTCCATCGCACACAGTAACCTCTGCGCACCACAAAGCACTGCACGATATGTTTTCCGGTATAGGCTGTTTCTTCTCGTCTTGAAGTTTTCCCTTCGTTGGGAACTTCAAAGCCCCCACGTTGACAGCATCGCATAGCCTCTTCACCGGTATTGGTGATCTGCCATCTTACACGCCCGTCTTTAATTGGGCTGTATGTGACTTTATATATCACTGAGGACCCTTTCGGAACCGCCGGCCCATCATTTGGAAGATTGATTTGTTTGCCCGAAGGAAGAGTGGCAGTTGCAGTGATGGTTGCATTTGGTTTTTGAGATTGCAAGGGATACTTCAGCTTTTGTCTATGGGTAACGGACAACGCGCGTTCCTGTGTAATTCGCCTCGTTCCAGCTGCGTAAGATCTCGATTCATTCCCTGCTGGGAAATTAATGCCAAGAATGGTTCTCCAAATATCGTTGCCAGTGCCTTTTTCTGCAAGAAGATCAAGTTGTTCGATCAGTTTATTTGAAAACTCAAGAAAGTCGTTGTGCTTGTACTTTTCCGCTAGGTTATTTTCGCAAAATGCGGGATCTTCGATAAATGGAGTGTTGCCAGAACTTAAATCCTCTGAGTAGGCTTCTGACAAATTGGCCATTGTTTGCATTACACGCTCTTCAATCGTGAGGTGCGGTTCTGGTAAATTATCAGCAATCATTTTCTCAAGAGTAATTCCCTTTGGATATTTGACATTCGATGGACAGTTTTCTCTTCGCCACCATTTAAAAATTTTCACCAAAGGCTTATATGCTTTTTCATACCCTTGATTAACTTCTGTTGTCCAAGAAATATGTTTCTTCGGATCAGTTCGCTTCCAAGTGCCTTCCTTAGATGATCCAATATTATGAAAACCGTTTTCATCTCTGACCAAGGGCACAACATCAAGATGGAAACTTGCCATATCAATACCGACAGAATGATTTTGAATAGTCGTATTTTGGTAACAGCTGCGTAGTTTGAGGGCCTTTTCAAGCTCATTCAATACAAAAGACGGAGAATCGTTTGTTGAACGACTAGTTTCGATGACAACGTCAATATCGCAGCAATCTGAATTCTTTTTTGGGCGAATGAACGTTTGCTTAGCGTAAGATCCCGACAAATAGCTGTGAATATAAATATGTTTATAGCTCTCACAATTTTTCAAGTGATTCCTAAGATTCTGGTGAAGTCTGCTTGCTTCCTCGATAGTTGATTTACTTGGGTTGATATCTTTTAGAAAAGACTTGAAGTCGGTATCGTTTGCCACAATTCTCCAATTCAAACGTATGTTCTATTATAAATAATAATATTTGAGTAGATGTATCTATGTGACATCAATTTAAATATTGCTTCAAATATTAGATCGATAGTTTCTGCCCGGATGGTTTTGGTTTTCGATTTATGAAATCGACCCCCGAGGATCTTCTTTTATTCCTCAAGGACCGATTTTAATTTATGTAACAGCTTAGAAAACAGTAGATGACTCGGAGACCGAAAGGTCCCCGAAGATCGCGTCGAAAATGTTGGTGTAAGGGTGACACCCCAGTGCCCGTTTAAGGAAAAACGGCCTCCGTTCTAGAATCTGAAATCACCACAACAACTGGTTTTGGGAAAGGACAAAGACCGCTACGGAAATCTTATCAGACCCGACGCCGGATATGCTCGCCATGACCCGTTTCGACGACGGCGCCATCGACATGCAGGAGCTGCTTCGCAGACTCGCCGAGCAGGTCGTGGACGCAGTTAAGGACGCCTCCCCCGAACAGCTGGTCGGGGGCGGGGCGAACAGCCGAAACGGCTACCGGGAGAGGGCCCTCGCCACCTGCGTCGGAACGCTGACGCTGCGCATCCAGAAGCTGCGTTCCGGCAGCTTCTTCCCGGGGGACGTGCTCGAGCGCCACCGGCGCGTCGATCGCGTCCCCGTGACCGCCGTGGCCGAGATGTACGCCACGGGTACAAGCGCCCGCAAGGTGCAGGTGTTCCGCGGCGCGGCGCTGCCGCCGTGACGGCCATGTACCACGCGGCGTGCGACAAGCTGGATTGTTGCTGCCCGAGGGCGGCGGCACTGGAGGGGGTCGAGCCCGACGCGCTGACCTACTTCGACTATCCGCCGACCCACTGGAAGCGCCTGCGCACAACAAAGTTCAGGAGAGGACCAACCGAGAGATAATGCGCAGGTCGCGCGTCGTGCAGGTGTTCCCCCTACGGGTTCGCTGGTGCGGCGCGCGAGCGCGGCCATGTGCGAGCAGGACGAGATATGGCAGGAGTCCAGCTGCTCCTCCGAGGTGAGGATGAACGAGCTCTACGACGACGGTCGTACTCGGGGAATCGACGGTCCCGCCAACGTGGACACGGCTTGAGGCGGAGGCCAGGAAGATGATCGAATCGGGCCTCGAACTTGCGGACAGGATCGAGGCGGCATAGGATATAAACCGTGTTCCAGGTTCCAGGACGCCGGGCCGACTCGCTTCGAAGCGGGCGCTACACCAACTTTCTCGACACTACCTCAAAAGATCCACCAGGAGAATTGAAACTACGTCACGAGATAGCTTGTTTGGACAATCGGTAGAAACTGAGTGCTGCTACCAGTCATCACGTAACCCCATCAATTCTCTTAGTGCCATATAGGGCCTGCTAGTTGTATTTGCCGCTGAATTACACCTCTCTTGTTTAGCTTGCATAGAGTCTTGTATGATGCGGCAAGAGCGCTTTCTTTTTCAAAGAGATCTTGCCGTTGATCGGGCTCATCTAACCTTTCAGAAGCCTGTTCAAGCGTCCATTGATATTCCTTTGCACTCCGAGACATTTTATTCAATAGAATCTGATACTGATACATTGAAAACAAAAGGGATTGATAAGCTTCTATGAATTCGGCAATTGCCTCTCCACTCTTTCCTTTGAAGCAAAATCTCGCCTCCATGGCGAGCGATTTCATTTCATCAAGCTTTAAATGCAAATTAAGTTGAGGGTCGGCATCTAACACATGATTTATTGAGGTTGAAATTGATTGCAAGTACGTGGTGTTAGTTAGCAAAGCAAATTGCAGGTCGATATCCATTTGTGGTTCGTCATCATGTTCCAAGTCCTTCGCGTTTTTTACGTAAACACTCATGAGTTTATCGACGGTTATCCATATATTTAAACGTCGATTGAATAGAGACTGTTTATTGCTGAGGCGAGCTTGGTAACAAGAAATAAGCAACGCGATGATTGCAACAATTGCTGAGATGTACTCAGGTAGATTTATTAGACCCATTGTCTCCTCCGCCATTAAAAATTAAAAACGAAAATTCATCTACAGCCGCTTCCTATCGTAAATACAACCTAGAAACAGTTTAATTTCTGCAAGAAGTTCCTTCGCCGTCAGCTTTGAGTATTTGCGCGCTTGAGCACTGATGAATATCGCTAAAGAACACCGCCGATATGGTGCGTGGGCACCGGGGCCGACATTCGCCCCGGTGCCGCTTTGTTGCTACAGATCCGCCCAACGACGCTGCCATATGCTAGCTTTACCCATGTCTTAACAGACCTCGTTATGCGCATTATTTTCCACGATGACATCGGCATGGATTTATAACAATGCAGTGATTAGCTATGACAATAGCTAATCACTGCATTTTGTCATCCCTGATGACAAAATGCTATCGAGCCCGTGGCCGCATCGAATCCTATTGTAAATAGCGAGAATAACAGAGCACGGGGTGAATCGGCGCCAGCCGTTACACCCCGTGCTCAACTTAGTTTCTGTTTTTAGATTGCGGCAGATCCGCGCAATCCGCTCTCCCCTAGTCCCGCTTAAACAGATCCCTCGTGTACACCTTGTCCGCCACGTCCGCGAGCTCGTCGCTCCAGCGGTTGGCGA
>NZ_JAQLEM010000026.1 GCF_028209885.1 Collinsella aerofaciens | reverse complement strand
GTCGCAGCCCCGACCCGCGGTCACGAGCGGGGGCTCCTGTCGTTTCCGTGCCCCTGGATTGGGTCATAGTGTCTGACGTATGCCCAACCTGCGGCGCAATGTCAGCAACCAAGCCGAAAACAAAAAAGGCCGAAGTCCCGAAGGGCTTCGGCCTTTGCTTTCTCGCTGTAGGCGCAACGCAACTTATCGATTCTCGATGCTACCGATATTTTTGAGCTCGATGGAGATGAGGCCGTTGGGCTCGTTGACGAACTCGATGTACTCGGAGTTCGAACCCATCTCGGCCGGGAAGCTGATCTCGATGCCCGTATCGGTACGAATCTTATGATTGCGCACCGCCGCGCGCTCGACCTGCTTGCGCTCCACGGGAACGCGCTCAGGAACCTTTTCCTCGGTCAGTGCCGCGCGCACGCTTTCCTTGATGACCGGCTCGTCCTCAAAGACCTCATCGACGATATCCCAAGGCGGCAGCTCTTCGTCATCCTCAACCTTCTCGGCAACGGCAGCCTTAACCTTAGCGAGCGCTACAGCCGTGTTGGCACCGTGCTCCTCGGCGACTTCCTCGACCACGCGCGTCACGGTGTCGATGACCTCCTTGCCCGACACGCCCGTGTCGCACTGCAGCAGGCCGTCGGGGATAAGCATACGGTCCTCGCCGGCAATCTTGCGCTTCTTGTCCACGTAACCGATCTCCATGGTGCTCGCGCGCACGATGGCATAGCTTGGCACCTTTTGCGAGGGGTTTGGCAGAATAGCGTAGTGGCGCGCGATGTCGTTGCGAACCTCCCCCTCCTCGCGGCCCACCTCGTGCATAAAAGCCTGCTTGGAGCCCAGCAGCATAACGGCAAACCAGCGGGCATCCTCATCGTCGTCAAAATCGGCCACCAGCACGTCGGTGGACTCAGCTTTCTCGGCTTTGGTGAGCTCGGAAGAGATAAACTCCGCAACCTGCTGAGACAGGTCCACGAACTCGCGCTCGCCAAAGAAATAGCCCTTGAGCTCGCCGCCAAACGCAGAGTTCTCGGCAAACGTGGCGCGTTTATTGTCGGCCGAGGTGCGTGCACGGCGCAGATGCGTGGTTACGAAATTGCGCACGGTACGGCTTTCGGTATCGAGCTCGCGCTGGCTCATAACGTTGACGGCAGAGTCAAAGTCCAGGATATGCAGAATCGCGTGATTGATTTTCATATACGGCATTCCGTTCTAGATCGATTTTGGCACGAACCAGTATAGCGGTCGAGCCCGCCCCAGGCGCATCGAAGATTGGTGCATCGGGGACAGGTTGCTTTGCACCAATGGCTAGCGCAGGAGCTCGGACTGCCAAGCCTCGAGCTGTTCTGCCAAACTCTTGCCGGCGGCGGGCATGTCGATCTGGGGTCGTTTGGGCAGCAGTGCGCATTTAAGGATTGCCACGATGGTCTGCGAGACAAAGCGTCGCGTATCCTTGTCAAACCCTTGCGCAGCCTGGAGCATCACGGGCAGGCTCTCGCGCAGATTCCCAGCGATATCCGCAAACCGCTCAGCACCCGTAGCCTCAAACACGGAGAACAACGCATCTACAAAACGCTCGCGTTCGCTAGGCGAAACTGCAAGCAGCATCTCGCGAATGGAGCCATCAACGTATCGAGCACCGGCGGACAGGCGCTCACAGTACACGAAGTCGCGACCATCAACCACCCAGCTAAAGGGATTGTGCTGCAGCAGGCTAAACTCGGTGCTCTCAACGATGGCATAGTCCTCCTGTGTCTCGAACATCATGCCAAAGATCGACGACCGAGGTAGCGTCTTGTCGATTCGACCGGATAGATCGGCGAAGGCGTTGCCGCTCAGAAACTCCTCGACGAAGCCCGGACCATCATGGGAATACGCCCGTTCGATTCGCTCACGGGCGACATCGGGGCACATCGCCGCACCGTACACCGCAAGGTTTCCACCCTTGGAATGACCTCCGCACAAAAGCGGCCCGTCAATCGCATCCGCCGCCTCGTCTACATAACGCGCCGCGGATTCCTGGGCCGGCACAGGACACCGGAACGCCATGTTAAAGTCCTCTTTCCAGCCCACAATCGTGCTGTCGGTCCCCCGGAAGGCAAGATAGCTAAACCCCGCCGGAAATCGGAACGTCATGGCCGCAAACTGCTCCGTTGTCTCGGCATCACTCACGCTACGATAGCCGCAAACACGAACGCCACGGTAGCGAGGGCTTGCTGCCACAGCCTCCAACAGGGCACGGCTCCCCTCCGGATCCCACAGGTCGACAATCATGTCTTGGTAGCACTCGGCGCGCAGCAGCTCGCGTACGTCTAGGCCCTGCCAGTTCGTCAGCTCCGCCATATCACCCGGCAAACGCAAATAGGACAACCACGCAAAGACCAGGCTATCCACCGCGCAGAACGGCCGTTCCTCAAACGGATCAAACGCCGTCTGGGCATAGGTCAAAAAATTAGGCGAATCCGACATGGCCCTCCCATCAACTATGGTGCATTGGGGTGGTGCAAAGTAACCTGACCCCCTCGCACCAAAAAGACGCCCGGACCGTGTGGCCCGGACGCCTTTCATTGTAGCCTGTTGCCCAAAAGAGCTTGATTTAGCAGGAGAAGTCGACGCTGTCGATGATGTCCTTGAGAGCCTTGGCGGAGACGGTGAGCTCATGCTGCTCGTCGTCGTTCAGCGGCACGGGGACGCGGCAAACAACGCCGTCGCGGCCAACGACGGTCGGCATGGAGATGGCAAGATCGGACAGGCCATACTCGCCCACCATGAGCGAGGAGACAGGCAGAACGGTCTGCTCGTCGCGCATAACGGCGGTGCAGATGCGCTTGACGGCCATGGCGACGCCATAGTAGGTGGCGTGCTTCTTCTCGATGATGGTGTAGGCGGAGTTCTTGACGTCCTCGGCGATGCGCTTCTCGGCGGTCTCATGCTCCAGGTGGCCGTGAAGCTCGCAGAAGGTGTTCAGCGGAACGCCAGCAACCTGAGCGCTGGACCAAGCGACAAACTCGGAGTCGCCGTGCTCGCCCATGACATAGGCCTGGACATCGCGCGGGTCAACCTCGACGTGGGCACCAAGCATCTGCTGCAGACGGCCAGTGTCGAGCACGGTGCCGGAGCCGATGACATGGCCCTCGGGCAGGCCAGACATCTTGATGGCAGCATAGGTCAGAACATCAACCGGGTTGGAGACGATTAGCAGAATGCCGTCGAAGCCGGACTTCTTAATCTCGGGGATAATGGACTTAAAGATGTTGACGTTCTTGTTGACCAGGTCCAGGCGGGTCTCACCGGGCTTCTGGGCAGCGCCAGCGGTGACGACGATCATGGCGGCGTCGGCGACATCGGAATAATCGCCGGCGTAGATCTTCATCGGCTCGGCAAACGTCATGCCGTGCGCGATATCCAGGGCCTCACCCTCGGCGCGGTTCTTGTCCACGTCGATGAGGACCATTTCGGAGAACAGACCGCTCTGCATCAGCGCGAACGCCGAAGACGAACCGACGAAACCGCAGCCGACAATAGCGACCTTCTTCTCGTTAACCATTAGAAACTCCCATCTCACTCCACAAACAAGCCGCCCGGGAACGACCCGAGCGGCTTGTCGTAATCCCAATACATCCAATCGGGACTTTGATTATGCTCCTATTCGCAGCCAAAAATCGACCGTTTACCGAAATTGTTTGCAGAATTCGTAAAATAACTGCACGAAATCGGTTTCGATATATTGACGAGGCGAAATAGCTTTCTAATACAGGCCCGCCTCGCGAATGGCCTCGACAGCCAAAGCGATCTGGTCGGGCGGCAAGACCAGCGCCATGCGCACGTGTCCCTCGCCCGAAGGACCAAAGCTCGCGCCCGGCGTCACCACAACGCCGGCCTTCTCCATGAGCTCCTCGCAAAACGCCATCGAATCGGTGCGGCCACCGGGGAGCTTGGCCCACACAAACATAGAGCCATGCGCGTTGGGACGCTCCCAGCCCAGGCCCTCAAGACCGTCGCACAGGACATCGCGGCGCTCCTGGTACTTCAGACGCTGTGCCTCGACCTCATCGCGCGGGCCATTAAGGCACGCGATAGCAGCCTTCTGGATCGGGAGGAACATACCGAAGTCAATCTGGCTGCGCAGCTTGGCAAAGGCCGAGACCACGTCCTCGCGACCGACCAAAAAGCCAATGCGGGCACCGGTGACGTTAAACGACTTGGAAAGCGAGAAGAACTCCACACCCACCTCGAGCGCACCGGGATACTGCAAGAAGCTGCCACCCGGCTCGCCGTCGAACACGATGTCGGAGTACGCGTTGTCATGGACGATGAGCAGGTCGTGCTCGCGGGCGAAAGCGATGATCTCCTCGTAGACCTCGGGCGTGCCCACCGAGCCCACCGGGTTGGCGGGCAGCGACACGATCATATACTTGGCACGATCGGCAACCTCGGGATCGATACCCGCCACATAGGGCAGGTAATTGTGCTCGGCAATCAGCGGATAGTACTCGAGCTTGGCATCGGCGATCTTGGCACCCGCCTCAAAGACCGGGTAGCACGGATCGGGCACCAGGATGGTGTCACCCGGGTCGAGCAGGGCCAGACCCAAATGGCCCACGCCTTCCTGCGTGCCGTTGCACGACTGCACCATGGACGGCGTAATGCCCGAAACGCCAAAGCGGCGCTCATAGTAATCGCACACAGCCTGCTTGAGCTCGGGCAGGTCGCGCAGGGCATACTTCCACATCTCGGGATCTTGGGCTGCTTGCGTGAGTGCCTCGACCACGTGATTGTACGGCTTAAAGTCGGGCGTGCCCACGCTCATGTTGTAAATGGTCTTGCCCTGAGCCTTCAGCGCGAGCAGTTTGTTGTTGAGCGAGGCGAAGACCTCCGCGCCAAAGCGGTCGAGACGCTGCGATGCCTGCATGGTGCCACCTTTCGATATAAAAAACGCGGCGCTCCGACAAGAGCGCCGCGCGATACGGGCCATCAGATTGCAAAAGTGTAACGCTTGCAACCCCCGCATTGGTTCAATTTGGCCAACCTCAGTCAATTGGATTGAGCGCGTCGATCTGCGCAAGCCACAAACGCGAGCTGGCGTCACTCGGCATACGCCAATCGCCGCGCGGGCTGAGCGTCACCGAGCCCACCTTGGGACCATCGGGCAGGCAGCTGCGCTTAAACTGCTGGGCAAAGAAGCGACGGTAGAACGTACGTAGCCACGTGTGGACGGTCTTGGCGTCGTAGACGCCCTCGAAGCTCTTGAGCGCCATGCGGTAGATCTTGCCCGGCTCAAAGCCAAAACGCAGCAGGTAGTAGAGGAAGTAGTCGTGCAGCTCGTACGGGCCCACCAAATCCTCGGTCTTCTGCGCAATCTCGCCGTCGCCCGTGGGCGGCAGAAGCTCGGGAGATACCGGCGTATCGAGGATGTCGAGCAAGACCTCGGCAATACGCCCGCCAAAGACATCGGCGGCATAGCGCACCAGATGACGCACGAGCGTCTTGGGCACGCTCGCGTTGACGGCGTACATGCTCATGTGGTCGCCGTTATAGGTAGCCCAGCCGAGCGCCAGCTCCGACAGGTCGCCCGTGCCGATGACAAAACCGCCAGCCTGGTTGGCCAAGTCCATCAAAATCTGCGTGCGCTCGCGGGCTTGGCTGTTCTCGTAGGTCACGTCCTGAACTGCCGGGTCGTGCTCAATGTCCTTGAAGTGCTGCTCCACAGCCGCGTGGATCGAAACCTCGCGGAAGCTCACGCCCAGGTCGCGGGCAAGCGACTCGGCATTGGACTTGGTGCGATGCGTCGTGCCAAAGCCAGGCATGGACACGGCTGTGATACCGGTGCGCGGCAGCCCCAGCGCATCGAAGGCACGCACGGTCACAAACAGTGCCAGCGTGGAGTCCAAGCCACCCGAAAGGCCGATGACCGCAGCCTTGGTACCTGTGTGGGCAAGGCGAGTCTTGAGGCCCGCAGTCTGCAGATTGAGGATGGTCTCGCAACGCTCGGCCAGGTCGCCATGGTCGGCCGGCACAAAGGGCGCGCGGGGGAAGACGCGGTCGATGTCGAACGCATCGCGCAGGACAGGCTCTTCGGCCAGCACGCCCTCAAACGAAAATTCAACGGTCGTGGCCTCCGGCGCATCGTCGGTACGCGTCCACGTCGTCGAGCGACGGCGCTCGGCAACCAGACGGTCGAGGTCAACATCGGCGATGGCCATATCGCAGGTAAGCAGTTTGGTCGCGGCGAGCTTGGAGCCGTTTTCGTAGACGAGGTTCTCCCCCGCAAAGACCATGTCGGTCGTGGACTCGCCCTCGCTCGCATCTGCATAGGCATAGGCGCAGTACAGGCGCGCACTCTGATTGGAGATGAGGCTGCGGCGATAGTCTGCCTTGCCGATAATCTCGTCCGAGGCCGACGGGTTGAGAATCACCGTCGCACCGGCAAGCGCCATCTCGGTCGAAGGGGGCGCCGGCACCCACAGATCCTCGCAGACCTCAACGCCCAGCACCAGGTCTTCAGCACCCTCATCACAGCAACGGTAGACAAGCCCCGAACCCAGCGGAACCGGACCCTGACCGGCAAACTCGACCCACACAGGATCTGCGGGCGCCGGAGCAAACCAGCGGCGCTCGTAGAACTCGCCATAGTTGGGCAGATACTTCTTGGCCGTAAGACCCAAAAGCTCGCCCGCGCAGCACACGGCGGCGCAGTTGTAGATATTCTCGGCAACTGCAACGGGAAGACCGATGGTAAAGACAATCGGCAGCTCACGAGTCTCATCGAGGATATGCACCAAAGCAGCCTCGCAGGCATGCAGTAATGTGCGGTTATGGAACAGATCGGCCGCGGTATAGCCGCACAAGTTGAGCTCGGGCAGCACCAGCGCGCGAACGCCGCGCTCGGCAGCCTCGCGAACAGCCGCCAGTGCAACCTCGGCATTGCCCTCGACATCGGCCACGCGAATCCGCGGCGAAGCCGCCGCCACACGCAAAAAGCCATCGTTCTTATTAGCCGAAACGCAGCATTGCCTTGTTGATCTGGACACTGGAGGCCCCTTCTACCCTGAGATTCAGTCTAACGGACGTTCACATATCTCTAACTAGCCAAAGCAACCCCCCAGTTTACTGAGAGGCCAACCTGTGCTAAGAGCATGTATTTCAAAAATATCTTTAATTAAAAAAGGAGAAATCGATAATCGACTTCTCCTTTAAGCGAGGCGAGTAAATTCCGAAACTAATGGCAGAATTTATCCATGTAGTCCTCAAAGTCGAACACTTCTACCACGACGCCCTCTTCCTGAAACTCTTTCAGTTGCTCCAAGAGATCTTTGTTAATAACGTCCATGCAGAAACCTCCTCTATCTAATCAATTGTAGTATATCTGCTTTCATGCAATTATCAACCAACTTGTTTAATTGCTCCTCGCTTGCCGATAGTCCCTCTTTTTTCAAAATGTCGCGCACCTCGTTCTTAGTAATCGGCTTTTCAAACAACGAAAGCAAAGCGAACGAAAAATCATTAACCGCACACATTCTATGGGTGGCACAACTCAGCAGTACTCTTAACCCCTCTTTTGAGCGTCCGACTTCTTTCACAAACGAACTTTTAACCAATTGAAAACCATTATCGTGCATTACATAATCGGCATCGATATTTGTATTCAGCAATCCATAATGCAACAGTTCTTCTATCGCCCTTGTCAGCTCGAGATCGCCCTGATCAAGGATAAGAGAAATGCTACAATCGGCCTCCAATAAACGGGCCAACTTAAGGTATACCAACTGGGAAACAGCATAGACATGATGGTATTCAGAATTATAGAAGTAGGCAAATGGCTCAACGAGCACGACAGAGGTCTTGGAATCCAGCCAGATTCGATCAGCTGGATTTAGACTGGTCAGCCGTCGCTTTACTTTGGTCAAATGTCCCTTATACCTGACAGCGTGAATAGAATCTAGGATCCAGGTCACCTCTGAAATATGAAGCCGCTGGGGCAAGTCAATTGTGTCGCTACCGTTTATGACTTCTTGCATATAAAAATCAATATGATGCTCATCAGATAAGGATTTTGCTTCATTTAAAGTTAAACCAGTGCCTGAAACATAATCCACTTCGAGGCGCAAATCCTCATATTGGGACTTCGGCATTACAGAGACACCATACTTATCGGGATGATTCCAAACATCCGACCCCATAACGAGACCAAAATTCGTAAATCCTCTCGTGGAATATGGAACACCACATACCTGTTTTGAATAATTCAAAACATTCTCTGTATAAGCTAAGGTGTTCAGAGCCTCTTCTTTAGTTTCGGTCGGAAAGCCAATCATAAAGAATAGATGAACAGGAATACCCGCATTGAGACAATCATGGATATTGCGATCAATCCAATCAACTCTCGTGTTCTTCTTCATTAGATCAAGAACTCTTTGGTTGTATGACTCGAGGCCAAACTGAATCTGCCTACATCCACTTTGGTATATCTTGTTGAAAACGTCTGTACTTAGGGTTGGAGAGAACCTCGTTTCTCCATGCCAGAAAAACGTTTTTCCCGATGCGTTTATTTCATCCGCGAGTTGCTCCATTCTTTTGCCTTCGAATGTTTCATCCACAAAAGAGAAAACTCTCGTGCCGTATTTTTCATTTAACCGACACATTATTTCAAATACTCTCGATATAGGCATCTTTCGGTAACAACCACCGGTAGCACCGGGAATGGTGCAGAAGGCGCAATGATTAAAACACTGCCTAGAAGAATAAACCGGCAATATTAACTCAGGCATGAAGTATTTAGAAAGGGCGAAGCCATCGAAATCGGGAACTGTATCGTTGATAAATGTTTGCTCAATCCGATGGTTTTTATATATCTTTCCACCTTTAGCATGGCAAAGGTTTGGAACACAGTCGAGATTGTCATCACCAGAGTCAAGAGCCTCAAGAAGACGTGCAAGCGGCTCTTCGCCGTCATACATCATTATCGAATCAATGTATTCAAAAAAGGGATGCCATTCTTTCATGCAGTCATCTGCTAAACGAGTAATGTAATTGCCGCCCAATGAGACGTGTTTAACAGATGGACATTCTTCTTTAATCAGTTTCGCTAACGTAACTGCAGAAATCAATTGGAAACAGCCGCTCACCGAAATCCCAATAAACTCGATTTTTTCCCTCTGAATACGCTTAAGAAAGGCAGTTTCATAGAAGGAAATAAACGGATTATGCAAGGTATCCGCAAGCGATTTCATTATTTCTGGTGTCGAATAATAATCATAGGGCAGATCTATGGAGTTGAACGTGTATTTAACTCCATATGAGACGTGATTTATGATATAGAGTGCATTTCTAAAAATGTTTTCAGCATATTGTCTTTCTTTTAGATTAAAGTATCTCTTCGATCTGAAAATATCTTTTGCCTCGTCAACATTAAGTGCTGACTTTTGTATCAACTCGATTGTTAATTGAACATTCGAACTAAACGAATCCTTTGATTCCCGATACCTTTTACAGCACTCTTCGACATGTCTAAAAGATAGGAGGTCATCGTAAAATTCCACGTTTAAGTCAACGATGTCAACTTTATATTGTTCAACCTCTTGAAGATATGACTTCAAAACAGGCAAGGCAAGATACGGCCCCACTGGACTCCATCCTGGGGAAATACTAAAAGCGTTTTAGGCATATCAACGTCACATCTTTCGCAAATAATTCAATTGAAACACAACTACCATCATAATTGAAAATACACCAAGTCCTGTAACGAGAATTGAGAACATCGCGATGCTCGTGAACAGCGAAACAAGGAGTGTTGAAATAACAACAGCAACCGATTGCAAAGACTCCCTAATTGAAAACAGGCTTATCGATTCAGATTCGTCTCTCGCCAAATCCTGCAGCGATGTTATGAGAAGCACATCTTGAATGGCGTTTCCGGCACCGACGATAAAAAGGAAAATAAACGATATCCCAGACGCATAGCGATAGCCAAACGCCAGATACGCACCGAGCGCAAGATACGTCACAAAACAATATGATTTAACGCAATCGGAACCACTAATTAAACGACCATATATTGTATTTCCGAACAACAGTCCGATTGTAAGACTACTCTGAAGGAATCCGTATTGTATCGATGACGAGTCAAATTGCAATTGCGCAATAGCTGGCAAAAGAGAATTCAGAGAGCCGAATGCCACGCCACTAGAAATATCGATTAATAGGAAACCAATTGCCAAGTGCTTCGCGCTAAGATCACTAAATGCAGTCCTGTTTTTTTCATTTTTGCTTATCCCCTCTTTATCATTAACCTCGATAACCGACGGAACATCTCGCAGCAACCAGAACGACGCGGCAAAAGAAAGCGCGTCTAATGCAAGAACAGCCTCCGCCCCAAATTGAGCGACAACAAAACCGCCGGCAACTGGCCCCAGAACCATCATCAAATTCTGCAGAAACCCAAACGAATTATTAATTACGTCGCGATTGATACTATTCGTATTGGCTCTTAACAACGAGTAAAAGCAGGGCATTTCAACCGTTCGGCAAAGCGATACCGCGCACGTAATAGCAAACATACTCCATTTACTATCAACAAAAATATAGCAAACGAATAATCCCGCGCGAATTAAGTCTGCCAATCTCACGGCCTGCAGTGTCCCGATACCCATCTTCTGAGGCAGCTGCGCGAGCGCAACTGAAAACAGAGAGGGGGCAAATCTGCAGCAGACCATCAAAGCAGTTGCAGAAACATCGTGAGTTACCTCGTAAATCAGCATTGGCAAAGCAATATTCGCACACCAATTGCCTATTTCGCTTATCCCTCTAGCAATATATAGGACCCGAACCGGACGGCTAGCTCTCAATACCGTGAACATCACGATTAACCTCGTATTTCAGGCCTCGCTCATCCCTTAATAGGAATCCATAATCAACCAAGTACCGCCTCAACACGGCATAATCAGGATAGAGCTGTGACAGCACACGATTAACCTGAAGCTCCGTATAACTTGTATTTAATTCAAAGAAAGAGACGGTCCATAGCAGCATGATTCTTTTATAGCTTTCCTTTTTTGGAATTGAAACCAGCTCGCCATTCTTGAGAAATCGTTTTTTAAAGTCTATTAGCTCATCCATTCACATCCTCCATTTCATACGCATCTAATACTAAAAATGCATACGCTTTAGGTCATCGCATTCGACTTCTATATTCGAACTAAACTCGAACTAATCTAAATGATTTGCTCAAACACTCTTCGAAAGCTCGTTTTTCACTCTGAGTAAAATGCCCTTCCCAGTCAGTCCACGAACAGGAAGGCAACTCACAACGAGCGGAGTCGAAGCCCTCTGCCGTCGGTCGTTCAAAATGCGCGATAACCTTTTCGATATCCCCATCTGTTATCAGGTCAGAATGAACGACCTCGGTACCGTCTTCGAATGTCATATACGGGTACATCACGTAAACCACCTCACAATCGTAAATCCAGTTTAGCATCAAGCTATTGCACCAAAGACAGCAAGCCCCCCCTTGATGAGTTGATGGTATCTGTTAAATGTCACGTACGATTCACATCTGGTGGGTACCCTGATGGCTACATGAAACGAAGCAGATTTACACCGGGAGGACCCCGTATGACAACCAAGTACACCGACGCACCGCGCACGCGCGTCATGACGCCGGCATCGCTCAACAACGGCGTTCACGAAAACCATTCCATCGGACAGACTATGGCCATCGCGCCCAAAAAGGGCCTGTTCGACGACATTTCCATTCCCCAGATCATCGCCGGCGCCGCAGCTGCCGCCACGAGCGTCGCGCTTGCTTCCAAGATTGGTATCGCTGGTTCAGTAATTGGCGCCGCCGTGAGCTCGGTCATCACCGTTGTGTCCTCGCAGGTCTACCGCCACTTTATCTCTGCCAGCGCCGAAGCAATCAAGGGCACGCATGCCGCTGTCGACTACCCTGCCGGCGCCTACGAGCCCGTTGAGTTTAATGCCGAGGAGCACCTGGGCGGCGCCGCGACTACGCAGGAGATGCGCCAGATTGCGGGGCGCGCGACCACGGCGCGCGTTGCTCCCGACAGCCTGCGCGCCAAGGCGGCGGCAGAGCGCAGTCAGACGCAAAAGAGGGTCATCGTCTTCTCGATCGCCATCGCCATCGTCGCAGTCATCGCCTGCGCTGGCGCCATCCTTATCACCACTGCCGGTGAGGGTCTGGGCGAGCGTCCCGAGCCAATCCTTTCGTCGCGCACGATCGAGAGCGACGCGGATAGCTCCGGTCAATCGCAAAGCCAGCAGGACGACTCGCAGGGCACCTCCTCATCCACCGACTCGTCCTCGAACACCCCTGATCAGTCGCAGGACACCGATTCCTCTACGAACAGCAGCGGCACGCAATCCGGCACGACCGACTCAAGCCAAACGACTGATGGCTCTCAGTCGAGCACGGGCGACCAGGCGAGCGGCAATACATCGGGCACGGGATCTACCGACAGCAGCAACACCAACAGCTCGAACAGCTCGAGCGGCACCGCGTCCGGCACGGCATCTGACAGCTCGAGCCAAGGCACGGTATCGGGCAACTAAGCACGTTTGCCTCTCATGCACGTTTGCCTCTCATAGATAACCGACCAGCATAACGGGCGCGAACCGGCAAACGGTCGCGCCCGTTTGCCTTGGGCGCCGAGGTAGCAAGCCCCGCACGATGGTAAGATGCTTTGGTGTGTAAAGAGGAGATTTGCCATGAGCAAGACAATAGTTAGGCCCACGCTTTCGCTGGGCAACCGCATCTATCTGTATCGCCTGCTGCGCGATGCAATCGGATGCGGCAAGCAAACGTTTATGACGCAGGTCGAGGAGGTGCTCGCCGCCGGCGACATGACCGCTTATGACCTGGGCTTCGAGTCCACGCGCGAGCTGCTCGAGGAGCTCGACGACTGCATTAAGCTGACCGTCTTTAAGGGCGGTCGCCTGTATGCCACCGTCATCGCCAACGATGCCTGGGATGCCGCCCTTGCCAAGGGCGAGGACAAGCCCAAGGCAGCCAAGGGCGCTAAGCAGTCCTACAAAAAGAAAAAGCGCGGTGAGAAGGACCTCAAGGCCGTGCGCCCCAAGCACGTTAAGCGCGCCGAGCCCGAGTCCGTGGCCGAAGTCGCTCCGGAGCCCGAGCCCGAGACATGGATCGAAGCCGCTATTGAGGTAACGGCAGAAGCCGAAACCGAAATCGCCGCCACGACCGATCCCGAAGTCATGTCAGAGCAGGAAGCCACTGCGGAGCTCAACGAGGCTCCCAAGTCGACAGCCGAAGAAGCCGCTGACCAACCCGAGCCGTCTGCGTTCCAAAACAGCGATGTCTTTGGCGACGAGGCCGAGGACGATCAGTCCGACGAGCCCACAGATCAAGACGCTACCGAGTCGGCGCCGGAACCCGAGACGCCGCAGCCCGCCATCTCGCTCACGGTCGTCTATGACCCCGAGAATGCCAATGCCGGCATCACCACCATGGCATCCACGCCCATCGAGGCAAAGTCGAGCGTCGAGAATGAGAGCGCGACGCAGGTTGAGGTTGAAACTGAAGCTGCAGACGCGCCCGTCACCGTGAAGCCCGCAGATTCCACAATCAAGCCGAAGACGACGCTGGAGTTCGCACCCGTCATCGAATCCGTGCCCGCCTCTGCTTGCGACCAAATTCCCGCACCGGCACCGGCTTCGGTACTCGCAGAGGCCCCAACCCCCGCACCCGTAGCGCCCGCCATCCCCGAGGACTTCCCCGTCGATTTCGCAACCGAGGTCTTCTGCCCCGGCCCGCTTCTGCACCAGCTGTCGACCTATCTCCCCTACGGCGCCGATACCCTCGGCATTGTCGGCGAGTACTACTGGATCGCCCGCGAGCGCGGTACCATCGAGGCCGCGCGAAACCGCGCAAGCTTCCCCCTGCGCTACACGCAGGCCGGCGAGCGCCGCGAGGTTGCCGTGCGCATCCGCCGCAATACCACCGGTGGCCTCGGATCCACCTGGGCCATCGATAAAGTCGAAGAACCCGAGCAGTAACGACAAACGACTCAAATCCAAATCAGGATTTGAGCCGTTTTTATTTGTTGATGTTGCGTAACCAACAGCGAGCGGGCCGCAAGTGCCCCAGGTTGCCGTGAAAGAGGAGCGACGCGTACTTCGGTACGCGAGCGACGGCTTGAACGGCAAGATGGGCTGCTTGCGACCCGCGCAGCGTCGAGCAGTTACGCGGTTTGGAAAACCGCGTAACGATCTAGTCGCGCGTCAGCTTACGGTGGATACGATGCGGCTGGGCTGCGTCCTCGCCAAGGCGCTCGATGCGGTTGGCCTGATAGGCCTCGAAGTTGCCCTCAAACCAATACCAGTTGCCCGGATTCTCGTCGGTGCCCTCCCACGCTAGAATGTGCGTGGCGACGCGGTCCAGGAACATACGGTCGTGGCTAATGACCACCGAGCAGCCCGGGAACTCGAGCAGCGCCGCTTCGAGCGAGGACAGCGTCTCGACGTCGAGGTCATTCGTGGGCTCGTCGAGAAGCAGCAGGTTGCCGCCCTGCTTGAGCGTAAGCGCCAAGTTCAGACGGTTGCGCTCGCCACCGGAGAGTACGCCGGCGCGCTTCTGCTGGTCCTGGCCTTTAAAGCCAAAGCTCGCCACATAAGCACGGCTCGGAACCTCGGTCTCACCGACCATCATGTGGTCCAGGCCATCCGAGACGACCTCCCACAGGTTCTTATCGGGGTCGATGCCGGAACGGTTCTGATCGACATAGGAGATCTTGACGGTCTCGCCCACCTCGAGCTCGCCCGAAGTCAGCGGCTCCAGGCCCACGATGGTCTTGAACAGCGTGGTTTTGCCCACACCGTTGGGGCCGATGACACCCACGATACCGTTGCGCGGCAGGGTGAACGATAGGTCGTCGATGAGCACACGGCCATCGAACTCCTTGTGCAGGTGATGAGCCTCGAGCACCTTGTTGCCCAGACGCGGGCCCACGGGGATGCGGATGTCGGTCCAGTCGAGCTTCTGGCTTGCGCGGGCCTCGGCCTCCATCTCCTCGTAACGAGCCAGACGGGCCTTGTTCTTGGCCTGGCGAGCCTTGGGCGAGCTGCGTACCCACTCGAGCTCGGCCTCCATGCGCTTGGCGAGCTTGGCGTCGCGGTTGCCCTGCGCCTCGATACGGGCGGCCTTGGTCTCCAGATACGTGGAGTAGTTGCCCTTGTAGGGATAAAGGTGACCGCGGTCTACCTCGCAGATCCACTCGGCAACGTTATCCAGGAAGTAGCGATCGTGCGTGACGGCAAGCACCGCGCCCTGGTAGTTGTGCAGGAAGTGCTCGAGCCACAGGATCGATTCGGCGTCCAGGTGGTTCGTGGGCTCGTCGAGCAGCAGCAGGTCGGGAGCCTCGAGCAGCAGCTTGCACAGGGCCACGCGACGGCGCTCGCCGCCGGAAAGCACGTTGACCGGCATGTCGGAATCGGGCAGCTGCAGGGCGTCCATGGCCTGGCCGAGCTTGGAATCGATATCCCAGCCGTCGGCGGCGTCGATCTCGTCCTGGAGCTTGCCCATCTCGGCCATGAGGGCGTCCATGTCGCAATCCGGGTCGCACATCTCCTCGCCGATCTTGTTGAAGCGATCGACCTTGGCAATCATGTCGCCAAACGCCATGCGCACGTTCTCGATGACGGTCTTGTCGTCATCGAGCGGCGGCTCCTGCTGCAGGATGCCCACGGTGTAGCCGGGAGTGAGCCTGGCATCGCCGTTGGAGACCTCCTCGATGCCGGCCATAATCTTGAGCAGGGTCGACTTGCCCATACCGTTGGGGCCCACGACGCCGATCTTGGCACCGGGGTAGAAGCTCAGAGTCACGTCGTCAAGGATCACCTTGTCGCCATGGGCCTTGCGAGCCTGATACATCTGGTAGATAAACTCTGCCATTTGCCTGTTCTATCCTTTCTACCTGCTGTTTCCCTATTCTTGATTCGCTTTAGTGGAAACGAAATGAGGGAACCAGCTCTGAAACGTAACGAAAAAGGGGCATGGTTGCCCACACCCCCTAATACTACCTGGGAAAAGTCCCCCGGAACATACCATGAACTGCGTACGCTAGTTTTCCGCAACCTTAACGAGCGGCTCGCTGCGATTGGCGCCACAACAGATACGAGTAGACGTAAACGGCTCCAACCGAACCAAACGCCAGAGCCGCAATCACCGCGGCGACGACTTCACTCGAAAGCACGCTACCTGCCACGCCCATCACAATCAGGCCAATACCCAGCACCATAAAGCAGGCGCCGCCAAAACGCTGCGTACGGCGCCAGTTCTCGGGATCGGCAAGCGCCCAGGGTGTCTTGATACCGAGCGTATAGTTCTGCTTCACACGCGGCAAGTAGTTGCCTACGCCGATGAACAGCAAACCGACAACACCGGAAATCAGCACGTTAACCGAACCGACCGCCGGCACTACGCCCCAGACCGTAAGCTCTCCCAGCCAGCTTATGGCGCACATGAACAAGGTGAAGGCGATTACGAAGCCCTGGTAGAACTTGCCCGAGGTTCGATATGCCTCACCTTTGGGGTCGATGCGCGGCACCATGCAGAACATTGCGAGAAGCGCCAGAGGCAGCACGCCGAGCGCGGAGGCCATCCAACTAGGACCCCAACCGTCGACGGCGCCGTTCGCGCCCCAGTGCGTGGGAATCTGTGCAGGCAGGCTCGGCATCACCATGAGGTGCGCTACAACATTAATAGCGCAGACCACAACAAGCATGGCCCACACGCGCGACGATACCCCCGTGGCGTGAATGCCCTTGTTTTCGTTATTCATCCTTATCACCTTCCGTGTTTGTAAAGCCCATAAACCAACCGATCAAGTCCTGCATGACGGTGGTGTTTAAGCTGTAAACGATGTTTTGGCCATGACGTTCGTCGGTCACCAACCCGGCGTTTTTGAGCGTCGCCAAGTGATGGCTCAACGACGGCTTGCTGATGTCAAAATGCTCGGCAAGCTCCCCGGCCGTGCAATTGCCCTCGCGCAGCAGTTCCAAAATGTGACGCCGTGTAGGATCGGCCAGCGCCTTAAAACCCTCTCCCGGCATAAGACCTCCTCTCATCATCTCTCATGAAGTGCACACTATACTCAATATTTAGATGTTTGTCTAGCTGTCTAATACAGTAACATCTATAGAACATTCGTTCGTGTTTAGTTACAATGGAAGTTGAAGCAGATGGGCCAGCTCCCTCTACCCAAGAAGGAGATGGACTATGAGTATTGACGATGTCCTGACGTTGTTGTTGCTTGTAATCGCGGCTGTGGAGCTCGGCATCCACATTGGAGGTCGAATGAAATAGCCGCCCCCGCGTAATGCGAAGACGGCCACTTCTCACGCTACAAACGTGTTTGGGAGTTGGCCAACCCGCGGCAACGGGTGCCATCTGCTTCATCTTATGCGAATCTCTGCCTCATTTCAACAAGCCCCTAGGGCTCAAATGGAATCGCGATAATACCTATAATGGCGATAGCTAAAACACGATTCGCTTCCCCATCGGAGGATGTCTATGACTGAAACCACAGCCGCAACTCCCAACGAGACACGCGACACCAAGCTCGAGATCATCATGGGCCGCGAGGCACTTAATAAACTCGCCAACGCCACGGTGTTGGTGCTCGGCTGCGGAGGTGTGGGCTCCAATTGCTGCGAGGCACTTGCCCGCAGCGGCATTGGTCATTTCGTCATTCTTGACAAGGACATCATCGCGCCCAGCAATATCAATCGCCAGGCCATCGCCTTTCACAGCACCATCGGCAAGCGCAAGGTGGACGTGATGGAAGCCATGATTCGCGATATCAATCCCGCCGCCACCGTTATCAAGCGCACCGAATACCTGCTGAGCGACAACATCGACGAGTTCTTTGCGAGCGTTTTTGAGCAGACGGGCGGCAAGCTCGACTACGTCGTCGACGCCATCGACACCATCTCGGCCAAGCTCACCATTGCCAAATATGCTCAGGACCACGACATTCGTTTGGTTAGCTCCATGGGCGGGGCCAACAAACTCCATCCCGAGTGCCTCCGCTTTGCCGACATTTTCGATACGGTACGTGACCCCATGAGCCGCATTATGCGCAAAGAATGTAAGAAGCGCGGAATCAAAAGCCTGCACGTGCTGTTTAGCTGCGAGGAATCGGTTAAGACCCAACCCCGCGACCCGTCCAACATCCACGAGCGTACCGAGTTGGGTACCGCCAGCTTTATGCCGCCCATCATGGGTCAGATGATTGCCGGCGAGGTTATCCGCCAGATCAGCGGGCGCGGCACCGAGCGCGTGCGCGCCGACGGCCAACGCCTGGACTAGCGGAGTACGCCGCGATGGAGCCCCGGTTAATTGATGCACACTGCCATCTTGATTTACTGGCTCACCCGGACGCCGTTGCCGATGAGGCGACGGCACTGGGCTTGGGCTTATTTGATTGCGGCGTCGATCCACGTGACTTTTCGGCCGCAAACGAGCGCGCCCATCGCCAACCAGGCATCATCGCCGGCGTCGGCCTCCATCCCTGGTGGCTTGTCGACGACCGCTGCGGTCCTGCCGAAGTCGATCTGCTTTGCGAAGTTGCTGCCCAAGAGCGCTACATCGGCGAAGTCGGACTCGACTTTTCCGCGCGCTTTGCTGGAAGTGAGCCGCTACAAATACAGGCACTCGACCGGCTCTGCGATGCGCTCGCGCAGCATCCTCTTACCGGACGCGTGATATCAATTCACGCCGTTCGTTCAGCAGGAGCCGTACTGGACGTCTTCGAATCGCATGGACCACTCATCCCAAACCCCGACTCCCCCGCTATCATCTTCCACTGGTTTAGCGGTACTTCGGACGAACTCGTCCGCGCGCGAAACGCAGGCTGCTATTTTTCCGTGAACGAGCGTATGCTCGCCACCAAGCGCGGTCGCGAATACGCCCGACAGATTCCACTCGATCGTTTACTGCTCGAGACCGATGCACCAGCCGAGCCAAACACAGAAACAAGCGCACAGTCGCTCATCAGATCGCTCACAAGGACCTCAGAACGCATCGCCTCGCTCAAGAATTGTGACGCAAAGCGCATCGAGTCGGCAGTTTTAACAAATGCGCACTCTGTTTTTGACCTTCGCTAACCCCGGTGGGCAAAAAATGCCAAATATGAGTACTGTTGCAAATCCAGTCACATTATTTTACGGCAAAATAGTGCCTTGATAATGTACAGCTATCCGTTATCAAGGCACTTTAAGGTGGTTAAAGTCATTTTTAGCAGGTTTTAATCACTCGCAGACACCCAACTAGGCCCTCAATAGCTTAATTTCGCTGTTACTAAATTAGTGACAGTACTCATATTTAGCATTTTTTGTCCATGGAGTCCCGGGGGGCGACAATTCGACTCCCCGGGACTGCTCACCTATTCGGAAATCGGCACTCCATGGCCCCAGGAGCCTTCCATGCCGCATACGGTCGAAGCAAACCCCGCCGCAAAGTCGAGTGCACGCTCGATGGCCTCGGCACCATCCTCGCCACGCTTGACGGAATCGAGATAACACATCAGGAACGAAGTCAGGAATGAGTCGCCCGCACCCATGGTGTCCTTCATATCCGTTACCGGCTTAGCCAGTTGGCGGTAATAACGATCGCCATCATAGGCAATGCAGCCCTCAGCGCCAGCCGTTGCCGATACGAAACGCGGACCTAGGCTCCTCACCCATGCCAGACGCTCGCGAATCTCATCCTCACTCGCGGCGTCTGCCGCGCTAAAGAACGCGAAGTCAACGTAGGGAGCAATCTGCTCGTAGTACTCGTCGGTCGAATCGTCCGAGAAGTCAAACGAAACCGTGATGCCCGCGGCCTTCAACTTGGGAAGTTCACGCTCGGTAAAGCAATAGTTGCCCGAGTGGACTACGTCGAACTGCTTCATGTACGCAAGGTCAAAGCGATCGAGCACATAGCGCGCATCACCACGGATGCCACCCTCATTGGAGCCAAGGAAAACACGGTCGCCGTTAACGACGGTCACGCGCGCAGCACCATTCTCACCGATGAGCTGCTTGCATTTGGCTAGTTCAACGTCCTCATCTTCAAGACTCGCAATCACGTGCTCGGCAGCAGCGTCATTACCAAAGATGCCCATATACGCGGAGCGCGCGGCTCCGCATTTCTTGGCATACACGGCAAAGTTCACCGCATTGCCACCCGGATACATCGTGCGAATATGCTCGTAGCGGTCGACGACGTTGTCGCCAAACCCCAGTGCGCTCACGTTAAATGCCATAGCGCGCCCCTCTCTTATGCCAACGGAACCACTGTTGTGACAGCAGTACCGCCCAGGATCTACGCGAGTTCCAGTAGCTCCGGCAGCTGGTCGATAATCTTGTCCGCGGCATCCTGGCTAAAGCCAAAGCGTTCCTCGCGCTTGGCAATGACTGTCAGGCCGGCTCGCTTGCCAGCGGTGATGCCAGGCACCGAATCCTCGACGCAGCAGCAGCGATTCGCGGGCAGCCCCAGCAGGTCCAGCGCATGCAGGTAGATGTCGGGCTCGGGCTTGCTCTCCTTAAACTGCTCGCCGCTCACCACATACTCAAAGGCATCCGACAGCCCGCACGCATTGAGCACTTCCTCGATACTAACCATGGGAGACGAGCTGGCAAGTGCCACGCGAACGCCGCGGCGCGGCAGCTCTCGAATCGTATCCACGGCGCCTGGGTTAATCAAAGCCTGATAGTCGCGCGGACGCTTATGAGCCCATTCGTCCCAACGGGCCAACGCTTCCTCGCCAGTGAAATGCCCCTTACCGGCACGCTCAAACCAATCGACCAGCATATGCAGGAAGAACTGATGCGAGGTACCGACCTGCCCATTCAACTCCTCTTGAGTCAGATTAAGCCCAAGCTCCTTGGCAAACGCGGCGGTCTCGCCCAGGTAGTAATACTCGGTATCGACAATCACGCCGTCCATGTCAAAGATAACGGCGTCGAACGGAAATGCGGACACGGCACCCTCCCTAACAAAAGGGCGCCCGCAAGCGGACGCCCGAACCATGCATTATCGGCGATTCTAACCCAGCAGCTTATCCAGCGCCACCGCAATACCATCTTCGTTGTTATTGGCGGTCACCATCTGGGCCACAGCCTTAACCTCATCGACGGCGTTTCCCATGGCAACACCGGTACCAGCCCACTCGATCATGGACTTGTCGTTCTGGCCGTCGCCAAACGATACGACCTCGCTGGCATCGATGCCGAGCTTGGGCAGGGCACCCTCGAGCGCGCGGGCCTTGTCAATACCGGGCGCCGTGTACTCAAAGTACCAGTCGGCCGTAAACATGCCCGAAAGCGTCTGCTTAAAGGGCGCATACATCTCCTCGTAATGCGCCTGCAGGTAGGCCGGATCGCCCGCCGTCAGCAGCTTGTCCACGGGATAAGTGTCCACGACCTCATGCAAGCTCTCGACCTCGCGGATCTTAAGGTCGCAGGCATCGCGCTCGTATTTGACAATGTTTTTCTGCGAGCCATCCGGCAGCGTAATCATGCAGTGGTACGAGTCCTCGACATGCAAGTCGCGACCGAGCGAGATCATGGGGATCACATCATAGTTTTGCAGATGATCAATCAGACGGTGCAGCTCGTCAGCCGGCATGGCCTGGTCAAAAAGAACCTCATCGGTCTGAGCGTCGACCACATGCGCGCCATTGAAAGCGACTAGCAGACCATCATGGTTTTGAAGGTCGAGCTCCTGCGCCAAGGCGTGCAGCCCCCATGCGGGACGACCCGAAGCCAAGATGAGCTTAATGCCCGACTCCTGCGCCGCGAGCAGCTTCTCGCGCGTACGCGGGCTAATCACTTTCTGGTCGTTGGTGAGCGTACCGTCGATATCCATCGCGATGGCCTTGATTGCCATATGTGCCTCCTTGCATCGTTTTTATCGCGCACTATCTTATCCGAGCCGGGGCACGTTCGCACAGCGCGCGTATGACGGTTGCAAAACCACCCCATTTGAAACAAAGACAAAAAAGTACTTGCAAAGACGCGTTCCGACATATAAGTTGATAAAAGACCGCCGTTGCGGTTTTAAGTAGATCGAGCATATGAAGTTTGAGTTTTAGCGTGTAAGAGAAGGAAGATCGGCAAAGTACAACCCCAAACGCAATGACAACTTAATGAGGTAACTGCCACATGTGAGGCACCCAGGGCATTGCTGTCTCGATTTTGAGAACGATGCCTTCCGCCTTGCATGGGCCGTTCCATCCCGTCCCTGCAGCAACTGCCTCACGGGCTCATTGAAAACCGCATAGCACCCCAACGTCAGCACATCACCCACGGCAAGCGCATCACTCACGACAACCAGCACATCAACAAACAGCACGAACATCAACCGATTGGAGAAGCTATGACAAACCACCACGCTGAAGACGGCGATAAGAAAAGCATTCTGGATGCCCGCATTGAGCGAGCATATGCAAACGAATATGACGCCGCCTTTGCCGCCGCGACCATCAAGAACTACGCGTCGCTACCGCTCGCGACGATCTTGGCCGACCACCCTCAACTGCTGAAGCGCTGCACAAAGATCATGGGCGACCCCGACATTCGCAAGCTGACAGACCCCTATGCCCCAAAACGCGACAACGATTCGTACGTTCTTACCGTAGGCTGCCTAGCCCATATGCTTACGGCGCTCGACACGAAACTCAAGCTCGAATGGGAACCCGACGAGCGTCATGAACTCGAAAGCAAGCGGAACACCCTGCGCACCGCACTGTTCCTTCCGTTGGACGGCCTCAAGCGCTGCAACGTCGAGCTCAATACACAGGCGCGGCAAAAGCCCGGGACCACGGGGCAGAAAACTCCAAGACCCCATGCGGCCATCGTCGACCGCAACCGATATAACCGCATGACCGCGCACTTTTCTGCCGAGGGAGCAGCCATAAGGACGCTGATCGACCTGCTGTGCCTCCTGAACATCAACGAGCTATTTGAGGGCTATCTCGCCCTTGTTCCCGCGACGGCACCCAAGTCGGTAGCAAAGATCATCGAGACCTGCAGACGCCAGTTTGAGCGCCATCGCAATGGCAGCGAGATGAACGCCAGCATCGCGCAGTACTACGCGGCTCATTACAAAAATGACGGATGTGCCCCTATCGAGCATCAGCTGCGGCTCGCCTACACCACGCCCGTCGCAACGCTCCATCGCTTTGGAGCCCTTGGCGCTTGCGAGCCGCACGGACAGGCAGCCTGCCCCACAACCGAGCTCGATCTCAGGCTCGGACGAACCCTGTAGCCCGCCAGCCCCTCCGCGGGCAGCGACTCTATTCCACAACACCACCAACAGAAAGGAGTCCTCATGGACACCAATCATTCCCCCATCATCAGCCCCCTCACCATGCGTGAATCCGCCCGAGGTATCACGCTCACCAGCATTTACGATGAGATGCTCGCCCGTCGCGAGCTCTCCGTCATGGGAAACATCGAAACCCCGATGGCCCACGACCTATGCCAGCAGATTCGTCTGCTCGATGCCACCGACCCCAGCCGCCCCATCACCATATTTGTCGCCAGCGCCGGCGGAAGCGTGCGATCGGGTCTTGCGATCTATGACGCCATGCGCCTCGCATCGTGCCCCATCCGCACCGTCTGTCTGGAATTCGCCGCGTCCATGGGCGCCGTGATCTTTATGGGCGGCGACGATCGCCGTATGGCGCCCCATGCAGAGCTCATGATTCATGACCCGCTGATCCCCCAGGGGGCAGGCGGCTCGGCACTTGCGTTGCAGGAAACCAGCCGGCGTCTCATGCAGACCCGCAAGACCCTCACGCAAATCCTCTCGGACCGCAGCGGCCTCACGCCCAAGCGCATCCAGTCCCTCACTGCAAAAGACACCTACCTTTCGGCCGAGCGCGCCGTCGAGCTCGGCTTTGCCCACGAAATTCTCTCGACCACCAAGGAGGTCGCCCATGTCTAACCTCGCCAGCCGCCTCGCCGCATCTGAGTCCGCATCGTCCACCATCCTCGCCAAGGATCGAACGCTCTCCTGCGACACCCGCCAAACGGGACTCAACAACAACGCACTTGTGATCGGCCCCTCGGGAGCCGGCAAGACCCGAAACGTCCTCAAGCCCAACCTGCTGCAAATGAACGCAAGCTACATCGTGCTCGACACCAAAGGCACGCTCTGTCGCGAAGTGGGACCCGTGCTGGCAGCCCACGGTTACCGCGTGCAATGTCTCAACTTCGCCGACCTCAACACCGTCCCGGCCCTTGCGCCCGGCATCGAGCGCTGCGGCTACAACCCCCTGAGGCACATTCGCCGCAAGGCGGACGGCAGGCCCAACCAGCAGGACATCCTCTCGGTGGCAAAGGCCATCTGCCCCATCGAGGACAACAACCAGCCTTTTTGGGATCATGCGGCGGCAAACCTGCTGTCGTGTCTTATCGCCTACGTCACCGAACAGCTACCCGCCGACGAGCAGACGATCAGCTCGGTCATCAAGCTGATCGAGCACCTGCAGGACGGTGCCACGGGTCGATTGTTTGACGACCTGATCACGACCGACCCCCAAAGCTATGCCCTCTCGCTATGGCGGCGCTACGCCATTACGCAAAATGCCGAGCGCATGCACGCGAGCATCGTCGGCATCCTTGCCGAAAAGGTCATGTGTCTGGGATTCGACGGTGCGGCACAGCTCTATCGTGAGTGCCATCAGGTGGACTTCGCTTCCATGGGACACACCCCCTGCGCCCTGTTTGTAACCGTAAGCGATATTGACCGCAATCTCGATCCGCTGACCGACCTCTTTATTACGCAAGCGTTTATGGGCCTCATTCGTGAGGCCGATAGGCAGCCCGACGGCAGCCTGCCCGTGCCCGTGCGCTTTATGCTCGATGACTTCGCAAATCTGCAGATCCCCCAGATCGACAACGTGCTCTCGATTATCCGAAGCCGCAACATCTGGGCAACGCTGCTGCTGCAGTCGACCAACCAGCTCGATGCGCTCTATGGCGAGGCACGCGCACGCTCCATCATGGGCAACTGCGACACGCATCTGGTGCTGGCGTTCCAGGATCCCGAGAGTGCCCGGGTGTTTTCCGACCGCGCCGACGCGCTGCCCAGCACGCTCATGGCGACGCCGATCGATCGCTCGTGGCTCTTTGTACGCGGTCGCACTCCCGAACAGGTCGAGCGCTTTAGGCTCGAAGACCATCCGCTCTACGGGGAGCTGCCCGAGGCGCAGCGAGGCCATGCGGAGGCCGAGATCTAGGCGCAGGGTTCTCGCAGCGCGCGACGCCCCGGCGATGCTCCACAAAGGCCGTGCGCCCCGGGACCACGGCAAAGCAAAGGGGCCCGCATCCGATAGGATACGGGCCCCTGACTATAAGGCGCGATGCGTTAACAGCAGCGACTACTTGCGATGCGCGCGATAGAACTCGATGAGCGCCTGGGTCGAAGCGTCCTGCTCGGCCTTGGCGGCATCGTCGTGGAAGGCAGGGGTGATCTGCTTGGCAAGCTGCTTGCCCAGCTCAACACCCCACTGGTCATAGGAGTCGATGCCCCAGACCGTACCCTCGACAAACGTGATGTGCTCGTACAGGGCGATGAGCTCACCGAGTGCGAACGGGGTCAGCGTGTCGCCAAAGATCGAGGTCGTCGGGCGGTTGCCCTCAAAGCAACGGGCCGGGACGATCTGCTCGGGCGTGCCCTCGGCACGAACTTCGTCGGCCGTCTTGCCAAAGGCGAGCGCCTTGGTCTGGGCCAGGAAGTTGCCCAGGAACAGCTCATGCACGTCCTGGCCGCTATCGGTCGCAGGGTTGGCGGTATTGGCAAAGGCGATGAAATCGGCCGGGACCACCACAGTGCCCTGGTGCAGCAGCTGGTAGAAGGCATGCTGGCCGTTGGTGCCGGGCTCGCCCCAGAAGATCTCACCGGTGTCGGAGGTCACGGCGCTGCCGTCCCAACGGACATGCTTGCCGTTGGACTCCATGGTGAGCTGCTGCAGGTAGGCCGGGAAACGGTGCAGGTACTGGCAGTACGGCAGCACGGCATGGCTCTTGGAACCGAAGAAGTTGACGTACCAGACGTTGAACAGGCCCATTAGCGCGACGGCGTTGTTCTCGAGCGGGGTATTGCAGAAGTACTCGTCGATGGCGTGGAAGCCCTCGAGGAACTGCTGGAAGCGCTCGGGGCCGAGCACGACGATCAGCGACAGGCCCACGGCGGAGTCAACAGAATAGCGGCCGCCGACCCAGTTCCAGAAACCGAAGGCGTTGGCAGGGTCGATGCCGAAGGCCTCGACCTTCTCGAGCGCGGTGGAGACGGCGACGAAGTGCTTTGCCACGGCCTCGGCGTTCTGCTCATCGGAGCCGTCGATGGCGCCCTGAGCCTTGAGCTGCTCGAGCATCCAGGTCTTGACCTCGCGAGCGTTGGTGAGGGTCTCGAGCGTGGTGAAGGTCTTGGAGACGATGATCACGAGCGTGGTCTCGGGGTCCAAACCCTTAAGCTTCTCGGCCTGGTCGTTGGGGTCGATGTTGGAGATGTAGCGGCAGTCGATACCGGCGTCAGCATAGGGACGCAGAGCCTCGTAAGCCATGACCGGGCCCAGATCGGAGCCGCCGATGCCGATGGACACCAGGTGCTCGATCTTCTTGCCGGTAACGCCCTTCCACTCACCGGAGCGCACGCGCTCGGCGAAGGCATACATGCGGTCGAGGACCTCGTGCACGTCGGCGACGACGTCCTGGCCGTCGACAATGAGCTGGCCCTTCTCGCTTGCCGGGCGACGAAGCGCGGTGTGCAGGACGGCGCGGTCCTCGGTGGTGTTGATGTGCTCGCCGGAGAACATGGCGTCGCGGCGCTCCTCGAGCTTCACCTCGCGGGCAAGATCGCACAGCAGCTTGACGGTCTCATCGGTCACCAGGTTCTTGGACAGGTCGAAGTGCAGGTCACCGGCGTCAAAGCTCAGCTTGTTCACGCGCTCCGCATCGGCAGCGAACCATGCCTTAAGGTCGATACCCTCGGCCTCGAGCTTCTCCTGATGGGCCTCGAGCGCCTTCCAAGCGGCGGTCGACGTAGCGTCGATAGGTGCGGCAACAGTTGCCATAAAGTCCTCCTCAACATACGGGCGCATACCTCCATGCGCCCGGATAATCAGATGACCCTATTCTAGCGCAGGTCAAGACCGTAATCAGCGAGCGTTGCCAATCCGCCCCTAAACGGCGACCGACCAA
Source organism: Collinsella aerofaciens (assembly GCF_028209885.1). Taxonomy (GTDB): domain Bacteria; phylum Actinomycetota; class Coriobacteriia; order Coriobacteriales; family Coriobacteriaceae; genus Collinsella; species Collinsella aerofaciens_BA. Next base: position 4,586 of record NZ_JAQLEM010000026.1, on the reverse strand, counting down.
AAAGGGACAGGTTAATTTTGGCAGGTCAAACGCTTTACCTACCAAAATTAACCTGTCCCTTCCTGGCAGATATTAGGCCGCAGCGCAGACGCTACCGAGCAACTCACGCAAAGGAGACCCGATGCCCTCCAGCAGTTCGGGCGCGATAATGGCAAAAACGGGAACCTCGCCGGTGCCCACGACAGCAGGCACCTTGCCCTCCGAGACAATGCATCCATAAGGCACAAAGCCGTCTTCGCCGGCATCGAGCGCCGCCATGCGACGCGCGAGCTCACGCGCAAAGCCGGCAGTATCGGCATCGCCAATCGCCAGGACAAAGTCCACGCCTTCGTCGGTCGCCAGGGCTACGGCCTCATCGACCAAATCGTCTCCCCCGTCGCCCCCGACCAAGCCGCAGCGAAAAAGCACGCGTTCGAGCAGAGCTCGATCAAGCGAGCCGAGCGCCGCCGAGACGAGCTCATCGTGCGTATGTTTGTCACCGCCCAACACGACCAGCGCCTTGGTGCCACCGTAGTGAGCGACCAATCGTCCGCACCAGCGAGCCACGTCTCCATCCGCAACAAGGCGCGTCGGCATACCAAACCCATAATTGACCATCTTTTCCACAACCCTTCCGTGCGTATAGGCGGTATCGATCGTTAGGCTCATGCTACGAAGCGAGCTTTTCCGAGCTGTTTCGCGCTCTTTAGGGCTGCGTTAAAAACCCGATGCAGCCGCACGACCATACCCGCCAAAAAGGGACAGGTTTTGACGGTGTCTGGTCGAGCGGGTATTATCGAACAGGTATTCGATAAGAACATGTGTTTGATGGGAGGACGCGTGGCGCACGAGCAGCACACCTACATCTGCATCGACCTCAAGACGTTTTATGCCAGCGTCGAGTGCGTGGACCGCGGGCTCGATCCACTCACCACCAACCTGGTCGTTGCCGACGAATCACGCGGACGCACGACCATCTGCCTCGCCATCACACAGGCCATGAAGGACCTCGGGATACACAATCGCTGCCGTCTGTTCGAAATTCCCGATGGCATCGACTACATCACGGCCGTACCGCGCATGCAGCATTACATGGAGGTGTCGGCGAAAATCTACGGTATCTATCTGGAATACGTCAGCCCCCAGGACGTGCACGTCTACTCCATCGATGAGTGCTTTATCGACGTGACGCCCTATCTGGACCTCTATCACACCGATGCGGAAGGGTTCGCCTGCACGCTGCGCGACGAGGTCCTCGCGCGCACCGGCATCACGGCGACGGTCGGCATCGGCCCCAACCTATTCCAGGCCAAGGTAGCGCTCGACATTACCGCCAAGCACGTACCCAGCCGCATCGGCATACTCGACGACGAGACCTTTCGCAAGGAGATCTGGCCCCATCGCCCCATCACCGACATCTGGGGCATCGGCCCCGGCGTGGCAGCCCGACTCGAAAAGTATGGCGTCTACGACCTGATGGGCGTCGCCGCCCTTGACGAAAACCTGCTCTACGACGAGCTCGGCGTCAATGCCGAATATCTTATCGATCACGCCTTCGGACGCGAGCCGACAACCATCGCCGATATCCAAGCCTATCGCCCGCAGGCAACTTCGACCACCACAGGACAGGTGCTCTCGAAGGGTTATGCCTACGAACAGGCCTATACCGTCTTGCGCGAGATGGTCGACAACGCCGTTTTAGACTTGGTCGATAAGCACGTGGTCTGCGACAGCATCTCGCTCTTTGTGGGCTACGCGAGCGAACGCGCCGACATACGCCGCCTCGACGCCAGCGGTACAGCGCAGTATGTGGACGGATGCGGGCACCTGCGCTCGAGCACATCGAGTATCGAACCCACCGCAACCGCCGGCCCCGAGCTCGCGCCCCGTGCGCCCAAGCCCGTCCAGCGCGATGACGAACGGCGTCGCCTGGTGCGCGAAGCGCAGGCAATCGATGGCATCTTTGTGGGAGAGCATGGCGGCAAACCGCGCGGTGGCTATGCCGCACTCTTTGCGCACTCCAACGCCTCGCGAAAGCTGCCCGAGCGTACCAATTCGTTTAAGAAGATCATGGGCTATTTCGATGAGCTCTGGGCGCAGACTGTCGATCCCAAACGACCGGTCAAGCGCATCAACCTGGGATTTGGCAACCTCATGCCCGAGGAATTTGCCACCATCGATCTGTTCAGCGATATCGAGGCCGATGAGCGCGAGCGCGACCTGGCGCGCGCCGTCCTGGCCGTGAAAGGCAAGTACGGCAAGAACGCGCTCGTCAAGGGATTAAGCTTTACCGCCGGCGCCACCGCGCGCGAACGCAACGAACAAGTTGGAGGACATCGTGCCTAAGTCCCAACAACAGCCGATGCGGCCACCGACACCTTTTGAACGCCTAGCGGACCCCGAGGGAAGACGTCGCTCCGCCGACCCAAAGCTCACCGCCAACGGCACCGTCCGTGCCGGCCGTGCCGCGCAGTTTATGCCCTTTGCCACCCTCACGGGATACTACGAGCTCGTGCGTAAACAAGAGATCACCGCCGAGCCAAAATGCGAACTCACAGAAGAAAAAGCCCTCGAACTTTCGAAAAAGCTCGAGGGCCTCAAGCGTGGCGACTTGGTTCGTGTCACCTATTACGATACATACGGCTATCGCAGCCGCACCGGCATCCTCGACGAGGCGCTCCCTGCTTTCAAACTCCTCAAGCTCAAAGATATCGCCATCGACTTCGACGACATCCAGGACATCGAGCTACGCGGACGAGCCTAGACAAGGACGCGCATCCAAGGCAAGGCCTACAGCGTCATAACGTAGTAACCCGCATCTCTCACGGCAGCCTCAAGGACACCGCGATCGATCGGCCGCTTGGAGCGCACGCGCGCTGTGTGGTCCGCATACGTCACCGTTGCCCACACGCCATCCAGCGCATTGAGGGCATTGGCTACGTTCTGAGCGCAGCCGTCACAGCTCATGCCGCCGATGAGCAGCTCATCGCTATAGGGGTAGTGGGACGGATCGGTATCCGCAACCACTACCTTCTTGGCCTTCTTACCGCTCGTGCCATCGCTGCAGCAGCTCTTTCCGTGTGTCGAAGCGACAATGCGACGCAGTCCAAAAAACATGCCGACGGCAATGACGGCCAACACGATGAGATTCGCAGGGTTGAGCAAGTCGCTCATGCGTTCCCCTTTCAAGTAGCACTATCTAGATACCCCCATGGGGTGTCCCCATCTTAACCCAAAATCGTGTCCGTTCGGTCAATTAGTTTCCCTCTTCAAACTTTTTTGTTGACCATGGCTTACTTTCGTGTATAAGTTTTCCTAGGCTAACAACTGAGGACCCGAAAGGAGCATCGTGACTCGAACCATTGACATCCCAACATACCAAACGGCTGTCGTGCGCAACTGCTCCCCTACGCTCGCAGGCATCAAGCCGGCTTCGCTCTTTACCTATCCCGGCGTCTACGCCAACCAAAACGGAAAACCCGGCGCCGCCCATATCGAAGAGCGACGCTCTCGCCTGCTCGCCGTCATAGCCCAATGCAACCGCGAGCTCCAGCCACTCGGAATCCATATGAGCGTTTTGGTCTGGCGCCCCTGCGGAGCGCTCATCTATGTGTATCGCCCTGCGGACCTCATGCGATACCTCTCCGACCCCCGTGCCACGACGGCGCTAGCCGCCGAAGGTTACGATGTCCACAACCTGCCCGCATCCCTGGTGCATCTCGCCGCGCGCATCACGCTGGCAAGCAGCAATGCCGCAGAAAGCGCCTATGACGGCAGCGTCTGCGCACTCGCGCGAAATAGGCACTGCGATACGGGGTGCATATGCGAGTTCCCCCACGAAATTGGCTATTTTTTGGGCTATCCCTACGAAGATGTCCATCAGTTTATCGTCCAGCACGGCGAAAACTATAAGGTCTTTGGCGCATGGAAGGTATACACAAACGTTGAGCAGGCGCTCACGACCTTCGATTCCTATCGCGCATGCACGCAATACCTTACCTACATCTATCAACAGGGCTGCACCCTGGAACAACTTGTCCAGGCAACCCGATAGAGCATACAAGACGCGGCCGCACGCCGCACAACCGAAAGGAAGACATATGAGCAAGATCGCCGTCGTCAACTGGAGCGGTACAGGCAACACCGAGGCCATGGCAAACTTCGTTGCCGAGGGTGCAACCGGTGCCGGCGCCGAGGCAGAGGTCATCTCCTGCGCCGACTTCTCCGCAGACAAGGCCGCCAACTATGACGCCATTGCCTTCGGCTGCCCCGCCATGGGTTCCGAGGAGCTTGAGTATGACGAGTTCCAGCCTATGTGGGACGAGGTCAAGGAGACCCTCGGCGATAAGAAGGTCGTCCTCTTTGGCTCTTATTCGTGGGCCGAGGGCGAGTGGATGGACAACTGGAAGGCCGATGCCGACGAGGCGGGCGTCAATGTCATCGATTCCGTCATTTGCTACGATGCGCCCGACGATGAGGGCGAGACCGCTTGCAAGGCCCTCGGAGCCGAGCTCGCGTAACGAACCCAGGACCTCCAAAAGAGTCTGCATCAAAGCGCATCCTTATCCCTACAAAAGAGCGGGGGCTGGATTCAAGTCCAGCCCCCG
>NZ_JAQLEM010000025.1 GCF_028209885.1 Collinsella aerofaciens | reverse complement strand
GTCGCAGCCCCGACCCGCGGTCACGAGCGGGGGCTCCTGTCGTTTCCGTGCCCCTGGATTGGGTCATAGTGTCTGACCTATGCTCAACCTACGATAATTCCAAGCTGAACGAGTTACTCGCTATAGCGGGTGGCGATGGCGGCTCGCACCATGCCGGTGCTCATGAGGTAGGTCACCAGGAAGTAGCCGCCGTAGGCTGCCAGGAAGATCGCACAGGTGAGGCCCACGGTGCCGCCGATGCTCATATTTCCGAAAATGCTCACCAGCTCGATGATCACCTTAAGTGCCACAAAGGAGTGCGCCAAGCCCACTGCCAGCGGGAACAGGAAGAATACCGCTTGCTGCGCCATCACCGAATGGCGAATCTGGCGGTCCTCACAGCCGATCTGTGCCAGCACACGATAGCTGCGGCTGCCGTCGGCCACGTTGGAGAGTTGCTGAATCGACAGAATCGCCGCGCATGCAACGACCAATACAAAGCCGATGTAGATGGCTAGGTAGCTAATAAGACCGTTCATTTGCGCTGCTTGCGTGTACATCTCGGAGCGTGTGATGAAGATTCCCCACGACCCCGGCTCCTTGCCGTCAACGAGCAGATTGTCGAGCACAGTGTATTTAATGCTCTCGTCTGCCTCGGTTGTATCCATCCCCTGTTTGTAGTTAACGAGCAGGCTACTGGAATACGGCTGCAGATTAAGTTGGGACAACAGCTCGTCGGCAACGACGACGGTACCCGGATTACTGCCCATCGACGAGTTGGCGATGGCCGCCGTATCTTCGTCCGACTTATCGGTTGCGGGCTTGAGCTCATGCCCGCCCAAGGTAAGGGCATGGCCGCCAGCCATATACTTGGTGTACATGTCGACCAGCTCGCCGCCCATATCACACGTGAGCAGATACTGGTCGTGACCGATGTGCACCGGCTCCTCGCCCATCATCTGACGCAGTTTGTTGTACTGGCTCGCCGGCGTCACAAACAGACCCATCGCATCGGCATTGCTACCCCCGAACGCCTTGGGAAGCTTTTCGCCCATGATCTTGCACATCTCACTTGGGGTCACCGAAGGATCCGAACCGCCAAACGGGTAACTCAGATACGAATCGATCTGCACATGCTCACCGGCAACATCGGCGATATTGACCTTCTTGCCGGTCTCGTCGTTGTTGTCCGCCGACTTGCCCTTAATACCGTCTGCAACGTTATCGTGATCGATACGATCGCCGTGCCATGCGGAGTACAAATCGACCGTACTATCGGCCAGCACCATTCGATCGGCCTCAGACGGATTGAAAGACTCTTTGTAGAAGTCGAGCGTATCGGGCGTGTAATAGACATACGTCTGCGACATGTCGGCCGGATTATAGCGCTCCAGATTCTCGTTCATCACATTGGCAATCGACATACCGCACGTCACCGAGGTGATGGCCAAAAACAGGAGCATCGCGATGACGCCCATCGAAAAGCACACCGTATTAACCTTGGCCGCAAGTTGGCGCACGGTAAACATATTGAGGCCGCGCCAATACACGCTGCGCAGGCTCTGCAGCAGCTTGATAAGCATGCCCGAGAGTCCCCAGAACAGCGCAAAGGTACCCACGGTAACCATAGCGGTTGTAATGCCAAACTGGCTCATGGCCTCTTGCAGCTTGCTGTCCGTCGCGGTTAGCGGGAACCCATCACGTAGCAGACGGTAATAGGCCACGCCCACCAGCACCACGCCCACGGCAAAGATGGCAATCGCGATCCAGGGGTTGCGTGTCTTGATGCTCTCGTTGCGACGCTCGGCACCCATAAGCTCGATGAGTTTGGTACGACGCACGGCGCGAAGGTTCAGCAGTAGCGTGAGCACAAACATTACGAGCATGCAGGCAAGGGTCAGGCTGAACGCATGCACCGAGAAAAAGAAGTGGAAATTGGCGATCTGTGTCTTAAAGAGCGAGGCCGTAAAGAACGTCATGAGCTGGGAGAGTCCCACACCCAGCACAATGCCGGCGACAAAGGCCACGACCGAGACGATCACGGTCTCGAGCGCCATGATCGTGGCGACGCGCCCGCGCCCCATGCCGAGCACCTGGTACAGGCCAAACTCCTTCTTGCGGCGTTTCATGATGAAGTTATTGGCGTACACCATCAAAAAAGCCATGACACCGGCCAAAAAGTACGTCAGGTCGCCGAGCATGCTGCCCATAACCTGCGCCAAGCCCTCTTCATCGATTCCGGCGATGTCGACCTGCATCGAGATGGTGTTAAAGGCATAGAAGACCGTGACGCCCAGGGTGAGCGTCAAAAGGTAGACGAGGTAGTCGCGGCCGGCGCGGCGGACGTTGCCCCAAGCGAGTTTACAGAGCATCGGAGCCCTCACCGCCCATCATGGCAACGACCTCCATAATGCGGTCGAAGAACTCTCGGCGGTCGGTGTCGCCGCGGCGCAGCTCGGTGAAGATCTTGCCGTCGCGGATAAACAGCACACGGCTCGTGTAGCTGGCGGCAAAGCTGTCGTGCGTGACCATGAGCACCGTGGCGCGCAGGCGGCGATTGAGGGCCTCCAGGCTCTCGAGCAGCAGGCGGGCGCTCTTGGAATCGAGGGCGCCGGTGGGCTCGTCGGCCATGATCATGGTGGGGTCGGTGACGAGCGCGCGAGCCGCGGCAACGCGCTGCTGCTGACCGCCGGACATCTGGTAGGGATACTTGTCGAGCACCTGACTGATAGACAGACGCGCGGCCACATCCTGCACGCGGGTCGAGATCTCTGCCGAATTTGTGCGGGCGATGGTGAGCGGCAGGGCGATGTTCTCGCGTGCCGTGAGCGTATCGAGCAGGTTGGAGTCCTGGAAGATAAAGCCCAGCTCCTCGCGGCGGAACTGCGAAAGCTTAGCCTGCTTCATGCGTGTTACATCCTGCCCGTTGATGCGGATCGTGCCACTTGTGGCGCTATCGATGGTCGACACGCAGTTGAGCAACGTCGACTTGCCCGAGCCCGAAGCGCCCATGATGCCAACAAATTCGCCGCGGTTAACGGTAAAGCTGACGTCGTTGAGCGCACGGGTCACGTTGCCCAGCGCTCCATATACCTTTTCGAGATGCGCGACCTCCAGTACCGGGGTCGCCATGTGCGTGGTTTGCATACCGAGTCCTTTCTTGCGATTAGTCTACGGCATCTATAGTCGCAAGAAGACGAGTCGGCTACCATCGATATGGCTTACGCTTGCCTTACCGTTGTGTAAGGTACGGGTAGCTACCCTACCACGTGTTGATGTTGAGAGAGGACTCCTGTTGAAGACTGTTCATGTTGCCGCTGGGATCATTCGCAAGGAAGGATCTGACGAGCTGCTTGCCGTGCAGCGCGGCTATGGCGACATGCAGGGACTTTGGGAGTTCCCCGGCGGCAAGCTCATGCGCGGCGAGACACCCGAGGACGCCGTACGCCGCGAGCTTATGGAAGAGCTGCAGGTAAAAGTCACCAACCTGCGCGATTTTTACACCGTTGAGTACGACTACCCCAATTTTCATCTCTCGATGGAGTGCTACTACTGCTCGCTGGCCGATGAATCCGATGAGCCCCAGAAGCACGACCGCCAGCTCGATATCCGCTGGATTCCGCGTACCTCGCTTGCCATGGTGGAATGGATGCCCGCCGACAAGGGGCTCATTGATGCTCTGATTGAGTTAAAGGAAGATCGGCTTGAGGCCAACGGCGCTGCCAACGACGCCGAGGCCACCGCGACCGACGAGCCCGCCACCAAGCCCAAGCGCACACCTAAGCGCCGTAGCAAAAAGCGCCCCAAGCCCGGCCTACTCGACGGCATCGATACCTCGGACCTCTCCGCTGACGAGCGCGAACTGGTCCGCCGTCGCGCCGCCATCAAAAAGTCCATGAAGGGCAACAAACGCGCCAACACCAAGCCCGAGCTGCTCGTACGTCAGCGCCTACGGGCTGCGGGCCTTACGGGCTATCGCTTGGAATGGAAGGTTCCCGGCAAGCCCGACATCGCCTTCCCCGGCCGCAAGATCGCCATCTTCGTCAACGGCTGCTTTTGGCACCGCTGCCCCAAGTGCAACCCTAGCCAGCCCAAGCGCAACGTTGAGTTTTGGGAGGCAAAGTTCCGTCGCAACGTCGAGCGCGACCGCGCTGCCGTGGCAGCACTCACTCAAATGGGCTGGACACCCATAACCATCTGGGAATGCGAGCTCAAAAAAGACCGCATCGACGCCACGATGAAAAAGGTCATCGAGCAGGTGCGCGCCGCAGAGCCGCAGCGCCAGGAGCGAGCCGTCCACACGCCCCACATAGGCGAGCCACATCCACGTCACAAACCTTAGAAAGCCCTTAAGCTCAAAACCTTTCAAGAGTGTTACTCGATACCTCTGACCTGCAGTTTCATCGTAACATCAAACCAGGTTAAGCCTTTCTTTAGCGCTTCTTTGCAGCAGCCGCGGCATAATACTGCCAACGCACGGGACCTAGCAGCACACCCCGTGCGCAACCTTTTGGTGGACATCGAGGAGGCCGCATAAGCATGCATTCTTCCAACGACGCAGCACAGCAGCCATCCCTAAAACATGCAGACCTTTTCTCCTTCCCCCCGACACAGAGAAACGGCCTCCTCGACTCCCCCACCTCGCAGCCAAAACGCTCAACCGACCAGAGCCACAACTTGCGAGCATCGTTCGAAAAGCTCCAAGCATCCCTAAACAAGTCATTCCCCAACCAAGCCCGGGCATACTAATCCCCCATCAGCAAAGAAGCCCTAACGCTCCGATTTTTTCCGCTCTAACGCCACAAGGGCGACGACCTCGAGTAGGTCAACCTGGGAGGGACGAGGGCTTAGTTCCCCAATCTTTCCGCAGGGGGCAAAAAGCCTCGCCGCACGAAGTGCGCAGCGAGGCTTTTTGCATGCCCGAGGGCGATTGGGGAACTAAGCCCTCGTCCCTCCCCGGGATATGTAGCGAGTCGGAGTACCCTTGCTGTTACTCTGCTTTGCCCACGGAGTTAAGGTTGGTCATGCGGATCTTAACCAACTCGGTGATCTCACGCATACCCTCCTTGGCCGGCTTCTTGGGATCGAAGCAGGCGGGGTTCTCGGCCATGTAAGCCATGAAGCCCTTGGTGTAGGCCTGACGCAGCTCGGTGGCGTAGTTAACCTTGCAGATGCCGTTCTTCACAGCCTCGGCGACCTGCTCATCGGGCACACCGGAGGTGCCGTGCAGAACCAGCGGCACGTCGACGGCGTCGCGGATGGCCTTGACCACGGACTGCTCGATGTGCGGATCGCTCGTGTACACGCCGTGGCTGGTGCCAACGCCAATTGCGAGGGAGGTGCAGCCGGTACGCTCGACGAACTCCTTGGCCTCGGCCGGATCGGTGTAGGGGCTCTCGCCCTCAACCGCGGGACCGTCGTCCTCCTTGCCGCCAACCTTACCGAGCTCGGCCTCGACGGGCACGCCCATGGCGCGGCCAGCGTCGGCGACGGACTTGGTCAGGGCGATGTTGTCCTCGAAGGACTCGTGCGAACCGTCGATCATGACAGAGGTATAGCCGGTGCGGAAAGCCTGCATGCAGCGGTCATAGCCATCGCCGTGATCGAGGTGCAGAGCGACGGGCACGGAAGCGCGCTCGGCGGCAGCCTTGACCATGCCGTAGAAGTAGTCCAGACCAGCGGTCTTGATGGTGCCCGGGGTGGTCTGCATGATGACGGGGGACTTGGTCTCCTCGGCAGCGGCCAGAACGGCCATAACAAACTCGAGGTTCTCGACGTTGAAAGCGCCAACAGCGTAGTGGCCGGCCTGAGCGTCCTTGAGCATCTTTTCGGTGGTAACAAGTGCCATGAGCGTTTGCTCCTCTCCCTCGCCCGCATCTGGACATCGGGCGTAGTTGTTCACAAGGCGTTTTACCTTGCGTTTTGCTGCGCTCATTGTATGAAATTAAGCAGCTTTGCACGTGCGAGATATTGAGCCCATGCAGGTCAATACAGTCGTTTTTGAAAAGTAAACGGAAGGAATATGAGCCGAGTGGACATGTTCGATATTGAATTTTGGGCGTTCAGCGTCTTTCTTTTATAGAAAAGATAAGTAATCGAAAGGTGTTTTCTTACTCAAAAAGAAAATGAACGAAAATAGAGTCAACACAATTCCTGCAAATTTAGCCGAGAATGGAGCAAGCATGGCCCAAGCCACCAACCGTGCCTTTGCCGACGAACGCCGTACCGCCATTTTGGAAATACTCGATCATAATGCCTCGGTGCAGGTAGCAGAAATCGCCCAGACCTTTGGCGTGTCCTCCGTCACCGCCCGCGCCGACCTGGACGCGCTCGCCGAAGCAGGCAAGCTGCGCCGCACGCACGGCGGTGCCGTCTCGCTCCACAAACGCCTGACCGTCTCCACGCAGGATCGCCGCATCAATGTCAACGTCGCCGCCAAGCAAGCCATCGCGCAAAGCGCCATCGAGCTCGTCAATGACGGCGACACGCTGCTCGTCGACTCGGGCACCACGGCGCTCGAGTTCGTCCGGCTCCTCGATCAGCGCGACGGTATCACCGTCATCACGGCCGACATTACCATTGCCGATTACATCGACGAGAGCATGCCCTCAGTCGATGTCGTCATGCTGGGCGGGGCGCTGCGCAAAGGCCATCGTTATTTGTACGGACCGCTCACTATGCAGGCGCTCCAAATGGTCCATGCCGATCTGGCCGTCATGTGCCCCGGCGCCTTTGTCCCCAGCTGCGGCTTTACGACCGACTTTCCCCAGATGGCCGAGACCAAAACGGCTATGATCACCGCGGCCCATCAAAGCGTCGCCCTCATGGACGCCAGCAAGGTTAACGGACGCGGCATGTACCGCTTTGCCGAGCTTGCCGATGTCGACTCCATCGTGATGGACCGTGACCCCGACCATGCCGTCGCCACCTCGATCGCCGAGGCCACTGACAGCTCACGTCCAGCCCTCGTCATCGCCGGCGCTTAAACAAAAACCACCACAAAGGTGCCTGTCCCCCTTTGTGGTGGTTGTGATGGTTGAGCATCAGAAGTGAATGTGTCGCTACTTGGAAAGCTCGTCGGCGAGGGCCTCGATCTGAGCGCGCGAGGCTTCGTTGAGCGAGCCCAGCACAGTCACCTTGTTCTGCGTCAGGGTGATGTCCTTCATACCCTCGAGCTCCTTGGTCATAACCTTGGCGGCAGCGGGCGCCCAGGAACCGGACTCGACAAGCGCCACGGTACGGTTCTGGTAGGCATGCTCGGCGAGCGTGTGGATAAAGGCGCTCATGCACGGGAAGATCTCGCCCTGATAGGTAATGGAGGCGAGCACCAGACGGTCGTAGCGGAACGCATCCTCAACGGCCTCGGCCATGTCGTCGCGAGCCAGATCAAAGACGGAGACCTTCTGGCCGCGAGCCTCGAGCGCAGATGCGAGCTCCTCGACGGCAGCCTTCAGATGGCCATACACACTCGCATAGGCGATCGTGATGCCCTCGTCCTCGGGCTGGTAGCTCGACCAGGTGTTGTAAGTGTCGAGGTAGTAGCCCAGGTTCTCGGTCAGCACAGGACCATGGAGCGGGCAGATGATCTGGATATCCAGATCGGCGGCCTTCTTGAGCACGGCCTGCACGAACTTGCCGAACTTACCGACGATGCCAAAGTAGTAGCGGCGAGCCTCGCAAGCCCAACCCTCGGGATCCTCGACGTCGTTGGCGCCAAACTTGCCAAAGCCGTCGGCACTAAAGAGCACCTTGTCGGTGGACTCGTAGGAGAAGATCACCTCGGGCCAGTGAACGTTGGGGGCGCCGATAAAGGTCAGGCTGTGGCCGCCCAGGTCGAGCACATCGCCCTCTTTGACGACCATCTTGCGCTCGGGGTAGTCGGTGCCAAAGTAGTTGACCATCATGCGGAAGGCACCCATGCTAGCCACAATCTGGGCCTGGGGATAGCGCTCCATAAAGGCGGCGATGCCGGCGGAGTGATCGGGCTCCATGTGATGGACGACCAGGTAGTCGGGCGTACGGCCATCGAGCACGGCCTCGAGGTTGCCGAGCCACTCGTCAACAAAACCGCCGTCGACCGAATCGGCGACAGCGATTTTATCGCCCAAGATAACATAGCTGTTATATGCCATGCCGTTCTCGGACACGTCGTACTGGCCCTCAAACAGGTCAATGTCGTGATCGTCGACGCCAATGTAGCGGATATCCTTGGTGATCTCCATCAGGCAAAGCCTCCTAGATAGACAAAAGAGCCCGTCTATCATAACACTCGGCAGCATCCCAACTGTTATCTGCCGTCATCCTTACCGATTGTTTTTGAGGCAGAATATACCGCCGTTTACCTGCACAAACTATGCTCGCGGTATCGCCGTGCTATGTCGAATGATGAGCCGGCCGGGAATACGAATGGCAACAGTTTTGCCCGCCGTACCCGCCTCGGGAACCGCATGCTCGAATACCTCGCGTCCGCGCTGATGTAGATCGAATCGCACGGTCGTGAGCTCATTATGCGCGACAAAGTCGTCGAGCGAGTCATCGACGCCCACCACGCTTACGTCCTCGGGCACGCGCAAGCCGCTATCGCGCAGCGCTGCAATTGCGCCATTTGCCATCTGATCGTTTGCCGCGTAAATCGCCGTCATGGTGCGGTCGTGTTCGGCCAGATACCTACCGGCCTCGTAACCGCTGTTGGCAGACCAGTCGCCCTCGAGCGGCTCTGCCGGCTCAATGTGTTTACGCTCGAGTGCATCCTGCCAACCGGCACGACGAAATTGTTCGTCAACCGAGAACGACGGGCCGCCAATATAGCGAATTTGCTCGTGCCCCAGCTCAAACAGGTGATCCATAAGCAATAGCGAGCAGCCGTAATGGTCGGAATCGACCGTGGTCACCCGCGGATGCGCGTACATGGTAACGATGACCGTACCAATGCCCGGCAGTGGATCAAACGTCTCAAAATCAGGCGCCATGCGACTCATGCCGATAATGATGCCGTCCACGGGCAATGCGGCCATACGACGCGTGGCCTCGGCAAGCGAAAACTCCTCGGTCTTGGACATCTCGACCAGCGTGATGGCGCAATTATGCTCGCGAGCAGCGCTGGCGATGCCGTCGATCATTGAGAGGTTGCCGAACTTGGTGACATCGTTGACGCACAGGCCGACCGAATGGTAACGGCCGTCGCGCAGCGAGCGACCGGCATAACTCGGACGAAAGCCGAGCTCTTGCATGGCGGCCTGCACGCGCTGGCGCGTCTGCTCGTTCACGTTGGGCAAGCCGTTGGCGACGCGCGAAACCGTCTGCTGCGAAACGCCAGCAGCGCGGGCGACGTCGGCCATGGAGACCGGACGCGTGCCTGTATCGTTGGACGGGCGCCTTGCCACAAAATCACCTTCGCTCTTGCGAGATCTGAATAGCGTGAATGTCGGCCCGGGCAGAAACACGTCCCGCGCCGAGGCCCGCTATCGTCGGACGCATGTTAACGTACTCTACTTTTTCTATCTGCATCTCTTCTGCTTTATAAGTCCATACGGCACTACCGTTCACGGCCGAATATCGACCGATTACCAGATTCTCAAAAAGTGACAAGCGATGTGTTATGAGTACGTTAACATAGCCCGTAACGTGCGGTGTCGAGAACACTTGGTTCATGCCGCTTCAAGTTGTTAACGTACTCATAACGACGCAAAACTCATCCGTGCGCGCCAAGGAAAGGACTCCCATGACCACCCCCGACGAAAAGACACTCGCCACGCTCACCAAGCTGTTTGAGGAGGAGTTTGGCCCCATCGGCGACCGCCAGGTGCTCTACGTGCACGCGCCCGGCCGTTCCGAAATCAGTGGCAACCACACCGACCACGAGGGTGGCCACGTTATCGCCGGCTCGCTCGATGTCGCCGTCGACGGCATTGCCGTGGCGACCGACACCAACAAGGTCCGCGTTGCCGATGAGGGCTACCCCACCTTTGAGATCACGCTCGACACGCTGGATATTCAAGCGTCCGAGAAGGGCACGTCCGCAAGTCTCGTCCGCGGCATGGCCCACGAAATCGCTGCTCTGGGCGTTGAGCCCCACGGCTTCGACTTCGCCTTCACCTGCTCCGTCCCCTCGGGCGGCGGCCTTTCCAGCTCTGCCGCCGTCGAGGCCGCGTACGGTCGTGCCATGGAAACCCTCTGGGGCGCACCCGCCATCGAGCCCGTCGTGCTCGCCCAGATGAGCCAGCGCACCGAGAACAACTATTACGGCAAGCCCTGCGGTCTGATGGACCAGGCCGCCGTGTGCCTGGGCGGCCTTGCCTACATGGACTTTGAGGACCAGGCTCAGCCTAAAACCCAGAAGCTCGAGCTCAACTTTGAGGATCACGGCTATGCGCTCGTGCTCGTTAAGGTCGGTGCCGATCACGTGGCCGCTACCGACGACTACGCCGCCGTTCCGCGCGAGATGCAGGACGTCGCCGCCGAGTTTGGCAAGGCACGCCTGTGCGAGGTCGACGCTGCCGACTTTGACGCCAAACTCCCCGAGCTGCGCGCCAAGCTGGGCGACCGCGCCTGCCTGCGCGCCGTTCACTACTGGTACGAGAACGGCTTGGTCGACAAGCGCTGGGCGGCCCTGAACGCCGGCGACATCGACCAGTTCCTGGTCCTGACGCGCGAGTCCGGCGCCAGCTCTGCCATGTACCTGCAGAATGTCGTTGCCAAGCTGGGCTCCGAGCAGCCTTCCATGTATGCCCTGGCGCTGGCCGAGCACGTGCTCGACGGCCGCGGCGCCGTCCGTATCCACGGTGGCGGCTTTGGTGGCACCATCCAGGCCTTCGTGCCGCTCGACCTGGTCGACACCTTCATTACCAAGATGAACGGCTGGCTGGGCGAGGGCTCTGCCCGTCACTACGCCATCTCTGACAAGGGAGCTTACGCGGCATGGCTGTAATGACTGATGTGCGCGAGGCCGCGCAGGGCCTCATCGAATATGCCATCCACCGATCGATGATCGGACAGGACGACCGCATCTGGGCATACAACACTATTTTGGAGTGCATCGGCGCCACGAGCCCGGCACTCGACATGACCTGGGCACTCCAGGTCGAGAAACTCTCGCTCGTTCACCCCGATACCCTGCCCGACTTTGACCTGGAGGGCACGCTTGCCGCGCTTTCCGAGGATGCCGTTGCCAACGGCGCCGCCGAGGACACGGCGTCGGGCCGCGACCGCATCGCCATGCGCATTATGGGTGTGCTCATGCCGAGACCTTCGGTTGTAAACGAGGAGTTCAACGGCCGTATGGGCGTCAACGAGCCCCGCGCCGCAACCGACTGGTTCTACGGCCTGTGCTGCGACGCCGGCTACGTGCGCCGCGCCGCCATCGCGCGCAACATCAAATGGAGCACCCCCACCAACTGGGGCGACCTCGAGATCACCATCAACCTGTCGAAGCCTGAGAAGGACCCGCGCGATATTGCCGCGGCCGGTGCCGCCAAAAACACGGGCGAGAAGTACCCCGCCTGTCAGCTGTGCATCGAAAACGAGGGCTATCCCGGACGCTCCGCTGCAGCCGACGGCGGCGCTCACCCCGCCCGCCAGAATCTGCGCGTTATCCCCATTGAGCTCGACGGCGAGCGCTGGGGCTTCCAGTACAGCCCGTACGCGTACTTTAACGAGCACTGCATTGCCATGAGCTCCAAGCATCGCCCGATGCACGTCGACCGCAAGGGCCTGACCTGTCTGCTCGACTTTGTGGACCTGTTCCCGCACTACTTTATTGGCTCTAACGCCGACCTGCCCATCGTGGGCGGCTCGATTCTGTCGCACGACCACTTCCAGGGCGGCGCGCACGAGTTCCCCATGATGCATGCCGCCGAGGTCTCGCAGTTTAGTGTGCCCGGCTTTGACCAGGTCAGCGGCACCGTGTTGCAGTGGCCGCTTTCGGTGCTGCGACTGCGCTCGCACGACCGCGCCCAGTTGCTCGACGCCGCCGAGAAGGTTATCCTCGCCTGGCGCGAGTGGACCGATGAGTCAGTTGGCGTCATCGCGCACACAGCCGACGGCGTGGCGCATAACACTGTGACGCCCGTCATCCGCTGCGTCGACTCCCGCGGCAATGCCGGCGGCGAGATCTACGAGGCCTACCTGGCGCTTCGCTGCAATATCACAACCGACGAGCATCCGCTGGGCGTATTCCACCCGCATGCCGAGTACCACCACATCAAGAAAGAGAACATCGGCCTGATCGAGGTCATGGGCCTGGCCATTTTGCCGCCGCGCTTGGTTCCCGAGCTCGGGGCTGTCCGCGAGCACCTGCTGGCAGCCAAGGCCGATGCCAGCTACGACCTTGCCGGCGCTCTCGAGGGCGACGACCTTTGCCGCAGCCACGCCGCATGGGCCGAGGACGTCTTTGCTCGCCGCGCCGACGAGCTTACGGCCGACAACGCCATCGACATCCTGCACGAGGAGGTCGGCGTGGTGTTTGGCCACGTGCTCGACAACGCCGGCGTCTTTAAGTGGGACGAGGCGGGACGTGCCGCCCAGCAGCGCTTTATCAACTCGCTGTAACGATCCCTTGGGGACGGAGGAAACGGATCATTTCGTCTTCAAGACAACGGCGCCCGCCGGCAACATCGCCGACGGGCGCCGTTTTTAAGTGTTCGGTGTCGCGACTCCTAGAGTTCAGTCACGACAACGTTGTTGTAGATCTCGTCCCAGCGGTCCATGACCAGGTGGCCGGTCTTGGGATCCATGGCGTTGAGTTTGCCGCAGGTATTGGCGGTCTTGAGCACCGTGACGTCGTCGGCGCCAGCAGCAATGGCATGTGCAAAGCCGGCGATGGTCGAGTCACCGGAACCCGTCGCGTTCACAGCCGCAATCGCAGGCGTCTTGGCGCGGAACGCGCGGCCCTCATGGAAGCCCACCGAACCGGCAGCGCCCATCGAAACGACAACCCAGGGAATACCGGCAAAACGGTCATCGGCGGCAAGCGCCTCGCGCAGGGCATCGACATCATCGGTCGTAAAGGACGTACCCAGCAGGCCGTTAATCTCGGTCAGGTTGGGCTTTACGAGCTCAGGCTTGGCATCGGACTCCAGCGCGGCCTCCAGCGATGCACCCGAGGTGTCGAGCAGCACCTTGGCGCCCGCCTCCTCGGCGATCTTGACGAGCTCGGCATAGTAGCCGGCATCGACCCCGCGCGGCAGCGAGCCCGAAAGCGTCACAACGTCCGCCTTCGCTGCAAGCTCGGCAAACTTGGCCGTAAAGGCCTCGAGCTCGGCCGGGGCGATCTGCGGGCCGCTCTCCAAAAGCTCGGTCTGATTACCCTCGTGCAGAATATTCAGGCAAATGCGCGTCTCACCGGCGATGGGCACAAAGTCGTTCCTGACGCCGTCGGCATCCATAAGCTCGGCCATATAGGCACCCATGTGGCCGCCGAGCAGACCGGTCGCGAGCACATCGTCGCCCAACTGCAGCAGTACACGGCTCACGTTGAGGCCCTTACCGCCAGCAGTCTTTTCGGGCGTCACGCGGTTCACGTCGTCGATGATCAACTTGTCGAGCTGATAGCGCGTATCAATCGACGGGTTCATGGTAACGGTCAGAATCATATTGAACTCCTGTTTCCGGGGCACGGCACGCGCGGCCCCAAACATACGATAGCTCGTTAAAGGATCTCGATCTCAAAGCCGCGGGTAACGGTCTCCCCCGGCTTGGCCACCAGGCAGCCGCGCTTGTGCTCCAGAATATCGTCCTCGTCGGAGCAGGTGGACAGGCCGCCCCACGGTTCCACGGCCACAAAGTCACCCTCGGGCTTGCTCCACACAATCAGGTACGGCATATCGGGAAACGTCAGGCGCACGCCCTTGTCCTCGGTTTTCTTGGTCAACGTAACCACGCGGCTCTCGAGCACGTCAAAGATGGTCTCCGCGAAGTCGAAGAGTTCGTGGGTCAGCGGCAGGTCATGGCCAACCATCGGGTTCTTGCTGCGATGCTCAACATCAATCAGGCCCGTCGAGGGAACGGCAGTACAGAGCTCGGTGGCCTCACGCTGCTCAAAACGAAGCTCGTAGTCGTCATAGGACTCGCCCTCGTCGAGCGGGCACTTAAAGCCGGGGTGGCCGCCCACAAAAAACGGCATGTCCTCGGTGCCCTCATTGGTCACCTCGTACGACACGGCCACCTTCTCCGCATCGATCGTGTAACGAGCAACGATCTTAAACGGATACGGGTACTGCTCGAGCAACTCGGCATGGTCGGCGGAGCTTAGGCTCAGCGCGACCATGTTGTCGCCCTGCTCCTCGAGCTTCCAGTCCTGTTTGCGAGCAAAGCCGTGACGGGCAAGCTTGACCTCGCGGCCGCCCATGGTCATTGCGCGACCGTCACGAAGGCCGCCGCAGATCGGGAAACAAATGGGTGCCTGGCCCGACCAGACCGCCGGGTCACCCTGCCACAGGTACTCACGGCCGTTGGCCGCAATAGAAGTGAACGACCCGCCCGCCGTGCTCAGTGCTACGCGGATAGAACCGTTATCAAGAACAAACTCCATAGGAGCCTTCCCTTTCTTACGACAGCCCGCCAAGTCAATAGGGCTGATAGAAAACCGGCCCGCGCCCCCTCACAGAAACGCGAGCCGTCAATTGAAAAGCTGCAAATCGCCAAGTACAGCCAAGAGCGAAGCACTCAAGCCAAGCAAGCAAACGTGTTATCGGAGCAGCTTACCGAACCAGAAAGCTTCGCAACAACAGCGGTAACCCCACAGGTTCCCCCAACGTCAGCGAGAAGTCAGCTGGCGAGGCAAGGTGCCGTGAAGCGAGGCGGCATTGACCTTCTGGTCATGCCGCCGAAGCTGAACGGCAGATTGCCCGCCAGATGGCTTCGCAGCGTCGGCCGGTCCGGCGTTCGGTAGAACGCCGGAACCCCTTAGTCGTGGTACTCGCCGCGGTCCCACTTCTCGAGGAACTCGTCAAAGAAGTGCGGGTCGGCCTGAGCCTCGGCGTCGGCCTTGTTGCAGGCATCGATCTTGGCGATCAGGGCATCGTGCTCGGGAGTCTTCTCGTAGGGCTCCTCCAGGAAGGCAAGCATGATATCGGCCATCAGGAACTCGCCGGTGATCTTGCCGCCAAAGCCCACGATGTTGGCGTTGAGCTCGCGACGGGCATACAGGGCAGAGGTCATGTCGCGAACCAGGGCGCAGCGGGCGCCGGGAACCTTGTTGACGGCGTTGGTGATGCCGATGCCGGTGCCGCACAGGGCCACGCCAAAGTCGGCCTTGCCGCTGGCAACAGCCTCGCCCACGGCCTTACCGTAGATGGGATAGTGCGTACGGGTGTGGCTGTAGGTGCCGCAGTCGAGCACCTTGTAGCCAGCCTGCTCCAGGCGGTCGGCCAGATAGATCTTCTCGTCCGTAACGATATGGTCGCAACCGATTGCGATGGTCTTCTTCATCAGAACGTCCTTTCGTCTGAATTCACAAGTTGAGGTAGAAGTTCGAGTTCTCGGTGGCTCTCGTTAGGCCATCTTGTTGAGCATGTCGACACGGATCTGGTGACGGCCGCCGGCGTACTGGGCGCGCAGGAACTCGCGGGCGATCTTCTTGGCGACCTCGGTGCCCACAACGCCCGGGCCCATGGTGACCATGCGCGAGCCGTTGTGCTCGCGGGTCATGTAGGCGGAACGCTCGTCGGAAATGTTGGCGACGACCATGCCCTTGATCTTGACGGCGGCCATATAGGAGCCGACGCCGTACTTATCGAATGCGAAGCCCTGGGAATCCTTGTGCTCCAGCAGGTCCTTGGCAACGGCGGTCGCGGAATCGACAAAGTCCGCGGCAGGGGTCTCGGAATAGTCGACGACCTCGTGACCGTCGGCGATGAGCATCTCCTTGATGGACTCCTTCATCGACATACCGTCGGCATCGGAAGCGATTACAACCCTCATGACATCCTCCTTGAGAGATACGCAGGTGCGTAGTTTCTGTTTGGAAGTGTTGAATCGCGTTCAGGTCCGGGCATCTGAATGTGCGGTTCTTCACTGTTCGTGTTTATTTGAACACATTCGAACATCAACTGCAAGAATTATTTGTTTATCTTTGTTCTTTTTTGAACAAATACCGTTCACAGATGATTGTTGACCGTTTGGACTCAGGAAAGCTCGACTTGCCACGCATTCAACAAACAAAAAGGGCGACCGAGAACGTGTCTCGGCCGCCCTTCGGCGGTATTCCCCGGTATATACAGCTGTTTTAGCTACTCGGACTGCCCGCCCTTTTTGGCATGCTTGGACGGAGCACTCAGAAAGCGGCCCGTCAAATAGTTCGCCGGGCCGGAAATATCAATCCCCAGCAGCACGTGACCCAGCCACAGAAACGCAACGAGCACCAGCAGCGGGATAACGCACGAGGTCACGATCATCACGATGACGCCTTCAATCAAATCGGTCACCTGCTGCACGATCTCGTCGGTCATCTGCTTGGCACCACTGGTTACCGACGTGACCAGGCTCGAGGCACCGTCGGCAAGCTGCTCAAGCACGTTCTTGGACTCTGTGGACTCGGTCTTTTTCTTGCTTGCTTTGGAGCTATCGCTATTTGCCGTACCCGCAGCGTCGGCCGCCTTTTGCTCCGCCGCTTCGATGCTCACCCGATACGTTTCGTCGACCTTTTGCGACACCCATACGCTTGCAGGCACCAACGCCATGCCGATCATGGCGACCACCAGCACGCGAGTCGCCACGCGGCGCAGGACGGCGCTCGTGCTCCAGCGTCCGTGAATACCAAGCGACGCTGCAAAGAGCACCAGCGCAAACGGAATCAGGATACCCAGACCAACCGACCACAAAATGGTTAGCAGGTATTTCTCGAGGTAGAGCACAGCAAGTACGATGCCCAAGTTTCCCGAAAGCTGCGCGAGCTGCTCGGCAACCGGTGTTCCCGTATCACCCGGCAGCGCGGTAATGCCCGCAGACAGCGCCACGCACGAGGTCGTGAGCGCCAGTACGTTACCTTTCTTTTGATCGATGACCTCGATGGTGGAGTCCCATGTTTTGGTATCGGCAAAATGCGGACGAGCCACAAAGCCCGACAGCAGCGCCAGTACCACGAGCGCAACGATAAAGCCAATCTGAAGCTTTTTGTTTGCGCACACGACATCGGACAGGCTGGGCTGCAGCTCGGTTACCGTCGTGTGCTCGGTTATCTGGACAGGACGCCCATGAGCCATCTCGTGCGCGTCTCTTTTTTGTATTGACCCGTTATCCGGCATTTGGATACCTCCTCAGTCCGGGGCTTAATGCGAAAGGAAGTATACCCACCGAGCAAAAATCGAACGGGAGGACGAACGAAGCGCACCAAGACTGTCCCCAATGACTATCTCCGGATGAGTTGCGGTGGAATAGGGATTGTTTTGCGCCCGCCGGCCCCTATTCAGTCCCCATTTCACCGCAACTTGGAGGAGGACAGAAAAAGCCCTGCCGCGGGTAGCGGCAGAGCTTTTGGAAGGGGACTTGGTTGTGAGGGCTCGTTAGGCGAGCTTGGCCTCGAGCTCGGCGATGCGCTTGTAGGCATCGATGGTAAAGCGGGTCTGCTTCTCCAGAATCATAGTGGTCATGAGAGTGTCCTGAGCGTGAGCCATGATGAAGGTCATCTCCATCTCGCCGCCGCCGGCCTCCTGCGAAAGCAGTTTGGTCTGCGTGTCGTGGGCACCGATGAGCGCATCGCTGGCATCCTTGTGCAGCTGTTCGGCCTTCTCAAAGTCACCCTCGCGAGCAGCATCGAGCGCTGCAAGCAGATCGGTCTGGGCGTCACCTGCGTATGCGACGATCTCGAATCCAACCATCGAGATTTCTTCTTTGGTTGCCATATTGCGTTCCTTTCACATATGAACCAATGGAGAGCATCGCGTCCGGGCATACGCGCTGCGTTGTGTATGACAGAAACAATAACATTCAAACAAAAAAGAACAGCTCAAAACGTAATTTCAAACTATGAACGGTCACTTTTCGCCCGTGAACGGTTTTTAAACCAATCTGAACAATATCGAACACAATTAGCGGCAACCCAAACAGGGCCGCACCTAACGCAAATCGCGCACCGTATCGCCCTCTACGAGCACACCGGGGATCAGCATGTGCTCCACGCCAGACGCACCCCCATCAGCGCCGGCAATCTTGTCGACCGCCCACATGCCGACGCGCTTGTTGTCAAAGCGCACCGTGGTCAGGCGACAATCGGGCACGATATCGCCCAGACTATCGTCAACACCCACCACGCTCACGTCCTGGGGCACGCGCTTTCCGCGCGACTCGAGCCCGCGAATGCAGCCGTAGGCCATGGCATCGTTGGAGGCATAAATGGCCGTACAGGTCGGATCATCCGCAAGCACCTGGCCGGCAGCATATCCGCTCTGCGCCGTCCAGTCGCCGCGCACGAGCTGCGGTGGCTCAATGCCATGCGCACGCAATGTCTCGCGCCAGCCTTCCTCGCGCCGCATGCCCGAAAGCGAGCGCTCGGGGCACGAGATAAAGTGCACGGTCTTGTGCCCCTGCTCCAGCAAGTACTCGACCACCTGGCGCGAGCAATCGAACTGGTCGTTATCGACCGTCGAGCACAGCGGGTGCTCCAACATCGTAACGAGCACCGTCTGCATGCCGGGCAGCGGTTCAAAGGTTCCAAAGTCCGCCGGCATGCGGTTCATGATCACAACCATACCGTCCACCGGCAGTGCACTCATACGCGACGATGTGCTCTCGAGGGTATACGGATGCCCATCTACTTTAGTGAGGGTGATGGCGTAGCCGTGTTTGTCGGCGGCGGCGGCAAAGCCCTCCATACGGTCGAGGTTGCCGGTGCCGGTAATGTTGAACATAGCGACGCCGACGGTCTTAAACTTACCGCGGCGCAGCGATCGACCGGCAAAATTGGGGCGATACCCCAGCTCGCGCATGGCGGCACGCACGCGCTCCTTGGTCTCGGGGCGCACGCTGGGCGAATCGTGCACCGTGCGCGAGACTGTCTGCTCCGAGACGCCCGCGAGACGCGCCACATCCTTAACGGAAACCGATTTTTTAACAGCGGCCATAGGTCGATCTTTCTATGTCGACGATGCCATTGGTGGCACCCTACGCAGTCATTTTTAACGCCTTCAAGTATATCCAACGCCTCCCCCACCATACGCTCACCACCCAAAACCTACCGTTCACCGACATTTTTGCTTCCCCAAACGGCTTTTGGCACCCAAATGTTAACGTTGCCATTGCGCAAACACAGAGCCACCGGGCGGCTCAAACGTTTACGTATAAGGAATCGACGGTTCGCAGGCACAGGAACCACCGGTTCGCGTCTTTTTTTGTGTCGCAAAATGGCAACGTCAACATTTTGGCAACCGAACGCCAAAAGCTACCATCGTTGCTAACCCACCGACTCTTAGGAGCATTGCATGGAGCAACTCATCGCCATCATCGAAAAGGGCCAGCCCTTTTTCAACGCGATCGCCCGCAACAAGTACCTCAAGGCGATCCGCGACGGCTTTTTCTCCGTCATCCCCATCATCATCTTCTCGTCCATCTTCTGCCTGGTAGCCTCGGTTCCCAACATCTGGGGTTTCTACTGGCCCGATGACATCAACAACGCCCTGTGGAAGTGCTACAACTACTCCATGGGCATCCTGGCCATCGCCTGCGCCGCCACCACGGCCAAGCACTTCGCCGACGCTCAGAACCGCGATCTGCCCAAGAACAACCAGATCAACTTCATCTCATGCATGTGCGCGGCCATCATCGGCTTCTTGCTCCTTTCGAGCGACACCATCGCCACGGACGCCGCCAGCGGCTTCAACACCACCTACCTTGGTTCCAAGGGCCTGCTGACCGCCTTCATCGCTGCGTTTGTGACCGGCATCATCTACAAGTTCTTCATTAAGCGCAACATCACCGTCAAGATGCCCGAGCAGGTTCCGCCCAACATCTCGCAGACCTTCAAGGACATCATCCCCTTCTCCGTCTGCATCACCGTCTTTTGGGTCTTTGACATCGTCTTCCGCGCTGCTTTTGGCTTCTGCTTTGCCCAAGGCGTCATCCAGGTGTTCCAGCCCCTGTTCACCGCTGCCGATGGCTACATCGGCCTCGCTGTGATCTACGGCGCCATGAGCCTGTTCTGGTTCGTGGGCGTCCACGGCCCCTCAATCGTCGAGCCCGCCATCGCCGCCGCCCTCGTTGCCAACATGACCGACAACCTGGCTGCGTTCCAGGCTGGTCAGCACGCTTCTGCTGTCCTGACCCAGGGTGCCCAGTACTTCGTCGTCTGCATGGGCGGCACCGGCGCCACGCTCGTCCTGGTCTTTATGTTCTGCTTCCTGGCCAAGTCTCAGGAGATGCGCGCCGTCGGTAAGGCCGCCATCGTCCCCGTCTGCTTTGCCGTCAACGAGCCGCTGCTGTTCGCCGCGCCCATCGTGCTCAACCCCGTCTTCTTTGTCCCGTTTGTCTTTGCCCCGATCGCCAACATCTGGATCCTCAAGATCTTTATCGACTTCTTGGGCATGAACGGCTTTATGTACACCCTGCCTTGGACCGTCCCCGGCCCCATCGGCACCATCATGGGCCTGGGCTTCCAGCCGCTCGCCTTTGTGATGCTCGCCATCATCCTGGTCGTCGACTTTGCCCTGTACTATCCGTTCTTCCGTGCCTATGACGCCCAGAAGTGCGCCGAGGAGGCCGAGATCTCCCAGGAGGAGCTCGACGCCAAGAACGCCGAGAAGGCCGCCAAGCTCAACGATGCCTTCCAGGGCAAGGCTGACGCCAAGAGCGTTGCCGCCGGCGCTGCTGCCGAGGCCGTGAAGTCCGACGCCCCCGCCGCTGCCACCACAGAAGCTACAGCCGCCAGCGACCTCAACGGCAAGCGCGTGCTCGTGCTCTGCCAGGGCGGCGGAACCTCGGGCCTGCTCGCCAACGCACTGGCCAAGGCTGCCAAGGAGCGCGGCATCGATCTTGAAACCGCTGCCGAGGCCTATGGCAACCATGTCGACATGCTCCCCGACTTTGACCTGGTCGTCCTGGCCCCGCAGGCCGCCAGCTACCTGGCCGACCTGCAAAAGGACTGCGAGCGCGTGGGCAACAAGTGCGTCGCCTGCCGTGGCAAGCAGTACATCGAGCTCTCCCAGAACGGCGATAAGTCTCTCGCCTTCGTGAGTGAGCAACTTTCGAAGTAAGTAACGCCCAGGGCCAGCCGACCATCCAAGACCGGCTGGCCCTTCGATTTAGACGATTGGATCATCATGTCCGTTAATCCTGCTAGCGTCACCAACCCGCCCGCGCAGTTTCCCGAGGACTTTGTCTTTGGCGGCGCCACCGCTGCCTACCAGGTAGAGGGCGAGACCCGCACTCACGGTAAGGGCAAGGTTGCCTGGGACGACTTTCTGGAGGCCCAGGGGCGCTTCTCCCCCGATCCCGCTTCGGACTTCTACAACCAGTACCCCGTCGACCTGGAGCTGTGCGAGGAGTTCGGCATCAACGGCATTCGCCTCTCCATCGCCTGGAGCCGCATCTTCCCCAACGGCACCGGCGAAATCAACCCCGAGGGCGTCCAGTTCTACCACGATCTCTTCGCCGAGTGCCACAAGCACCACGTTGAGCCGTTCGTCACGCTGCATCACTTTGACACGCCGCTTCCCCTCTTTGAGAAGGGCGACTTCCTCAACCGCGAGACCATCGACGCCTTTGTGGACTTTGCCACCTTCTGCTTTAAGGAGTACGCCGACCAGGTGACCTACTGGTTCACCTTTAACGAGATCTGGGCCGACGCCTCCAACACCTACATCGAGGGCACCTTCCCCGGTGGCGTCAAGGCGCATCTGGCCGAGGCCTTCCAGTGCGAGCACAACATGATGCTCGCCCACGCCAAGGCCGTGCTGGCCTTCCACAACGGCGGCTTTAAGGGCAAAATCGGCGTCATCCAGTCGCTGGAGTTTAAGTACCCGCTCAACGAGAACGACCCCGCCGACATCAAAGCCGCCAACAACGAGCACGTGCTGCAAAACCAGCTCTTGCTCGACGCCACCTTCCGCGGCGACTATGCGCCCGACACCCTCGAGTGCGCCAACCGCCTGGCTGCCGTCTCGGGCGGCACCATCGAGATCCTAGACGAGGATCTGGAAATCATGCGCGAGGCCGCGCTCTACAACGACTACCTGGGCGTTAACAACTACCAGTGCCGCTTCTTGAAGGCTTACGACGGCGAGAACGACCTGCACCACAACGGTACGGGCGAGAAGGGCACTGGCCGCTGGCGCGTTAAGGGTATTGGCGAGCATGTGAACAAGCCTGGCATCCCCACCACCGACTGGGACTGGATCATCTATCCCGAGGGCCTGTTCGATCTGCTCGTCTACATTAAGCAGCGCTACCCCAACTACAAGCAGATTTTCATCACCGAGAACGGCATGGGCTACAAGGACCCCTACAAGGACGGTTTTGTGGACGACCAGCCGCGCATCGACTACATCGAGCAGCACCTGCGTTGGCTGCTCAAGGCCATGGAGGTGGGCGTCAACGTGGGCGGCTACTTCCTGTGGAGCCTGCAGGATCAGTTCTCCTGGACCAATGGCTACAACAAGCGTTACGGCTTCTTTTACGTTGACTTTGAAACCCAGAAGCGCACGCCCAAGGCAAGCGCCTACTGGTACAAGCACGTGGCGCAGACCCGTCGTCTGGACTAGTGGCTGGCGGGGTTGCCCGCTCACACAACCTGTCCCCATTTCTCAGCCGGGGGCGGCACGTCACACGGCGCGCCGCCCCCGGTCTTTTTGTTTTTGGGCTGGTCGGGAGCCGTTTGTCTCGATCTGTAACATCTAGCCGAGTTTTTTGGTCCTAGCTGTTACAGATTGAGACGAACAGGATTGCTCTTTCCGAAGAATCTAAATCTGTAACACGTAGCCCGCTTTTGACCGTCTACCTGTTACAAATCGAGACAAACGGAGTAGGACCTAACCCCGTATGTCCCTAACAGTCGAGCGTTCGACCAGCGTGCTCGGCACATGAATCGCCTCGATAGACGAGCTCTCTCCAATCGCCGCCTCAAACGCAAGCTTACCGACACCGCGCAAATCAAATCGCAGCGTCGTCAGCCGATTGTGAGGAACAAGTCCCTCGAGTGCGTCGTCGATACCAACCACGCTCACGTCGTCGGGCACGGACAGGCCCGCGTTCTCGAGCGCGGCGATAACGCCCAGCGCCATCTGGTCATTTGCCGCAAGCACGGCAGTCGGCGCCTGCGACCCGCCGGCAAGCACCTCGGCCGCAATCCGCTCGCCCATGGCGTACCCACTGTCCGCACTCCAATCGCCACGCAGCATCGGAGCGGCATCGACATGAGCACGACCCAGCGTATCGCGCCAACCGGCCTCACGAAAACGTGAGGAAATCGAGTTTTCCGGACCCGCCACAAACCGCATATTCGAGTGACCATGTTCCAGCAGATAATTGGTCAACAGCTCGCACGAACCATACTGGTCGGAGTCGATCGTCGTGCAGCGCGGATGCGCATACATGGACAGGATGACCGTTCGCACTCCCGGCTGGGGAACAAACTCCTCAAAATCGGGAGCCATGCGGTTCATGTTGAGAATCATACCGTCGACGGGTCGCTCGACCATGCGGCGCGAGGCATCGGCAAGTGCATAGGGCTTGTCGCCGCCCATCTCGATCATAGTGACGGCAAAATCGTGCTCGCGCGCCGCTTGCATGATACCCTCGAGCGTCGCCAGGTTACCGACACGTGTGATGTTGTACATGCACAGGCCAATAGAACGATACGACCCGCCGCGCAACGCCGCTCCAGCAAAATTGGGACGAAAGCCCAGCTCTTCCATGGCGGCCAGCACACGCTTGCGCGTCTTTTCCGTCACGTTGGGCATACCGTTGACCACGCGAGACACAGTCTGGCGGCTCACGCCAGCGAGCGCCGCAACCTCTGCCGCGCTCGCCGAACGACCATTCCTTGTCTGCTGATCCATGCCTTCCACGCTAACCTGCTTCCCAACTATTCCCCGCGCCCATGGCGCATCGTACATACATTGATAACGTGCTCATGATACCCGAGCCATATACCACAACATGAAAACTTCTGTCAATCAAAACCGCTTACCGAACAAATACAACCGTTCGCGGCTGTTTGAAGTTGTTTTGTTTCTATACATCCCAGCCGGATGTTAACGTGCTCATTGTCAAATGTTCACGTGCTCATTTTGGTTCTAATCATTTTAAGATAGTGTTTATCGGGCTTTTTCACCGCTGAACGCTAACCAGGGAGCCTCCTGAGCGCAAACGCACAATATCGAACAGCGAGACGAGAGGGTGTATGCATATGTCTTTGCTAAACCGCGTACAGCAGCTGCCGAAGGGCTTTGTTTGGGGCGCCGCAACCGCCGCGTACCAAACGGAAGGTTCCACGAAGGTGGCAGGCAAGGGTAAGACCATGTGGGACGATTACCTTGTCGCCCAGGGTCGCTTTTTGCCCGACCCGGCCAGTGATTTCTACAACCGCTACGAGGAGGATATCCGCCTTTCTGCCGAGCATGGACTCAACGCCATTCGTGTGTCCATCGCCTGGACCCGCATCTTCCCCAACGGCGACGATGCCGAACCCCTCTCCGAGGGCGTTAAGCACTACCACGAGCTGTTCGCCTGCTGCAAAAAGTATGGCGTCGAGCCCTATGTGTCCCTGCATCACTTTGACTCCCCCGCCGCCCTGTTCAACCAGGGTGACTGGCTCAACCGCAAGACCGTCGACGCCTATGTGCGCTATGCCGAGTTCTGCTTCCGCGAGTTCCGCGAGGTCAAAAATTGGTTCACCATCAACGAGCTCATCAGCCTCTCGCACTCCCAATACATCCAAGGCAACTTCCCGCCCAACCATCACTTTGATGTGACGAGCGGCATCCAGAGCCAGCACAACGAGCTCGTTGCCCACGCCCGCGCCGTCAACCTGTATAAGGATCTTGACGAGACCGAGCACCTGGGCGGACGCATTGGCATGGTCAACGTCCTGACGCCGGCATATCCTGCCACCGACTCGCCCGCCGACCAGCACGCCGCCGACCTGTACAACGCCTTCTACACCGACTTCATCATGGACGGCGCCTTCCTGGGTCACTACTCCGCGCGCACCCTCTCACTCATCAACGAGATTCTGCGTTCCAACAACGCCACACTTACGGTTGAGGACAGCGACATGGAGGAGCTCGCCAAGGCGGCGCCCCGCAACGATATGTTCGGCCTCAACTACTATCAGTCGGCGTTTATCGCCGCCTACGATGGCGAGTCCACCAACAGCTTTAACGGCACCGGAGACAAGGGCACCTCGTGCTTTAAGTTTAAGGGCGTCGGGCAGCAGGTCGATATGCCGGGTATCCCCACCACCGACTGGGATTGGCTCATCTACCCGCAAGGCCTCTACGACACGCTCAAGCACATCAGCGCCACCTATCCCAACCTCCCCGTCATCTATATCACCGAAAACGGCCTGGGCCACAAGGACCCCGAGCCCGACGCAAACGGCATCGTCGCCGATCCCGAGCGCATCGACTTTGTCGACCAGCACATGGAGAAGGTGCTCCAGGCGCGCGCCGAGGGCGTCGACGTCCAGGGCTACTTTATCTGGAGCCTGCAGGACCAGTTCTCGTGGGCCAATGGCTATAACAAGCGCTACGGCCTGTTCTACATCGACTTCGACACGCAAAAACGCTACATCAAGCAGTCGGCACTCTGGTACAAGGAGCTCGCCGACACTATGGCGGACGCGCAGTAGCGCATCGCCTCGCTTTCCCCCGAGAAGGGAGCGGCCCTATGCGATACAAACCCAGCCGCTCCCCTCTCTCCCCCTGGGACCGACCCCGCCTGCACCCGGGCTTTTAGCAAGCGGGAGACCATATAGGTTTTCAACGTCCATGCCATTAAGATTTCATGCAAAGAGGAGCGTGAACTATGGAATCGATCGTTAAGTTCTTGGAGAAAGGTCAGCCGTACTTCGACAAGGTCTCTAAGAACATCTACCTTCAGGCCATTAAAGACGGCTTTTTGGCAGCAATGCCCATCATCCTGTCTTCTTCTGTCTTCCTGCTTATTTCGACCCTGCCGGGCGTTGTCGCCACGGTCGGCGGCTTTACGCTGCCCGACTGGTGGAACGTCGACGTCGTGAACTTCTGCAACAAGGTTTACAACTTCACGATGGGCGTCGTGGGCATCATGGTCGCCGGCACCACCGCAAGCGCGCTGACCGGCTCCAAGAACCGCCGCATGCCTGCCGGCAAGGCCATCAACGCCACGAGCACCATGGTCGCCGCCATGTGCGCTATGCTCATCTTGGCCGTTACCCAGACGAGTGCCAAGATCGACGGCGCCGATGTCTCGGTGTTCTTTACCGACAACATGGGCACCAAGGGCCTGCTGAGCTCCTTTGTCGCCGCATTTGCCACGGTCAACATCTATGCCTTCTGCATTAAGCGAGACATCACCATCAAGCTGCCCAAAGAAGTCCCCGGCGCCATCGCCCAGAACTTCCGCGACATCTTCGCCTTCAGCTTCTCCATCCTGTTTGTCGCCGTCATCGACGTTATCTGCCGCACCTGCTTGGCCGTCCCGTTTGCCAACGTCATCTCCACGCTGGTGAGCCCGCTGTTCGCCGCTGCCGATTCCTACGCCGGCCTCGCCCTCATCTGGTTCATGATCCCGCTGTTCTGGTTCATGGGCATCCACGGCCCCTCGGTCGTTAAGCCTGCCCTCAACGCCGCGCTGTTTGGCAACATCACCACCAACCTCGCCACGCTGCAGGCCGGCGGTCACCCCGCCCTCGCCCTGACCGAAAACTTCGGTAACTACATCGGCGAACTCGGCGGCACCGGCGCCACGTTCATTGTCCCGATCATCTTCCTGCTCTTTATGCGCTCCAAGCAGCTCAAGGCCGTCGGCAAAGCCTCTGTCGTGCCCGTGATGTTCGCCGTCAACGAGCCGCTGCTGTTCGCCGCGCCCATCATCCTCAACCCGTACTTCCTGATCCCGTTCCTGTTTGCCCCCGTGGCCAACGTCCTCATTGGTAAGTTCTTCATCGACTTTTTGGGCATGAACGGCTTTATCTATGCCATGCCGTGGGCACTCCCCGGACCGATCGGCACCTTCATCGACACCAACTTCCAGCCGATCTCTCTGGTCCTGGTTGTCGTCCTGCTGGTCGTTGACTTCTTGATCTACTACCCGTTCTGCAAGGCCTACGACAACGTCCTGTGCAAGCAGGAGGCCGAGACCCTGGCCGAAGAAGAGGCCGAGGAGACCAAGGCCGTCAAGACCGCTGCCGCCCCCGCCGTTGAGGCTCCTGTTGTCGAGACCGCTTCTGCCACCGAGGCCTCCGCAGCTCCGTCCGCCCTTAAGGGCAAGGATCTGAGGGTTCTGGTTCTGTGCGCTGGCGCCGGCACCTCTGCACTGCTCGCCAACGCGCTTAAGGAAGGCGCTGACGAGCTGGGCATCGACATTACCGCCAACGCCGGTGCCTACGGCAGCCACTACGCCATCATGGACCAGTACAACGTCATCGTCCTGGCTCCGCAGGTTCGCACCTATTACAACGAGATGAAGGCCGACACCGACCGCCTGGGCATCACGCTGCTGTCGCCCAAGGGCAAACAGTACATCGACCTCACTAAGGATCCCAAGGGTGCCGTCGCCTGGATCGAGGAAAACCTCGAGGCATAAGACGCTGACGCCACCTGCCGCTCGCAGAAAAAAAATGGCCCGTGCATCGATGCGTGATGCGCGGGCCATTTTGTTTAGACCGCACCCGTCCTCCTGTTCATCTTAATCTGTAACATCTAGCCGAGTTTTTGGGTCCCAGCTGTTACAGATCGAGGTGAACGCACAGGCCAAGCCAAAAATCTCAATCTGTAACATGTAGACCGCTTTTGACCGCTTAGATGTTACAGATCGAGACAAACAGATGGGTCAATCCAATCAATCTAGATCTGTAACACCTGGCTGGTCATTTCACTCCTAACTGTTACAGATCGAGACAAACGGAATAAGCCGGGCCGAATTGTCTAAATCTGTAACAACTAGCTGAGATTTTCGGCTCTACCTGTTACAGATTGAGATGAACGAGCCGAGCACGTCTACGCCCGCAGGTCTTTCACGCTGGAACGCTCGACCAACACGCCCGAGACGAGCGTACGGCTTCTGGAGCTCGGAGCTTCCAGACCCGCGACGACCTCGTTGAGCGCACGGACGCCCAGCTCGCGGTGGCGAAACTTCACCGACGTCAGAATCGAGTTGGGAATCGTCTTATAGAGCTCATCGTCGAAGCCGATCACGGACACATCATTGGGCACACTGAGCCCTTTGTCACGTAGAGCCATCATCACGCCGTTTGCCATGCAGTCGTTAGCAGCGAGGACCGCCGTGCAATCGGGCTTATCGGCAAGCACAAGGCCCGCGGCATAGCCACTATCCGCATTCCAATCGCCTTGCAGAGGCTCGGGCGGCTCAATGCCACGCGCCTCGAGTGCCGCACGCCAACCTTTCATACGGCACTGGCTCGACAACGACTCTTTCTTACCAGAGACGAAGTACACGTTTTTATGCCCGTGGTTCAAGAAGTACTCGCACGCCATGCGCGCGCCGCCCTCTTGGTCGTCACTGACGGTGGAGCAGGTAGGATGTTCCATCGGTGTGATAATCACCGTCTTGAGGTCCTTCGGTGCCTCAAAGGTATCAAAGTCATCGACCATCTGACGCAGGTTGAAGATCATGCCATCAACAGGCAGCTGCGACATCCTACGCGCCGCTTCGGCAAGGGTCATCTTCTCCCCCGCCCGCTTCTTAATCATCGTGAGCGCAAAGCCGCGTTCTTCGGCGGCATCGGCGATACCGTCAATCATGTCCACGGCGCCGCCCGACAAGTGGAACATCACCACGCCGATGCACCCGTAACGGCCCAACTTGAGCGAACGCGCGGCAAAGTTGGTTCGAAACCCGAGCGCCTCCATAGCCGAATGGACCTTATCGCGTGTCGACTCTCGCACGCTATTGGGCTCGTTGATCACACGCGAAACCGTCTTGAGAGAAACGCCCGCGGCAACTGCCACATCATTCATTGAGACATTTTTCTTGTCCATCGTTGCCACTGCTTCTCCACTCGGTTCTCTATCGCTTGTTTTTTGCGTTCTAGCATACACTACCTGCCTGACTGATAAATCAACCGTTTACCGGACAATATCGACCGCTCACCCGTGAATCCTTGTTGCTCTTCCAAAAATGTCTTACGTTGTCATTAACGAAATGACAACGTTGTCATTTCGCAATGCCTTCCTTAAGCAGGAAGGTTTCCGGGCAGTCCTGACCATCCATCGACGACCAGTTCCATCCACATGCATCGCGCATCAAGTAGCAAAGGAGCTCTATGGACGCCATCGTAAAGATGCTCGAAAAGCATCAGCCGTTCTTTGAGAAGATCTCGAGGAACATCTACCTCCAGGCTATTAAGGACGGATTCCTTGGGTGCATGCCCATCGTCCTCACCTCTTCGATCTTTCTGCTCATTGCCACCCTTCCTGGCGTAGTTGGCATCACGCTGCCCCAGCCGCTCATCGACTGGTGCAACAAGCTGTACAACTTCACCATGGGCGTCATGGGCATCATGGTCGCCGGCACCACTGCCAAGAACTTTACGGCTTCCATGAACCGTCGCATGCCCGCCGGCAAGGTGCTCAACGACGGTTCCACCATGGTGGCCGCCCAGTGCAGCATGCTGCTGCTCGCAGTCACGCAGTTCACCACCAAGTTCAACGGCTCCGAGCTTTCGGTCTTCGATTGCACCAGCATGGGTACGCGTGGTCTGTTCTCGGCCTATATCGCCGCGTTCATTACCGTTTGGGTCTATAAGTTCTGCGTCTCGCGCGATCTGACCATTAAGCTGCCCAAGGAGGTCCCGGGCGCCATCGCTCAGAACTTCCGTGACATCATCCCCTTTGGCGGCGCCGTCATCATCTGCGGCATCATCGATGTCGTCGTGCGCAACCTCATGGGCGTTCCGTTCTCCGAGCTGCTCATCAAGCTGCTCTCCCCGCTCTTTACCGCTGCAGAAACCTATCCTGGCCTTATCCTTATCCAGGCAGCCACCGCGTTCTTCTGGTTCATCGGCGTCCACGGTCCTTCGATCGTCCAGCCGGGCATCGACCCCATCCGTCTTGCCAACCAGGCCGAGAACCTGCAGGTTCTGCTGGCCGGTGGTCACCCCGCCCATTCCCTCACCTTTAACATGTCGCTCGTGGGTGAGTTCGGCGGCACCGGCGCCACGTTCATCGTGCCGCTTCTGCTGATTCTCTTTATGAAGTCCAAGCAGCTCAAAGCCGTCGGTAAGGCCTCGATTGTTCCTGTTGCCTTCGCCGTCAACGAACCGCTGCTCTTTGGCGCGCCGATGATCCTTAACCCCTACATGCTCATCCCTTTTGTTGCCGCCGGCTGCGTCAATGTGAGTGTTGCCAAGTTCTTTATCGATAACGTGGGCATGAACGGCTTCTCCTTCGTGGTGCCTTGGGCTACTCCTGCCCCCATCGGCATCTTCATCACCACAAACTTCCAGCTTATCGCCCTGGTGTTTGTCGCAATCATCATCTTGCTGGTCGCCATCATCTACCTGCCGTTCTTAAAGGCATACGATAAGTTGCTCTGTGACCAGGAGGCCGAGCGCGCCGCCGAGCTGGGTCTCGAGTCCGATGGTGCTGCCACCATCGCCGCCAGCACCTCTGCGCCCGTCATCGAGCCGACCGCCGCTGCCGCCGACAGCGAGCCTGCCGCCGACAGCAAGCCTGTCGCCGATCAGCCCGAGCCCGCAGCCAACGCATCCGCTAAGAAGGATGTCGACGGTCTGAAGGTCCTCGTCCTGTGCGCCGGCGCCGGCACCTCTGCCATGCTTGCCAACGCCATCAAGGAAGGTGCTGCGCAGACCGGAGAGAACATCGCTTCCTCCGCAGGCGCCTATGGCCAGCACACTGCCATCATGGATCAGTACGACGTCATCGTGCTCGCCCCGCAGGTTCGTAGCTACTACAACGACATGAAGGCCGACACCGATCGTCTGGGCATTAAGCTGCTCGCTCCCCGCGGTAAGGAATATATCGACCTTACCCGCGACCCCGCTGGCGCCATCAAGTGGCTCCGCGAGAACCTCGACTAGTTCCTCCCTCTGTTGGTGCCCGGATCCCCAGTTCGGGCGCCTCTCCCTATTCGTATCCCACAGAAAGGATGACTCATGACCAACCCCATGCAGTTCCCCGACGGCTTTGTGTTTGGCGGCGCCACCGCTGCTTACCAGGTTGAGGGCGAGACCCGTACGCACGGCAAGGGCAAAGTGCCCTGGGACGATTTCCTGGCTGCTCAGGGTCGCTTCTCCCCCGACCCCGCAAGCGATTTCTACAACAAGTACCCGGTCGATATCGACCTGTGCCAGCGCTTCGGCATCAACGGTATCCGTGTCTCCATCGCTTGGAGCCGCATCTTCCCCAATGGCACCGGCGAGATTAACCCCGAGGGCGTCGCTTTCTATCACGAGCTTTTCGCCACCTGCAACAAAGCTGGCGTTATCCCCTATGTCACGCTCGATCACTTCGATACGCCCGAGGTCTTCTACCAGAACGGCGGCGAGGGTTTCCTAACGCGCACGACGATCGACGCCTTTGTCGAGTATGCCAAGTTCTGCTTTGCCGAGTTCACCGAGGTCAAGCACTGGTTTACCTTTAACGAGATTCCCGCGACCGCCGAGGGCAGCTTTATCGTCGGCAACTGGCCGCACGGCGAGAAGTATCGCCTGGACAAGGCTTTCCAGCTCATGCACAACATGATGGTGGCCCACGCCAAGGCCGTCGTCGCCTTCCATGAGGGCGGCTTTGAGGGCGAGATCGGCATTGTCCAGAACCTGGAGCCCAAGTATCCCCTCGATCCCAACAGCGCTGCCGACTGCGAGGCAGCTCGCATGGCCGATGTCATCAACAACCGCTGGGTACTCGACGCCACCTTCCGCGGCCACTATGCAGCTGATACCTTGGAGGCTGCGACCAAGCTGGCCCATATCGCCGGCGGCGAGCTCGACGTCCGCGACGAGGACATCGCCGCGCTGACCGCCGCGCTCCCTTACAACGATTGCCTGGGCGTCAACACCTACAAGTGCCAGTTCCTGCGTGCCGCCGAGGGCGAAAACGACATCAACCACAATGGCACCGGCGACAAGGGCTCCTCGCGCTGGTTCCTCAAGGGCGTGGGCGAGTCATGCGTGCGCGAAGGCGTACCCACCACCGATTGGGACTGGATCATCTATCCCGAGGGCCTCTACGACCTGCTGCTGCGCATTAAGAACGATTACCCCAACTACAAGAAGATCTACATCACCGAGAACGGCATGGGCTATAAGGACGACTTCGAGGACGGCTTTATCGACGACGCCCCTCGCATCGACTACATGCGTCAGCATCTCGCATGGATCCTCAAGGCAATCGACGGCGGCGTAAACGTCGACGGTTACTTTGTGTGGTCGCTACAGGACCAGTTCTCCTGGACCAACGGCTATAACAAGCGCTATGGCCTGTTCTACATCGACTTTGAGACCCAGAAGCGCTACCCCAAGGCGAGCGCGTACTGGTACAAGAACGTCTCGGAGACCGGCCTGCTCATGGCCTAGTTTCCGCCGTATACCCCCTGTCGGCCGCATGCGAATCCCTCCACGGGTTCGTATGCGGCCTTTTTGTTTTTGGTGGGCCCGAGCAGGCCGTTTATCTCGATCTGTAACATCTAGCAGGGATTTTCAATCCTAACTGTTATAGATTTAGACGAACGGGCGACCAGGGCTGAATGATCTCAATCTGTAACACGTAGCCCGCTTTTAACCGTCTAACTGTTACAGATCGAGACAATAAGATAGTCAAATCCGAACTTTCCAAGCAGTTATAAAGCATGGTTTCTAGTTTTCGGTATCACGAACATACTTTCGGTATCATTTAATGATATTATGATATCGAAAGTATGTTCGTGATACCGAAAGGAGCCGCATGCGCCAGTTCGATTACACCACAGTCCCAGCGGAACTCGAAGCAACTCCAATCACCAACCTCCTCCTCTCGATACGCGAGCATAAAGGCCGTCAGCTTGCTCTGAGTCAAGTCAAACCCGAGCTTCTATCGTCCCTAATGGAGGAGGCTAAGATCCAAAGCACCCGGTCCTCCAACGGACTTGAAGGAATTGTTACCACCCAAAAAAGACTCAAAGCGATCATGGCGTATTCCGCCAAGCCAAGCTCCCGCGCAGAGGAAGAAATTGCTGGATACCGAGATGTGCTGTCGCTTATTCACGAGCAACACGATTCCATTCCCGTAACGCCATCGGTCATTCTGCAGTTGCATCGTGACCTCATGGCGCACACGGCAATCTCGTATGGAGGCCATTGGAAAGATAGCGATAACGAAATCGTCTCCATTGACGATCAAGGAAATCGATTTGTGCGCTTTAGGCCCCCTTCGGCCCTAGCAACCCCGGGACTTATTAAAGAAGCCTGCCAGTCCCTCAACGATGCTTTATCTCGCCAAGTTTGCGATCCCCTCCTTATATCGCTCCGCTTTATCTTCGATTTTGTTAGCATTCATCCCTTCAACGATGGCAATGGCAGGATGAGCCGGCTCCTTACAACGCTGCTGCTCGAAAAGACTGGATACGACGTTGCGCGTTACATCAGCATCGAACGACTTATTGAAGACAACAAAGCGCTTTACTACAACGCTCTCGCTGCAAGCTCCACTGGATGGAATGAAAATCAAAACACCGAAGTACCCTTTATCCGTTTCATGCTCGGAACAACCCTGGCCGCCTACCGACAGCTCGAGCAGCGTACCTTAATTGAATCAAGCACTCGTCCCATGTCGAAGCAAGCGCGCATCGCCGTTCTATTTCAACAGAGACCCGGCGTCATTAAGAAATCCGACATCCGATCCAACTGCCCCGATATCAGCGAGGTCACCGTTAAACGAACCCTCGGTCAGCTTGTTAGTTGCAGCGCAATCGAAAAAACAGGAGCGGGTCGTTCGACAGGCTACATACTCAAAGACGTCCATGCTCTAGAACTATTCTTGCAATCCACAATACCCGATAGCGAGGCCGCAATAACAAAAGAGGCTCCAAAGGATAAGCTCCTTGAACGTATAAACCACGCCGAGGATGAAAGCAAAGAGGGGCTCTATGAAGACTATGATTCATTCTCAAGGGACA
This sequence comes from Collinsella aerofaciens, assembly GCF_028209885.1. Classification (GTDB taxonomy): domain Bacteria; phylum Actinomycetota; class Coriobacteriia; order Coriobacteriales; family Coriobacteriaceae; genus Collinsella; species Collinsella aerofaciens_BA. Next base: position 562 of record NZ_JAQLEM010000025.1, on the reverse strand, counting down.
TAAAGACGAAATACGGAGTCTAGTCATATCTCAGAATAGCCTCATCCTTGTTGCTCAAAGTTATTTGCGCGTCATTGTAAAGCGGTACCCCCGCGCCGGCAGGGGGGCAGATGTATCGCCTGCCGATCCTGCTGGAGTCGGCAATCAGATAGCGCGTATCGACCTTGCTAAAGGCGAGCTGCTGGATGCGGCCCTCGTCCATGTTGGACGTGGACACGTCGCCGTCCAGAATACCGTTGGCGCCGATAAACGCCGCATCGATGCCCAGCGCGCGCAGGGTATCCTCGGCCGTGGGCCCCACAAAGGCGGCGGTGCGGCGGCGGTACATGCCGCCCACCAGGCACAGCTCGCAATCCTCGCGCGCCTCGAGCAGGCTAAAGGCCGAAAGCGAATTGGTCACATAGATGGAAGACAGTTTGTCGGTGACTCGGAGAACGCCAATGCGATCTCACGACGGTTGCGCTCATTGTCTCAATTAGATACTCAATCAGAACCACCCTTAAAAAGGGTGGTTTGCTCTTAGGGTATAACCCACGGGCCCCGGGCTCGCGTCTAAAGGCGC
>NZ_JAQLEM010000024.1 GCF_028209885.1 Collinsella aerofaciens | reverse complement strand
GTAGCGGGTGGTTTAAAGCTGGCCGCTGCGCGGCCAGCAGACTAAAGTCTTGAACAAAAAGGGTCCCGCACTTGCGGGACCCTTTTCAAGTATTTATGCGGTTCGTGATTAGTAGCCCACGATGCCCTGCGGGAAGAAGAACATGCACAGCACGACGCACACGGCAAACACGACAGCCATGATGACGGTCAGGCGGTCAAGGTTCTGCTCCATAACGCCCGTGGCAGAGCTGGAGTTATACAGCGAGCTGGCAATCATATCCGAAACGCCGGTACCCTTACCGGAATGCATCAGGACGAGAATCGTCAGCGCCACGGCAGAAACAGCCCAAACGACAAACAGAAGAATCTGGAACGGACCCATAGATAAGCTCCTTAATAGAACAGTTCAAACTCCAGTACTGTACCACAATCCCCCGCTCTCCCCTACCTGCCACTCAAGGACGGGGTGGAAATGGCAGAAATACCAAAAAAGGGGTTGTCCGGTTGTGGACAACCCCCTTGCTAGAAAACGGTATTTGTTTTCTATTAGGCCTCGGTAGCGAGCACGCGGCCCGTCATCTCGGCGGAAGGCTCAATACCAGCCATGGTGAGCATGGTCGGAGCGATATCGGAAAGACGGCCGTCCTCGATACCGGTGAGCTTGGCCTTCTCATCAACGATGATGAACGGCACGCGGTTGGTGGTGTGAGCCGTAAACGGATGCTTGGAGCCGTCGGAAGCAACGTCAAACATGTGATCGGCGTTGCCGTGGTCGGCGGTAATCAGTGCAAATCCGCCCTTGGCGAGAATCGCCGGGACAACCTTGGACAGGGCATCGTCAACAGCCTCAACGGCCTTAACGGCAGCGTCGAAGACACCGGTGTGACCAACCATGTCGCAGTTCGCGAAGTTCACGATGTAGAAATCAGCGCGATCCTCGTTGATGGCGGCGACGAGCTTCTCGGTAACCTCGGGAGCGCTCATCTCGGGCTGCAGATCGTAGGTAGCAACCTTGGGGGAAGCGACGAGCACGCGCTCCTCGCCCTCCTTGGGCTCCTCGATGCCGCCGTTGAGGAAGAACGTCACGTGGGCGTACTTCTCGGTCTCGGCAGTGTGCAGCTGCTTCAGGCCATTGGCGGCGATAACGTCGGCCAGGACGTTCTCGGGGAACGTCTTGGGGAAGGCGACCTCGACGTCAAACGTCGGATCATACTCGGTCATCGTCACAAAGTGCGAAAGCTTGATCTGCTCGCGCTCAAAGCCGTCGAACTCCTTGTCCGTGAACACGCGGGTCATCTGACGAGCACGGTCGGGACGGAAGTTGAAGAAGATGGCCGCGTCGCCCTCGTGAATGCCCTCGTTGTGGGCAGCGAAGGGCTCGACGAACTCGTCGCCGCGCGGGTCCTTCTCGTAGTAGGCCTTGATACCGGCAACGGGGTCGGTATCAGCATCGGACGCGTTGACCATGACGTCGTAGGCGCGCTGGATGCGCTCCCAACGATTATCGCGGTCCATGGCCCAATAACGGCCCGAGACGGTGGCAACGCGAGCGTCGCAACCGGTCTCCTCGGAGATCTTAGCCAGGAAGGCGCAGAACTCACTCATGTAACCGGCACCGGACTGCGGGTCAACGTCGCGACCATCCATGAAGGCGTGGACGCGAACGGTCTTGACACCGTGCTCGGCAGCCATCTTGACCAGAGCCTCGACGTGGTTCATGTGAGAATGAACACCGCCAGGGCTCATAAGGCCCATGAGGTGGAGAGTCTTACCGTCAGCCTTGACATCGTCCATAGCCTTGACGAAAACCTCGTTCTTGGCGATGGAACCGTCCTTGATGGCATTGTTGATGCGCGAAAGCTCCTGGAACACGATGCGGCCGGCACCGATGTTGAGGTGACCCACCTCGGAGTTACCCATCTGGCCGTCGGGAAGGCCCACGTCCTCGCCCGAAGCACCGAGCGTGGTGTGGGGGTACTTCTCGTACAGGCCATCAAGGAAGGGCGTCTTGGCAGCGGCGACGGCGTTCTCGCCATCGGCCGGAGCAAGGCCGCAGCCATCCATGATAATCAGGAGTGCAGGAAGATGACGTTGTGCCATATGTCCTACTCGCCTGCCTTGACGACCATAGAGGCGAAGTCGGCAGCCTTGAGCGAAGCGCCGCCCACGAGGGCGCCGTCAACGTCGGGCTTGGCGACGAGCTCGGCGATGTTGCCGGGCTTGGCGGAACCGCCATACAGCACGCGGATGCCGTTAGCGAGCTCCTCGCCGAACATCTCCTTGAGGGTCTCACGGATAGCACCGCAGACCTCCTGAGCGTCCTCGGCGGTAGCGGTCTTGCCGGTGCCGATGGCCCAGATGGGCTCGTAGGCGACAACGACCTGCTTGGGGCAGGTGATCTCAAGACCAGCAAGGCCAGCCTTGACCTGGTTCACGACGTGCTCGACATAGGTGCCAGCCTCGCGGACCTCGAGGGACTCGCCGCAGCAGAAGACGGGAACAAGGCCGGCGGCAACGAGAGCCTTAGCCTTCTTGTTCTGGTCCTCGTCGGTCTCGTGGAAGTAGTCGCGACGCTCGGAGTGACCGATGATGCAGTAGGTGCAGCCAGCGGACTTGAGCATGTCGCAAGAGGACTCACCGGTGAAGGCACCCTTGGCCTCCCAGTACACGTTCTGTGCACCGAGGGCAATGGGGGCAGCCTGAATACGGTCATGAACCGTGGCGATGTCGATGGTCGGAGGGCAGACGAGCACCTCGACGCCGGCCGGAACCTCGGGCAGAGCCTGAGCCAGCTCGTCGGCGAGCTTGGCGGCCTCGGCGACGTCGTTGTTCATCTTCCAGTTACCAGCGATAAGAAGGGTGCGATTAGGCATCGAGAAGCGCCTCCACTCCGGGCAGGGCCTTACCCTCGACGAGCTCCATGGAAGCGCCACCACCGGTGGAGATCCAGCTCATCTTGTCGGCCAGGTTGAACTTGTTGACAGCTGCGACAGAGTCGCCACCGCCGATGATCGAGGTGCAGTCAGCCTCGGCGAGAGCCTCGGCGATAGCCTGGGTGCCGTGAGCAAAGTTGTCAAACTCGAAGACGCCCATGGGGCCGTTCCAGAACACGGTCTTGGCGCCCTTGACAGCCTCGGCATAGAGCTCCTCGGTCTTGGGACCGATGTCCATACCCTCACGATCGTCGGGGATAGCGTCGGAAGCAACAACCTCGGGGACAGCGTCCTCGCCAAAGTGATCGGCAACACGGTTGTCGATGGGGAGCAGGATCTTGACACCCTTCTCCTCGGCCTTCTTGAGCATCTCGCCGGCGCGCTCGACCCAGTCCTCTTCCTTGAGGGACTGACCAACGGACAGGCCCTGAGCCAGGAAGAAGGTGTAGGCCATGCCGCCACCGATGATCAGGGTGTCAGCGGAGTCGATGAGGTGATCGAGAACGCCGATCTTGGAGGAAACCTTGGAACCGCCGACGATGGCGACGAAGGGGCGCTCGGGCTCGGCGAAGATGCCGGTCAGCGTGTCGACCTCCTTCTCGAGCAAGAAGCCGGCGACGGCAGGCAGGTAAGCGGCGGGGCCCACGACGGAACCCTGGGCGCGGTGAGCGGTGCCGAAGGCATCGAGAACGAAGACGTCACCATAGGAAGCGAGCTTCTTGGCGATCTCGGGATCGTTCTTCTTCTCACGCTTGTCAAAACGGACGTTCTCGAGAACGAGGACCTTACCCGGCTCGACGGCGGCGACAGCCTCAGCAGCCTTCTCGCCGTAGGTGTCAGCGACAAAGGCAACGTCGAGACCAGAGAGCTCAGCGAGCTTCTTGGCGACGGGCTCGAGGGACAGCTCGGGCTGGAAGCCGGTGCCCTCGGGACGGCCGAGGTGGCTCATGAGGATGACGCGAGCGTTGTGCTCAACGAGGTAGTTGATGGTGGGCAGGGCAGCCTTGATACGGGTGGTGTCGCCAACGACGCCATCCTTGATAGGCACGTTAAAGTCAACGCGGACGAGAACGCGCTTTCCGTCGACATCGATGTCGCGGACGGTCTTCTTGGTAAAGGCCATGTTTGCTTCTACCTTTCGTACGTGTCTGCCTCCCATTACGGCAGACGATTTCTTATAAAAAGGGCGCGACCCTAGGGTGTAAGCCCTATAAGGCCGCGCCCTTCTTTAGACGCTCAACGAGCTATTCGCTAAAAGCTAAATTAAGCAACGAACTTCTCGAAGTACTTGATGGTGCGGACCATCTGAGAGGTGTAGGAGTTCTCGTTGTCGTACCAAGAGGTGACCTGAACGAGGGTCTGGCCGTTGCCGAGGTCAGAGCACATGGTCTGAGTGGCGTCGAAGATGGAGCCGTGGGTCTCGCCGACGATGTCGCGGGAGACGATCTGGTCCTCGTTGTAGGCGAAGGTCTCGGGGATGGTCTCGGCGTAGGCCTTCATGGCAGCGTTGACCTCGTCGACGGTGACCTTCTTGTCAACGACGGCGTAGAGGTTGGTCAGCGAGCCGGTCGGCGTCGGGACGCGCTGGGCGGCACCGATGAGCTTGCCGTTGAGCTCGGGGAGAACCAGGCCGATGGCCTTGGCAGCGCCCGTGGTGTTCGGGACGATGTTCTCGGAGCAGGCGCGGGAGCGACGGAAGTTGCCCTTGCGCTGCGGGCCGTCGAGCGGCATCTGGTCGCCGGTGAAGGCGTGGATGGTGGTCATGATGCCGGACACGATGGGAGCGAAGTCGTTCAGACCCTTGGCCATCGGGGCGAGGCAGTTGGTGGTGCAGGAAGCAGCGGAGATGATGTTGTCCTCAGCGGTCAGCGTCTCATGGTTGACGTTGTACACGATGGTGGGCAGATCGCTGCCGGCCGGAGCGGAGATGACGACCTTCTTGGCGCCAGCGTTGATGTGGGCCTGAGCCTTAGCCTTGCTGGTGTAGAAGCCGGTGCACTCGAGAACGACGTCGACGTCAAGGTCGCCCCAAGGCAGGTTGTTAGCGTCGGCCTCCTTGTAGATCTTGATCTCCTTGCCGTCAACGGTGATGGAATCCTCGCCAGCAACGACCTCGTGATCGCGAGCGTAGTTGCCCTGCGTGGAGTCGTACTTCAGCAGGTAAGCGAGCATATCGGGAGAGGTGAGGTCGTTGATAGCGACGATCTCGGAGCCCTCATGACCGAACATCTGACGGAAAGCCAGACGACCGATGCGACCGAAGCCGTTAATAGCAACCTTTACTGCCATTGTGTCTCCTTTCGTAAGGCCCCCGCGAGCTACAGCGCCCGCCGTTGAGGCCCACAAACTAACCACTCGCCTAATATACCTTTTTTTTGACTTGAATTTCACGAGAATGCTCGAAATTGAAAATCAAATTTACGTTAAAACGTTTTAAATACTAAAATAGCAGCTAAATCCATATATAAGTCGTTACTTCAAACTACCTGTTTGCTTCAATGAGCTTTTCAAGCCGTAAAACACGATGGTAGAGGGCTGACTTCGACAAGGGAGGGTCAGCCATCTCCCCCAAATCACGCAGCGACAGATCAGGATAGCGCTCGCGCAGGTCGCAAAAGACCGCCAAGGCATCCGGAAGCGCATCGCGAAGGCCACGCTGCTCGAGCTCATCGATAAGCGCAAGCTGATGTTGGGCAGCACCGGCGCTTCTGGTCTGGTTGGCGAGCTCGGCATTCACGCGACGGTTCACATCGTTCTTAACCAACTTGACCGCGCGCGCCTCCTCAATCTCAGCAACGCTGCGCTTGGCACCAATCAGCTTTAATAGATGCTCGATTTCCTCGGCGCTCTTAATGTACACGGCATATGACCCCCGCCGTGCATTAACACGAGCATGGACCCCAATCTGCTCCAACAGATCGCAAAGTCCCTTGGCATATTGCTCGCCCTGCACAGCGATCTCCAAATGAAAATCGCCGCGTGGATCGGCCACGAAGCCGCCCGCGATGAGCGCGCCGCGGATATAGGCAAGTCTACAGCAAGGACGGGCAACGATATGTCGGGGTACGCCGGCGACAAGTCCTCCCCTACGGTCGAGGATACCCAGCAGAACCAAGGCCTTATCCAGGTCTGGCTGATCAGGCAAGGTGATGAGGTAGTTTCGAACCTTATGCAAGACAGATTTGCGGACGGTGAACTCCGTTTTGAGCTTAAGGATACGATGCGTCAGCGTGATCATCGTGCGCGCGACGGCTCCCGTCTCAGTCGCAACCGTCAAACGATACCGCCCAGAGCCGGCAAGCGAGAGCGTACCACTCACGCGCGTGAGGGCGGCGAGCGTCGACAAGTCGCAGTATTCACATTCGGGTTCGCAGCGCGCAAGCTCGTCGCGCACCTCAGCGGTAAACGACATGCAGGCCTATGCCTTCGTGTTGGCGCGCGACAGGTCGCGGTGGGAGATGCTCACATGATACTGAGCGCCTTCCAAATAACGTGCCGTGGCCTCGGCGATGGCAACGCTGCGGTGCTGGCCGCCCGTGCAGCCGATGGCGATAGAAAGCTGCGGCTTGCCCTCCGCGATATAGCCCGGCATCACCGTATCGAGCAGCTGTGTCCAAGCCTTCCAAAACTCCTGCGTCTTGGGATGGTCCAGAACAAAATCGGAGACCTTTTTATCGAGACCGGTCATCGTGCGCATCTCGGGATCGTAGAACGGATTGGGCAGGAAACGAACGTCGATCATAATGTCCGCTTCGACGGGCATGCCGTGCTTAAAGCCAAACGAGAACACGTGGACGTCCATGAGTTGCTGGTCGGACAGCTCGGAAAATGCCATACGTAGCTTGTTGCGCAGCGCAGAGGTGCGCAGACGGCTCGTGTCGATAATCATATCGGCTCGGTCGCGCACGCCCTGGAGCTGAAGGCGCTCGCGCTGAATGGCATCGGCCGTAGTCTCCCCCGGCTTGGCAATGGGATGACGGCGGCGATTTTCGCTGTAGCGACGAATCAGCACCTCGTCAGAAGCCTCCAGGAACACGATGTCGCAGCTCATCTCGCGCTCTTCGAGCGCGGCGACCGCATCGAGCAACTCGTCAAACAGTCCCTGGCTACGCAAATCGCAGGTGACGGCGAGATGCCTGCCCACGCCCGTATTGATGCCGACGAGCTCGGCAAGCTGGGCGATGAGACGCGGAGGCAGGTTATCGATGCAAAAATAGCCCATATCCTCGAACACGTGCATGGCCTGTGTGCGGCCCGATCCGGACATTCCGGTGATGATGACGATATCGGGGATGCGCTCCGAGCGCTCCGCCGCATCCATGGCATCTCCCTTTTGCATGTGCTGCCTCCCAAAAACAAGCGCGGGACCCAGCAACCCGGATCCCGCGCGGTCAATTGCCTATATTGAGTATACCGCCCCGAGCGGATACGAGGCCTGTCTTACGCCTCAAGCGCAGCCTTGAACCAACTCGTAATACTCGTGGGGTGCGTGATGGCGGTGCCGACGACAACGGCCCAGGCGCCAGCATCGATCGCGGCGCGAGCCTCCTCGGGCGTGTGCACGCGGCCCTCGCAGATGATGGGAAGACCGGGGAATTCCTCGGTCGCCTGACGCAGGAGCGGCAGATCGGGGCCATCGGCCATGGTGCAGTCGATGGCAGCGACACCGTGAGAAAGCGTGGTAGATACAAGGTCGAAGCCCATATCAACCGCACGGCGAATGTCCTCGATGGTGGCACAGTCGGCCATCAGGAGCACACCCTCCTCGTGCAGCGGGCGGAAGGTATCCTCGACCGACTTGCCGTCGGGACGCGGACGATCGGTGGCGTCGATCGCCACGATATCGGCACCCGCAGCAACGCAGGCGCGAGCGTGACGCAGCGTCGGCGTGATGTAAACGCCCTCGTGCCCATCCTTCCACAGGCCGATGACAGGAACCTCACAGCGACCCTTAATGGCGGCAATGTCGGCAAGGCCCTGGCAGCGAATGGCGGCGGCGCCGCCGAGCTCGCAAGCGCGAGACATTTGCGCCATGGTCTCGGGCGTACGAAGCGGCTCGCCCATATACGCCTGAACGCTCACGACGAGCTTGCCCTTCAGGGACTGGATCAAAGGATCAACGGTCATGTTCGACTCAACCTTTCTCAAAACAGCCTTCTGAGACGCCGCACCTTGACGTTCAAACCGTCGCTCGCGTACCGAAGTACGCTTCGCTCCTCTTTCACGTCAATCTGCGGCACCTCAGAAGGCACACTTGGTAGTTATGTTTACTTCAACGAAGCAAGAAGATGCTCGGCGGCACCGATGAGCGGAGCATCGCCCTCCAGAGAACCGATGAGGATCGGCGTGTCCTGAAGCGGATCGAGCGCCTGGCTGGCATAGCCCTCGTGCACCGAATCCTTCCACGTCTGCGAACGCCAATCGGGACCTTGGTGAATCACGCCGCCCGAAAGCACGATGACCTCAGGGTCCAGGATGTTAGCGAGCGAGCCCAAGCTGGCCCCCAGCGCAAAGCCGGCGTCATGGATGACCTCGGTCGCCTTTGCGTCGCCCGCACGGCACAGATCGTTCACATCGCGACCGACCGAAGGACGGCTGGGGTCGACGCGGCCAAAACGCTCATCGTACATTCGACCAATGGAAGTGCCCGAAGCAACCGACTCCAGATGGCCGGAACGCCCGCAGGCGCAGGGAATGCCGGCGGCAGCCGAACACTCAATGTGGCCCATATGACCGGCAGCACCATGGAAGCCCTGCATCACGCGGCCGCTCTCGACATATGCGCCGCCGATGCCCGTGCCGATGCCAAGACACAAGACGGAGAACTTGCCCTTGCCGACGCCCCAGTGGGCCTCGCCCAGAGCATGAGCCTGCACGTCGCCCACAACGGCAACGGGAAGACCGAGGTCCTCGCGCAGACGCGGCCCCAACTGAACGCCGGACCAGCCGGGCATGATCTCATTGGCATACGCGATGGCGCCCGTCTTGGGATCGACGACGCCGGCGGCGCCGATACCGACGCCAAGGACCTCGACATCGGGATTCGCCTCGAGAGCGGCCTTGATGGACGCCTCGATACGCTGGAAGACGGCCTCGCCGCCCTCTTGGGCCTCGGTGGGAACCTCGGCCTCAAAGACGGGACGGGGCACACTACCGTCAGCCGGGTACTCCATGATGGCAGTCGCGATCTTAGTTCCGCCGATATCGACAGAGCAGACGTACTTGTTCTCCATGTCGCTCTCCTTAGGAGATAAAAACAACTACAGGAAATGAAGGCTGCGTTATCGCCGCAGCTTGGTAAAGGTTTCCCGGGTGCCCGAGGTTGGGGTGAAAGCGGTCGGGCGTTGACCTAATGGGTCACGCTCGACCGCTTGAGCCCCAAGATCGGGTGCCCGGGGAAGCTTTACAGGAGACCGTTGTCCTGGAGGACCTTCTTAATCGCCTCGACGTTCTCGCCGGTCATGGCCTTCACCGGGCGCGGCATGGTCGGGCTGTCGAAGATACCCATGAGGTTCATAGCGGTCTTGAAGGCGCCGACGCCACCGGCATAACCCTGGACGCCCGAGGTGACATCCCAGATGTGCGAAATCTCATTGAGGCGATCCTGCTCGGCCTTGACGGTAGCCCAGTCACCAGCCTGAGCGGCCTTCCACTGACGCACGTAGCCCTCGGGCTCAACGTTAGCGAGACCCGGGACAGAGCCGTCGGCACCACCGAGGTAAGCGCCGTCGACAACAACCTCGTGGCCGGTGAGAATGCTCATCGGATGGCCGTTCTTCTCGTTCTCCTGAACGAGGTAGCGGAACGAGATGTCATCACCCGAGGAATCCTTGACGCCGGCCAGAACGCCCTCGGCGCCGAGCTTGGCAAGGAGCTTCCAGGGGAGCTTGGTGTGAACGCAGACGGGAATGTCATAGGCAAAGATGGGCAGGTCGAGCTCCTCGTGCAGGATGCGGAAGTGCTCCTCGACCTCGGTCATGCCCTGCAGGGCATAGAACGGGCAGGTGGCGACGAGGGCATCGGCGCCCAGCTCCTGGGCGACCTTGCCGTGCTCGATCATGCGCTCGGTCTCGGTATCGATGATGCCGACCAGAACAGGCACACGGTGGTCGACGATACGAACGGCCTCGGCGATAATCTGGCGACGGCGCTCGTCGGTGGAGAAGACGACCTCGCCCGAGGATCCCAAGAAGAACAGGCCATCGACGCCGGCATCGATCATGCGGTTGATGCTGCGCTCAAAGGAGGCAACGTCGAGCTGGTGATCTTCGGTATCGGGAACAACGACGGGAGGGATAACGCCGGTGAATTTCTGAGTTGCCACAAGAATCTCCTTAGTTGTCTGGCGGGCGGCCCTATGCCACCCACTCTTGTTGGCAGTGTCCAGGCCGTCTAGACCAAAGAACACGGGTAGAACGTTTGGTTAAAAAAGTCGACGACTTCGTTTTCGAACGCATTGATGCGCTCGTGAGCGTATTTTGCATAGATGATATGCCTCCGGTCACACTCAAGACCGTTGAATACGGCAAACTGATCCTTGGGATCGCTCACGGTATCCATAAGCGATGTGCCCATGAGCACCGATCCGCGCACCCGAGACGACAGCGCCTCGAGGCCACCAGGAAGCGGATTGGCAACCGCCGTGCAGGCGAGGCCCCGCTCGTCCAGAGCAGAAACCGCCAGCGCGACTCCGCCGCCAAGGCCCTCGCCCCATGCAAAGATGCGGTCGGGGTCCATGCCATCAAGATTGCGCACCACCTTCGCCAGCGCGCAACCCCAACGGACGCGCTCGACAAAAGCGGGCGAAGCAATCCCCCGCCGCAGGTCGTCCGCACCAGCAACATCGTCATCCAGCGCGAGAACGGCATACCCCATGGCGGCAAATCTCGTCATGTGATGCCAGCCGCGCACAGGCCGATCGATGTCGTGGAACATCAGGCACAACGGCACGCGCTCAGATACTCGGGCACGACCGACAGGCTCGATCAAACGAGCGTGAATCGCATCGTCACCGAGCTCAAAGGAGACCTCCGAGTAACGGGCGCAGGGGTTAACAAAGTCAATCGCCGTTATGGCCAGGCCTTGAATCTCATGATTCGAAGCGCATGTCTCTAAATCAGAAACATCTGCTTGGACATCACCGCGCCAGTCCCGATATTCTGCGAGCCTTGACGAAACCGTTCCAGGAATTCCCACGAGTCCGGGGACAATCAGCTCGTCAACATTGCTCTCGCACTTAGACATGAGCCTCCCCTCCCTTGCAGAAAAACGGAATGATCAGATCGTCAAAATCCTGAATCTCCTCGTGGCCAAAGCCTTCAAAGAACTCATGACGCTTTTCGCAGGTCAGGTTGTTATAGACCGCAAACTGCGTCGCTGGCGGACAGACGATATCGGCTGTGCCAGTGCCAAACAGCACGGGGCATTCGACCATAGGGGCAAAGTTCTTGGAATCGAAGTACGCCAGCTTGGCATAGGCTTCGTCAATACGAGTCGAGTCCTCGTCAAACCAGCGAGACCAATAGCGCAGGCCCTCGTAGGCAATGTCGTCGGCATCCAAATCCCAGACCAGGCGGAAATCTGACAGGAAGGGATAGAGGATGGCGGCACGATTGATAAGCTCGCTGTTAAGCGCACAGGTCGCAATGCCCAAACCGCCGCCCTGCGACGCGCCGTTCACAAACACACGCGCAAGATCGATGCCCTCGAGCTTGCGAACGATGCGGCACAGGATGCGAATATCTTGGTGCAAGCGGACATAGTAGAGGTTGGCCGGGTCGCCGTCGATACCGGCGACGATATGACCGGCAACCGTTGTGCCCTCAAATCCACCAATGTCCTCGGAGGGACCTCCTTGGCCGGGGCAGTCGAGGGCGATGAGTGCCATGCCCATGCCCGCAAACGACGCCTGCTCAAACCAGCTGCGGCTTGCACCCGGATACCCATGGAACTGAAGTACCAATGGCACGGGCTCGTCCGAGACAGGTTTAAGGTACTTGGCATGCAGGCGCGCGCCACACATGCCGGTATACCAGAGGTCGAAAAGCTGGCAGGTCGCGGCATCGGCGACCGATGCCGTCTCGATCGCATAGTCAAGCCCGACGGCGTCGGCCTCGGCCATGCGGTCCTTCCAAAAGAGATCGAAATCTGATGGACGGGGCATGGCGCCTCGATATCCACCAAATTGATGTTGTAGCTCCTGAGCACTTGGCATGGCTCGTGAACCCAACCTTTCGAATTCGCAACGGAGGTGCGCCCGGCAAGGGAACCGGGCGCACGGGAGGGAAAGCGAGGCTACTCGCCGAGCTTGGGATGCAGCAGCGACGGCGCAGCGCCGAGCAGCATCTTGGTGTAGGGGTCCTGGGGGTGCTGGAAGACCTGCTTGGCCTCGCCCTGCTCGACGATCTTGCCGCCATTCATAACGATGATGTCGTCAGAGATATAGCGGACCGTCTGGATGTCATGGCTGATGAACACCATGGCCAGGCCGAGCTCCTTCTTAAGGTCGGTCAGCAGGTTCAGAATCTGCGCGCGGACCGAAACGTCCAGAGCCGAGGTGGGCTCGTCGGCGATGATGGCATCGGGGTTCAGCGACAGGGCACGGGCAATTGCGACGCGCTGACGCTGGCCGCCCGAAAGCTGACCGGGAAGAACCTCGGCGGCGGAGCTGGGCAGACCGGTGAGCTCCAGGAGCTCCTTGACGCGCTTCTCCTGCTCGGCCTCGGTACCCAGGTTGTGGACGCGCATGGGGTCGAGCAGCTGCTCGCGAACGACCATGCGGGGGTTGAGCGCCGTGGCCGGGTTCTGGAACACGACCGAGATGACGCGACCCATGTGGCGACGGTCCTCGGCGGTACGTTTGGTAACGTCCTTGCCCTTAAAGTAGACCTTGCCGCTCGTGGGGGCCTGCAGGCCGCACATGACGTTAGCGGTGGTGGACTTACCGCAACCGGACTCGCCGACGATGCCGATCGTCTGACCGGGCATGAGCTTAATCGTTACACCCTGGACGGCGTGAACCAGGTTGGGGTGCAGAATCGAGCCGGTACGGGTCCTAAAGGTGACGTGGACGTCATCAAGGAAGATGATCGGCTCGACGCCGTTGACTGCGGTCTCGCTCATCTACATCACCTCCGCGTGAGGGGTCAAACCATTTGCCTTGAGCACCTCGTCGGGGAGCTCGGAATAGAAGTGCTCGGTGCCGGGCACGCGCTTGAAGACCGGACGGGTGTCCAGGCCAATACGCGGATGGCTCGAGCGGGGCGCGAAGCGATCGCCCTTGGGGAAATCGCGCGGACTCGGAACGGCGCCGGGCACCTGGTGCAGGCGGCCCGAACCGCTCTCGATGGACAGAACGGAGCCCAGAAGACCGCGGGTGTACTCGTGAATCGGGTTAGTGAGCAGCTCCTTGGTGGGCGCCTGCTCGATAACCTGACCAGCGTACATAACCGTGATGTTGTGGGCGACCTCGGCGACCAGCGCCAGGTCGTGCGAAACGAAGATCATGGCAAAGCCGAGCTTGGCCTGAAGATCGTTGAGCAGCTTGATGACCTGCTTCTGGACGGTAACGTCCAGAGCGGTCGTGGGCTCGTCGCAGATGACCAGCTTGGGGTCGCGGGTAAGAGCCATAGCGATCAGGACACGCTGACGCTGGCCGCCGGAAAGCTCGTGCGGATAGCTCTCGAGCGTGCGCTTGGGATCGAGGCCGACGAGCTCCAGGAGCTCCTCGGCGCTGCGGGTTCCGCCGCGCTTGGTGAGCTGCTTCATCTGGGCAGAGATGAGCATGGAAGGGTTGAGCGAGGACAGGGCGTCCTGATAGACCATAGCGATATCGGTACCGCGCAGGCCGAACCACTCCTTCTTGCTCATCTTGAGCAGGTCACGGCCCTCCCAGAGGACCTCGCCGGAAAGGTGCTCGTCCTCATCGGTCAGGCCCATGATGGCCAGCGTGGTGATGGACTTACCGCAACCGGACTCGCCCACCAGGCCCATGGTCTGACCAGGACGGACGTCAAAGTTGACATGGTCGACGACGTTGATATCACCGTGATGCTCAAACTGGATGCAGAAGTCACGGACCGAGAGAATCGGTTCGACAGACTCGTCGGGCACATGGCGATCGTCACGCTTGAGCTCAACATCGCGCAGGGCACCAAGGCGAGCGGAGAGGGACTGGGCCTGCTCCTTGTAGGCGCGAACGGGGTCGGAGACCAGCAGGTCGGCCTCGCGACGCTTGGAGGAATCGGTCGGATCCAGGGCGGCGGAGGGAGCAGCGGCCATGGCGTCGGTAATGCCCTCGGAGAGGATGTTGAGCGCCAGGCAGGTGATCATGATGGCCAGGCCCGGGAACAGCGCCTGCCACCAACGGCCAGCGAGCACGCCGCCGCGGGCGTCGGCGAGGATGTTGCCCCAGGTAGCGGTGGGCTCCTGGATACCAGCGCCGATGAAGGTCAGCGAGGCCTCGAAGATGATGGCGTCGGCGACCAGGGTAACGGTAAAGACCATGATCGGGGCGATGCAGTTACGCAGAACATGCTTGATCAAAATCCACGGAGCCTTGGCGCCGGAAACGATGACCGCGCGGACATAGTCCTCGCCGTACTCGGACACGATGTTGGCGCGTACGATACGGGCAATCTGCGGAGTGTACATAAAGCCGATGGCGAAGATGATCGACGGCACGGAGTTGCCCAGGATGGAGACGAAGACGGCCGCGAGGGCGATGCCGGGGATGGACATGATGATGTCCAAGATACGCATGATCGTCTCGGAGACGGCCTTGCGCGAAACCGCTGCAAGGGCGCCCACGACCGAGCCGCAGACCAGAGCCATGGCAGTGGCGCCAAAGCCGATGATCAGCGAGTAACGACCACCGTAGAGCATACGCGACAGAATGTCGCGGCCCTTATCGTCGGTACCGAAGATAAATCCGTTGCCGGGAGCCTGGCGAGCCGTAAAGATCTCGACCGGGCTATAGGGGGCAAGAAGGGGCGCCAGAATCGCAGTCAGGGCGACCAGCACCAGCACGACGGCGGCAATCTTAGAAGACAGCGTCATCTTCTTCCAGCCACCGAGCTTGAGCCCCTTGGAGGCAGCCTTCTCGAGCTGCTCGGTTTGCTTCTCTCGAATCTTTACCATAATCTACACCGTCCTGATGCGCGGGTTGATGAGCAGGTAGAGCATGTCAACCACGATGTTGATGATGATGAAGGCAAGAGCAACGACGATGACGACGCCCTGAACCAGGTTCGCCTCGTTGCCCTGAACGCCCTGCAGAATCGCGGTGCCCATGCCGGGGAGGTTGAAGATAACCTCGATGACGACAGCGCCGCCCATGAGGTAACCGATCTTAAGACCGAGGGTGGTGACCGGGGTGATCAGCGCATTGCGAAGAACGTTGATGCCGACGACGACCTTCTCGGGAACGCCGGCGCCGCGAGCCATACGGACATAATCCTTGTCGAGCTCCTCGACCATGGCGGTACGCACGATACGAGTCATCTGGCCCGTCAGCGGAAATGCCAAGGCGATAGCGGGCATGATCATACGCCCCAGATAGCCAACCGGATTCGTGGTGAAGTGAGGCAGAGCGCCCGATGCCGGGAGCACCTTAAGGTAGGAAGAGAACAGCAGGATCAACAGAACGGCAAGCCAGAACGACGGGGTTGCCAAGCCGGCGATGGAAAAGACACGGATTACTTGGTCCGGCCATTTGTCGCGATACAGTGCCGCGATGACGCCGAGCAAAAACGAAACGACCGCACCGATGGCAAGACCGATGAAGGTCAGCTGCATCGTGACGGGCAGGGCCGTGGAGATGCGCTTGGCAACGGAGTTGCGAGCAGCACCATAGGTGCCCATGTCGCCATGGATCAAATCGCCCATATAGCGCACGTAGCGCACGGGCCAGGGGTCGTCCAGACCATACTTCTCATGGTACTCGGCAACCGCCTCGGGCGAGGCACCGTCACCCAACGCCGTGTAGGCGGGGTCGGTCTTGGAGAACGACATAAGGAAGAACACCAGGACGGTGACGCCCAATGCCATGATCGGCAGCGCCACAAGACGCCTTCCAATCAAACGTAGCAAGTTGTTCACGTTCTCTCCCCTTTCTTTTGTCGGTAGGACCAACTGGTATATGAGTACGGATACTCATTACAAGACCCGAGCGACATCGTTGCCGCCCGGGTCTTTGTTTCAACTATGAGGATACGGTCCCAACGACCGACATCCTGCATACAGACTCAAGCGAGTCTTACGCCTTGACGGTCGCAACGCCCCTGAAGGACATGCTCGTCGTGCCGATGCCCTTGAAGCCATCGAGGGCCTCGCCGTTGGGCGCAGTGGACGGATCGTCCCAGGAAGCGGAGACGGTCTTGACATGGACAACGGGGTACAGAACGGCGTTGTCGGCAATGATGTCGAAGCACTCGTTCCACTTCTTCTGCTGCTCGTCGCCCTCGGCGGCAAGAGCCTCATCCATGAGGCCGTGGAGCTTCTGCCACTCAGCGGACTCCTTCCACGGGCAACGGGTCTGCATCCAGACGTTGTCGCCGTACCACCAGTTGAGCAGTAGGTCGGGGTCGGCGCCGAAGCAGGAAGGATCGCCAGGGGCAAGGAGGATATCGTAGGCCTCGCCGCCGTCGATGGCAGCGTAGGTGGCCGGCGAGGTATCGGTCTGGATGGTCACATCGAAGCCGAGAGCGTCGAGGTCGTTCTTGACCTGGGCGGCCATGCCCTTAATCTGCTCGTTGTCGGTGGTGCGCAGGGTGATGGCACCCGGGGTGATGCCAGACTCCTCAATGAGCTTCTTAGCCTTCTTGGCGTCGGTCTTGTACACCGTGGAGGCCTCATGATAGTTGGTGAAGCTCTTGGGCAGGTAGCAGCTGGCAGCGGTGGCAAGGCCGGCGAAGGTGTTGCTGACCATCTTCTCGGTGTCGAGCGCATACATGACAGCCTGACGGACCTTGACGTTGTTCCAAGGCTCCTTGGCGACGTTGAACATGATGAAGCGGGTGCCGAAACCCTGAACGTTATCGATCTTGCAGCCGGCGCTCTCGAGCTGGTCGACGGCGTCAGCGGTAACGAGCTCCATAACGAGCGTGGAGCCCTCCTGCTGAGCGGTAACGCGAGCGGTGGGGTCGGTCAGGATGCTGTACTGGATCTTCTTATCCTCGGCAGCATACTCACCGTTGTACTCGGGGTTGGGAACCAGGGTGATCTCGGTATCGGAGATAGAGTCGTACATCCAGGGGCCGGAGCCGATCGGCTGCTTGGCGCGATCCTCCTCGGTCTGGGTGGCCGGGGTAACGCGGACGATGGCCAGACGATCCTTGAGCAGGGAGAAGTTGGGGACCTTGGTCTTGACCGTCACGGTGCTGGCGTCCTTGGCCTCGATGGACTCGAAGGGCTGGAAGAACGGAGCGTAGGTAGCGGAAGCGGCGCAAGCGGTGTAGGAGGCAACGACATCGTCAGCGGTGACCTCGGTGCCATCGGAGAACTTGGCGCCCTTGCGGATGGTGACCTCGAAAGTGGTGTCGTCCACAGACTTGGGATCGTCGGTGGCGAGCTCGTTGAAGGTGCTGTAGTCGTGGTAATCGATGCCGTAGAGGCCCTCGACGACGTGCCAGTTAGCACCCAGGCCCACAGCGGAGCCGGTGCTGGCGGGATCGAAGCTGGACGGAGCGTAAGCGGAACCAGCGGTGATCACGCCGCCGCCACGGTTGGCGGAATCGGTGGAACCGGAAGCGGAACCCTCGTCGCTAGAGCTGCCACCGCAGCCGGTGAGACCAAGCCCTGCGACAGCAGCGACGCTGCCGGTGAGGCCGAGGAACGAACGCCTGGACATACCCTTGTTGATGATGGCCATGTCTTCTCCTATCAATAGAGAATCTTACTCGGGAGCACCTAGACGTGCCCCCGCGCAACTTGCGGACGATATATACTTTACCTACCGACGAACCCAACTGAGGTGCCGCGCTCGGCGACCGATACATACATACGCTTGAACGGTATTTACTACCGTTCACCGAATTCGTTGACAAACGATTCGCAAGACAGTATGTATCGGCAAGGTGAGATATCAGTCTTCGTCAACCCGCAGGATAGCAGGGTTTTCGCTTGGGTTAGTCAAACGTTTTAGCGTTAATAAAACCCGAAACCAGCAGGCAATCATGGCGAAATAAATGGTTGAAAATCGCGCAATCATGTATATCAGTTGTTTAGGCTCGTGTTTAGCTATCGGAATGGCCAGCCGCCGCCTCGGCGCGCTCGGCATTCCATGCAACGAGCGCCTCGTGGACCGCCTTGGCAACATCAGCAGGTATGCCACGAACTTCCGCGATCTCTTGCTCGCTCGCCGCGCGCAAACGCTTCATCGAGCCAAAATGGCGCATAAGGGCACGTTTTCTGGTGGGTCCCACGCCTGGAACGTCATCGAGTACCGAAACCGTCATGGCTTTATCGCGCAATTCGCGATGGAACGTGATGGCAAAACGGTGCGATTCATCGCGCACCTGTTTGATTAGATAGAGCGACGCGGACCCGGTCGGAAGCACGACTGGAGTCTCGTCCCAAGGCACGAAAACCTCCTCATCGGCCTTTGCCAAGCCACAAACTGGTATATCGAGCCCAAGAGCCTCAAGTTGCTTGATCGCAGCGGTCAATTGCGGCTTACCGCCATCGACAACGAGCAAATCGGGGCGCGATCCAAAGCGCTCGTCGGCCATGCGCTCGGGAGCATAGCGTCGTCCCAAAACCTCGGACATCGACACGAAGTCGTTTGCCTCGTCCAATTCGGCCTGAATTTTAAAACGACGGTACTGGCTCTTGTCGGCGCGTCCGTTGGTAAACACCACCATCGAGGCGACGGTAAAGGTTCCGTGCAGCGTCGAGATATCGAAGCACTCGATACGCAACGGCGGCGATGGCAGCGCCAACGCACTTTCGAGCTCCAGGAGCGCTTGATTGGTGCGGTCGTCAGCGTACCCCGTTCGCATCATGTAGCGCATGAGGGCATGGCGCGCATTTTTGGATGCCATATCGAGCAGACGGTGCTTTTCGCCACGCTGCGGCCTATGGAGATGGCAGGAACGCTCACGCTTGCCCGCAAGCCACTCCCCCAGCGCCTCCGCATCCTCAAGCTCGACGGAAAGGTTGACCTCAGCTGGAATATCAGCCGTCTCGTCGTAATAGCGCTTAAGAAAGCCCGACTGGAGCTCTTCCTCGTCAACATCAAGACCCTTGTCGAGAATGAACTCGCAGGTGCGAACTGTTCGGCCCTCGCGAACGACGAAGACGCAAGCGGCGGAGATGGTCTCCTCGCGATAGAACCCGATGACATCGATATCGACACTGGAGGGAAAAACGACTTGCTGACGATCGTCCAGACCCCTGATGACCTCCAAACGACGTTTGACGCGTGCCGCGCGCTCAAAGTCGAGCGCCTCGGCGGCATCCGTCATCTCGGAGGTCAGCTCATCGACGACATCCTTGCGATGGCCCGACAAAAAGCGCTCGACACGCTTGACGTTCTTGGCATAGTCTGCCGGGGAAATCGCGCCGACACACGCACCCGGGCCGCGCCCGACATGGTAGTCAAAGCAGGGACGCCCGTTTTGTGCGCAAATCATATTGACGATGTCTTCCTCGCCCTTGTGGGACTCGATGGTACGGCGACAACGACGCCACTCCGCACAGGATGCAGAGCAGATGGGGATAACCTTGCGCAGCGTATCTATCGTCTCACGTGCCGCACGGCTATCGGTATAGGGTCCAAAATAGCGCGTTCCCGGCTTATGACGCTCACGCGTGTATTTGATCGCGGGATACAGGTCGCCCTTTGTAATGGCGATAAAGGGGTAGCTCTTGTCATCCTTGAGGTCGACGTTAAAGTACGGATGGTACTGGCCGATCAGGTTGCGCTCGAGTACAAGCGCCTCATGCTCGGTTTCGACAACGATGTAGTCAAAGCTCGCCACCAGCTGCATCATCAGCGGGATCTTTTGACGCTCATCCTGCAGTGTCACGTATTGACGCATGCGGGCGCGCAGGTTTTTCGCCTTGCCCACGTAGATGACATCGCCCTTGGCATCTTTCCAAAGGTAACATCCGGGCTGCGTGGGAACGCGCGAAACCTGCTCGGCAAGTGTTGGAATGTTGTTGTGACCGGCCACGCGCACCTACTTGCGACGAAGCAGCGCCGAGACCTCGGGCATCTTAAGGACGACGGCAAGGCCAAAGGTAACAACAAGCGAGGCGACACCCGCAACGCAAACGTAGCCAAGAGTAATCAGAATCGAGCCGCCAAGTGCCCCGACAAAGTGTTCAAGCGCCCACATGACGCCGGCGCCTGCGGCAGCACCTAGGCCACCGAGCAAAAGGCCAAAGAAACCGCCATGTAGGATAGATTTGACCTGAAGGCCACGCAGGCGACGACGCAGCCACCACAGCGAACAGCCGACCAAGATCACGTAGTCGACGACATACGAAAGCGCGATTGCCGGCATACCGAAGCCCAGCACAACGCCAAACAGCAGAACCGAGCCGGCCTGGCCGATGGCGGAATACAGGCAATAGCGGCTATAGGGCTTCATGTCGAGCAAGGCAGAGAAGCTCTTCTGCATCAACACGACCACGCCGTAGAGCGGCAGCGAGAGCGCCAGGTAGACAAGGTACTCGGACACCAGCGCCACGCCGGATTCATCGAACTTGCCAGCACAGTAGATCATATTGAGCGGACGTGCGAAGACAATCAGGTACAGTGCGAACGGAATCAGGAAGAACAGCATCTGGGCGACGCCACGCGAAATGCCCGTGCGAACGCTGTCGTAATCCTTCTCCTGTGCGTCGTGAGAGAGCTCGGTATAGAGCGCCGTCGAAAGCGAGGCGGCAATCAGCGCGTAGGGCAGCGTGTACCACAGGCGCGCATAGGCGATGACGGAAGGACCCGTCTCGGGCTGGACCACCAGCGCGGCAGCGTTGGTGATAGAAGTCGAGACAAACATGCACACCGTGGCGAGCAGCGTCGGGATACCGAGCGCAATCGTCTGGCGCAGCGCGGGGTCCTTAAAGTCGATATGGATATGGGGATGCACGCCGTGCTTGCCAAGCGCGGGGATCTGACATGCCATCTGAACAAAGACACCGAGGGTCGTACCGGCCGCAATTAAGATGATGCCGGCACGTTCGCCAAACTGTGCGGACACGGGCGCAAAACCCATAAAGCTCGCAATGACGATCACATTGTTGAGGACCGGGGCAAACGTCGACCAGAAGTAGTCGCGGTGTGCGTTGAGAACGCCCGAAAACACCGAGCCCAAACCATAGAACAGAATCTGGATGGCAAAGAAACGGAACATGAACGCAGCGGTATCCATGCTGCCGCCGTCACCCGAAAGGAACGATTGCGTCCAGATAAAGCCCGGGGCGAACACGGTCCCCAGCAACGAAATGCCACCCAGCACCAAAAGCAGAATGCCGAGCAGGTTGCCCACGTACTCGTTCGAGGCCTCGCGACCCTGCTCACGCCTCACGCCCATGTACACGGGCAAAAACGCCGTCACGAGCATGCCGCCCATCACGAGTTCGTAGAGCATATTGGGCAGGTTGTTGGCGACCTGATAGGAGGACGAGAGTAGCGACATGCCGATAGCGGCCGCCATTGCCCACGTGCGGATAAAACCGGTAACGCGAGACACGATGGTCAGGATGGTCATAAGCCCAGCGGAACGACCAACCGTGGAGTAGTCCGACGAGCCCATGTCGTCAGTGTCATCTCGCGACGAAGGAGCTTCGGATGAGGGTGTCTGAGGCGCAGATTCTTTTGCAAAATGAGCTCCGCGCTTCAATTCTTCCTGCGGCATCGCTCAGTCCTCTCTCGTAATCGCGGCAACCGTCGCCCCGCAAAATGCAATTAAATCATCGGGTGCAAGCTCGAGCTGATAACCACGCTTGCCTCCCGAAATAAAAATGGTATCCCAAAGGACACACGTCTCATCAATGAGCGTCCGGTAGCGTTTTTTCATACCGACCGGGCTGCAGCCGCCGCGAACGTAGCCAGTCGCCGCAAGCAAATCCTTCACATGCATCATGGCCAAGGACTTCTCCCCCGCGGCACGCGCGACGGACTTTAAATCGAGCTCGTCGGCAACAGGGATGCAGCACACGACATGGTCGTTGGACGGTGTCACACAGACCAAAGTCTTAAATCCTTGACCGGGCTCCTCGCCAAGCTGCTCCGAAATCGCGGCCCCCAGGCCCACCGACTCATCACCATCGTCTTCGTACGTATGTAGAACATAGGAAATGCCGGCACTTTCCAGCTCGCGCATCGCATTGGTTTTTGGCGTCTTTACAGCCTTTGCCATGACATATCCTTTCCCTCGCATTCGGACGCGAGGATTAAGTATATGTCCAATTCGGCTGCATACGTCACTTCGACACAGCAAGCGCCATCGAATCACAAGGAGTCGATGGCGCCCATAAACTGAATCGCCTATTTATTGAGCATCAAGTTGAGCCTGACGCTCCCGGTCGCGCCTGAGCAACGGCGCCAAAAACTTGCCCGTATAACTCTGCGGACAGTCCGCAACCTGCTCCGGTGTGCCCGAAACCACAACGGTTCCGCCGCCGTTACCGCCCTCGGGACCCATATCGATCAGGCGGTCGGCAACCTTGATGACATCAAGGTTGTGTTCAATCACCAGCACCGTGTTGCCCGCATCGACCAAGCGCTGCAGCACATCGAGCAGCTGGCGGACGTCCTCAAAATGAAGGCCGGTCGTCGGCTCGTCCAAAATATAGAACGTCTTGCCCGTCTGGCGTCGATGAAGCTCCTTGGCGAGTTTCACACGCTGCGCCTCGCCGCCCGAAAGCGTCGTGGCGGGCTGGCCCAGGCTCACGTAGCCCAAGCCTACATCGTACAGCGTCTGAAGTTTGCGCTTAATCTGCGGGATATTCCCAAAGAAGGCCAGTGCCTCGGCCACGCTCATGTCAAGTACGTCCGAGATGGTCTTGCCACGGTAAGTGACCTCGAGTGTCTCGCGGTTGTAGCGTTTACCGCCGCAAACATCGCAGGGAACGTAGATATCGGGAAGGAAGTGCATCTCGATCTTGATCTGTCCGTCGCCCTTGCACGCCTCACAGCGCCCGCCACTCACATTAAAGGAGAAACGACCCGGCGAGTAGCCGCGCGCCTTCGACTCCGGCGTACTCGCAAACAGCGCGCGAAGATCATCCCACAGGCCGATATAGGTAGCAGGGTTGGAACGCGGCGTGCGGCCAATCGGCGACTGGTCGATATCGATAACCTTATCGATGCACTCGATGCCCTCGATTTTCTTATATGGACCCACAGGGCGCGTCGAACGGTGAATGGCATTCGTAAGGGCAGGCGCAATGGTATCGGTAACCAGGGAGCTCTTGCCCGATCCCGACACGCCGGTAACAACCGTAAGCGTACCAAACTCGATCTTGGCAGTAACGTTTTTGAGGTTGTTGGCTCGAGCGCCCGTAATTTTAAGGCAGCCGCGACCGGGCTTGCGCCGTTCATCAGGCACCCGGATCATTCGTTTGCCGGTCAGATAAGCGCCCGTCATCGACTCAGGACACGCCATGATATCGGCAGGCGTTCCCGCCGCGACTACGTGTCCGCCGTTGACGCCGGCGCCGGGCCCCATGTCGATCACGTAATCGGCGGCACGGATTGTATCCTCGTCGTGTTCGACGACGATAACGGTATTGCCGATATCGCGCAGGCGCTCGAGCGTCTTGATCAGGCGCTCGTTGTCACGCTGATGAAGACCGATCGAGGGCTCATCCAGAATATAGAGCACGCCCATGAGACCCGCGCCGATCTGCGTTGCCAAGCGAATACGCTGTGCCTCGCCACCGGAAAGCGTCGCCGAGGCACGATCGAGCGTCAGATAGTCGAGTCCAACATCGACCAGAAAACGCAAGCGCTCCAGAATTTCCTTGACGATACGACCGCCGATAAACTGTTGGCGCTCGGTGAGTTCCAGGCCCTCAAAAAACTCGAGCGATTCACGGCACGACAGGCAACAAACCTCGTAAATGGACTTGCCGCCCACGGTGACGGCGAGCATCTCAGGGCGCAAACGAGCGCCGTGGCAGCTCGAGCACGGCTCCTCGCGAATGTACTTCTCCAGGCGCGCCTTGGTGTTCTCGTTCGTCGTCTCGGTATAGCGTTCGTACAGGATGTTGCGAACGCCCGAAAACTTGGTATCCCACTGGCTGCGACGTCCGTCGAGCTTTTGGTAGTCGACCGAGATCTTCGTATCGCCCAGGCCATCCAAGAATGCACGACGCACGCGAGGGGGCAAGTCCTCCCACGGCGTATCGGTGCTCACCTTAAAGTGTTTGCAGACCGCAGCAAAAATCTGCGGATAGTAGTTCGAGTTGCCAAACAGGCTACCAAAGACTCCGTCGGCAATGGACTTCGAGGGGTCCTCGATCAACGCCTCGGCATCAACGGTTTTCTTAAAGCCCAGGCCGTCGCACTCAGGACATGCGCCATAGGGAGCGTTGAACGAAAAATCACGCGGCTGAAGATCGTCAATGGAGTGACCATGCTCCGGGCACGCCAAGGCCAACGAATACTCCAGCAGCTCGCCCTCGGTCCCCTCGGGAGCATCACGATCGGGCAGCATGTACACGTTTACATTGCCGTGAGCCAGCGCGGTCGCCTGCTCAACAGACTCGGCGATACGGCCCAGAGAGTTCTCACGGATCACGATGCGATCGACTACGACCTCGATATCGTGCTTGAACTTCTTGTCCAGATCGATCGGATCGTCGAGCGAGCGCACTTCACCGTCGACACGCACGCGGCTAAAGCCCTCGGCGCGAAGGTCCTCAAACAGTTTGGTGTACTCGCCTTTTCGCCCGCGCACCACCGGTGCCAGCACAAACGCGCGGCGGCCCTCCCCCGCCGCCAAGACCTTGTCGGCAACCTGGTCGGTCGTCTGACGCTCAATGACGCGGCCGCATTCGGGACAGTGCGGGGTGCCCACACGGGCGAACAGCAGGCGCAGATAGTCATAAATCTCGGTTACGGTGCCAACCGTCGAGCGAGGGTTTTTAGACGTCGTCTTTTGGTCGATCGACACCGCCGGCGAAAGGCCGTCGATTGAATCCAAGTCGGGTTTGTCCATCTGGCCCAAGAACTGGCGCGCATAGCTCGAAAGGCTCTCGACGTATCGACGCTGGCCCTCGGCATAGATAGTGTCAAATGCCAGCGAACTCTTGCCCGAGCCAGAAAGACCGGTAATGACCACGAGTTGGTCACGCGGAATGGAAACATCGATATCACGGAGGTTGTGCTCACGAGCGCCGCGAATAACGATAGAAGAATCAGACATGGAAGCTCCTTGCCTCCTATTGCATCGAATCATACTGTCGATGAGTTTAGCGCACTCGACGCGCACAGATGTTCGTAATACAAGATTCGCAGACCTTTAGCTTTGCGTATCGGGTGCTTTGTTTCTCGAAATGCCGTGGAAAGGTTACAGTAATCTACTACTGAACTTAATTTGCTGTAACAGAGGAACGTCCATGACCGAAGATATCCGCCTTGAAATCACTTCGAGCGACATGGCCAATCTGCCCATATTCATCGCCGTCCTTATCGTGGCCACCGTCGTCGTGCGCGTGTATTTTTCAATCAAACACAATGAAAAGCCGCCCATTGCCCGCGTCTTTTGGTGCGCGACGCTCCTCATCCCGCTCGGCATGGTAGCTGCATGGATTACGAATCAATTGCTCGTAAATGAGGACAATTCCCTATGGGTCCTTTCTTATTCGGCGCTCGGTGCTACCGCCGTCATACTTCTTGTCGAGCCCTTGGTTTCGGGACTTATCGACCAAACCGATCTTGCGACGGGAACGGTTGCCTGTATTTGCCGTGACATCCTTGTCATCGCCGCTGTTTCAGCGCTCTCGTTCGTTTCGCTCGAAATTGCCTGCAACGAAACGTTCTATCGCATTCCCGCCAACTCATTCGGGTTTTCCGTCGGGCTGCTCGCGACGGTTCTGCTCTCCCTTTATTTGCTGGGACAGCGTCATGGAGGCGTCATGGCCCTCGTGCCCGTCGCCTGTTGCATCCTTGGCATTGCCGAGCACTTCGTCATAACGTTTAAAGGCGAAGCCATCCTGCCAAGCGATATCTTGGCCCTTGGCACCGCAATGGAAGTGAGCGAGGGATACGAGTTTACCTTTACCGCCGGAATCGTAACCTCTCTCGCCCTGCTGGAGATTTCCCTGGGGCTTCTTTCGCTTATCCGACCGCGAAAGCTCCGTACGCCCACCCATGTCTTCCCCGCAATCGCCGCTAACCTCTGCGCTTTTCTGCTAGTGACCGTTGTGGGGCTCTCAGGCTTTTCCAGCATCGACTTGGAGCAGGCGCTGGATTTTGGATTTGACCGTTGGCAGCCCATCACCACATATACGTCTCAGGGTTTTATCACTTCGTTCACCGAAATGGTCAACGAGTTGCCCATTGAGAAGCCCGAAGGCTATACGCCCGATGAGGCGCAGAGCATCGAGCAGGAGCTCGCCGCCGCCTACGACAGCACGTATGGCTCGAGCGAGCAGCGCGCGGCTGCCGTTGCCCAGTTCAATGAAATCAAGCCGACGATTGTTGCCGTCATGAACGAGAGTTTTAGCGACCTTTCGTGCTTTGAGCAGCTCCAGGCGGCCGGGTACACCGGCCCCGCATTCTACAACTCGCTTCCCGACACACTTGTTCGCGGCACCATGCTCGCTTCGGTCACCGGTGGCGGAACGGCAAACTCCGAATTCGAATTTTTGACCGGAGCGACAACGGCCTTTGTCGGATTAGGCAAGATCCCCTATCAGCTGTATCAGATGAATGGCGTCAACAGCCTGGCAAAGGACCTTAAAGAGCTTGGGTATACCGCTACCGCTATGCACCCGCAAAACCCCGTCAACTACCATCGAGATAAGATCTATCAGCAGCTGGGCTTTGGAGACTTTCTTTCAATCGGCGATTTCGAAGGTGTGCCCTGTTACCATGCCGGCGTATGCGACCACGCCACCTACGACAAGATACTCGACCTGCTTAGAACCGACGAAGCGCCGCAGTTCATCTTTGACGTCACGATGCAAAATCACGGCGGCTACGACTATGGCACCGTTCCCGCCGAAGAGCTGACAAACTATTGGGTCGAGGGAGCCAGCGAGGGCGCCAATAGCGCGCTCAACACCTATCTCACCTGCATCAACGCATCCGACCGGGACCTCGAGTACTTTATCAACGAGCTCCGCAATATCGGCAGACCGGTTGTTCTTGTCTTTTTTGGCGACCATCAGCCGAGCGCCGCAACGACTCTCAACGACGAGCTGTACCCTCAGGAAGATACGGCAAGCCACGCTTTCCGTGTCTATCAGTCAACCTATTTCGTCTGGGCTAACTATGAAATCGCCGGCAATACCGAGCTCAACGTCTACGACACCGTCGGGGCAAACGAGATTGCAGCCATTACCCTTAATAAGATCGGCGCCCCGCTCACCGACTATCAAAAGGCCCTGCTTGCAACAAGGTCAGATGTGCCCACCATCAATGTCGCCGGCTATCTCGGTGCCGACGGGCTGCGCTACAACTTGGAATCTGAAGACAGCCCATACACCTCGACGATCGACAAGCTGCAGCGCATGCAATACCTCGAGTTCGCCAGCAAAGTTCAGTAAGCCCGCCCATTCGCTTGGGCCCATCGTATTGCAAGCACGCTCGGCCCAAATGCATCGCAAATGACTCCCGCTCGCAAACGAGGGTACAATGACGCTCGTGTCACATCACGGGGCTCCGGCCCCAACATATACAAAGGAGTCATACATGGGTTGCGAGCACGCACAGGCCGCCGGCGGACAAACGTCGCCGTCGCAATTTGAGGAGAACACGCTGTCCGAGGTCAAACGCGTCATCGCCGTGCTTTCCGGCAAGGGCGGTGTCGGCAAGTCGTTTGTCACCGGTGCCATCGCCACCGAGCTTGCCCGTCACGGCCACAAGGTCGGCGTCCTCGATGCCGACATCACCGGTCCCTCTATCCCCAAGATGTTCGGCATGAGCGGACGCCACGTCCATGCCCTTGGCAACCTCATGCTGCCCGAAATCTCCGAGCACGGCGTCAAGGTCATGAGCTCCAACCTGCTGCTCCAAAACGAGACCGACCCCGTCCTTTGGCGCGGTCCGGTCATCGCAGGCGCCATTAGGCAGTTCTGGAGCGAGACCTCGTGGGGCCCCATCGACTACCTGCTGGTCGACATGCCTCCGGGAACAGGCGACGTCGCGCTCACCGTCTTCCAGTCGCTGCCCGTCGACGGCATCGTCATCGTCACGAGCCCGCAGGACCTGGTCTCGATGATCGTCGCCAAGGCGGTCAACATGGCCGAGAAGATGAACGTCCCCATTCTGGGCATCGTCGAGAACATGAGCTATATCGAGTGCCCCGACTGCGGCAAGAAGATCGAGGTCTTTGGCAAAAGCAAGCTCCCCGAGGTCGCAGAGCGCTATAACCTCGACATCTTGGGCACGCTTCCCATCAATCCGTCACTCGCCGAGGCCTGCGATAAGGGCGAGGTCGAGACCGCGCTGCCCGATGGCATGTTGCCCAAGGCAGTCTCTGCCGTCGAGGCCATTACCCCGCACGAGACCGACGAGGCCTAAGTGAACACGAGCGCCTTCTATGACGTCCTGGTAATCGGCGGCGGGGCTTCAGGCCTCGCCGCCGCCATTACGGCCGCACGTGCTGGCAAAAGCGTCTGCATCGTTGAGCGCGATGTCGCCTGCGGCCTTAAGCTCCTTGCGACCGGTAACGGCCGCTGCAACCTCTCCAACGAATCGATTGATCCTCAGCGGTATAACCACCCCGCATTCGTCGAATCCGTCATGGGCCCCCAGCCCGAACAAGAGCTTATGGGTTTCTTCTCCTCGCTGGGCATCATGACAACCTCCGAGGAAGGCCGGCTGTACCCGCGCTCCCTTCGCGCCGAATCGGTGCGCGACGCGCTTCTCAACGTTTGCAACCGCCTAGGTATCACCTTAATCTGCGGAACCAACGTTGCCTCGGCGCACAAAGTTTCCGAAGGCTGGGCACTCCAAATAGACCGTCCAGCGCGGGCGCTCAAGGCAAAAAAGCACGACGACCGAAAATCGGAGCTCCGCTCGCTTCGGAAAACGCTCGCCGATGTCCCTCGCAAGAACGAGGCCCTGCAGGCACATGCCGTAATTATCGCCACGGGCGGCAACCCCACAGGTATCGCCGATACGTTTAGCCTCCCCCTCACTTCGCTGCGCCCCATCCTCTGCCCCGTATCGGCAACGGTCGTTGGCGATCGGGCGGCACTCAAGACGTTGGATGGCCTGCGCGTCCGCGCCCGCTTGACGCTCACCCGTAACCATAGTGAGCTCTGGCACGAAGACGGTGAAGTCCTGTTTCGAACCTTCGGTATCTCGGGCGTCGCTGTCTTCAACCTCTCCCGTCGTATCCAGCGCGGCGATACGATCCTGCTCGACGTTTTCCCCGACCTCTCTAAAGACGAGTTGCTCGATATGCTTAACCGGCGCGTTAAGCTGCTCGGCGGCTTTTCGCCCCGCGATCCCCGTTGGCTCGACGGCATGCTCGCCCCGCAACTCTCCCGCGTCGTCTGCACAGCGTTCGAGCAGTGCCATCCAGGCTCCAACGATGTCATCCACCTGGTCTCGATCCTCAAGCATTTTAAGTTGCTCGTCGAAGGAACCGCCGAGGAGCGCTCGGCGCAGGTCACGCGTGGTGGCGTATCTGTCGAGAGCATCTCAACACCCAGTCTACGCGCGCGCAGCGTTGTCGACACCCCGCTTTACGTCTGCGGCGAAGCGCTCGACATCGACGCCGATTGCGGAGGCTTTAACCTTGCGTGGGCATGGCTCTCGGGCATTCGCGCTGCAAGCAGCCTGTAGCCGCGCAGTCTATAATCAAAAACGCATTCGGGCCGTCTGGGATACCGGACGGCCTCTTTCTTGCCTCTAAGGAGACCTCGATGATTGAAATCACCCAAGTCAACGCGTCGCTCGATGAAGCCGGCGATGAAAATGCCTGCCTCATTGTTGGCAAGCGAGTCGCCAAGCGCGTCCTACGTTGCAAAGACTCCGAGATCAAGTCCATCGAGCTCCACCGCAAGTCAATCGACGCTCGCAAAAAACGAGACGTCCATTTTATCCTGAGCTTTCGTGTTGAGCTGACCAGTCCCCACCTCGAGCGAGAAGCGGCCGACAGCGTTTCCGAGCGTGACCGCTCGCGCGTACGCGCGATAGAAGACGATGGGTCTTCATTCCCCTCCCCCGTTTCCGGCGCACCCAAAGAGCGCCCCGTCGTCGTCGGCGCCGGATGCGCCGGCCTTTTCGCTGCGCTTACGCTCGCCGAAGCAGGTCTTAAGCCCTTGCTCATCGAGCGCGGCGACCCGGCATTTCGCCGCTCGCATGCGATCGACCTCTTTCTAAAGGAGCGCATCCTCGACCCCGAGAGTAATATCCAGTTTGGTCTGGGCGGCGCGGGGACCTTCTCGGACGGCAAGCTCAATACAGGAACAAAAAATCCCGCCCATCGCCTTATCCTCGAAACCTTCGTCGAGGCTGGTGCGCCCCGCGATATTCTGTGGGATGCCAAGCCGCACATTGGCTCCGACATCCTTCCCACGGTTGTCACCGCTATATCCCAGCGCATCGAGCAGCTCGGAGGTGTCGTCCGTTATCGAACAAAGCTCGTCGACATCCACATCGACGCGCCTGGCGCCATTACCGGTATTGATGTCCAATCGTCCCAAGACGCCGCTTGCGAGCCAATCGAGACAAAGCACCTCATCCTCGCCTGCGGGCATTCTGCTCGCGATATTTTTGAGCTCCTTAAGGACCACAACGTGGCCCTCGCACAAAAGACCTTTGCCATGGGCGTTCGCATCGAGCATCCGCAGCGCGACATCGACCGAGCCCAATATGGAGCCTCGGCGGGACATCCAGCGCTCGGGGCGGCCCCTTACAAACTTGTTGCCCATCTTCCCAACGGCCGCAGCGTGTTCTCGTTTTGCATGTGCCCCGGCGGACAGGTTGTCGCCGCCTCTTCCGAGCAGGGCCACCTGTGCGTCAACGGCGCTAGCCTCAATGCCCGCGACGGACGCAACGCAAATGCCGCCCTGCTCGTTAACGTCACGCCTGAGGACCTTCCCAACGATGACCCGCTCGCCGGCATCGAGCTCCAGCGTGCCTGCGAGGCGGCCGCCTATCGCCTGGGCGGTTCCAACTGGAACGCACCGGCACAACTCGTCGGAGATTTCCTCGCAGGACGCGCCAGCAAGGCGCCCGGAAAGGTAAAGCCCACCTATCCGCTCGGTGTGACCTGGACGGCAATTGACGAAGCCCTGCCGCAGCATATCGTCGAGTCGCTCCGCTTGGGACTTCCCCTACTCGGAAAAAAGCTACGAGGCTACGACCGTCCCGATGCCGTTCTTACCGGCGTGGAGACTCGTTCGAGCTCACCGGTCACTGTCACCCGAGACCGAACGTGCCATGCCGTGTCGACCCCGGGCCTCTACCCTTGTGGTGAGGGAGCTGGATATGCCGGCGGCATCATGAGCGCGGCCACCGACGGCATCCGTTGTGCCGAAGCCCTGATCGCGGACCTCTAACGCACGAATTCCAGCGCGCAAAAGACACAGGCCCCGAGCTCCACAGGGAACTCGGGGCCTGTTCGCTATTTCTTAAACCGTGCACCCTGGCGTTTTCTGCCCGATGCGAACGTGGAACCCTTGCGGGCCTGCGAGCGTAAGCGCTCGATCGTCTCGTCCTCAGACGCACCCTCGAGCATCGCCCGAATCTGAACGACGGCATCGCGCAGGCGCGCCGCCTCCTCAAAGTCCATAGCGGCAGAAGCGTTACGCATATCCTCTTCCATGGTTTCGACGATCCGCACAAGCTCGTCATGCGGCAGTTCTTCCAACTGCTCCGCAAGTGTCTGCTCGGGCGCCACCGTTTCCGGCACACCGCCCTCGCCCGACTCATCGGGCGTATAGAATGCGCCATGGCCAAGAGAGTCGCCCTTCGAGCGTCCCTTGGAGCCCACAGTTTTTTCGGCCTCGGCAATAAAACTTGAGATGTCGTTGATGGCCTTGCGCACTGTCTTGGGCACAATGCCATGTTCTTCGTTATATGCCATCTGAATCTCGCGACGGCGCTGCGTCTCCTCGATGGCCTCTTTCATCGAATCGGTCACAACGTCTGCATACATGATGACTTCACCATCGGCGTTACGGGCCGCACGGCCAATCGTCTGAATCAGCGAACGGCGGTTGCGCAAGAAGCCTTCCTTATCGGCATCGAGAATTGCCACCAGTGAGACCTCGGGGAGATCCAAGCCCTCGCGAAGCAGGTTGATGCCAACGAGAACATCGATCTTGCCCTCGCGCAGCGTTCGCAGGATCTCGACACGGTCCATTGTCGCCGTATCAGAGTGCATGTAATTGACCTTAATGCCTGCGTCGAGCAGATGGTCGGTCAGGTCCTCGGCCATGCGCTTGGTCAACGTGGTCACCAGCACGCGCTCCTTGCGGGCAACGCGCTCGCGAATCTCGTCCTCAAGATCGTCAATCTGGCCGCGAACTGGACGCACGTCAATCTTGGGGTCGAGCAGACCGGTCGGACGAATAATCTGCTCAACGTCGTTCTGGCTCACCCGCAGCTCGTAATCGCCCGGCGTGGCCGAAACATAGATAAACTGGGGTATCCTTGCCTCAAACTCATCGAAACGAAGCGGGCGGTTATCGAGCGCCGAGGGCAGGCGAAAACCGTGTTCCACCAGCGTCACCTTACGCGAGCGGTCACCTTCGTGCATGCCGCGAATCTGCGGCACCGTCACATGGCTCTCATCGATGATGCAGAGCATATCCTTGGGAAAGTAATCGATTAGGGTAAACGGCGGCTCACCCGGCTTGCGACCGTCCAGATGACGCGAGTAGTTCTCGATGCCGTTGCAAAAGCCCATCGTCTCGAGCATCTCAAGATCATAATCGGTGCGCTGCTGCAGACGCTGCGCCTCGAGCAACTTGTCGGTCGCCTTGAGCTCCGCCACGCGCTTCTCGCACTCTTCGCTGATCGATTTCAGAGCCGCCTTGACCTTCGGCTTCTCGGTCACGTAGTGCGATGCCGGCCATACGGGGATGGCCTCGTACTCACGAAGCATCTCACCGGTGACCTCATCGATCTCGGCAATCAGCTCGACCTCGTCGCCAAAGAACTCAAACCGCAACGGATGCTCGGCATAAGGCGGATACACGTCGACAACATCGCCGCGCACGCGGAACGTGCCGCGTGCCAGGTCATAGTCATTGCGATCATATTGAATGTCGATAAGTGCATGGATAAAGTCATCGCGCTCGAGCGGCACCTTCTTGTCGACGTTTGGAGCCAGACCCGCATAGTCCTCAGGAGAGCCAATGCCATAGATACACGAGACCGATGCGACAACGATCACATCGCGTCGAGAGAGCAGCGATGCGGTCGCCTGATGTCGCAGCATCTCAACCTCTTCGTTAATCGAGGAGTCTTTCTCGATATATGTATCGCTTTGCGGCACATACGCCTCGGGCTGATAGTAGTCGTAATACGAGACAAAGTAGACCACAGCGTTATTGGGAAAGAACTCTTTGAGCTCGCTCGCAAGCTGAGCAGCGAGCGTTTTATTCGGAGCCATGACCAGCGTCGGCTTTCCCAGGGCCTCAATAGTCTTTGCCATCGTGAAGGTCTTGCCCGAACCAGTCACGCCCAGCAAAACCTGATAGCGGTCTCCGTCCCTCACGCCCTGCACAAGCGACTCAATGGCTTTAGGCTGGGAACCGGCAGGCTCATAGGGAGAAACGACCTTAAACGGCACGTCAGAGCCTTCAACGCCAAAGCGCTTAAGTTCACCACCAACGCGTTCTACTTCAAATTCCGCCATGGATACTCCTAACTCATATATCTGCAGTATACGCAGGCGGCAGGCATAGTCCTATACGAACCGATCGGGATAGAGGGTCTTGTAGCGAGCCCAGGCATTATTGACACGAATCAGATACGCCTGCGTCTCGGGAAAGGTAATTGCATTATGAAGCGACGTACCCTGCTGCGCCCATCCGTCGACATTGCCCATGCCGGCGTTATAGGCGGCGATGGCACTATCCGTCGACCCGTTGAAATAGGCGAGAAGATACGAGAGGTATGCGCAGCCAAACTCGATATTCGTAGCCGGATCGTTAAGATTGTCGGCCGAATACTCCCCTCCGTCGACAAGGCCCTTGGCAATCATATCCTGGGCAGTCTCGGGCATCAGCTGCATCAATCCCTGAGCACCCTGATTCGACTCGGCCTCGGGATCCCAATTCGATTCCGACTTAATGACAGCGCACACCAGATACGGATCCAGATTATGCGAAATACTGGATTGCTTTACATACGCCTCGTAGTCAATCGGATACAGCGGCTTAAAGAAAGCGGCAGGGGCACACGAGTAGACGAGCGAAATAAGGCCGAAGACGAACACAACGGCAAGTGGCGCCACGCGATACCACGTAAAGAAACGTGCCTTAGGCATCGGCCTCCTCCTTATCCGGAGTATCTATAAACCCGTGGCATGCAAGCCATGAGTCAAGCTGCTCAAAGAGCGAATTATCGCCTGCGGCATTATCAATCACCGTTGTAGCGAGATTGCACAGCGCAGACTCATCGGGCTGGCAAGCAGAACGAGCATCGAAATCGGATGGCTCCATGCCACGTTGAATAGCGCGCTCGCGACGAACTGACAAAGGGGCGCTGATGACCAGAATTTCATCAGCCAAGCCAAATGCATCCTCAAAACCAGTCGGAGCAGAAACCTCGACCACCGCAAAGGGATAACGGGGAGATGAAACCGTACAACAAACCGGATCGAGAATCCTAAGCGAAAGCTGTTCAATCAGAACGGGATGCACGATGCCATTGAGCCGTGCGACCGAATCAGGAGAAGCGAAAGCTCGAGAAGCGAGGATGCTGCGGCGAATGCCGCCTTCCTCATCCAAAATGTCCCAACCGAATTCATCCGCGAGAGTATTGACGATATCAGAGCCCGGCACATACAGAGATTTTGCAAGCTCATCCAGATCGATAAGCATAGCGCCACGAGATTCGAAATAGCGGCAGGCCGTCGACTTACCCGAAGCAATATTGCCCAAGACAAATACGGTAAACATCAAGCCCTCCCTAACGCCAATGCGAGTAATTATCGCTCAAATACACTAGAAGGACTCAAAATACAGCCAAAGAGTAAGAGCGCATACGGGGGAGGTAGGTCCCAAAGCACAACGCGTATACAACGCAAAAAAGGGGGAGGCCGCGAGGCCTCCCCCTTCTCCATCTCGGATGACGGCTCGGTGCCGTCCACCGGTCAGCGGCGCCCTGGCCTCCCACGGGCTGACCCCGCAGTACTCTCGGCGCGATGG
>NZ_JAQLEM010000023.1 GCF_028209885.1 Collinsella aerofaciens | reverse complement strand
CGGCCCGTTCTGGGCGCGCCTCAATCGTAGCCCGAGACGGTCCCGGGCTGACAATTTCGACTGTAATGGACGTTCTTAAATGACTAGTCATAAGGGACACTCTTGCCGGCGCTTGGGGACAGTCCCTAAGTGCCGGCAGATTGGGACATTCCTTTGCAAGGTGGCGCTGAAGACTGTCCCCAACGACTAACCGTTTAAGAACGTCCCCAATGACTATGACCCCTTTGCACCAGTTTCTGTCGAGTCGGTGCTTCTTGCGGGTTGCCCGTATAATGGTTTGCGTATGAACCACAACCAAGGAGTTCCAGTTTATGGACCAGAACCTTTTTAAATTCGATCTGATTGCCGAGGATCCGACGACGCATGCGCGTGCCGGCGTGCTGCATACTCCGCACGGCGACATCGAGACGCCGATCTTTATGCCCGTGGGCACCAAGGCAAACGTCAAGGGTATTCCTACCGAGACCGTCAAGCAGCTCGGCGCCCAGATCGTGCTTGCCAATACCTATCACCTGTCCATGCGTCCCGGCGAGGACACCATCGCCGAGTTGGGCGGCCTGCACAAGTTTATGAACTGGCACGGCCCCATTCTTACCGATTCGGGTGGCTTCCAGGTGTTCAGCCACAACGATGCCGTCAAGCTCACCGACGAGGGCGTGCGCTTTATCGTCAACGACTACGACGGCCGCCACGTGTTTTGGACGCCCGAGGACAACATGGAAATCGCCATGAAGCTCGGGTCCGATATCTGCATGCAGCTGGACCAGTGCCCGGGCTATCCCGCCACGCGCGCCTACGTTGAGCGCGCGGTGGAGCTGTCGAGCATGTGGGCCGAGCGCTGCTACAAGGCTCACACCCGCGATGACCAGGCGCTCTTTGGCATCGTCCAGGGCGGCATGCACCTGGATCTGCGCCTGCGTTCGCTGCGCCATCTGGAGGAGTGCGGCGACTTCCCGGGTTACGGTATCGGCGGCTACTCGGTGGGCGAGGACCATGAAACCATGTTCGAGACGCTGGCGCCGCTCGCGAGCGAGTATATGCCCAAGCACAAGCCGCGCTACCTGATGGGCGTCGGCAACCCGACCACCCTCGTGCGCGGTGTGGGCGTGGGCATCGACATGTTCGACTGCGTGCTGCCGACGCGCACCGGCCGCATGGGCACGGCGTTTTCGAGCGAGGGTCGCCTCAATTTCCGCAACGCGCGTTTTGCGCACGACGACGGCCCCATCGATCCCACCTGCACCTGCCCGGTGTGCACGGGCGGCTACAGCCGCGCGCTCATTCGCCACATGGTCACGCAGAAGGAGATGCTCGGCGGCATTCTGCTGTCGATGCACAACATCTACTACCTGCTCAACCTTATGCAGCGTGCCCGCCAGGCCATTATCGAGGGCCGCTACGGTGCGTTCGTGGGCGACTGGATGAACAGCCCTGCTGCGGTGGATTACTAAGGGCGACAGACACGCTTGCGGAGCGTGGGCAACGGCAAAGGCTGAGCGGCAGCCGCTCGTCACATTCTCTGACGCTGGCTGCACGACCGCTGACCGATAGCTTGCAAGCGCTTGATGCTTCGTGGGTACCATACCGAATAGTTGATGTTCGGGCGGGTGTTTGGCGCATGGCGTCGACCCCACCCGTTTTTCTTTTTCTCGATAGGAGCACCCATGATTAAGAACGAGAATGTCGAGGGCGAGCCTGCCTACGACGAGACGTACCGCCGCGGTCCCGTGGTCATGCGCGGCCCCATGATTCCTAAGGACAACACCTACGCCAACCTACTGGCGCCCGAGGAGTCGACCGACTGGCTGCATGCCGATCCGTGGCGCGTACTGCGCATCCAGGCCGAGTTTGTCGATGGCTTTGGCGCACTTGCCGAGTTAGGGCCTGCGGTGACCATCTTCGGTAGTGCCCGTACGCCCAAGACCGATCCGCTCTACAAGGCGGCGCGCACGGTCGGCCGTAAGATTGCCCAGCGCGGCGTGGCGGTTATCACCGGTGGCGGCCCCGGCATCATGGAAGCGGCCAACAGGGGAGCGGCGAGTGTCAACGGCAAGTCAGTTGGCTTGGGCATTGAATTGCCGCACGAGCAGGGGCTCAACAAATACGTAAACCTCGGTATGGACTTCCGCTACTTCTTTGTGCGCAAGACCATGTTCGTCAAATACAGCTCGGGCGCTATTGTGTTTCCCGGTGGTTTTGGTACGCTCGACGAGATGTTCGAGGTGCTCACGCTGGTGCAAACGCACAAGGTCAAGCGCATGCCGCTTGTGCTGGTAGGCAGCGAGTACTGGCAGGGCCTATTTGACTGGCTTAACGGTCCGGTGATGGACGCCGGTATGATCAGCCCGCTCGATCCGGATCTGGTACACATCACCGACGACCTCAACGAAGCCGTCGACATTGCGCTCAGCGGGTTGATGTAGATCAATCGTGCTCACGCGACATGAATACGCATGGCAATCTGATGTTATCTAACATCAGATTGCCATTTATATTGGGTATACTGGTGTAAAAGACGAGGGCGAGGAGGTCGCAAATGTCTACAGCAACAGTTAAGCCTACGACGGTTCGAATCGAAGAGGGGCTCAAGGAGCAGGCGACTGAGTTCTTGGATTCGGTCGGCCTCAGCCTCAATTCATATCTCAATCTTGCCGTTCGGCAGCTGGTAAATCAGCGAAAGATTCCTTTTGAGATTGTAGGAAGGGCGGAGGTGCCCAACGAGGCGACGAGGCGTGCCATGGTGGTCGCAGAGGCTCATGAGTTGGGGATTTTGCCGGACGATAGCCTGTCATTCAATAACGCTGATGAGCTTATGTCATTCCTCGATGAGGAATAGCGATGTTCGAGATTAAAGTCGAGGCTCAATTTAAGGTGGACTACAAACGAACGATGCGCATGCATCCGCAGCTAAAAAGTGAGTTTAAAGCGGCGGTTGCGGAGCTTGTGGCTCATGGGTCACTTCCGGCGGAGTATGGCGCCCACGAGCTCTCAAACCCGGGCGGAAACTACAACGGCCACATCGATTTCCACCTATCCGATGGCTTGGTCGATGTGGTCGTTCTTTATCTTCCCCATAAGACTAACCCAGTGATTAGGCTGGTGAGAATGGGCACTCATCAGGAGCTGTTTCAGGGTCCGCTGGGCTGATCGCCGATTTCCAAGTTGCGGTGGAATAGGGACTGATTTGCGGTCGATTGGCCAAAAACAGTCCCTATTTCACCGCAACTGATAGGCGTGCCCCGTTCGCTGCTGCGGCCCCCGGTTCTCCTCATTGCTGGATTTCGCTCAAAAACTCAGCGGCGACTTCGTTGCTTTTGAAACGGATGCTGCGGTCTTCTTTCTTGGGGAATGCCAGCAGCGGGATAGTCCCGTACCAGACAGTTTCCTCGTCAATCACGGCCGCGCACAGCCGCCCTTTGGCCTTGACGGAATAGTCGACGTTCATCTCGGCAAAAATCGCTTTCGCGTCATCGCGCGGAGTTGAGGCAACATAAATCTCAAGGGTAATCCCACGGGCGGCTGCGCCTGCGAGTGTGGCGGTGAGTTTCGCGAGGCATGCGGCGGATGCGTAGGATGCGGCAATGAAGGCGCTCTTTGTGGCACCGGTGATGTCTTTAATTAATGCCTCAATAGCGTTTGCTGGCTCTATGAGAATGTTGTAATCGGGTTGCTCACTGTCCTCTGCTGAATAAATTTCGTAGCCCAGCTTGGCGTACGTCTTGAGTCTCTTCTGGTACATGCGAGCGAGCATGGGTATCGACAGGTCAATGTAGTCGAATATCTCAATCTGTTGCTTGCCCTCGTGGCTTCTGTGCAGTCTGCCCGCCTGCTGCGTTACACTGCCGTCCCAAGATATCGGCGTGGCAATGAATAGGGTGTCAAGGTAGGACAGATCGAAGCCCTCGCTCAGAAGGCTTTCGGTGGCGACGATGATTCGATGTTCATGCTCAAGGCCGGGAAGACTGTTCAGTATCGTTTTTCTTTCTTTGGCACCGATTTCTCCGGTTAAGAGTATGGGTTCGTGTCTGCGATCATTAAGCAGCCTGAACAGTTCCTCAGCATGCTTTTTCCTTTTGGATAGTATGAGCGGATGCCGACCGTTTGACGCTGCTTCGAGGGCGTCATCGACAATCAATTCGTTTCTTGCCGCATGTGCACACAGCATATCGAGAATCTGATTGAAGCTTGCATCCGGCTCGTAGGCGGATAGCCGAATGCCGGTAAATCTCGGTCGAACGATGCGCTGGATGCCCTGCTGAATTGCCTGCGTTTTTGGATCAATGACATAGCGAAGCGGGCCGCAGAGCATCGAGAGCGCCCGCGTGAGTCCGTCGGAGCGCTCGGGTGTCGCGGAGAGGCCATATATATATTTGGCTGGAGCGGACTTGAGGACGAGCTCGAGCTGTGGCGCGGCAGCATGGTGGCATTCGTCGCAGATAATGAGGCCGTAATTACGAACAAGGTTCTTAACTATCGGCTCCCCGGTTTGGGAGTCTTTGCCAGATAGCGACTGAAAGGAAGCGACGTCGATAAGGCCGCTGACGGCGGTTTTGCCCCCTCCGATTTGTCCAATAAGGGGAGGTTGCTTTTTGCTGATTCGTCCTTTTGGCGTTCGGACCGGCTCTCTGGTGTCCGTAATGTCGAGAAATCGTTCGAGCTGCGATTTCCATTGGGCTATGAGCGCGGTCTTTGGAACAATGACGAGCGCCGGAAGACCAACGGCGGCAATAAGATAAGCTCCGATGACGGTTTTACCGAAGCCCGTTGGCGCAGACATGATTCCGTCTTCGTATTCAAGCATCTGGTCGGCGGCAATTTGCTGTTCGGGATGAAGGGTCCCTTTGAATGCCATCTCAATTGGATTGCCTGTGCTACGTTCGTCTGAATAATGGGCAGTAACGTGGGCTTCTTGAATCAGCTGCTCAAGTTGGGCTTTGCAGCCTCTGGGAATCGCGACGCGGCCATCTCTAAGTTCGCTGAGGTCTATGAGTCGCGGTTTGCCGAATACTGATTGATGCATAGATTGCGCACGGAAGAACTCCGGGTTGGCAAATGTCGCAAGCCTGCGGATTTCCATTTGAGCTGCCGGGCTCAGAGACTTTTCGGGGATGTAGAGCATATCGGCTTGTGTGACGAGCAGGTTCGAGGGGAAGTCTCGTGGCGTGAGCGGGAGCCGCTTTCGAGGCTTTTGGACATTGCGCCTGGTTTTGTTTGTCGCTGCAGCTGTTGCTATTCCAAGCGGTTTGTTTTTGGTGTCCTCGATCAGACGATCCACCGTCGCAC
The DNA here is from genome assembly GCF_028209885.1 of Collinsella aerofaciens. Classification (GTDB taxonomy): domain Bacteria; phylum Actinomycetota; class Coriobacteriia; order Coriobacteriales; family Coriobacteriaceae; genus Collinsella; species Collinsella aerofaciens_BA. Next base: position 32,717 of record NZ_JAQLEM010000023.1, on the reverse strand, counting down.
GCGAGATTAGTTGGATTTGCGAAAGGTAAAGCCATTGGTCGGGAAAGGGCTCGAATCGTTCGTCAACAAATACGCTGTTTCCTTCCCGCTGCGCTTTTCCCTGAAAGGGCAGCGCAATGAGATTTCCAAAGCCGCCTTCAGGAATGGTGGACTGCGCGGGTATCATTCGGTCAAAGGCTTCGAAGGTGATTGTCTTGTTGAGTGCCGCTGCTTCGGCGATAAGGCAGCTACCGAAATCTCGTGCTGTCTTTGCGTTTATAGGTTCTAGGAAGAAAAACCAGATATGCGCGCCGTTGCCTGACCTTGATCGCTCGACCGCAGCGTTAATTCCATAGTTTTTTACGACAAGCCTGATAGCGTTTGTCGCTTCTTTCCAATCGGCTTTGTCAAAATCAATGACAAGGACATTTGTGTTGCAGTCTTTGTCGAGAACATATTGACCTATGACGTCCCGGAGCCTGTCGTCGCTGCCTTTGAAATGGGCGATAATGGCGGCATCGTTCAGCTCAAGGAATGTGCGGCTGCGACATTCAGCGCATTTAATTCTGTGATGGTTTGCTTTGGGGCAAATGCCTGGCTTCCACTCATTTGCGCAGGCGGGTGTATAGCCGATGCCCCCGTCTTTTCTGCGATACCCGTGAGCGTGCACAGCTTTGCGGCCGGTAAAAAGATTGCGAAAGAGCTCGAGTTTGTCGCGCGCTGGGCTCGCGCTGGTAACGATGCCCTCGGTCTGTGCACGTTCGCCGAAAGATTTGCCGGCTTTGTCCCATTCTTCGAGTGTTGCGTAACGGATGTCTGGACCGTTGCTACAGATTACGATCTGCTTACGCGGATCTGAAGCGTGGACAACCGTTTTATTGAGTTTGAATAAGGCGTTCCCGAAAAGGGCGTATTGATGCACGGCGTTGCTCATTTGAATGCCATTCTTGTCAGCGTTCATTGGGATGAGGGTACGTCATTTCAGCTTTATGAGATATGCGACTTCGATTTTGGTTCGGTAATAGTGGGGTACCGATCCGTGAGTGGCAATTAGCCGGTGCCAAAACGTGCGGCGGCTGTTGTTAAAGGTGTTTTGGCGGCTATGGGGCGTGTTGGCGGCGTGGGGAGGGGTCCTCGAATGACTCCGTGGTCAAATAACGTCAAATATGAGTACTGTTGTTAATGTAGTCTCATAACATTTGGTAAGAATAGAATACCAATTCCACATTATTCTATATATCTAACCCACTAAACACGGAATTTTGAGCCTTGGCAAGACGTGGAATGATCGAAATGATCAATTCCGGCGAGATTTTGCTGCTACTAATTTGGTGGCGGTACTCATATTTGCCATTTTTTGTCCAGTGGGTACCGCGAGGGGCCTGTTCGACTGGCTCAACGGCCCGGTGATGGATGCCGGCATGATCAGCCCACTCGATCCAGACCTTGTCCACATCACCGACGACCTCAACGAAGCCGTCGACATCGCCCTGAGCGGGCTGATGTAGGGTAGGTAAAATGGGACGGGGCTAAAAGACTGGTCTGAAACGTTTGATACCAGTCTTTTTAGCCCCGTCCCAAATGAACTGCTTCTAAGTTGCGGTGGAATAGGGATTGATTGGCGGCTAATAAGCCAAAAACAGTCCCCATTTCACCATAACTGATGTGGGCGTCCCTAGCGAGTTGGCTGGTAGCGGGGGCAGTAGCTGATGGCGATGGCGTCGACGCCTACATGGGTGGCGATGGTGCAGCCGATGGGGCCGGTGCCGGCGTCTACGTAGTCCTGGCCTGCGAGTGCCTCGTCGACAAGCTCCTGCTCCTCGGCGGTACCGGTCGTGAGCACGCGCACGCTGGAGCCCGGATGCTCGGCCAAAAACGCGAGGCAGTCTGCCATGGTGTTGGCGACGATGCGCTTGGCGCCGCGGCCCTTCTTGATGGCCTTGATCTCGCCCGACTGCCACTCCGGCGAAACGGCCAGGCGAATATTGAGCATCTGCGTGAGCTGGCCGGCGAGCTTGGGCGCGCGGCCGTTCTTAACGAGGTTCTCGAGCGTGCGGGGAATCAGCAGCAGGTGCGCGTCGGGCAGGGTCGCGCAGATCTGTGCCTCGGTCTCGTCCAGGCTGCGGCCGTCCTCGCGCATGGCGAGCGCGTACTCCACCAGCAGGCCCTCGGCACCCGAGCCGGTGCGCGAATCGATGCAGCGCACGTCGAGCTCGTGGGTCTCGGCGACCAGGCATGCATTGGAATAGCAGGCGGACCACTCGCTGCACAGCGAGATAAAGATCGCGCTGTCGTGGCCATCGGCGCGCACGCGGTCAAACAGCGCCTTGAACTCGCCGGCGCTCGGCTGCGAGGTGTGCGGCAGCTGCTCGGAGCCGGCCATGCGCGCGACGTACTCCTGGGCGGTAATCTGCACCTGGTCGAGCAGGTCCTCGCCCTCGATAATCACATGCAGCGGAATCACGTAAATGCCGAGCTCTTGGGCGCGGACGGGGGAGATGTCCGACGTGGAGTCGGTTATGATGGCAAAAGACATAATTGCACCTTTCGTTGGGGCGCTTGTGCGCCGCCTTCTGAGAGCAAAGTGCGACAAGTATAGTAGAGTCGTTCCACATTACTAGGTTCAATTGTTGAATAGTCAACAGTTTGAAGTGTCGGTGTGGAAATCGTCAACTGGGGAAGAGGAATGCCGATGGGGGCGTTGGAGATAGGCAAACGGCCGGTCGTGCTGTTCGATTTCGATGGCACGGTGGCAGATACGGGCCGGGCGGTGATGACCTCGACGCGCAAGACGCTGGCTGCGCGCGGGTTTTCGGAGGCGCAGATGGGCGACCTACGTCGCATGATCGGGCCGCCCCTGTGGAAAAGCTTTCACGACTTTTACGGCTTTTCCCGCGAGGAGTCGCTTGTGGTGGCCGACGAGTACCGCGCCTTTTTTGATGAGCTGGGACCGGAGGAGTACCCCGTGTTCGATGGGATCCTCGAGCTGCTGGATGGGTTGACCGCCCAGGGCAAGCGTATGGCCGTGGCGACGTCGCGCATGGAGGCGAAGTGCATCGATATGGTGCATGAACTGGGGCTTTGCCAGTTCGAAGTCGTGGTTGGCATGAATCCGCCGCAGGGGCGCGAGACCAAGGCGGATTCGGTCCGCGATGCCCTGGCGGCGCTCGGTGCGACGGCCGACGATGCCGTGATGATTGGCGATCGCTTTAACGATGTGGAGGGCGCGCACGCTATGGGCGTGCCGTGCATTGGCATCTATTCGGGCGCGGCCGCGCCGGGCGAGCACGAGGCGGCGGGTGCCGATGCGGTGGTGCACTCGGTGGCCGAGCTTGCTAAACTTTTCGCTATCTAATGACGTGATGTGAGGGGCGGGCGTGCTCGTCGCTCATTGCTAAGGAGGTCGTCCATGAATCAGGTGGAGCAGAGCGTTGCCGAGTATGTCGACGAGGTCTGGGAGGATGTCGTCGCCGATATCGAGCAGCTGGTGAGCTATCCGTCCGTGGCCGTTGCTGCCGATGCGGAGCCCGGTGCGCCGTTTGGCCGTCCGGTCCGTGATGCGCTCGATTGCGCGCTCGGCATTGCGCAAAAGCTCGGCTACCAGACGAGCGACGACGAGGGCTATGTGGGCATTGCCGATATCCCGGGTCGCGGCGACAAGCAGCTCGCGACCATCTGCCACGTGGACGTGGTGCCCGCCGGCCCCGGCTGGAACACCGACCCGTTTGCGATGGAGCGTCGCGAGGGATGGCTGCTCGGCCGTGGCGTGATTGATGACAAGGGTCCGGCGGTGTTGTCGCTCTACGCCGGTGCCTACCTGCTCAAGCACGGCATTGTGACGCGCTATACCTTTCGCGCGCTGCTGGGCTGCGATGAGGAAGTGGGCATGTCCGACGTTCACCATTATCTGGAGGACCACGCAGACCCCGACTTTTTGTTTACGCCCGATGCCGAGTTCCCGGTCTGCAATGCTGAGAAGGGCCAGTTTGGGGCGACGTTTGTGAGCCCCAAGATCGACGGCGGGCGCATTGTGTCCTGGAGCGGTGCCGAGGCGAGCAACGCCATTCCGTCGCAGTCCATCTGCGAGCTCGCGATTGCCGCCGATGAGCTGCCGGCGCCCGTTGAGAACGCCGACCGCCTGGAGATCACGGCGCTCGATAACGGGCACGCGCAGATTTTTGCCCATGGCATTGGCGGTCATGCCTCGATGCCCGAGGGAACGATTAACGCCGTCGGCCTGATCGTGGCGTATCTGCGCGAGGCCGAGGACGCGTTTGGTGCACGCGACGAGCGCCTGCTGACGCCTGCCGAGCACGAGTTCGTCAAGTTCCTGGCCTTTGTGCATGCGGATGCCTATGGCCGCGGCCTGGGTATCGATGCGACGAGTCCGGCGTTTGGCCCGCTTACCTGCAACGCTGGCGTCATCCGCGTGGCGGATGGCCATATTGAGCAGGTCATCGACGTCCGCTTCCCCGATAGCACCAGTGCCGATACCATCCGCGAGCAGCTCGACCCGCTCGTGGGCCGTTTTGGCGTGACGTGCCAGCTGGGTCGCGCTAAGGTGCCGTTCTCGGTCTCTGCCGACGATCCGGCCGTGAAGGCGCTTATCGATACCTATAACGAGTTTACGGGCAAGCATGCCGAGCCCTTTGCCATGGGCGGCGGCACGTATGCGCGCAACTTTGCCCGCGCCGTATCGTTTGGCCCCGAGGAGACCGGCCTGGAGCTGCCCGCATGGGGCGGCCAGATGCACGGCCCCAACGAGTGCGCCAACGAAGAGCAGCTTAAGCAGGCGCTCAAGATCTATATCGTGGCAATCCTTCGTCTAAACGAACTGGAACTTTAAGGTTACGCGGTTTTCCAATCTAAGTTGCGGTGGAATAGTTCCTAGAATGGGCCTTTTGATGGCCAGACAGGAACTATTTCACCGCAACTTCGTTTTTATTGGTGTAAAAGGCGCGCCACGTTAAATGCCGGGTTTGTTATTCGTTTGTAAAGGCCGTGCTGCGCTTGCGGTAAGGGTCTATCAGATGCCCGTAAAAAACCGCAGTTGGCGCGGGCACTGCCCGATCGAGGCCGTATCTTTCCAAACAGCAAAGCGGGCAGGGTGCCCGCGAGTCGCATGTACGAAAGGAAGATCATGCTCGATCAGGCTTATTCTCGTCGTCAGTTCCTCGGCCTCGCTGGTGGTTTTGCCAGCATCGTCGGTCTCGGTCTCGTTGGTTGCGGCGGCTCCGGCGCATCCGACGCCGCCGACAAGGGTAGCGCCGCTGCTACTGCCGAGTCCGTCTCCGGCGAGGTGACCTACGACGGTGCCTCCTCGTTCCAGGCTCTCGTCGAGGCTGCTGCCGAGAAGTTCATGGATGCCAACCCGGACGTCTCCGTTTCCGGCTCGGGTAACGGTTCGGGCAAGGGCCTGACCGCTGTCGCCGCCGGCACCGTCACCATCGGCAACTCCGACGTCTTCGCCGAGACCAAGCTTGAGGCCGATCAAGTCAAGAACCTCGTCGACCACGAGGTCGCCGTCGTGGGCATGGGCCCCGTCGTCTCCAAGAACGTCAAGGTCGACGACCTGTCCCTCGAGCAGCTCAAGGGTATCTTCTCCGGTCAGATTACCAACTGGAAGGAGGTCGGCGGCGACGACGCCAAGATCGTCGTTCTCAACCGCAAGGCTGGCTCCGGCACCCGTGCCACCTTCGAGGCCGCCGTTTTTGGCGACGAGGCCGTCGACTTTAAGGGCGACGCCGAGCTCGACAAGTCCGGCGATGTCCAGACTCAGATGGGCAGTACCGACAACGCCATCTCCTACCTCGACTTCTCGCACTTCGATGACTCCAAGTTCAACGCCATCAAGGTCGAGGGCGTCGAGCCCAAGAGCAAGAACGTCACCGACGACTCCTTCAAGATCTGGGCGACCGAGCACATGTACTGCTCCAAGGACGCCGACGAGGCCACCAAGGCCTTCCTGGAGTTTATGCTCTCCGACGACGTCCAGGGCAAGCTCGTCGAGGAGCAGGGCTTCATCCCCGTCTCTGCCATGAAGGTCGTCAAGGACGCCAGCGGCAAGGTCTCCGCTAAATAAGTAATCGCCCCGGAAAGGTTTGCAATGGCAAAACAGCTGCCAAAGCGCGACCTTGAGAACGTGGGCCTGGGCGTCACGGGCGCGTGCGTTGCGCTCGTGACGCTTGTCGTTGCCGCGCTCATCTTTATGGTCGCCCAAAAGGGCCTCTCGGCTTTTGTCAAAGACGGCGTCTCGGTCGTCGAGTTTTTCACCGGCACCAAGTGGGACCTGGCCAACACGGCCAAAAACGGCCTGCCCTACACCGGCGCCTTGCCCCTGATCGTCACCTCGTTTGCGGTCATGGCGCTCTCCACGCTTATCGCGCTGCCCATCGCTATCGGCTCTGCCATCTTTGCGGTTGAGATCCAGCCTAAGTTTGGTTCCAAGGTCTTTCAGCCGCTTATTGAGCTTTTGACCGGCATTCCCTCGGTCGTCTTTGGCCTGATCGGCTTTCACGTTGTCGTCGGCCTTATGAAGAGCGTTTTCCACGTGAGCACGGGCCTGGGCATCTTGCCCGGCGCCATCGTGCTGGCCGTCATGATCCTGCCGACCATGACCACGCTTTCGGTCGATGGCCTGCGCGCCGTGCCCGACAGCTACCGACAGGGCTCGCTCGCGCTGGGCTATACCCGCTGGCAGACCATCTGGCACGTGGTGCTCAAGAGCGCCATGCCGTCGCTCATGACCGCGGTCATCCTTGGTATGACCCGCGCCTTTGGCGAAACGCTTGCCGTGCGCATGGTTATCGGCGGTATCGAGGCCATGCCGACGTCACTGCTGTCGCCGGCGTCCACCATCACCACCACGCTCACCACGTCTATGGCGGTCTATGCCGAGGGCTCGGCCCAGGACGATGTTCTGTGGGCGCTCGGTCTGCTGCTGATGGGCATGAGCCTCATCTTCATCCTGATCATCCACCTTATCGGCCGCAAGGGGGCGAAGGCTCGTGGCTAGCACGCGTATCCACATCGACGAGGCGAGGCTCGGGCGTGTCCAAAAGCAGGACCGCTTCGCCACGGGCGTGTTGACGGCGATCGTCGCCATCGTCATGCTCATCGTCGTCTCCATGGTGGCCTATATCCTGTTCGAGGGCATCTCGACGCTGTTCCAGCCGGGCTTTCTCACGGAGCCGTCGCGCGCCAACGGAACGCAGGGCGGCGTGCTCTACCAGCTGTTCGACTCGTTCTACCTGCTGCTGATCACCCTGATCATCTCGGTGCCCATCAGCCTGGGCGGAGCGGTCTTTTTGGTTGAGTACGCGCCGGACGGACCCATCCGCGACATCGCCTCCACCGCCATCGAGACGTTGTCCTCGCTGCCTTCCATCGTCGTCGGCATGTTCGGTTTTCTGGTGTTCTCGGTGCAGCTGGGCTGGAAGTACTCCATCATCTCCGGCGCCGTCGCGCTCACCATGTTCAACATCCCCATCCTGGTGCGCGTGATCCAGCAGGCGCTCGAGGACGTGCCGCAGGCCCAGCGCGATGCGTGCCTGGCCATGGGCCTCACTCGCTGGGAGGCCACGCTGCACATCCTGATCCCCGAGGCCATGCCTGCCATCGTGACGGGCATCGTGCTTTCGGCCGGTCGCGTGTTTGGCGAGGCCGCAGCACTGCTTTTTACCTCGGGTATGAGCTCGCCGGTTCGCCTGAACTTCTTGAGCTTTAACCTGTCGAGCCCCACCTGCGCTTGGAACGTGTTCCGTCCCGGCGAGTCGCTCGCCGTGCACATCTACAAGATCTATGGCGAGGGCAGCCCCGAGGCCCAGCAGATTGTTTGGGGCACCGCGGCGCTGCTGATGATTTGCGTGCTGCTGTTTAACGTAGTCGCCCGTATCGTGGGCAAGCAACTGGCAAGAAGGATGACGGCCGAATGAGCGAGATGAATGCAACGCCCGCAACCGAAGCGGCATCGTCCGAGACCCAGGACTTCCTGTCGAGCGTGGGGGAGAGCGAGAAGCGCGTGCGCGTGAGCGGCAAGGCCGTGAGCGACGAGGTCGTGCTCTCCACCAAGGACGTCAACGTGTACTATGGCGACCACCATGCACTGCACAATACGTCGCTCGACTTCCACAAGGGCGAGATCACGGCGCTCATTGGGCCTTCGGGCTGCGGTAAGTCGACCTTCTTGCGTAGCCTCAACCTCATGAATCGCGAGATTCGCGGCTGCCGCGTGGAGGGCGAGATCAACTATCGCGGGCGCAACGTGAACACCAAGACCGAAAACACCTACGAGCTGCGCCGTTCCATTGGCATGGTGTTCCAGCAGCCCAACCCGTTCCGCAAGTCCATTCGCGACAACATCACGTTTGCGCCTAAGCGCCACGGCATCACCGACCGCGACGAGCTCGACCGCATGGTCGAGGAGAGCCTGCGCGGCGCGGCGCTGTGGGACGAGGTCAAGGACAAGCTCGACAAGAGCGCCCATGCGCTTTCGGGCGGTCAGCAGCAGCGCCTGTGCATCGCGCGCACGCTGGCGCTCAACCCCGACGTGATCTTGTTCGACGAGCCCTGCTCGGCGCTCGACCCCATCTCGACGCTGGCGATCGAGGACCTCATGTCGTCGATCGTTGCCGACCGCGCCATCGTTATCGTGACGCACAACATGGAGCAGGCGTCGCGTGTGTCCAACCGCACGGCGTTCTTCTACATGGGCGATATGGTCGAGTACGACGAGACTGACGAGATTTTCCAACGGCCCAAGGACAAGCGGCTGAATGATTACCTCACCGGCATGTTCTCCTAGTCCGGGACATGCTTGAGGCCCGCGGTGGTCACGGTCGCCACGGGACTGATTGGAGAGGCGGGTCATCTCTTGTGGGAGATGGCCCGCCTTTTGCTCTGCGACCGAAACGACCACCACAAAGGGGACAGGCGCCTTCGTGGTGGTTTGGGGTGGGGCTCGCTGCTATCATGGACAACGTTGAATTTCTACGAAGGAGCAGGGCATATGGCGATTCTTTTGGGATGCGATTCCGTCAGCCTAGAGTTTCCCACCAAGCATATTTTCGATAGCGTGACGCTCGGCGTGGGCGAGGGCGACCGCATTGGTATTGTCGGTAAAAACGGCGACGGCAAGTCGACGCTGCTGAGCGTGCTCGCTGGCACGCTGGAGCCCGACGACGGACGCGTGACGCACCGCCGCGGCACGACGATCGGTCTGCTCGGCCAAAAGGACAACCTGGTCGATACTGATACCGTGCATCATGCCGTTGTGGGCGACGCCCCCGAGTACGAGTGGGCGTCGAGCCCCCGCACGCGCCAGATCCTCGCCGGCCTCATCAGCGATGTGCCCTGGGAGGGCACGGTGGGCGAGCTTTCGGGCGGTCAGCGCCGTCGCGTGGACCTCGCGCGCTTGCTGATCGGCGATTACGACGTGCTCATGCTCGACGAGCCCACCAACCACCTGGATATGCGCACCATCAACTGGCTCGCGCGTCACTTAAAGGCCCGCTGGCAGCGCGGCCAGGGTGCCATGCTCGTGGTCACGCACGACCGCTGGTTCTTGGACGAGGTCTGCACCAGCATGTGGGAGGTCCACGACGGCCAGGTCGATCCCTTCGAGGGCGGCTATTCGGCATACATCCTGCAGCGCGTGGAGCGCGACCGCATGGCCGCCGTTACCGAGGAGCGCCGTCGCAACATGGCGCGCAAGGAGCTCGCGTGGCTGAGCCGCGGTGCCCAGGCTCGTTCCACCAAGCCCAAGTTTCGCGTGGATGCCGCTCGTGAGCTGATCGCCGACGTGCCGCCCGTGCGTGACGAGCTGGAGCTCAAGCGCCTGGCCGTGAGCCGCTTGGGCAAGCAGGTTATCGATGTGGTCGACGTGGATGCCGGCTATGCCGATACCGACGGCGCGCCCAAGCAGGTGCTCACCGATGTGACCTGGCTCATTGGTGCGGGCGACCGCTATGGCCTTTTGGGCGAGAACGGCGCCGGTAAGTCGACGCTGCTCGACGTGATCCAGGGCAAGATTGAACCCACGTGCGGCCGCGTGAAGATTGGCCAGACAGTGCGCTTTGGCGTGCTGTCGCAGCAGCTCGAGGAGCTCGAGCCCTACATGGGCGACACGATCCGCGAGGTGCTCGGCAACTATAAGAAGTACTACGTCATCGACGGCAAGGAGACTTCGCCCGAGAAGCTCTGCGAGCGTCTGGGCTTTACGACGCAGCAGCTCTGGAGCCGCATCGGCGATCTTTCGGGCGGCCAGCGCCGTCGCCTGTCGCTGTTGCTGACGATTCTGGACGAGCCCAACGTGCTCATCTTGGACGAGCCGGGCAACGACCTGGATACCGACATGCTCGCGATTGTCGAGGACCTGCTGGACGGCTGGCCCGGCACGCTGATCCTGGTGACGCACGATCGCTTTTTGATGGAGCGCGTGACCGACCAACAGTGGGCACTGCTCGATGGCCATCTGACGCATATGCCCGGCGGCGTGGACCAGTACCTGCGCCTGTGCAACGCTACCGCCGAGGGCGAGCCCGTGGGCGCGCCGAGCGCCAAGACCGGCACGTTTGACACCGGTGCCGCGGCAGCTGCGGCCGAAAAGCCCAAGTCGAGCGGTCAGCCCAACGGCCTGTCCAACGCCGAGCGCCAGAAGCTCCGCCGCGAGGTGAGTTCGCTCGAGCGCAAGATGGAGACGCAGCGCACCCGCGTTGAGGAGGCCGAGGCCGCGATGGCCCAAGTCGATCCCACCAACTACACGGCGCTCGGCGAGCAGCAGGCAAAGATCGACGAGGCTCACGCTGCCATGGACGAGCTGGAGATGGCGTGGCTCGAGGCGAGCGAAAAGCTCGAGGGCGAGGAGTAGGCGAGGATGATTAAAGCCGCGTTTTTCGATATCGACGGCACGCTGCTGAGTTTTAAGACCCACCAGATTCCGGCGTCGGCGCAGCGGGTGCTCGACAGCTTTCGCGCGCAGGGGATTGCGTGCGTGATCGCCACGGGCCGTCCGACCTACCAGATGCCGGACTGGCTGTTCGACCTGGGCTGGGATGCGTACATTACGCTCTCGGGTCAGCACTGTTTTGATGCCGAGGGCGTTTATCGCAGCTGCCCGATCGATTCGGACGACGTCGCGGTGATTGTGGACCAGGTGGCGCAGGGGCGCTATGACTCGCTGTGCATGCAGGGCGAGAACTCGTTTGTGAACCGCCTGTCCGAGCGCGTGGTGACGGCTGGCAGCAACGCGGGAATCGTCTACCACGAGGAGCCGTTTGAGCACGCCTTTGACGCACCGGTCTACCAGTTTTGCGCCTTCGTTGATCCGGCCGACGAGCATATCGTGACCGATGCCGTGTCGCATTCGCTCACCACGCGCTGGTGCGATCTGTTCTGCGACATTATTCCGGCCAACGGCGGCAAGGACCTGGGCGTGGCGGCGACGCTGGAGCGCCTGGGCATCGACGCGAGCGAGGCGATTGCCTTTGGCGACGGCGAGAACGACCTGTCGATGTTCTCGGCCGTGGGCATAAGTGTGGCCATGGGCAACGCGCAGGACACGGTGAAAGCTGCGGCGACCTATGTGACGACAGCCGTGGACGACGATGGCATCTGCAACGCCGCGAAGCACTTTGGATTGATGTAACTGCGGGGCGGCACCCGGCGCCTGGGGACACTCCTTGTGGGGCGTCCCCATTTTGTTTTCGTCCCGCACGTTTTGTGAAACACGGCTAACTTTTAGACAAAGTAGTAAGACATGGGCAACTTTTGCGGTAAAGTTAGCCGTGGAAAGTATCCAAAGGCTAACTAGCAATCATCGCGAAAGGCGGCCCATGGCCCTACGTGAATCCGGAGAAGACTATCTCGAATCAATCTACGTTCTGTCGGAACGTCAGGTCATCGTGCGCTCGATCGACGTTGCGGAGTACCTCGGCGTAACCAAGGCGAGCGTTTCCAAGGCCATGGCGACGCTGGAAAGCAACGGCTATGTCGAAATGGGCAAGCGCGACGTTCATCTGACGGAGCGTGGTCTGGAGGTCGCTCGTCAAATGTGGGAGCGTCACTGCTTTTTCGTGGGGCTGCTGGAGGATGCGGGTGTTTCGGCTGAGGTCGCGTCGCAAGAGGGCTGCCACATGGAGCACTGCCTAAGCGAGGAAAGCTTCGAGAAGCTGAGGGCGATGCTGGGACGGGAAGATGTGGCGGGTCCAACAACGGAAGCCTAACTGACTTACAGTGACGCGGAGTTCGCGCAAAGCGCGAACCAGCGACCGGGACCAGTAGCCCCGCCAACCAAGTCCAACTCAGACAAGGAACCCCGCCAGCAAGCGATGCCCAAGAACCTTCAGCTGTGTCAATGCAGGCCGGGACCGGGTTTGGTTTTGAAAACACTCCGCAGCGCGAGGCCCGCCTTTCCGTTGCTCCGCAGGAGCAGGAAAGACGGGCCTCATGCGCGAGGACGTTTTCAAAGCCAAGCCCGGTCCCGGCTGGAGGGGCCACGAGTGCTACAGGTTCTTGACACCCATCGCGCGCATGGCGTTCAGGATGGCGATGATCGCCACGCCCACGTCGCCGAACACAGCAAGCCACATGTTGGCGATGCCCAGTGCCGCAAGCACCAGAATCAGCAACTTAATGCCCAGCGCAAAGATGATGTTCTGCCAAACAATCGACATGGTCTTGCGCGCCACGCGGATCGCGCGGGAGATGTTGGACGGCTTGTCATCCATGAGCACGACGTCCGCCGCCTCAATTGCGGCGTCCGAGCCCATAGCGCCCATGGCGATGCCAACGTCTGCGCGGGTAAGCACGGGTGCGTCGTTGATACCGTCGCCGACAAAAGCGAGCTTGCCCTTGTCGCTTTCGCCCGCGAGCAACGCCTCAACACGCTCGACCTTATCGCCCGGCAGCAGCTGCGCGTGGAACTCGTCGAGACTGAGTTGCTTGGTCACAGACGCCGCAACCTCCTCGCGGTCGCCCGTGAGCATGACGGTGCGCTTGACGCCGGCGGCGTGTAGGTCGCGAATCGTTTGCTCAGCATCGGCCTTAACGGTGTCTGCAATCACGATGTGGCCGGCGTACACGCCGTCAACGAGCACATGCAGAATTGTTCCGACGACCTCGCAATCGGGCGCTTCGACTCCGGCCGCGGCGAGCATCTTTGCGTTGCCAACGACGACGTGCTTGCCGTCGATGGTTGCCGTCACGCCATGGCCCGCGTCGTTGGTGGAGTCGCTTACGCGCTTGGGGTCGACCTCGCCCTGGTAGGCGACACGCACGGACTGCGCGATGGGGTGATCGGAGAACGACTCCGCAAGGGCTGCGACCTCGAGCAACGACTGCTCGGTATAGCCAGCCTCGGGGTGCACCGCGACCACCGAGAACGTGCCGTTGGTGAGCGTGCCGGTCTTGTCAAAGACGACGGTGTCCACATCGGCGAGCGTCTCGAGGTAGTTAGAACCCTTGATGAGGACGCCCAGCTTGGATGCGCCGCCAATGCCGCCAAAGAAGCTGAGCGGGACGCTAATCACGAGCGCGCACGGGCAGCTGACGACCAGGAAGGTCAGGCCGCGCAGGATCCAGTCGGACCAGGCGCCGGTGACCAAGCCGCCGCCGAGCGCGAGTACCGCGGCAGCGCCGGTGACGGCGGGCGTGTAGACGCGGGCGAAGCGCGTGATAAAGTTCTCGGTGCGCGCCTTCTTTTCGCTGGCATTTTCCACGAGCTCCAGGACGCGTGCGACGGTGGACTCGCCAAAGGGCTTGGTGGTGCGCACGTGGATGAGGCCCGTCATGTTGATGCAGCCGCTGATGATATCGTCTCCAGTTTTGGCCGGGCGGGGGACCGACTCTCCGGTAAGGGCGGCGGTATCGAGCTGTGTCTCGCCCTCGACGATGACGCCGTCGATAGGCACGCGCTCACCGGGCTTGACCACGATCACGGTGCCGACGGCGATGTCATCGGGGAAGACCTGCTCGAGTGTGCCGTCGGGCTGCTCGACGTTAGCGTAGTCGGGCGCGATGTCCATCATGGCACTGATCGACTTGCGGCTCTTGCCCACGGCGTACGCCTGGAACAGCTCGCCGACCTGGTAGAACAGCATGACGGCGGCGCCTTCGGCCATGTGCGGATCGGTGTCGGGGAAGAGCACCATGGCAAACGCGCCGATGGTCGCGACGGCCATGAGGAAGCTCTCGTCGAACGCCTTGCCGCGGCGGATGTTGTTGTATGCCTTTTGGAGCACGTCGTAGCCGGCAATCAAAAACGGCACGAGGAACAGTGCGAAGCTGGCGTAGATGTCGCCCGGGGTGCCGAATGCGGCAGTGAGGGTGCCGAGCTCATCGAGGGCGTACACCACGGCAAAAATGCCCAGCGCTACCAGTATGCGGTTGCGCTTATGCTCGAGTGACTCTTTTTTCTTGCGCTTCTTCTTTTTCTTCTTGGGGTCGGCGGTGGCCATGACTCGTATCCTCCCATTTGAACGTATGAACACTCGCTCATACAATTTCGCGAGCAAAGGCCGCGGCAAGCGCGGCCTTGCGGGTTGGCGTAAACCTGGGCTAGAGAATGATCTCGCAGTCCGGCTCGGCGTCGGCGGTGAACTCCACAACGCGGTCGAGGACCTCGTCGAACTCGGCTTCATCGGCCTCGAGCGTCAGCTTCTGGGTCATAAAGTTGACCGAAACGGACTTGACGCCCTCGAGCTTGGCCAGCTCGTCCTGAAGCTTACGCGCGCAGTTGGCGCAGTCGATCTCGTCGAGCTTGAACTGCTTTTTCATGGTGGGTTCCTTTCCCCGTATTTGCGGCTTGGGTGCAGGCCGCGCTGGTACCGTGGTTGGTCGCTATTCGCAGATGTGGCTCATGCCCTGGTTGAGCATGGTGTAGACGTGGTCGTCGGCGAGCGAGTATAGGATATTGCGCCCGTCGCGCCGGAATTTAACCAGGTGTGACTGCTTGAGTGTGCGCAGCTGGTGCGACACCGCGGACTGCGAGGTTTCGGTCGCTTCGGCGATGTCTGCCACGCAGAGCTCGCGGCCCATGAGGGCATAGAGGATCTTGATGCGCGTGGTGTCGCTGAAGACCTTGAACAGGTCGGCGAGGTCGTAGAGAAGCTCCTCGTCGGGAAGGTCCTCGGGCGAGCAGGTGGTCGGGATCGCGGGCTCGGTGGCCTCGATGTCGAGTTTCGTTTCACCAACGCGGATGCTCATTGCAATATCCTTTCATATGAACATGCGCTCATATAATTTACTTTCGATTATATGAGTGTATGTTCATGTGTCAATACAATTTGCGATAATTTCGATGACTGCTTTCCGCCTCTGCGATTTTCTGTGGGTTGGGAGACATCGACGCAATGCTCGCCAACATATTTCGAGATGTTCGGCCAGCATGCTAAGAAAGCCACCTTGAGAAGCATTAGAACTGTTCATATTTGTACTTTATCGTGTTAAATACCGCGAGAATCAGTTCTTCCTCTACGGGAGTTCCTGCAGAATCAGTTTTATCTAAAGTTATATTGAGCATTGCTGCAACCAATCTGGCACATCGGTGGCCGAATAAGTCGAAAAATGTAGGTGGACATCCGCAGAGATCGCCTTTAGAAGAGCGAATTCTCAATTAGATCAATAATCGTGTCGTCTTCCGTGCGGTTTTCATCGATTTTTGCGGACATGTCGCATTCCCAAGGCCCATTGATTTCCTCAGCAAGGGCCCCGACGTGTTGCATGTCGTCGGGTTCGGGCACATCGTTGATGCTCGGGTCATCAGCTTGCGGATATTGGCTTGCAATTTCGCGCTTGGTGGCCTCTTCTTCTTTGAGTGTCTCCAGGACGCGGCGACCGTATTCGAAGTAGCGCCGCAAGACAAATTGACGAAGAGTTTCTTGCAGGATGGCGAAGTTATCCGGGAGTCGACCGGGCCATATCTTCTCGCGAATGCGAATTGCTTCCATGACCCGTCTAAAAGCGGACTGCTTGAAAAACGAATGACGATTAACTGTGATAACGGCATATCCCATGTTTCGCAGCGTGTTTCGGCGCTCCTCGTCAATTGACTGCTGCCCGGGCTCGTCGTGGTAAAAGCCGTTGTATTCGATATCGGTCATCGAATTTTCGAGCAGCGCGTCGAGGTAGAAAACCGTCCGTCGCGTTAGGGCGGCGTATCTTTTGGGGACTGGGATCGGATAATCCGTTTTGATAGCGCGTATGGCTAAGCCGCCCATTGACTTGGGCATTGTCAGCATCATGACAAACGCCGTTTCGAGTGGGGAGCGACAGCCTTCGCGTACATAAGAAAGTGCCTTAAGCGCTTTATTAGATCCACGATACCCCGATGCCTCTGAAAAGAAGGCTCTGAGCTCTTCAACGCTGGTTAGGGCTGGGCGCTCGCGATATTGAGTTTCGTCGGACGTTCCAAGCGCGTAGGAGCCGCAGATTTCAAAGTAATACTCAACGAGCTCCGAAAGGTTGAGGTCGGCTGTTGCTTCTAACGCGCACAGCTTGATATCGACGATGTAGACGTTCGGCTCGAGTTCTAGGTAGCTTTCTGCATCAAACGCATAGCGCGTGCAGTGGCAGATGCAGCCCTTGCGGTGCCTTTTGGCATTATTGGAAAACGTCAGCACATGGATGCGTTCAGAATCGACATTCTTTCTGTTGAGCCATGCTCGTGCCGCTTCCAGGTCGGACGTGGTCGGCGCAGACACCCTAATCTTTTCCATAGCTATGGGACCGGTCGCGTAGCTTGCGAGCGAGTTGGCTGTTTGGTATACAGCGCGTGCCGTGGTATGTGACAGAATGATTCCCATACGCGCATGATGGCATAGCGGACGCCGCATACGCCCGAAACTTCGGGCAACGGTATTGGGGCGCGGCTTATCTTCTGCGAACGGTGGGTTTTTGAGCTGTCGTATTGAGGGAGCAGCTTCGGCTGGGGAGGTTTCTGCCGGCTGCCCCTTTTTGGTGAACTTTAGTTGCGGATTCGTAGCTTCTAAGCGTTTTTGCCGACCGCTCAGATGCCTCACCAACATAATTTGAGTTATTCGGCCTTATCCTATACGAATGGCGCGATCGCAACGTCCTATTCGAATTGATTCAGGTAGATTTATGGGGCTTGGTTGCGAAATTAGGGCGACTATAGCGCTCGATTGCGGTTCAAGGGGCCTCGACTAGTGGTTCAGCTGGCCGAACAACTGGAAAAATGTAGGTGGGCCAACCTGCCGACTATGTGAAGCACGCATATTTGCTCGTTTTGATGAAAACTAGGGTGCAGCCATAAGGCTGCGCCCTAGTTTACTGCGTGCCGGTGCGTCCAGACGGATTGCACTGTGCCTGGCAGGCGCTCCCGCAGATGGATAGGTTATTTCGCAAACAGGTTCTTGAGGTTGAACTCGGCTTGAACGGTGCGGAGCATGAGGTCGGTGTCGTCCAGGCCCAGATGCTGCTCGTTGGCGTCGGCGGCGAGGGTTCCACGGCGGCGCGCCCAGTTCTCGAGCGCAGCGGGCGCGGATTCGCGGGGGAGCGAGCGCACATCGGCGTCCAGGCTGCGGCAGATCTGGCGCGAGTCGATGACGATAATCTTACCCGCGCGGCGTGCCTCGGCGTAACCGTCCAGATGAATTTTGAACCAGCTGTCCTCGAACGCGGCGTTATGCGCCATGTACGGGTACTTCTTCATAAGCTTGAGCAACTGCTTCTGCAGCTCCTTGTTCTCACGGAAGGGCGTTTTGCCGTCGATGTCGTCCCAAGTGATATGGTGGATATTCGACAGCGGCACATCTTCGCCGCGGTAGATATCGGGCAGGCCGCAGTAGTGTGCCTCGGCGTCGTGCGGGACGGCGTCGCTGGTGAGCTCCATGATCTCCCAGCCCACGTTAATGATATAGCCGCGCTCGGGTGCACGGCCGGTGGTCTCGATGTCGATGCCGAGCACTGTGCCTTGGATAGGCTTGCGGGCGTACGCCACGCCGAGCGCGTCGCGGTCGCCGCGGATCTCGCGCATGACGGACGCGGCGGTGCGCTTTTGCATCTTGCCGATGGCGGCGCAGGTGTCGGCGTCGGACAGACCGCGCGAAAGCGTCGCGGGCGTCACGTTGCGCAGGCGCGCCTCGCCAATCTGGTCGCACAGGTCGCGGTTGCGGTCGGCCAGGTCGCGCACGGTGGCAAAGTCGAAGCTGGGGTCGCCCTCGGCGGTAAAGTACTCGGTTTCGAGCACCTTAAGGGCCTCTTCGCCCTTCTGGCGCTCGGACTCCATGGCGCCATGATCGCCATAGATAAACATGGGAATAAACGGCTGGCGCTCGTATTCGAGTGCTTGTGAAACGTTCATATAACTGCTCCTTGGATGGGCCGCGTCGTGCGGCTTTGAGTCATTAAGATGTGGCGAGATGATAGTTTACCATGGGCAACTATTGGCATCGCGCCTAGGATAACTACAATACCCTAGTTGACCGCTAGGACTTTTACAATGCTGCCGAAAGACACGAAAGGTTCCATCCGTCATGGGTTTGTTGATTGATATTCTGCTCGACGCCGGCAAGGACACGCTCTCGCTGGTGCCGTTTTTGTTGGTGACGTATCTGGCCCTCGAGACGCTCGAACATGTTGCGGGCAACCGCGTTAACGGCGCCATCAAGCGTGCCGGAGCCGCGGGCCCCGTGGTTGGCTCGTTGCTGGGCATGGTGCCGCAGTGCGGCTTTTCGGCAATGGCGGCCACGCTGTATGCCGGTCGTGTCGTGACCTTGGGTACGTTGGTGGCGGTGTTCCTTTCGACCTCCGATGAGATGCTGCCGCTGTTGCTCGCCGAGCAGGTGCCCGTGCAGACCATGGCGATGCTTTTGGCTTCGAAGGCACTGATCGCGCTGGTCACGGGCTTTATCGTGGACGCCGCCATTCGCGGCCTGCGTCGTAACGCTCGCGCGCATGCGGCGATTCGCCGCACCGTGCTGGGAACCGCGGCCAACCCGGCCTACGTGAACTGCGCGCACGACGACCACACTGGCGGTGACATCATCGACGAGGTGGCCGAGGCGGGCGTGAGCGCCGACCACATCCACGAGCTGTGCGAGCGTGATCATTGCGGTTGTGATGAAGACGAGGACGAGCACGACCACGGACATGGCCACGATCACGGTCATGAGGGCGAGCATGAACACCATGATGGCCACGGTCACTCCCACTCCCACGAAGGGACGCCTGTCCTGTCGATCATACGCAGCGCGATTTCGCACACCGTGCAGGTCTCGGTATTCATTTTTCTGGTGACGCTGATTCTGGTCGCCGTGCTCGAGTCGTTCGGCGAGTCCGCAATCGAGCAGTTCCTGCGCGGCAACGAGACGCTTGCGGTCCTGGGCTCGGCACTCGTCGGCCTGATTCCCAACTGCTCGGCCAGCGTCGTCATCACGCAACTGTACCTGGAAGGCGCGCTGCAGCTGGCCCCGATGCTCGCCGGCACGCTCATCTCTGCAGGTGTGGGCTACCTGGTGCTGTTCCGCACCAACCGCAGCGCCCGCGAAAACGTCCTGTTCCTGATCATGATGTACGTCATCGGTGCGGGCTGGGGTCTTATCCTTTCTGCCTTCGGCCTCTAAGTGGGCCTAACAAAACGGGCTTCAAAATAGCCATGCTCGGCGCCTGCACAATGCGGCGACGCATGGCATTTTGAAGCCCGTTTTTTGTTGAGCCATGGATTTTGAGCGCTCGCACCGCCCAAAACAAAAAGGTAGATTTTCGGGCATGTCCCAAAAATCTACCTTAGTTAGCGGAGCAGCTCGGTGAGGTTGCGTTTAAAGCGGGCGCGATCTTCGCTGGTAAATGCCGCCGGTCCGCGAGTGCGTCCGCCGGCGCGGCGCACCTTCTTTTCCTCGTGGCGAATAAACAACTGCATGTCGATGGTCGCTTTGTCGTAGACGCGCCCGCGCACACCGATGGCGGCGGCATCGCGCCCGAGCACCATGCTCGCCAAGCCAATGTCCTGCGTCACGACCACGTCGCCCGCCTGCAGGCGTTCGACAATGGCAAAGTCGGCGCTGTCGGCGCCCACACTCACGTCGAGCGTCGTGACCCAAAAGCCGCGTCGCGCGTGCTCGGCATCGCGCGGGTCGTCGCGGCGAATGTGCCGTTCCAGGTTTTGCGTGCTGTTGCCGGCGATAACAACGGCGACGCCTGCCCGCCGCGCGCAGTCAATCGACTCGCGCGTGACCGGGCAGGCGTCGGCATCAATAAAGAGCGTTCGCGGCATCTAGTGCACCAGTTTGCCAAATTGAATAGCGCGAACAATCAGCGTAACGCCAAACACCAGCAGCGCGGCGCCGCTAAAGATAACGAGCATCTTGGCCGACCACAGCGGATAGATAAACACGAACATGCCGGCGATGATGGAGAGCGCGCCGCTCAGGATGGCGAGGGCACGGTTGGACGAAAGCTCGGACTCCAGAATGGACATGACACCTTCGACGATCCAGCCAAAGCCGGCCACGATAACCACCATCGTGGTGAGCGTCGCGGTCGAGAAGGCCTGGTTGCGCAGGATTATGACGCCGCCCAAGATAATGAGTAGGTTGGAGATGATGCTCGTCACGCGCCAGCCGGTGGGCAGCAGCGGCTCAAAAATGGCAGTGAACAGCCTGATGGCAGCAGTGATTACAAAGTAAAAACCCAGGACAGTCGTCAAAAAGACGAGGGACTTGGCGGGTGCAAAAAGCAGCGCGATACCAGCAATGAGCGCTAAGACGCCCGTGATGGCGTAAATCCAACGTACGGCCTTGACGGCTTTGCCCGCCATGCTTTTCTCGTCAAATCCAAACTGGCTCGATTTTTGGTCATCGTTCTTAAAGATGCCCATAATGTCTCCTTTCCGTGCGGCGTAAGCCTTGATCGTTACGACCAGTATCGCCTAAAGGCGCTGGCGTATGGGTCGGGGAGGGCGAAACGTAACCCAAAGGTCCCGAATTGTTCCCGTTGTTCCCCACGTCGCGATTTTCTATTCAACAGGTGTAGAACATTGCAGCCCTGTTCGTTATTGCCTACGTTTTAGGTTAGATTTTCCTAAGGACAATTGGCTTGTATTGGGGGTCCCTATGAACGAAGCAGTTCCCGAGGCACCGTCGAGTGTCGAATCGATGGCAAAGCAAGGTTGCGAAAAGCTCGGCTTGGACGCGTTTGATGCGTTGGTTCGCTGCGCCCGCACGTGCCGTCGCTTTGACGAGTCCATGCGCGTGCCGCATGAGCTTTTGCTTGAGCTGGCGGAGCTGGCGCACCTGACTCCCTGTGGTGCCAATGCTCAGCGTCTGCGTTTTCATGTGGTGAGCGGTGCCGTGGATTGCGCGCGCGTATTTGATGAGCTTGCATGGGCCGGTGCGCTTAAGGATTGGCCGGGTCCTGCCGAGGGCGAGCGCCCGACCGGCTACATCGCGATTTTGGCCGAGTGCGCCGTTCCGGGCAAGCCTGCCGCTCCCATTACCGAGGTCGACACGGGCATTGCCGCGCAGACGATGATGCTTGCCGCCCGCAGCGCCACGCCCGAGGTGGCAGCCTGCATGTTCAAGGCCTTTACGCCCCACGCGATCGATGCCATGGGGCTCGATAACGACAAATATGAGCTCAAGCTGATCATGGCGTTTGGCGTTCCGGCCGAGACACAGGTGATCGATGCGATCGATTCCAACCCCGACGGCTCCATCAATTATTGGCGCGACGAGGCGCAGGTGCACCACGTACCCAAGCGCTCGCTTGTCGACGTACTGGTGTAGTTGAGCGTCACCGCGGTGTGATCCGGCGGTAAACCACCACAAAGGTACCTGTCCCCTTTGCGGTGGTGCGAGGGGAGGACGTGTGGCAGATTTGTATTTGGTGCGGCATGGGCAGACTGAGCTCAATGTGCAGAACATTTTGCAGGGTGGGCACGATTCGCCGCTTACGGCGCGCGGGCGCGAGCAGGCGCTGGCGACGCGCGCGGCGTTTGAGGCGCGTGGCGTGACCTTTGACCGTGTGTATTCCTCCCCGTTGGGCCGGGCGCGGCGTACGGCTGAGCTAATTGCTGGTGAGGGCCGCTCGATAGAGCTGGTCGATGACCTGCGCGAGTGGCATTTGGGCTCGCTGGAGGGTACATCAAATCGCGAGATGCCGCCGCAGCCCTGGGGTGATTATCCGGTGGCCTTTGGTGGCGAGTCTGAAGGCGAGCTCCAGTCGCGCATGGTCGCGGCGCTGTCCCACATCATGGCCAGGCCGCAGCACGACTGTGTGCTGGCAGTCTCCCACGGCTCTTCCTGCCAGGAGTTTCTTGAGTATGTGACTGGCAGGGGAGAGCTACCCGACAACGGTGCCGTGCTTCATTTTGGCTATTGCGACGGTGCGTTTTCGCTCCTTGATTGGTAATGAACGAAAGGACCCCTATGAATAAAGACCTGTATCTGGTTCGTCATGGGCAGACAATATTCAACCTTAAGCGCATTATTCAGGGTTGGAGTGACTCGCCGCTCACGCAGCTGGGATGCGACCAGGCGGCGCGTGCCGGCATGTTCTTGCGTGCGCGCGGCATTGAACCCGATCATGCCTACACCTCCACACTTCATCGCACCGAGCAGACTATCGCCAACCTGTGGCCGGGCTTGGCGTACGAGCGCCTGGACGGTCTGCGTGAGTGGTTCTTTGGCGACTTTGAGGCCGAGCGCGTGATGCTTATGCCCGAGCGCCCGTGGCGAGATTTCTATCGTCAGTTTGGCGGCGAGGGCCAGATGCAGGTGCGCGAGCGCATGGCGGCGACGATAACCGATCTTATGCGACGTCCGGACCACGAGTGCGTGCTCGCGGTGAGCCACGGTTCGGCTATCAAGGAGTTTTTGGACCACGTGCGGGGCGCGGCGGCCGACGAGCGCGAACGCGTGCCGGGCAACTGCTCAGTGCTGCATTTTGCGTTTGACGATGCGGCCGATACGTTTGAACTGGTCGAAGTCTTTACGCAGGAAGACTACGCGCGCGAGCTGGGGCTTGAACCGCTCGTGGCTACTGCGGGTCCGCAGCGCGGATAACGCGAGCGCGGCGGCACGGGTCGTCGGCATAACTTCTCGACGCAAAAGGGGCGGAGATGCATGTACCTGCTGCATCTCCGCCCCCTGTTTGTTGGGCTGCCGATTTTTATGCTGGACGGTCTGGTCTTGCTAGAACCGCGCGACCTGGTGCGTGAGCAGACCCGTCGGAACCTGCGCCGCGCCGCCGCTGACCTGCGCGGCGGGGAAGAGCGCAGCTACGGCAAAGTTGAACGGCTCTTTGCCCGTGTAGGTGCCGGCGGCACGTGCATCGTCGGTCAGGAGCTGTGATGCCTCGACTAGTGCGACAGCGTAGGCAGGGTCGTCGGCCAGTGCCGGCTCCGGCGCCTGGTCGAGCATGGCGCGGATGGCCCCGACGGCGTCCTCGCGCTTGACCTCCCACACGCGGTGCGTAATGCCGGCGGGGTCGGTGACGGCATAGAGTGAAGCGCCCTCTTTTGCGGCGCCGAGGATGATATCCATGACGGGAGAGGCTTCGTAGACAAGCGTTACGGGACGGGGCTGTACCTTGAGGTCGGCGATTGCGCGCGCAGCGGCGGTCGTATCGGCGGCAACCGCGTCGCCGCCCGCCAGCGCACCAACCGGGCAGATCGCCACGACACCCGTCACACGTCCCGGCTCGCCCGAGCATTCGTACACGTAATACGCCGCACCCGGGTCCTTGAGCATCAGACCATCGGCAATGGCTCCGCGCAGAGCATCGTTGCCGCTCAGGATGCTGCCCATTGCAGGCAGCGCCTCGAGCACGCGGTCCTGAGCCGGGCGGATGCAGGGAAACGGAAGTGCTTTCATGGGCGGTCCTAACGCACGAGTCGGTTTGTTCGCGGCTTATTATGCCCCAACTTGGCCGCTCGCGTCCCAGAGCACGTTATCGGCGAGCGCGATTAGCACCTGCTGACAACGAACGATATCGGCGTGGGGCACATATTCGTTGGGCTTGTGCGCGAGCGCGAGCGACCCGGGACCGTAGCTCATGCAATTGCGGTTACCTGTCTTGCCGGCAATGACGGCGGTGTCGGTGTAGCCGGTAAAGAAGCCGACGGTCGTGTCCGCGTCCGTCACGTCATCGGCGACACGCTTGAGCGCTGCTAGAAGGGGAGAGTTCGGGTCGCGCTCGATGGCGGGGCGGTCGCCCGTCACGGTGTAGCTGCCATGGCAACCGGGAACGGCGGCTTCGGCGACGGCGATGGCCTGCTCTACCATGCGCGTCGCGGCGGCCGTATCGGTCGGAGGCGTCAGACGCATGTCGACCCAGACTTTGGCGCGGTCGGGTACGACATAGGGACGGTAGCCACCTTCGATCTGTCCAAACGTGATGGTCGAAGGCCCCAGCTCATCGTGCGCGGGCAGCGCCATAAACGCGCGACGGAGCGAACACACGACCTCGGCCATGGCGGCGACGGCATCCGCGCCCTTCCAGGGCTGGCTCGCATGCGCCGTCACGCCAGTCATTTCAATCTCGAACCACGTACGCCCCTTGTGCGCCACCTGGATCTGTCCGTCGGTGGGCTCGGTGTCCAGCACCCATTCACGCGAGCCGACCCAGCCAGCATCGATCGTGGCCTCTGAGCCGCGCATAAAGTCCTCCTCGTCGACCGAGCAAATGAGTGAGAAGCCACGGCGGGGCAGCTTGCCTTCTGCCGCCACGCGCTCGAGCGTATGGACCAGTGCGGCAATGGCGCAGGCCAGGCCACCCTTCATATCGCAGGCACCGCGGCCATAGAGTTTATCGTTACGCACGATCGCTCCGAGCGGCGGAATGTCCGCGTCCCAGCCATCGCCCAGCGTAACGGTATCCATATGGCAGATATAGACGAGCCGTGGCTCGTCGCTCAGTCCCGGCACGGTGACCATAAGGTTGCGGCGCCCGGGCAGCACCTCGAGTTCCTCAACCTGCACGGCATGGAGCACCGGATGGCTCAGCTGTGCCACCCGGTGCTCAACCAACGCTTTGATATAGCGCTCAATCTCGTCCTCATACGCACCCGGGTCCGAGCTGTCGATCCGCACGAGTCCTTGCGTAAGCCGCCAAGCAAAATCTGTATCAACCATAGGCACCTCACAGATAGTTAGGTCAACATACAGATTGTATGTCAAGAAGCGGCTCGGTGTATTTAATGGAGTGCTCACAAAAACGGGGGCGCCTCTCGTGCGAAAGGCGTCCCCGCGGGCATTCAATGTCAGTGACGGGCAGGCCACATGGGGAACTGCCCGTCAGATCAGCCGGCGCTATTTGATTACGCGCACGCGATACATCGACGGAATCTGCTTGAGCGCCTCGATGGTGCTGCTGTCCAGGTGCTCGTCGGTGTCGAACATGGTGTAGGCGTTTTCGCCGGCGGACTCGTTGGTCATGCGCTGCACGTTGGCGTTGTCCTTGGCAAGGATTGCCGTTATCTGGCCGATCATGTTGGGCACGTTGGCGTGCAGGCAGGCGATACGGCTTGCGGCGCGTGCCTTACCCATGCTGCAGGCGGGGTAGTTGACGCTGTGGGCGATGTTGCCGTTCTCCAGGTAATCCTTGAGCTCGCTGATGGCCATGTCTGCGCAGTTGGCCTCGGCCTCGCCGGTGCCGGCGCCCGAGTGCGTGGTGATAAACGTATTGGGCATCTTGACCGTCTTGGGCGTGGCGAAGTCGCAGCTAAACCAGCTGAGCTTGCCCTCGCGCAGGGCGGCGTCAACGGCGTCCTCGTCAATGATGGTCTCGCGTGCGTAGTTGATCAGCACGGCGTCCGGGGCCAGCAGGTTGATCTGCTCGGTGCTGATCATGCCGATGGTGTCAGCCTTGCTGGGCACGTGCACGGTGAGGTAATCGCAGCCGCGGCACAGGTCCTCGAGCGTGCCCACGCGCTGCACCTCGCGACTCAGCACCCACGCGTGCTCAACGGAAATGAACGGGTCGTAGCCGTAGACATCCATGCCCAGGTCGACGCAGGCATTGGCGACCTTGGAGCCTACGTTGCCCAGACCGATGACGCCGATGCGCTTGCCCTTGAGCTCGCGGCCCACAAAGGCCTTCTTGGCCTTTTCGGCATCGACCTGAATCTCGGGGTCGTCGGCGTTGTCACGCACCCAGTTCATTGATTGCACCACGCCGCGGCTCGAGAGCACCAGCATGCCTAGGACGAGCTCCTTGACGGCGTTGCTGTTGGCGCCGGGGGAGTTAAAGACGACGACGCCCTTCTTGGCGTACTCCTCGACGGGGATGTTGTTGACGCCGGCGCCGCAGCGGGCGATGGCGCGGATGCCCTCGGGCATCTCGTAGCCGTGCAGATCGGTCGAGCGCATCAGGATCGCGTCGGCCTCTTCGGCGGTGCTCACAAATTCGTAGCCCTCGCCAAACTCGACTTTGCCGTCTTTAGTGATGTCGTCGATGGTCTTAATCTTACGCATGGAAAAACTCCTTAGCAGGTTTGTCTAAAACAGGTGGTTTGAAGTGGCTGGTCGGCCCGCGTGTTGCGGGCTAGTTAGATCGCGGACTCAAACTATGCTGCGCTTCGAAGTCCTTCATGTACGTGGCCAGCGCCTGCACGTCCTCCATGGTTACGGCGTTGTAGACGCTGGCGCGCATACCGCCCACCAGGCGATGACCCTTGACGTTTTGAATCTGGTG
Organism: Collinsella aerofaciens; assembly: GCF_028209885.1. Taxonomy (GTDB): domain Bacteria; phylum Actinomycetota; class Coriobacteriia; order Coriobacteriales; family Coriobacteriaceae; genus Collinsella; species Collinsella aerofaciens_BA. The sequence goes on along the minus strand of NZ_JAQLEM010000023.1, from coordinate 6,089 downwards.
CTCGGCGGCGCCTGCAACAAAGGCCGCGTCGAGTTCGGCGTCGCCGGTACGGAAGGTGACGTTGGCGATGGAGCGGCTGTCGGCCTGCGTGGTGCCATGGAACAGCTCGCTGTGCTCGAGCAGGTCGTAGAGTAGGTTAGCCTTGGTCCAGTTGCGCTCGGCCATGGCGGCAAGTCCGCCGGTCTGCTCAACCCAACGGAACACCTTGCCGCACACGTAGATGCCAAAGGTGTTGGGCGTGTTGAGCATGGAGCCCTTGGCGGCCTGGGTCTTAAGGTCCATGTACTGCGGCGTTTGCGCAAAGGCGGAGCCATCTGCGATGAGGTCGTCGCGCACGATGACCACGGTCACGCCCGCGGCGCCGGCGTTTTTCTGAGCGCCGGCGTAGATGAGCCCGTAGCGCTTTACGTCGAGCGGCTGCGACAAAAAGCAGCTCGAGACATCGGCGACCAGCGGTACGTCGCCGCAGTTGGGCAGCTCGTGGTACATGGTGCCAAAGATGGTGTTGTTCTGGCAGATGTAGACGTAGTCGAGCCCGTCGCCTGCGGCCTCGGCGGCAATGCGCGCGTTGATGTCGGCCATGGTGGGTATGCGGTCGAAATTGGTGTCCTCGGAGCTCGCGAGCAGTACGGCCTCGCCGTACTTGGCGGCCTCCTTGTATGCCTTGTTGGCAAAGTTGCCGGTCACGATGTAGCCGGCGCGGCCGCGGCGCATGAGGTTCATGGGGATGGCCGCAAACTGCAGTGTGGCGCCGCCCTGCAAAAACAGGACGCGGTAGTTGTCGGGGATGCTCAGCAGGCGGCGCAGGGTTGCCTCGGCGTCGTCGATGATCTGCTGGTACATGCTAGATCGATGGCTCATCTCGAGCACGGACATGCCGCAACCGCGGTAGTCCATCATCTCGTCGGCGATCTCGGCGAGCACGCTTGTAGGCAGCGCGGCCGGGCCAGCTGAGAAGTTGTGCACACGTGCCATCTTCTAGTTCCCCTCGTAGTCGTTTGAACGTTCGGGATACTTTAGCACAGTGGAGCGCCGGGCGCGACCGCATCGCGGTAAAACTCGACTACGCCGCTATGATTTACAGGATGGTTACATGGGGGAGGGATGCTTTACTCCTCAGGCAAATCCAAATCTGCGAGCGAAGGCATGAGGTTCTCTAGGCGCTTGATCTCTTCGTCGCAAATTAGCTACCTCCTGGTCACTACGACGCCAGTGTGGCAATGACGGCTTCGTCGCCGGCATATATTAGGGTGTTGCCGTCGGGGATGATCGTTTGGCCGTCGCGCTTGAGCATCACCACAATAAACGGATGCTTGCCTTGCGGCACGTCGCGCAGGCGCTGGCCGGCCAGGCGACCGTGGGGCGTCACGGTGACCTCGCGCAGCGTAACCTCGGCACGCTCTTCAAACGTCGGGGCAGCCATCACCAATAGGTCGCCTTCCTCAATCACGGTATCGCCATTGGGCAGCACCGGGTGCGCGCCATCGCGCAGCACCAGGACGACGAGCATGTCCGTGACGCTGCCAATGTCCGCAAGCGAGCGACCGGCAAATGGATGGCCCGCGCCCACCTTGAGCTTAACGAACGACATGCCGTCCTCGTCGCGGTAATCGTTAAACGTACGGCGTACGTCGCCTTCCGCGTCGATCATGTCGAGCTTCTTTGCCACCGCCGGTAGCAGCGAGCCCTGTACCACAATGCTCGACACGGCAATCACAAACACCAGATCAAACAGGTCTTGGCCACCGGGAACGCCGGCTACCACGGCAAAGAGACTAAAGACGACCGAAGCCGCGCCGCGCAGGCCCGCCCAGCTTACGAGCGCGACTTGGCGAGGGTTCGTCTTAAAGGGCGCCAGGAGCACGCCGACGGCGATGGGACGGCTCACGAAGAGCATAAACGCCATGAGCGCTAGGCCCGGCAGCAGCATCTGCGGCAGGCGTGCGGGCGTTACGAGCAGGCCGAGCAAGAAGAAGATCGTCATCTCGGCCATCTCGGTGAGGGTGTCAAAGAAGTGCGCCATCTCGACTTTGCCGGTGATGTCGCTGGCACCCAGTACAATGCCTGCCAGGTATACAGCCAAAAAGCCGTTGCCGTCCAGATAGCTCGGCAGCGCGTAGGCGACGATCGCCACGGCGAACAAAAAGATGGTCTGCGCGCCCTCGGCCGTTGCATGTGCGCGTTCAATCAGGCGGCCCGCCGCCCAGCCGATGGCAAGGCCCAGACCCGCGCCTAGAATGATCTGCTTGGCCAGCAGTGCGGGAATGTTGATGTCGCCGCCGGCCGCGAGTGTAGCGAGCACAGCGGTGAGCATGTAGGCGACGGGGTCGTTGGAGCCCGATTCGACCTCGAGCAGCGAGTCGGTGCCGCCCCTCAGCGAAAGGCTGTGCTCGCGCAGAACGCTAAAGACGCTGGCCGCGTCGGTGGACGCCACGACCGATCCCAGCAGCAGGCCGCCGATCCAGTCGAAGCCCAGCACAAAGTGGGTGAACACGCCGGTGATGCCGGCAGTGATGACGACGCCGAGCGTGCTCAGCAGCACCGCCGGCGCAGCGACGGGCTTGGCGCGGTCGATATTGGTGTTAAAGCCGCCGTAGAACATGATGAACAGCAGCGCCGTGCTGCAGACGGTTTCGGTGAGTGCGTAGTCGCTAAAGTCGATATGCGTCGGGCCGTTGACGCCCAACAGCATGCCCAGCGCGATAAAGATGAGCAGGGTGGGGAAGGGGAGCTTTTTGCCGACGGGTTTGATGGTCAGGCACAAAATGATGACGAGGCCGATAAAAAGAAGGATCTGGTTCATGGATGGTGTCCGCTCCTGGGTGGTTGGCGTGGCACGGTCAGTTGTCTGCGGTTATTTGTACCCAAAGATGGTGGGTTTATGGGGTTGGATTGCAGGCGTGCGCGATATCGTCATAGACGGCTGCCGTCTTTGCCTCTGCTCGGAAACTCTTTCCAGCTTTATTGCAACGGAGTACAATGGGTAACGTTTAAGTTCAACTTGAAGTTTTAGTTGCGGCGCCGGGCTTCGGCCGCAATGCAAGGAGAGGCGTACCATGGCGATCTATGTGACATCTGATGCTCACGGGCACGTGCGTGCGCTTGACGAGGCCCTGTCTAAGATCTCGTTGACGTCCGACGACACGCTGTACGTGCTGGGCGACATGATCGATCGCGGGCCCGATCCGGTCGGCGTTATTAAGCTCGTGCGCTCGCTGCCCAACGCCCGCGTGCTCAAGGGCAATCACGAGCAGATCATGCTCGATGCCATCATTGGCCAGGATCCGCTCGATGCCGAGACCTGGGATATCAACGGTGGCTGGACGACGCGCGAGCAGCTCAACGACATGGAATTTGAGGCATACGAGGAGCTCGTGCGATGGATGGCCGCGCTGCCGCTCTACGCGGTGGTCGAGACCGAGGAGCGCCCGTATCTGCTGGTACATGCCGGTATTGAGACCGAGGCGGCGCGGGCGTTTTTGCTTGAGCATGGCGTCGATTGTGCCGATGGCGTTGGAGCGGTGGGTGCCGATCGCGAGCTGCTGCAGCAGATGCTCGCGGTGCAGTCGTCCGATGACCTGCTGTGGATTCGTCATGGCTATTGGGATGCGTCGACCGGGCTGCTTTCTGCCGAGGGCAAGGGCCCGGTCGTGGTGAGCGGTCACACGCCCACGGTATCGCTTGGGCGCTATTGCGAGGTCGGTGGTCTGGCGGGGCTCGATGAGGAATCGGGACGCGGGCAGATCGTGCGCTTGGGCGGCGAGGACACTGCTGGTGTGCCCGATCGCATCGACATCGACTGCGCCGCCGCCACCGGCTCCGAGTTCGGCCGCGTGGGCATCCTGCGGCTCGATGATGGGGCGGAGTTCTACGCGAACATCAACCCGGGCGAATAATCGGTGCAAGGGGTAGCCAATTTGGGACGGGGCTTATTTGACTACTTTTGCCCTTCTGCCCGCTAATTGATTTCTCTGGGACGGGGATTAAATAATCATTTGGCTGCCCGCCGGCTAAGTGAGTAGACTTTTTTGGAAATGCCGAGCACCCAACATATTTGCCTCAATAAAACCGCAGGTCACAGACTTGTGCTCTGTTGGTGTGGTCGGGGATTCGGTAAAAGTCTACTCACTTAGTTTTGCGTGATGAATATTGTCCGCAACGAGACCCCAGACGGGGTGATTCCATCGCAAATTCCGGTGACCGGGCAGCTAATTAGGCGCCGTATGGGTTGCGGTCGCGTTCGATGCGTTGGCGGATGTGGGCGTACTCGATAATCAACAGTACCAGCAGTAGGGCCATGATGGCTAGGTAGCTCACGACGGCGCCCATCAGGCCGAGCAGATTGATCAGAATCACCGGGAGCACCACGCTCACGGCAAAGCAGATCAGGTAGATCTTGGTGACATCTCCAGCGTGGCGCAGCACCGTGATGATGGCGTAGATAAAGTCGATGGCCGCGGTGACGCCGCCGGCGACGACCATCAGCAGCGCCAGCGTACGGTAGCGTTCAAAGCTGAGACCGTACATAAAGCTCATGAGGGGAATACCGGGACCTGCCATAAATGCGGCGCACACGCCGGTGATGACCACGATCAGCGCCATAACGGCAACAATAATCAGGTCAAAGCGGCGACGCTTGCGCGGATTCGCCCAAATGCTCGACAGACGCAGGAGCTGCGGTTTATAGATAAATCCAATGCTCAACAAAATTCCCTGCGCCGGAAAGAACAGAGCATTAAAGTACAGCTGATATTTGTATGCCAGCGTGCCTTCCATCACAAACTTGGGCATGCTCTCAATTAGGTTGAACAGGAACAGTGCACCAAAGAGCGGGGCGCACTGGACAAACAGGTGGCCGACCTCGCGTAGGCTCACGCGGCGCGATTTTTCGGTCTCGAGCAGGGCGAGCGGCGCGGTGACCAGCACGAGCGAGGCGATCGCGGCGACACCCATGGCCATGGCCGCGATGGGCATGCTGCGCGTGAGGAACAGCGCCACGCTGAAGACCGCGATGACGCCGACGGAGCGTAGCGTTTGGCTCATTCCAGCCAAGTAGAGTTTGTCGTCCTGCTGCAGGCGGCCTTCGTACACGTCGGCGACGCCGTCGATGACCTTATACAGGTAGACGCCCAGGCCGATCGTCGCCATCTGCGCATCATAGCCGCGGGCGCTGCTGTACATGAGGCCGCAGCCTAGGGCGAGCGCTCCACAAAGCCAGCGGTTGAGCTGGTAGGAGGCAAAGGACGTCTTTTCGTCGATGTCTGAGACGTGGAAATTGCGCACGCCGTAGTTGCATGCGATCATGATGAGCGTGCCGGTGACGAAGGCGATGGAGAACTTACCGGCCTCCTCGGCACCCGCGAGCTGTGTCGACACGATGGTGAGCAGAGGAAACGCCATGCCCCACACGGCGGTGCCCAGGGTATTCCAGAGATAGTCGCGGCGGGTGGCGTGCTCTTCGTATTCCGCTTCCTGCATGGAGAAGCCGCCGCCGTAGACGGCGCCGAGCAGGCGGTTCCACCAAGCGTTGACCATGCGGCGGACGGGGCCGGGCTCCCGATCGCGTTCGCGCCGGCGACGTGTGGCTTGGTAGCTATCGGGTCCGCCGGCGTTGCGCTGACTCAGCTCCTGGATGCGTGCGAGCTCCTCGGCGGTGTGCGAGGCGGGGAACAGGCCGTTCTCGATGCGTCCGCCCTGGGCCCTTGCGGTGCCGCTGCCCGCTACGGCGGGGTCGGCGACGCCATTACGGCGGGCGATGACGCGGCGAATGCTATCGAGGGGCGTGATGCTCAAAGCGGGGTCCTTTCTATTGCTGCGCTCTAGTATAGACACCGCGGTGTCCGCTCGTGTTTTTGAACAGGTTGTTCGATAATTTCGGCGGCGCCATTCGGTAGTCGGCACTTAGGGACGTTCCTTATGTGCCGTCACTTTGGGAACGTCTCTAAGTGCCGGCATCCGGGGACACTCCTTGAATGTTGCCTGTTCAAGAGTGTCCCCAATGACTAGTCGTCTAAGAACGTCCATTACAGTCGAAATTGTCAGCCCGGGACCGTCTCGGGCTACGATTGAGGCGCGCCCAGAACGGGCCG
>NZ_JAQLEM010000022.1 GCF_028209885.1 Collinsella aerofaciens | reverse complement strand
ATGTCGTGCTTCACCCTCAAGTCGACACGCATAAAAAGCCTCCCATTTCTCATGTCCAAGAAATGGGAGGCAGTTCAATCTATCAGCCCACCCGGCTCTCCAGATCAAAAAGCGAACGAGCAGAGCAACGCCAGCAAGCAACGTTATCTAAGGACCTGGGCGGGCGTATAGGGCAACATCGATCGCGAGTTCCGCACGCAAAGGAGGCCACTTAATGTGCCCTCCGTCTTGCGCAGGACTGTCCGAGCAGGCGACCAAAGCCCCCGGCGCGCCCGTCTAGCCAGATGTACGGGTTTTCCAGGTGCGGCAGATCGGCCTGAAAGAGGAGGGCATAGACCTTGAGGTCATGCCCGACGATTGAAGGCCGAGGTGCCGTGCCTGGGAAAGCCGCCTAGGTCAGTTTCACTATAGGTGCAAAGCCTTTCATTAGCTTTTTGGTCTGGCCGGTCTTTTCGAATTGGACCTCGATCATGTCTCCGACGACCGAGAGCACGGTACCCGTGCCAAAAGTCTTGTGGCTCACGGTATCGCCCGCGGTAAAGTCCTGCGATGCGCTGGCACGATCGACCTTGCGCTCCACCGTCGGGGACACCTTGGACGACGGCTTTTTGGCTCGCGGCGCACCCGAGTCAAAGGTCGAGGCAACACGGCCGGCATCGGGCGAAACCCCACGATGGCGCTCGGTGCCATAAGTGCTACCACCAAAGAAGTCATCGAAGCTCGATCCGCTGCGCGATCCAGAGCCGCCGGTCGAGCGCGTATGCGAGCCAAACACTTTGCCGCCATACATGTCCGAGCCCATACCCGAGCCAAACGTGCCGTGACGGTCGCCGCGCTTCTCCCAGCCCGTGCCCTCAAAACCGGCAGAACCGATACCGCTAAACTCGATATCCTCAAACGGAATCTCGTTGAGGAAGCGCGAGCGCGGGTTGGCAGAAGTCGAGCCGTAGGTGCGACGCGTGGCCGCATAGGTCAAGAACAGGCGCTTACGGGCACGCGTGATGGCGACGTAGGCCAGGCGACGCTCCTCCTCGAGCTTACCCGGGTCATCGCTGCCGCCAAAGTCGTGCACGTGCGGGAAGATACCCTCCTCCATGCCGGCCACGAACACCGCCGGGAACTCCAGGCCCTTGGCGGAGTGGATGGTCATCATGGTGATGGCATGCGTCTCGCCGGCCAGGGAATCCAAGTCGGAGCGCAGAGCCAGCCACTCCATGAGCGCCGGCAGCGCCTTACAGGTGAGCGGACCGTAGGTGCGCTCGATCTCGTCGGCATGCACGGCACCCGCCGGCAACTCTGTTGGCACGGCATACGCGTTGCCCGCGATGGCGGCGGCCAGGGCATCCTGCGGAGACAGCGCCGGAGCGGCCAAGCTATCGAGCGGATTAGAGCCCGCGGCGTCACGCGCGCCAACGAGCGCCTCAAACGAAGACGCGGGCGCAGATGGCCCCGGTTCGGGCGCAGACGCGCTCACCACGACGGGCTCGGGCTCAACGTCGGCGGGCACATCGGCAACACCAGCAGCACGCAGCTCTTCCAAGCTCTCGAGCGTGCCTTCGATATCCTCGTGCGTCTCCTCAAATTCGGCAGCGACACCCAGGAATTCCTGGATGTTCTCGGCGCGGCTCTCGGACTCCATGGTGCCCTCGGCGCGGAAAGCCTGCAGCAGGCCCGTCTTATCGACAATCATCTCGACGACGTCCTTGAGCTCGCCGTCCATGCGGCGACCCTCGCGCACCAGCGACACAAAGCTCGACAGGCCATTGCGCACCTTGGCGCTAAACATGCCCGTCTCGGCCGTTGCGATCTCGCAGGCCTGGAAGAACGAGCAACGGTTGTCGCGCGTCAGCTGCTCAATCTTTTGGATCGAGGTGGAGCCGATGCCGCGGCGCGGCGTGTTGATGACGCGCTTGACGCTCATCTCGTCTGCCGGGTTCACGATCATCTTGAGGTAGGCCATGACGTCGCGGATCTCGGCACGGTCAAAGAATCGCGTGCCGCCCACAATCTTGTAGGGCACGCCCGCGCGCAGGAACATATCTTCGAGGATACGCGACTGGGCGTTGGTGCGATAGAACACGGCGATATCGTCATAGCTCGTGCCTTTGGCATGCAGTTTCTCGATCTCGCCGGCAATCCAGCGACCCTCGTCGCGCTCATCGCTTGCCTGGAAGGCCTGGATCTTCTCGCCGTCGCCCTCGGCCGTAAACAGGCGCTTGTCCTTGCGCTGCGAGTTGTGACGCACCACGGCGTTGGCGGCGCTCAGGATATGGCCCGTGGAGCGGTAGTTCTGCTCCAGCTTGACGGTCTTGCAGTTTTTAAAGTCCTTCTCAAAGTCCAGGATGTTGGTGATGTCGGCGCCGCGCCAGCTGTAAATGGACTGGTCATCGTCGCCTACGACCATGAGGTTTTGGTACTTGGCGGCCAGCAGGTTGGCGATCTCGTACTGGACGTGGTTGGTGTCCTGATACTCGTCGACGCTAATGTAGCGGAAACGCTCCTGGTACTTATCGAGCACCTCGGGGCGGGTGCGCAGCAGCTCAAGCGTGCGCACGAGCAAGTCGTCGAAGTCCATCGCATTGGCGGCGCGCAGGCGGCGCTCCAGTTCCAGGTAGACCTGCGCGGCCTTTTTGTCGTTGGGGCTGTCGGCGGATTTGAGCATGTCCTCGGGGCCGATCATGGCGTTTTTGCCCGAACTGATCTTGCTGCGGATCATATTGATGGGGAATTGCTTTTGCTCGATACCGAGCGCCTGCATAATATCGCGCACCATGCGCTTGGAATCGTCGTCATCGTAGATGGTGAACTGACCGGTGTAGCCCAGCAGGTCAGCGTCCTCGCGCAGCATACGCACGCACATGGCATGGAAGGTGCACACCCACATGCCACGGGTGCCGCTGGGAATGAGCGCCGCCAGACGCTCACGCATCTCGGCCGCGGCCTTGTTGGTAAACGTGATGGCAAGGATCTGCCAGGGCTTAACACCCAGGTCGCCGAGCATATGTGCGATGCGGAAGGTCAAGACGCGGGTCTTGCCCGAGCCGGCGCCGGCAAGGACCAGCAACGGACCCTCGGTGGTCAGGACCGCCTCGCGCTGGGCGGGATTAAGGCTGTCGAGGTCGACGAGCGGCTTGGCGGGTTTGGGTGCCGGCGCGGGAGCGTCGTAGATGTCGAGCGGGACGAGCTCGGGCTCCGGCGCAGCGGGGGCGGTGTATGCATCGAGCGGCACGGGTTCCGGCGTGGGCGGCACGGGTACCGCGGCGTTCTTTTCCCAGGGCAAGGGCTGGGTCATGGGCGACTCCTCATCTGACGGACGGCGCGCCTGCGGGCAGCGCCATAGTTTGAGCCGTACCAGTATACCGAGCCGCGCGGACACCGACGCAAATCACACCACGACTCCGTGCGCCACCGTCAGGCCCGCCCAGCGGATTTGGCGCAATGGGGTCAGGTTAGTCTGCACCACATTGGTGCAAAGAAACCTGGCCCCATTGCACCAATCACGGAGCCACCGATGTCATGGCAACGGTAGCGAGCGGCGGCCAGGGCGAACAAATTGGCATGAAAAGGGGGCGGCATAGACCTTTTGGTCATGCCGCCCCCTTCGAATGACAAGTTGTCTCCCTGGCCGCCGCGCAGCGTCGACTAAGTTAGAGGCCGAGCATCGGCTCCAGAACGAAGAAATATGCGAGCACCACGATGCCCAGGATGATGCGGTAAACACCGAAGCACTTAAAGTCGTGACGGCGGACGAAGCCCATAAGCCACTTGATGGCGATGAGCGAAACCACAAAGGCCACAACGCAGCCCACGCCCAGGATGGCGACCTCGTTGGCACCGAACGTACCGCCCTTGATGAAATACTTGACCAGCTTGAGCGCACTCGCGCCAAACATGACAGGGATGGCCAGGAAGAACGTAAACTTGGACGCCACCGAACGCGTGCAGCCCAAAAGCAGGCCGCCGATGATGGTGGAACCGGAGCGCGACGTGCCCGGAATCAGCGAGAGCACCTGGAAGCATCCGATGCCCAGTGCGGTCTTCCAACTCAGGTCCTCGAGCGTGGTGATGGAACCAAAGTCCAGATCCTCGTCATCGTCCTCATCCTCAGCGGTAGCCGCGGCGGGCGCCGCAAAGTGCGCACCGGCAGGGCGTCCACCCGACACCACAGCACGCGAACCAAACGAACCGGCAACGGCGATTTCCTCACGCTTGCTCGCGCGCCAGTTCTCGATCACGATAAACAGCACGCCGTACACAATGAGCGCCAGCGCCACGACGGGAGCGTTGTAGAAATGCTCCTCCATCCAGTCGTTGAGCGGCAGGCCGATTGCCGCCGCAGGAATGCAACCGAGCACGATCTTGCCCCACAGCACCCACGTGTCGCGACGGCCCTCCTTGCCCTTGCTGGGAGAAAACGGGTTGAGCTCATGGAAGAACAGGACGCAGACGGCCAAAATGGCGCCAAGCTGAATCACGACCAGGAACATGTTCCAGAACGTCTCGCTCACGTTCATCTTGACGAACTCGTCCACCAAGATCATGTGACCGGTCGACGAGACGGGCAGCCATTCGGTGATGCCCTCGACCAGGCCCATGAAGGCAGATTTTAGAAGCTCGATAATATCCAAAGGGACCCCCTCGTTAGACACCCGCCGGTAGATGTTCTGAGGACGATGCGGGCGATGTCCCATTATCAACCGTTGGCGGTGCGACCGCGCCTACCCTTACCAAAAAACTCGCCCGTTCACAGAATTGCGAGCAGTCAAACCGAAATCCTTGGGTATAACTGCAACAAGATAAAGTGTCCGGCGGCCAACGCGCCCGCGCCCGCCCGACGCACGAGCCCCGCGCCCGTGCGATAGACCAAGGAGGAAACCATGAACGAGGGCTACACCAAGGTATTTGTTTCACTCGACGGTACTGAGCAGCAGGATTTTGTGCTCGCACGCGCCATCAAGGTCGCCGCGAACAACGGCGCCAAGCTAATCATCGGCCACGTTATCGATTCCACGGCGCTCGAGAGCGCCGGTTCCTATCCGGTCGATCTGGTCAACGGCCTAGAGGAGGCATTTAAGAACTCTATCGCCAAGCAGCTCGAAGAGGCCAAGGCCAATCCCGACATTCCCGAGGTCGAGGTCATGATTCGCGCCGGCCGCATTCGCGAGACGCTCAAGGACGAGATGCTCGACGTGGTTAAGCCCGACCTGGTGCTCTGCGGCGCACGCGGCCTGTCCTCGATCAAGTATGCGCTGCTGGGTTCGATTTCGACGTTCCTGCTGCGCAACACCGACTGCGACATTCTGGTCGTGAAGTAGGTTCCTTCCCGCCGGCGCAAGGCCTGCGGGGTTATCACGCCGACGTCCTCGCCGCTTCGCGGCTGCGGGATGTCGGCTTAGATAACCCCTCCCGGCCTTGCGCCTTCGTCACCGTACTTCAGCGAGTTGGCTGATAAAAGATGGCGTGCCGCCCCGTTTGGGGCGGCACGTTTTGTTTGGGGCGGCACGTTTTTGTTATGGGAGATTCATTTGAGCCCCATAGTTGTGTTCACGTTCAGGAACATGGCGCCAATTGCCTTAGCTAAGTTCACGTTCGGGAACATAGCCGTCCGTGCCGCAAGACGGCCCGCCTACTCGAAGTATTGGAACTTGTTGGTTGAGAAGGCGAATGTTACGACGAAGCCTTTGCCGGAGTCGGATGCTGCGGTGACGTCGATGCCCATCTTGGAGCACAGGCGCGCCACCAGGTAGAGGCCGATGCCCGTTGCGCGCTTGGTGGTGCGGCCGTTGTCGCCGGTAAAACCCTTCTCGAACACACGCGGCAGGTCGGCCGCGCTCACGCCGCAGCCGTTGTCCGCGACGGTAAGCTCGATGCGCTCGCTTGCCAGACCCTCGTCCAGCAACGCACCCGAAAACACGATCTTTGCGCCGTCCTCACGCGCATATTTAATGCTGTTCTGAATGAGCTGGCCCAGAATAAACTCGAGCCACTTCTCGTCGGTAAAGACCTCAAAGTCGAGGTTCTCGCACACCGGCGCCACGTGTGCCGCGATGAGCTCGCGCGCATTGGCCTTGATTGCGCCCGTCACCAGAGCCTTGAGGTTCCAACGTCGAATCAGATAATCGCGCTCCACAACCTCCGAGCGCGCATAGTAGAGCGCCTGGTCGATATAGCGCTCCACGCGGGCAAGCTCGCGACCGAGGTCATCTACGCGCGACAGATCATCTTCGCTGCCGTCCAGGTTTTCCAAAATCAGATGGGCTGCCGCCAGAGGCAGCTTGGCCTCGTGGACCCAGCTCTCGATATAGTCGCGATAGTCATCGGTCTGGCGCCTGCCTTCGGCAACCTCGTCACAAGCGGCTTTGCCCACCCGGCGCAAGACCTCGTACTCGAGCTCGCCCTCGGCATAGGTCGGACATTGCACCATCTCCTGCACCCATGCGGGACTCTCGAGCTCCTCTGCCGCACGCTCCAGCTGGCGCAGAAAACGACGACGGCGCGCGTACTCGATCACGATGCCCAGCATGCCAAAGATAAAGGACACGCCGACCGCCACGACCACGATGGAAACGGGTGCGCCGGCGACCGTCAGCACAAAGCAGCTCAGCAGCACGCCGCACGTCCACACGGCGACGGGAAGCAGCGCATCTTTGAAGAATTTGGCGAACGACATAGCCGGCCCCTAGACCGAATAGCCCTGGCCGCGGTGCGTCGTCAAATACCCCTTGATGCCGATTTTTTCGAGCGTGGTGCGCAGGCGGTTGATGTTGACGGTGAGCGTATTGTCGTCCACGAAGGCGTCGGAGTCCCACAGGTCCTGCATGATGGCCGAGCGCGAGACGATCTTGCCCGCACGGCTCAGAAGCAGCGAGAGAATACGCAGCTCGTTTTTGGTGAGCTCGGTACTGGTACCGGTCTGCATGTTGGTGACCATGGAGCGAGCGAGATCGAGCTCCAGGCCCTTGTGGACAAGCGTGCTGCGCTCGCCCGCCGCCGCGGTGCGACGCAGCAAGGCATTGATGCGCGCCACGAGCACACGGGCGCTATAGGGCTTGGGAACAAAGTCGTCCGCGCCGAGCGTCATGGCCATGACCTCGTCGATCTCGGTCGTGCGCGACGTGAGGACGATGATGGGAACCTCGGATTCGCGGCGAACCTCGTGGCAGATATGCTGGCCGTCCTTGACGGGAAGCGTGAGGTCGAGCAGCACCAGGTCGGGTGCGGCAGCGAGAATATCGCGCGAGACGTGCTCGAATGATTCGCAGGCCTCGATTTCAAACCCGGCGCGGGCAAGAATGTCGACAAGCTCACGACGAATGGGTTCGTCGTCCTCAACGATATAGATTAGCGCCATGGATTCCGCCCCCCCTCTTGGTTGTCTTGCCCATTATGACCGCGGATCCGCAGATACGCGCCTCACGCGGCACCAAAGTGACAGAACTGTTCGCGAGTGGCAGAGGCTTGCCCCTCGCTCGCGACGAGCACGGGAATTAAATGAGTTTTTAATCCCCGTCCCAGAAACATCATTTAGCGGCGGGCACGGAGCTTTTCGTAGCCTTCGGCGAAGAAGGCGACCGTGGCGGCGTCGGAGTCGGCGGAGTCGGAGTCGGCGGCGGCAACCACGCCGTGCTCGTCGCTCACCAGGAACAGCGCGCCCTTGAGCTGCGCGGGAATGTCTACGCGCGTGACCGGGATGCCCTTGGTCTGGGCCAGTTGCTCAATGAGCGTCGCCGTGCCGCACAGGCACTCGTCCGCCGGCGCCACAAAGGCAAGCTCGCCGTTGTTGACGGCGGCGAGCAGCTCGGGCGCCACGCCGGTCTCGTCGGCCTCGGAGCGGGCCTCGGCGGAACGGGCACGCAGCGCCTTGGCCGACGTATCGGCGAGCGGCTCGTACTCCCCCACCGTCATGGCGGCGTTGCCGTTGATGTCGATCACCAGCATGAGTACGCCGTCGTGCGCAGTGTAATCGCCCTCGGCAAGCGACCACTCAACGTGCTGTTTGGCCCAGCTGAGCATGTTATGGGTAAGCGGCTCGCCCTGCACCAGGCGCTCGGACAGTGCGCGAATGTGGCGGTTGAGCATGGGCACCTTTTTATTGGACATGCGCCAACGGCAGACAAGCGCGGGCTTGTCGAGCGTAAACTTCTCGACCGCCTCCTGATTGGCGCAAAAGTCCTCGTACGCACGCTGATCCTCGGCATTGCCAAACAGCTCGGCATCATCAATCTGGGGCATGGTTGTACCTTTCGTGTTAGTCATTCCGTCCTCTTATACCAAAAAGACGGCCCTCCAAACGGAGCAGCCGTCTTTTGCAGAGATTATTTTGTTCCGGGGCGAAACTTAGTGCCTAAAGTGGCGGGCGCCGGTAAAGACCATAGCAATATTGTGCTCGTTGCAGGCCTGAATGCTCTCGTCATCGCGCTTGGAGCCGCCGGGCTGGATGATGCAGGTCACACCGTGCTCGGCAAGCACGTCGACGTTGTCGCGGAACGGGAAGAATGCGTCGCTTGCGCAGGCAAAGCCGCCCTTCTCCACACCCTCGCGCTCGCAGAAGTCCTCGGCGCGCTCGCAGGCCAGCAGCGCAGAATCCACCCGGTTAGGCTGACCCGGGCCCATGCCAATGCCGGCCTTGCCCTTGGAAACCAGGATGGCGTTGGACTTAACGCCCTTGCAGACCTTCCAGGCAAACTCGAGCTCGGCCATCTCGGCATCGGTGGGCTTGCGGTCGGTGGGGAACGTAAAGGTCGCGGGATCCTCGGTCACGTGGTCGACCTCCTGTACCAGCATGCCGCCGTCGATGGAGCGCAGCTCCACCTGGGCGCCGTGGTCCACGCCGCCGGTCGCCAACACGCGCAGGTTGGGGCGCTTGGCCATGCGCTCGAGCGCCTCGGCAGTGTAGCTCGGGGCGATGATGACCTCGACGAACTGCTTGTTCTGATCGGCAAAGTGCTCGACTAGCTCATAGGGAACCTCGCGGTTGCAGGCGATGATGCCGCCAAAGGCGCTCTTGGGATCGCAGGCGAAAGCGCGGTCGTAGGCGGCAGTGATGTCCTCGGCAACGGCGGAACCGCAGGGGTTCTGGTGCTTGAGGATTACGCAGGCCGGTTCGTCGAACTCGCGGACCAGGTTCCAGGCGGCGTCGGCATCCAGATAGTTGTTGTAGCTGAGCGGCTTGCCCTGGATCTGCTCGGAGCCCACGAGCGGGAATTGCGAGCTCGCGGTGTTCTCGCAGCCCTCGGCAAAGCGGTAGACCGTAGCCTTCTGCTGAGGATTCTCGCCATAGCGCAGGTCGTCGACCTTCTCCAGCGAGATCTCGAGCTTGGCAGAGGTGTCCGCCACGTCGCTTGCCTGGGCGGCAAGCCAACGGGAGATAGCCGTGTCGTAGGCGGCGGTGGTCTGGTAGACCTTCACCTGCAGGCGACGACGGGTGGAAAGCGTGGTGCAGCCACCGGTCTCGTGCATCTCGGCCAGGACGGCATCATAGTCGGCCGGGTCGGAGATGACGGTAACGCTCGCGGCGTTCTTGGCAGCAGAGCGCAGCATGGAGGGGCCACCGATGTCGATGTGCTCGATGGCGTCCGCAAAGGTGACCTCGGGGTTGGCAACGGTCTTCTCGAACTCGTACAGGTTGACGACGACCAGGTCGATCAGCTTAATGCCGTGCTCAGCCGCCTCCTGCATGTGCTGCTCGGAATCGCGGCGAGCCAGCAGCGCGCCGTGAACCTTGGGGTGCAGGGTCTTAACGCGGCCGTCCATCATCTCGGGATAGCCCGTGAACTCCTCGATGGGGGTTACGGGAACGCCCGCGTCCTCGATGGCACGAGCCGTGCCGCCCGTAGAGATGATCTCGACGCCAAAGTCGTCAACCAGCGTCCGTGCGAAATCGACGACGCCCGTCTTATCGGTAACCGAGATCAACGCGCGTGCGATCTTCACATCAGATCCCATGCAGTCCTCCTGTCTGGTACGCCGCCGTGCTCTGTGAGTCGGTGATACGTCGATCTGCAGCGCTCGCGCAGCGGCATTGAAAATACTGATTTAATGTAGCGCATCGAGCGCATCGATGCACCCCGCAACGGGCGCATGTGCAGAAAAAGTTTGCGAGCGGAGGGGATGGGCATGGCACCGGGCACGGTGAGTTCATGGAACACAGGGGCACCATAATTAGATGCCAATGGCGTGGTAGAACTGTGCTCGATATGCATCCGCAAAAGAAAGAGGCACCATGGTCTCGCGGGTTCTCTACCGACCGTTTGATACCGAAGACTTCGACGCCATCGCGCTGATTCTGCAGCAGCTTTGGCATAACAATTCGGATAACGATGAGTACAACCGCCTTGAGGCCGCGTGCGACCTCGCCTATTGCCTTTCGTCGTCGACGTTTTCACAGGTTGCCGTAATCGACGGTCAGGCGCGTGGCATTTCGCTCGCGCGTGCGGGACAGAGCTCCGGCGCCACTATCAACGAGCATTGGATGGATACCGAACGCGCGCTGCTATCGCAGATGCGTGAGCTAGAGCCCGATGCGTGCGCCGAGTATCTCTCGTTTGTGCGCGCAACCATCCGAACCAACAACCGCCTGCTCGAGAGCAGCCCGTTGCCGCACGACAACGAGGTCACACTGCTTGCCGTGGATCGCGATGTCCATGGCCTGGGCGTTGGCACGGTTCTGCTCGATGCCGCCGTCTCGCACCTGTCCTCGCTTGGAGCGACGAGGGCGCACCTGTACACCGACTCCAACTGCTCGTGGAAGTTCTACGAGCTGCACGGCTTTAAGCGCACGGCCACGCACCGCGCCAACCGCGAAGAGCGCCGTCACGACATGCCGCGCGAAAGCTTCCTCTACGAACTCGATCTAACAGCCTAAACCCGGCAGTTAGGGACGTTCCTTTTGTGCCGGCACCCCGGGACACTCCTTGGCAGCAACCGCACCTAGTCGTTGGGGACATTCTTGAGTAGCACAGTCGACGAAACCCTCGTTGGCGTCGCCCTATAGAGGGGTCTGCAAATAGCTGTGGGCAAAAAACATCAAATATGAGTACTGTTACCTTTTTAGTAGCAGCGATTTGGGGCATTTTAGAGGCTTTTAGACATAGCAGCCAGTCAGGCGAGCTGACGTATTTCCACAAATGTTCAATAAAATGGGCCCCTAACGAGAGATAATCTCATTAGGAGCCCATTATTTAGTGCAAATATATGTCACTATAATGGCAACAGTACTCATATTTGGCATTTTTTGCCCACTGCCCCCTGTGTGGGGATCCGTAACGGAAAGATAGACCCATTTCAAAGCATAAAAATGGGATAGATTTTCCGCCAACAGTCGCCGGAGAAGATCCATCCCAAAAATCAGAGCGCGCTAGAACGTTCCGCCGCCGCCTCCGCCGACGCCGCCGCCTCCGCCGCCCGAGAAGCCGCCGCCGCTGCCGCCGCTCGAGCTATCGGAACTCGAAGCCAGCTCGCGGATGGTCTCGTGATACACGTCATCGAACGAATCGAGCGGAGACTCGATACCGTAATGATGGTAGTACCACCAGTAGCAGGGATAATTGTCATAGAAGCCGTCGGCCTCGCGCACCTCGGGCGGCACGGCCTCGGCAAGCTGACGCAGCACTTCCTTGGAAACGCCCAGCGCCACGCCCATCACCAGCAGCTTGTTCCACAGCACCAGATCGCCGGGGACGGCTTCCTTTAGACGCGTGAAGTCCTCGAGCCAATGCTTAAGTGCCTTGCAGCGAGCCGCCACCTCGGCGCCCTCCGGCGTAAAGCGGCGGAACGTAAGGCCCACGCCGATACCCACCAGCACAATCGGCACCGAGATAACCGCGGCGGTAATGTTCGCCTGTGCGCCATCGGTAAAGAAGATGGATCCCACGGGAACAAAGGCAATCAGGATACCAAGAACCAGGCAAAACACCATTGCAACAATGCCGTCCGAGGCAACGTACTCGCTATCGGCCAGCTTGCCCTTAACGGTGTTCTGATAGTCCTCGAGCTTGTCGCCCACGGGCGTAGCGTGCTGCTTGACGTAGTGCTGCAGCTCATCAAACGTGCGCGAGCGGTCGCCGTTCTCGTCGGGCTTAACGCCAGCGAAGAACACCTTGAGCACTGTGCGGTCAATGCCCTTGGCCGACTTCCAGCCCGCACCACTCACCGTCACGCGGTAGGTCTGCTCCTCTTTCTCGCGCCCCAGCAGGCCCTTCTTAGCCTTGGTCACGGTCGCCTGCTCCAGCTTGATCACACGGTCGTCAGTGAGCTTCATGAGCGTGGCGATATATGCCTGATCGGGCACCTCGTTCCAGCTCATGAGGGCCGAAAGCACGGCGGGATGGTCGGTCGAAGGCACATCGCGGAAGTATTCGTCCTGGAAAAGCGGCTTGGGCTTGCGGCGGCGCAGCTTGAGCACAACGATTGTGCCGGTAAAGGCCACCGCCGCGACAACACTTAGCACGGCAAGTGCATTGGCAATCATGCGAGCGTGAGCGCGGCGGGCGTTAGCTTCGTCGGCCCATTCCTTCTCCTCGTTCAGGATCGTTGACATGCGCTCTTCGCCCGAAGCGGCAAGCTGCGGCACCCAGTCGCTGGGGAAGGCGATGCGTGCCTCGGCGAATTCGCCCTGATGCACGCAGGGAATGGTATAGGTGACCATAGGCTCATCCTCATCGAGCGACACGTCGCCCGTCAGCGGACCGTGGCCCCATGCGCGGAAGTTATCGCCCTTGACGGCCGCCGTCCCGGCAGCGGCATTTGCGAAGTGCACTTCCATCTCGACATCGTCGGAATCCGCGGACCAGCCGTCACCCACAAACTTCCAGTAGAGCTCGGCGGTATCGGCCCAATTCATAACCGCACCGGTCATGGTGTAGCTCACGTAATAGATCGCGCTGTCGCCGCTCTCGTGGGGGCTGAAAACCTTGATCTTTGCGCCGCCGTCGGACTGCTCAACCGTATAGACGCCGCTGTCACCTTTGTTTGCATAGTCGACCCTGTTAAACGCGGTGTCGTCTTCCTCGACGCTCAGCACATTGACGCCCGCCGCGCCTCCCTGCTGATTGGTGCCCGTATTGATATCCCAATATACGCCGTTGATGTCGTCGTCGAAATCAAACTGGCGTCCCTCGACAACGGTCAGCGAGCCGTCGGCCTCGACCGTGGCGCCGATATAGGTTTGGGTCATGGAGTAGCCGTCGGCGTGCGCGGCGACAGGCAGCAGCAACAAGGCAAGCGCGACGAGCACGCAGACGGAAGCGAATCGCGCAAACAGGTGGCGCTGCCGACAGGTCTTGGCAACGGGGGCGTTCATAGGCACATCCTTTGTCTGTAAAACCAACAGCGCCATTGTCCCACGTTTGCGGGTACACATGACGTACATCTAGGCGACCGGAGCACCAAACGGGATGAAAGTCACGCCCGCACCCCGACACTTGGAAAATGATCTATTGGGGACGGAGGAAAACGGATTATTGGGCTGAATCGACAGACAGCAACAAATTTGTCGTTTGAGACGCTCTTGAGCTGAGTCCCGCGCCAGCAATAGATGCCACTTCACAGCTCCGTCACAGGTGTAGCGGCTTTGTGTGGGCGCGGCATGCGCTGATTGAGCCACCAGTCGAGGGGCATAAAGCAGTTGAGCGAAAACGGTTGCCCCTTTCCCGTTCGCTCGAGGATCATGTCCCCCTTTTCCGCGGAAACCCCGGCAGTTGCGAAGAGCTGCCGGGGTTTCTGTTGTCTAAAGTGCCAAGTTGATGGACAGGAATCAAAGCACCGAGCCTGCGGCCCACCATACGCAATGCGGGGCCTCGACAACTTGCGGACACAGTGACGCCTCCCCATCGCGCCCCGCGCTATACTCGTCCGCATGGATATCAACGCACGCAACATAGCAACGCCCGCCGCGGACGCGCCAACGACGACTCCCTCTCCCGCACCTGTCGTGGGTCGCTTTGCCCCGTCGCCCTCGGGCCGCATGCACCTGGGCAACGTGTTCAGCTGCCTGTGCTCGTGGCTTTCGGCCCGCAGCCAGGGCGGCAGCATCGTGCTGCGCATCGAGGACCTGGACGATCGCTGCAAGCGCCCGGAACTTGCCGCTCAACTGATTGACGATCTGACCTGGCTGGGGCTCGAGTGGGACGAAGGCCCCTACTACCAGCACGATCGCCTGGATCTGTACGAGGACGCCCTGCGCCAGCTGCAAGACGCCGGCCTCACCTATCCCTGTTTTTGCACGCGTGCCGAACTCCACGCCGCGAGCGCGCCGCACGCCAGCGACGGCACGCCCATCTACCGCGGCGCCTGCAGAGGTCTTTCTGCTGATGAAATCACCCGCCGCAGTGCCCTGCGTGCTCCGGCCACGCGCCTGCGCGTGCCCACCGTCGACGACCTCGCCAGCGACGTGATCGAATTCGTGGACCGCACGTACGGAGCCCAATGCGAAGCACTCGCCACCGAGTGCGGTGACTTTTTGGTGCGCCGCAGCGACGGCGTGTTTGCCTATCAGCTGGCCGTGGTGGTCGACGACGCTGCCATGGGCGTCACCGAGATCGTACGCGGATGCGACCTGCTTGGTTCCACGCCGCGCCAGATCTATCTGCAACATCTGCTGGGACTGCCCACGCCGCACTACGCGCACATTCCGCTGCTCATGTCACCGGACGGCCGCCGCCTTTCCAAGCGCGATCGCGATCTGGACCTGGGCGAGCTCCGCACCCGCTTTGGCACACCCGAGGCACTGTTGGGATGGCTCGCCGGGCAAACAGGCATCGCGCCGGACACCACGCCGCGTACCGCCGAGCAGCTGGTCGAGCACTTTAGCTGGGACGTCATCCGCGCGCATCGGGAGAACATCACTGTAACGGTCGAGTAGCCAGCCACCCCGCCTCTACGCAACATCCCAGGGCTGGAGTTCGTCGCCCAAGCGAACGACGCAGTCGTAGAGCACGGTGTGACGCTCGGCCGGGTTGGTATCCCGATGAAAATGCCCGTAGTACCAGCGCTTGTAGTCCAAGCGGTCTTCCAGCTCATCGAAAAATGCCGTAAGCCGATCAACGGAGGGGCAATTCCAGCCGGACGCTGGATAAAGCGTGGACGAAAGCATGCGCGTAGAGCAGGTGTGAGTGATCACGTAGTCGACCGTCCAGCCCACGCTGTCGAGCTTTGCCCGCGCCTCCTCAAAGTTGCGCTCGTCCGGCAGCTCCTGCGGCCACCAGCTGGAATACGGAATGCGGTATTCCTTGTCCACGCTCGTGGCGCCGCCCATGGTAAAGACCGTTGAGCCGTCGAGCTCAAAAACCTCGCCGCGCGTCAGGCGCCGTATGGGCGAGGTATCCGACAGGCGCTGCGTCAGCCCACCGTGCCACAACTCCATGGGGCGTTCCGCCCAGTGATCGAAACGCTCGTGGTTGCCGTCGACAAACAGCACGGTGTAGGGGCGCGACTCCAGCCAAGCAATATCGGCACATTCCTCGGTAGAAAAGTCCCAGGGAAAGCCAAAGTCGCCCGCGATGATGAGATAGTCGTCGCTCGCCAGGCTATCCCCAAGCTCCCAATCGCGGAGCTTTTGCATGTCAGCGCCGCCATGAATATCGCCTGTTACATAGACCGTCATCGGATTACCACTTCCCTGTAAGTCGCTAGCCCACATTCTGCACGATCACTAAGCCAACCGTTCCAGCCCTTCCATCCCTTAGGGCTTACCCTTCGTTCTTCCATCCAAACGGGTCAAGCACCCAAAAAACCAGATCGAGCACGCCGCCGGTCATCATGGCGCCGGCAAGGGCCATGCAAACGTGCAGAGAACTGGCACTTCGGAGCACGTCGAATGGCCCCAGAACAGCCAGCAGCGCGACCGCTGCGCCGGCAAGGCACAACGCGAGGCACGGCCCCGCGTCCTTGACGCACTTCTTTGCGAGATGCTTGGTGTTATCGCTCATTGGTATCGAACTCCTTAGAGGGTCGTTGTTTGGGTACATGCCGCCGCGGCAGAGCAGGGCGGCAGGGTAAGTGTCCCATGCCGTGCGGACATCAATGGAGAAACCGCCTGCTCGACCAACCTTTGACGCCGTTTTGCACCGGCACCCCATCCCCCGCTATCGAGGTCTAATACTTTTCCCACCGCTACCCAAAAACTCATCCAACATTAATCTTGGCTCAAGAATCGCTTAATCTATAACCTGCACTATAGAGTTCGAACAAGGGGCGGGGCGGCGCCGCGCAACGCAGGCCGCCGATCGCAACGCTCGCGCCCATCGAACGAAAGGACAGGTCATGGACGACCTCGAAAAAGTTGAAACCATCCGCACCAAGTGCAACGTGAGCTACACCGATGCCAAGGCCGCGCTCGACGCCGCCGACGGCAACGTTTTGGACGCCATCATTTGGCTCGAGTCGCAGGGCAAGACGCAGACCACGTCGTCGCACGCCGCCACCGAGTCCGCGCCAGTCGATGAGCCTTCAGCCGAGATGGTCGCCGCGCAGGCCGCCTACGAGAAGTCGAGCGAAAAGACCGACTTCTCCAAGAAGGTGGACAGCGTATGGGAGTACCTCAAAAAGCTCTTCCGCCTGAGCCTGGACACCAAGTTTATCGCCACGCGCCGCGATGCGATCATCCTCAACATCCCCATCCTGATCCCCATCATCGCCCTGTTTGCCTGGGGCGCTACGATTTGGCTGATGCTGATTGGCCTGTTCTTTGGCATGCGCTACCGCATCGACAGCGACGGCGACGTGCCCGGCAGCATCAACAACCTTATGGATCACGCCGCCGACGCCGCGGACGACATCAAGCAAAATCTCAACGACGACAAGTAATCGCAGACGGGGGGCACGTATGGCACGGATCCTGATCGTAGAGGACGAGGAGAAAATCGCCCGCTTTGTGACGCTCGAGCTGGAGCACGAGGGCTACCGGGTGGAACATGCCGCCGACGGCCGCACCGCCGTGGACCTGGCACTGGAGCGCGACTACGATTTGATTCTGCTCGATGTACTGCTGCCGCAGCTCAACGGCATGGAGGTCCTGCGGCGCGTACGCAAGCACAAGGATGTGCCGGTGATCATGGTCACCGCGCGCGATGCCGTGATGGACAAGGTGGCCGGGCTCGATGCCGGCGCCGACGATTACCTGACCAAGCCGTTTGCGATTGAAGAGCTGTTCGCACGGATCCGCGTGGCGCTGAAGCGCTCGGAAGCCGTGCGGGCGGCTTCGGGCGTTGGCGGCGCCGGTGCTGGGGTGGGTATGGCGGGCGGCGCGGCCGGGAACGCCGCTGCGATGTCCCCGGTCGGCGACTCGGCCAAGACCTCTGCCGTGCCCTCCCCCGCCACGCTCGCCGTGGGCTCGGTCGCACTCGATCCCGACCGCCGCGAAGTCACGGTCGGCGGCTCGCCCATCGCGCTCACGGCCCGCGAGTTCGATGTCCTCGCCCTGCTTATGGCGCATGCCGGCAGCGTGCTCACGCGCGAACGCATCGCGCACGAGTCGCTGGGCTACGAATATGTAGGCGACACCAACAACGTCGACGTGCACATCGCGCACCTGCGCGCCAAGATCGAGGACGCCGGCGGCGCCCGCATCATCCAGACCGTGCGCGGGGTGGGCTATGTCTGCCGCGCGTAACGCCGAGGCCAAGCGCGTCACCTCCATCGCCCGCGCCATCAACTGGGGCTATATGTGGCGCCGCCTGATAAGCTACGTCTGGCTCGATCTGCTGCTAGTAGTGATTGTGGCGGCGATCCTTGTCTATGGATACAACCAGACGCTGCCCAACGGCGCGTTTACCGCAGGATGGATCCCCAGCGCCACCGTTCACGGCATGTCGCTGACGCCCGCGCGCGGCTGGGACCTGGCAACGCTCACCTATACCGTCGAGCTTGCGCGCACCACCAAGACTTTCCCCCTCGCGCAGGACCTCGTCGCGCTATGGCCTCTTTACCTTGTCGTTGTGGGTTGGCAGGTCATCAGCGTGCTCAACATGCTCGGCGGCGCCCGCCGCGTGCGCCGCACCATGGCGCCGCTCAACGATCTGGCCCTGCGCGTGGACGAACTCGGCCGCATGCAACTCGCCGGCGGCAAAATGGAAACACTGGAGCAGGCCATCGAGCGCGCAAGCGTCGACTCGCCGAGCGTCACTACCGGCGACGCCGACCTGGCAAGCATCGAGGTCGCACTCAACCGCCTGCTGCGCCAGATGCAAGAGGCCAAGCTGCAGCAGATGCGCTTTGTCAACGACGCGAGCCACGAGCTGCGCACGCCCATCGCGGTGATTCAGGGCTACGTGAACATGCTCGACCGCTGGGGTAAGGACGACCCGGACGTGCTGGCGGAATCCATCGCGTCCCTTAAAGCCGAAAGCGAGCGCATGCAAGAGCTTGTGGAGCAGCTGCTGTTTTTGGCACGCGGCGATGCCGGACGCACCGTACTGCGGCGCGCGAATACCAACCTGGCCGCGCTGGTCGGCGAGGTTTGCGAGGAATCGCAGATGATCGATGCCGCGCACACGTATCGGCTGGCGTTTGACGCCGCGCTCGCCAGCGACCCGCGCTGCGACGCGCCTGTCGACGTGGCACTCGTAAAGCAGGCCCTGCGCGTGATCGTGCAGAACGCCGCCAAGTATTCGGACGCGGGCACATCCATCTCGTTTGACATGACGCCGGATGCGGGCGCGGGCACGATCGACATAAGCGTTGAGGACGAGGGCATCGGCATGAATCAGGAATCCGCAGCTCACGCGTTCGAGCGGTTCTACCGCGCCGACAACGCGCGCGATGCCGGAGCGCAGGGCTCGGGCCTGGGGCTCGCCATCGCCAAGTGGATCGTCGATAGCCACGGCGGCGTCATCGGCGTGACCTCGGTCGAGGGCGTCGGCAGCCGCTTTACGATTCGCCTGCCGCGGTAGGAAGCCCCTCGGCATAAAAAAGGGATAAGGCCATGCGGCCCTATCCCTTTTTGCCAGCTATGGCAGCTTGTGCGCTACTCGCGGCACAGATGCACGGCAAAGCCGGCGAACTCGCGCTTAAAGTACACGAGCTTGGTGCCGCCGTCGGGCAGCAGCACGCGCGACTCCTCGTTGACCTCGAGCCCGCGCTCGGCAAACCACTTCTCAGCTGCATCGATGTCGTTAACGGCAAAGCCGATGTGGCCTTTGGTGCCACGACCGTTCTGCTTCATGATCTCGACCAGCGAATCGTTGAAGTACGAAACCGGGGTCTCGATGACGGGCAGGCCCATCATCGTCGAGAACAGCTCCGCGATCTCCAGGGCGTCTGCCGGGTCGGTGGCGTTAATGCCCACATGGGCAACGCGCATGCCAAAGAGCTCGACCGGATTGGCGTTCTGCTCATTCATACAGTCAGCGCCTACTGAGCCATGACGTCGAGAACGGCCTTCTCGGCAGCGACGCGGTTCATGCCAGTCATGAAGGGCACGCCGCTCACGTACGGGCAGGTGAGGCCCTCGGGGGCAACGGTGGTGGCGATCAGCAGGTCGGCGCCCTCGTCGCAGTAATCCTTGGCCTCGGAGATGGCGCACTGCACGATCTCGTACTTGTCGGCATAACCGTTGGCGTCGAGCAGAGTAGCGACCTTCTGGGCAACGAGCGTGGAAGTAGCAGCGCCAGCACCGCAAGCCAAAACGATCTTCTTCATAGGTAATGTCTCCCTTCATGGTTTACTTTAGGTAAGTGTACCGCAGCGAGCGATGGCACTCGGCCTCGATGAGCTTTTATGCCAGTTTGCTTGCGCGCTGCGTATAATACATCTAGTACGTGTTGTCATACCGCTCGCTTTATGAGCGACTAAGGACCCTAATATGCCCGATTCCCGCACCCTCTGGACCGCCGTCGTTATCATCTGCATCGCCGTGTCGGTGTTCTTTAGCGTCAAAAAACGCACCACGTTTAAGCGCCTGCAGCAGCTTATGGCTGCCAAGCAGTGGGACGAGTTCGATCGTTTGCTCGACGGCAAACTCACCAGCATGCTGTACCCGCGCTACAACCGCGACTACCTGCGTCTGAACTCCTATCTGCTGCGCGAGGACCACGAGCGCGCCAGCGAGATGTTCGACCTGCTGCTGGGACTCAATCTCCCCAAGATGCAGCGCGTCGACCTGGTGATTAAGGCCTTTAACTACTATGTTGGCCAGGAGGACCGCAAAAAGTCCAAGGAGCTTCTGCACGAGATCAAGGGCTTTGAGGGCGGTCAGGCCGAGGCGGTCGCGCACGAGTGCCAGCTGATGTACGACACGATGATCCTCAAGCGCCACAACGACATTCCCGAGCTGGAGCGCATGCTCGAGGATGCCGGTGACGACAAGGTCAAGAGCTGCCGCCTGGAATACCTGTTGGCCCTGCAGTACAAGAACAAAGGCGACGAAGCCAAGTTCCAAGAGTTCCTGGAGAAGTCAGGCCAACACTCGATGGCCGTCAACGCGTAACGGACGGCTTGTGCTAGACTTCTAGTCTCACGGGGGCGTGGCGGAATTGGCATACGCAGGAGACTTAAAATCTCTCGCCGCAAGGATTGTGGGTTCGAGTCCCACCGCCCCTACCATATGGAGCTTTCGAGCCCGTGTCCCCAAGGGATGCGGGCTCGCCTCTTTTGGACGCCGTCAACTGCAGAGCAGCTCATTTGGGACGGGGCTTTTTTGACTACTTTTCCGCCCGCCCAATGAGTTTCCTACCACATTTTCCGATGGAAAAACGTGGTTGTCTCCCACATTTTCCGATGGAAAAACGTGGTTGTCTCCCACATTTTCCGATGGAAACTCCCAAATGGCCTTATACTAGCCGAGAGGGTTGGGAGGCAATATGCAGCGACAGCTTATGAGTGAACTTATCGCTTGGAAATCAAGGGCGAATCGCAAACCCCTCTTGCTTAAGGGAGCCCGCCAGACAGGAAAGACTTGGCTTCTTAACGAATTCGCAAGCCAGCAGTATCGAAACGTCATTCGTTTTGACTTTATGCTCGAGCCGAGCACACGCTCGCTGTTCGATGGGAACCTCGACCCCAAGCGCATCATCTCCCAGATAGAGCTCCTACGTGGCCAAACCGTAACGCCGACAGACACGCTCATCATCTTCGACGAGATCCAAGAGGCGCCACGCGGGATCACCTCGCTTAAGTACTTCAACGAGCTTGCACCCGAATACCACATCGTGGCAGCCGGTTCCTATATGGGCCTCGCGCTCCGACGCGAAAACGAGTCATTTCCCGTTGGCAAAATCGACCAGCTCACCATGCGTCCCATGGGGTTTGCCGAGTTCGTTCGTGCCGTCGACGGCAACCCGCTCGCCGACGCCATCCTTGCCGCAGACATGAACCTTCTGGCAAACGTTGCCGAAAAGCTCGAACACTTGCTCAAGGAATACCTTGTTGTCGGCGGTATGCCCGAAGTTGTCTCCGCTTTCGCCGAGACACGCGACTTCATCGAAGCCCGAAGGCTTCAGCAGCAAATCATCGAGGCTTACGAATCCGATTTTGGCAAACATGCACCCGCCCGCATCGTCGAGCGCATGAGGTTGGTTTGGAAATCCCTTCCCGGCCAGCTTGCAAAGGAGAACAAGAAGTTTGTCTATGGCGCCCTTCGCCCCGGAGCGCGCGCACGCGATTTTGAGGAAAGCCTCCAGTGGCTCACGGACTACGGAATCGTTCATAAGGTGCCACGTGTTTCCGCTCTAAAGGCGCCGCTCTCGAGCTACGAAGACCTCTCGGGCTTCAAACTGTTCTGCATCGACACCGGCATCCTCGGAGCGCTCTCCGGTCTCTCTCCGGCCATCGTTCTTAACGGATCCGCTGTTTTTACCGAGTTCAAAGGTTCGCTGACCGAACAATACGTCGCGCAGGAGCTTTTGCTCCAGGACAAAACTCCCGCGTATTGGTCCTCTACCTCTGGCAATGCCGAAACCGACTTTGCCATCGACCATGCGGGAACCGTGCTTCCGCTTGAGGTCAAGGCGGCAGAGAACCTTAAAGCGAAGAGTCTGAAAATAGCCTGCGAAAAATTCAAGCTCGAGCGTTGCGTGAGGAGCTCCCTGGCGGCATATAGAGACGAGGGCACGCTCGTCAATATTCCGCTTTGGGAAATTGGGCAAATCGACAAACTGGCATAAAGGCTGCGGAGGCGCTCAGCAAGGACTGTCCCCAGGTGCCTGCAGAAAAGAAACGTCCCTAGGTGCCGGCTGTTGAGTTGCGGTGGAATAGGGACTGTTTGGTGCCCGAAAGGGCGATTTTAGTCCGTATTTCACCGCAACTTATGAGGGGATGGTTAAAGGGCGCTGAGGTTGGGGGTCCAGGCGATGGTGGGAGTCGCGCCGTCGAGAACCTCGTTGATGGTGGCGGCCATACCGGCGAGGAGGCTGTTCTCGCTTACGGTGAGCGCATCGTAGCCGCCGGCTCGCATGAGCTCGCGAATCACCACGGCACCTGCCAAGATCACGCCCGCACGCTTGGGCTGTACGCCCGGCAACGCGGCGATACCCTCAACATCCAGCGCGGACATGCGCTCGATAGCGGCCGAAACCTGCTCCAGCGAAAGCTCGCGCAGGTGCACAAAGCTCGAATCATACGGCTCCAGCTCGTGAACGAGCGCCACGAGCGTGGTGACGGTGCCGCCCACCGCAACGAGGCGCTCGGCGCGCTCAAAGTCGACAGGCAGACTCTCAAAGTAGCCCGCAAACTGCCCGTTTGCCCAGCCAGCAGCAGCCGCAAGCTCACAGTCCGCCGGCGGCAACGCCGAGAAAAACCGCTCGGTCACGCGGCGGCAACCGATGTCCAGCGAGCGCGTTCCCTCCAGCGCAAAGACGCCGCGCTCCGGCGCATAGACGCCCGTCGCGAGCTCCGTGGAACCGCCGCCCGAATCGGCAACAATGATGCGCTCACCAGCAAAGTCGTGCGCCACGCCAAAAAACGTCAGGCGCGCCTCGACCTCGCCCGGAATCACCTGTGGCTCAAGCCCCAGATCGCGCAGGCCGTCCAACAGCAGCGCGGCATTGGACGCATCGCGCGCGGCGCTCGTGCACGTGGTGCAGACGCACGCGGCCCCAAAGGCACGGGCCTCGTCCACAAACATTCGGCACGCAGCGAGCACGCGCCCAACGGCCGCCTCGCAAAAGTGCCCCGTCGCGTCCACGCCCTCGCCCAAGTCGGTAATCTCGGTATGCTTGGACGATTCCACGATCGCCCCGCCCTCGACCTGGGCCAGCACCAGCCGCGACGACACCGTTCCCAGGTCAATCGCCGCCACCTTATATCGTTTGCAATCCGCCATTGCGGACTCCCCTCCAGGCGCTACTCACCTATTTGCCGTTGGACACAACCGTCTGGCCCTCGACGCCGTTAAATCCAAACAGCATATCGAGCGTCTGGATGTACCACGGTGCGTCCTTGCCGACCTCTTCGATCTCTTTGGCCACTTCGCTGGCATTCTTGGCGTTTGAGGACTTTTTGCTCGACGACGAATCCGAATCGCCGTCCAGGCCCTGCACTTCAATCCTCTTTTCGCCGGGCATCACCAAGCCCAGGTCCTTGGATGCCGCATCCTTGATACCCTCCTCCGAGAGCAGCTTGTCGACGCTTTTTTGCAGCTCGTCGTTATATTGCTCGCGAATCTCGACCTGCTTGGCCAAGATGTCGCTCGAACGCTTTGCCACATACAGGTCGCGCACGGGGAAATACAGGCTCACGAGCACCAGGGCAACGACGATGCCGATGAATAGCCCTCGCTGAGGACCGTGGGTAAAGTCGTAGATCGCCTTGACTACCGCGTTGTCGTTGGCGTAGTGCATAAAGTCCGAGCCCGAAAAACGGTTCGAGGGCCTGCTCGACCTATCGTGCGTTTGAGCCGACGAGCGCTGAGCATGCGTCGGGCGCGCCGAACGTGGCGGGCGCTCCGGCGGCATATTCATTTGAGCACGGGGGTGTGAGGCACTTGCCGGACGCTGTGCGCGGCAATCGACGCCGGCGTAGTCGGACCCGCCAAGCTGCACGGTAGGTGCGCGGCGGGGCGACGACTCGCGCGAACCGGCGGAATAATACCTGTTGTCGTAAATCTGATCCATGTGCGCCTTGTGCGGTTGAGGTTTGTTTGCGCTAAGTCCTTTAGTTATAGCACGAGCGCCCGCACCGCCTTCGCCAGCCTTTGCTCGACATAAAAAAGGCGCTGAGCCGTATGCCCCAGCGCCCAATGGTGCTCAACAGTGCCTGGCGGAAGCGAGACGAATCCGAGTCAACCCCGCCCCCCGCGAGCGCCACTTGTTTAGCGAATGTTGTAGAACGCGGCCTTGCCGGCGTAGCGCGCACTGCCCTCGAGCTCGTCCTCGATGCGGATGAGCTGGTTGTACTTGGCGATACGGTCGCTGCGGCACGGGGCGCCCGACTTGATCTGGCCGGCGTTGACGCCCACGACCAGGTCGGCGATCGTGGAGTCCTCGGTCTCGCCGGAGCGGTGGCTCACGATGCAGGCGTAACCGGCCTCCTTGGCGGTCTCGATGGCCTCGAGCGACTCGGTGAGCGTACCGATCTGGTTGACCTTGACCAGGATCGCGTTGGCGGCACCCAGCTCGATGCCCTTCTTGAGGCGCTCGGTGTTGGTGACGAACAGGTCGTCGCCCACCAGCTGCACCTTGTTGCCAATGCGACGGGTGAGCTCGACCCAGCCGTCCCAGTCCTCCTCGGCCATGCCGTCCTCGATGGAGATGATGGGATAGGTGTCGACGAGCTTCTCCCAGTAATCGACCATCTGGGCGCTCGTATACTCAACGCCCTCGCCCTTGAGCTCGTACATGCCGGTCTCGGCGTTGTAGAACTCGGTCGAGGCCGGGTCCATGGCGTACATGAAGTCGACGCCGGGCTTAAAGCCGGCCTTCTCCACGGCCTTGGTGATGTACTCGAACGGCTCGGCATTGGTCTTAAGGTTGGGGGCAAAGCCGCCCTCGTCGCCCACGCCGCCGCCCAGGCCGGCCTCGTGCAGCACGCCCTTGAGGGTGTGGTATACCTCGGCGCACCAACGCAGGCCCTCGGCAAAACTCGGGGCGCCCACCGGCATGATCATGAACTCCTGGAAGTCAACGTTATTGTCGGCATGCACGCCGCCGTTGAGGATGTTCATCATGGGCGTGGGCAGCAGATGGGCGTTGACGCCGCCCAGGTACTGGTACAGCGACAGGCCCGCCGACTCGGCAGCGGCGCGGGCGACGGCCAGCGACACGCCCAGGATGGCGTTGGCACCGAGCTTGGTCTTGTTGGGGGTACCGTCCGCGGCAATCAGCGCGGCATCGACGGCGCGCTGGTCGAAGGCGTCGAGACCCACGACGGCGTTAGCGCACTCGTTGTTGACGTGCTCGACGGCCTGCGAAACGCCCTTGCCCAGGTAGCGGCCCTTGTCGCCATCGCGCAGCTCGCAGGCCTCAAAGGCGCCGGTCGAAGCACCCGAAGGCACCATTGCGCGGCCAAAGCTGCCGTCCTCGAGCACGACCTCGACCTCGACGGTGGGATTGCCGCGGCTGTCGAGCACCTCGCGACCGTAGACGTCCAAAATATCGCTCATGTTGTCTCCCTCTCACTTGGAAACGTAGTGGATGCAAGCGACCGGCTGACCGTGCACCATCGGTGCACCTCCGTAAGTTAGCCATGTCGCACTTTTTGCATTATGCCCTAAGTTAGCCGAGGGATACACTTGATTTTCGAAAAATTTAGCGGGAACGATGAGGCGTGTCAGCCCGTCGTTCCCGCAGTCTTACTCCTCTGCCTTGGCGGCATCCCACAGGTCGTTGAGGCCGTGGGTCGAAAGCTCAGCCAGATCCACATGGGCGTCGGCCGCCATCTGCTCCATCGCAGCCCAGCGATGGCGGAACTTTGCCGTACTGGCGCGCAGGGCGCTCTCGGCGTCGATACCCTCTTTGCGTGCCACGTTGACTAGGGCAAAGAGCAGGTCGCCAAACTCCATCTCGCGCTCGGGCGTTCCGGGAGCCTCGGCCTCAAACTCGGCACGCTCCTCGGCAACCTCGTCCCACACATCCTGGACCGTCTCCCACTCAAAGCCCACGGCCGCCGCCTTGCGCGAGACCTTTTGCGCTTGCATCAGCGCCGGCAGGTGCGTGGGCACGCCGTCGAGCAGCCCCTCGGGCGCGGCCTCGCCTGCCGCCACGGCCTTGTCCTTGGCGGCCTTCTCGGCAAGCTTGACCTCGTCCCAAATCTTGAGCACCTCGTCAGAGCTGTCGGCATCCGCATCGCCAAACACGTGCGGATGACGGCGAATGAGCTTGGCGTCGATATCGTGCGCCACGTCGGCCAGCGTAAACTCGCCGGCGTCCGCCGCGATCTGCGCATGCAACACTACCTGCATGAGCACGTCGCCCAGCTCCTCGCGCAGGTGCGCCGCGTCGTCGGCCTCGATGCAGTCGAGCGCCTCGTAGGCCTCCTCGATCATGTTCTTGCCAATGCTGCGGTGCGTCTGCTCGCGGTCCCACGGGCAGCCGTCGGGCTGACGCAGACGCCAGATGGTCTGCACCAGATGCTGCAGCTCGGCCGACGCGTCTATCAGCGTGGACAGATCGCGCGAGCCCTCGGCATTTTGCTGAGCCATATGCTGCGCCATGGTTATTCCTCCTCCAGGATCACGTGGCGGAACGCACCGCCCTCGTAGATGCCGTAGCTGTGCGTGCCGTCCTTGGGAATGCTCACACTGCCGGGGTTGAAGAGCCACAGGCCCGGGTGCGCGGCACTTTCCTCGTTGACCTTGATGTGCGTATGACCGTAGACGAGCGCGGAGCCCTCGGGCAGCGCGGGCGCGTGGTCGACGCTGTTGTGCATGCCGGCGCCAAAGACATGGCCGTGCGTCAGGAACAACTCGCGGCCGGTCTCGTCAAACAGGGTAGCGTAGTCGGCCATGACGGGAAAGTCGAGGACCATCTGGTCGACCTCGGCGTCGCAGTTGCCGCGCACCGCGATGATGCGGTCGGCCAGGGCGTTGAGCAGCGGGATCACGCGCTTGGGGGCGTAATCGCGCGGCAGGTCGTTGCGCGGACCGTGGTAGAGCAGGTCGCCCAGCAGCACGATGCAGTCGGGCTGCTGGGATTCGATGGCGGCGACCAGGCGCTCGGCCCAGTATGCCGAGCCGTGGATGTCGGAGGCGATGAGGTATTTCATGGGGGATCCTTTCGGGATGGGGTTAATGCGGCTGGGCACGGGATGTCGCCGGCCGCGCTATTCAAATCGCAGTGCCGCGCTCTGGGCCGCCTGCATCACGCGCTGGAGCGGCACGTCGTGCTCGCGGGCAAGGCGAGCGCAGCCCTCGTACTCGGGCGCCGCGCGCTCGCTGCCGTCGGGCAGGGTGGCCACTTTAACGGACACCTCGCCCCATGGCGTCGTTGCGCGCTCAAAGCGGCGTGGTAGGCAAACGCGCTCCATAACCTGGCGACGGATGCCGTTGGTCGTGGTTTCCAAGAAGATGATCGTCTGCAGGCGCTCGATATCCTCGTAGGTGCAGATTACCTGCAGCTGCCAGCCGGGGCGGCCTTTCTTACAATAGAGGGGCAGCCAGTGCACCTCGCGCGCACCCGCCTCGCGCAGGCGGTCGGCGGCGTAGGCGAGTACCTCAGGCGACGCGTCGTCGATGTCGCATTCCAGCTTGACGATGGTTTCGGGCGCATCGGTCTCGCGGGACAGCGGAGATGTACTTTCACGTTGCATACGGTCCGGTTCCTTTCCGCGCGGGCTCGTTTTGTTCACTCAAACGCTAGCACATCGCGGGCGGCGTGGGGGCGGCGTCATGGGATGGGCGGGACTTTTGCCCGTCGCGGACGTCGGCATGCGCCGGGATCGTCCTCGCCCCTATCCAAACGTGTACGTCAGCCTCCAAACATGTCATTATTTGTCGGTTTTGGAGGCTGACGTACACGTTTTGAGAGCAAGCGAGGCCGCACCACGCGCCGCGCAACCTTTCCAATCGATTTCGATCCCCGGCGTGCCCGGCGTGTTGAGAGCCGCGCCATTACAATGAAGCGGATTCGCTTGACGCAAAGGAGCCGCTATGCCCATGTGCCCGCTGGTCGATTGCCATACCCACACCTCGTTTTCGGACGGGCATGCCTCGTTTGAGGACAACGTCCGTGCCGCTGCTGCGGCCGGCTGCCGCGTCATGGTCTCGACCGACCATCTCACCCTGCCCGCCAGCATGGATGCTAACTGCGAGGTGCAGGTTACTGAGGGCGACCTCCCGGCGCATCGTCTGGCTTTTGAGGACGCTCGCGATCTTGCCGCTCAGATTGCGCCAGAACTCACCCTTATCTACGGTTTCGAATGCGATTGGTACGAGGGCTGCGAGCCTTTGGTTGAGCGCTGGTCCCAGGGCGCCGTCGTGCGCCTGGGCAGTGTGCACTGGATTGGCAACCCAGGCGATATCATGGCCGGTGCCGCGGGTACGGCGGGAACGGAGGACGTCGCTCGTCCCGATACGCCCGATTCGCGCTGCGGCTGGATCGACGATGACACCAACCTGCACGTTTGGGAAAACCTGGGGGTACGCGGCGTGTGGGAGCGCTATGTCGATGACTGGTGCCGCGCCTGCGAGAGCCCGCTCAACTTTGATGTGATGGCTCACCCCGACCTGGTCATGCGCTTTTCGAAGGAAGGCTTTGCGCCCGATTTTGACCCCGCACCGTTTTGGCAGCAGATGGCAGAGTGCGCGCACGATACGGGCCGCCGCGTTGAGGTCTCGACGGCCGCGCCGCGCAAGGGCTTGGGCGACTACTACCCCGCAACCGGTCTTTTGCGCTGCTTTGCCCATGCCGAAGTGCCGATCACCTTTGGCTCGGACGCGCACCGCGCCTGCGATATCTGCTGGAACATCCGCGAGGCCCAGGCGCACGCCTACGACTGCGGTTATCGAACCTTCGACATCCCCCACGCCACCGGCGAATGGGAATCCACGCCCCTCGCCTAACTGGTCGTTTAAGAACGTCCCCAATGACTAGTGGCGGCGAGCGTTGAGTTCGCCGGCCAGCTCGTCGAGGGTGATGCCGTAGCGCTCGAGCGTCACGAGCAGGTGGTAGACCAGGTCGCCGGCCTCGTAGCGGATGTGATCGTGATCGTTATCCTTGCAGGCCATGATCACCTCGCTTGCCTCCTCGGCAAGCTTCTTGAGCAGCTCGTCCTCGACATCGGTCAGCAGACGCGCGGTATAGCTCTCCTGCGGCGATGCATCATGACGACCGTGAATCACCTCGGCCAGACCTGTCAGCGTCTCTCCGATATTTCCATCCTGAACGTTTGCGGTGCGCACACCCATAGTTCAATCCTTTCTGGTGGCCGAGCGTCTAATCGAGCGCCCGCCCTACGCGAGTTTCTTAAAGAAGCAGGTACGGTTGCCGGTGTGGCAGGCCGGACCCGGCGAGTCGACCTTGACCAGCAGCGTATCGCTATCGCAGTCGGCCCAGAGCTCCTTGACCTCCTGCATGTTGCCGCTTGTCGCGCCCTTGTTCCAGAGCTCCTGGCGGCTGCGGCTCCAAAACCACGTGGTCCCGGTCTTGAGCGTCAGCCCCACCGATTTCTCATTCATCCAAGCAACCATAAGCACCTCGCCGGTGTCATACTGCTGGACCACACAAGGGATCAATCCTTTGGCGTCGTATTTAAGATCCGCTGGAGTAGTAATTTCTCTCATTTCAATTCCCCAATTTAAACATCGCAGGTCGACGAGGGTTGTCCAGGTGCCCGAGGTTCCGAGCGACAAGCCCGACGACGCGTACTTAAGTACGCAAGGAGGGTTGGAGCCGGAAGGTCGGGTGCCTGGGCAAGCCGCAGCATTAGAAGTCCAACCTCACAGGAATACCCTGCGATGCCATATACTCCTTCACCTGGCGAATGCTGAAGGTCCCAAAGTGAAAGACGCTCGCCGCCAGTACGGCGTCAGCTTCGCCCTCAATCACGCCCTCGGCAAAATGCTCGAGCGTGCCCACGCCGCCGCTTGCGATCACCGGAATCGGCACCGCGCGCGCCACGGCGCGGGTGAGCGCCAGGTCAAATCCGGCCTTGGTGCCGTCGCGGTCCATACTGGTCAGCAAGATCTCGCCGGCGCCGCGACGAGCCGCTTCCTCGGCCCACGCCACCGCGTCGATGCCCGTGGCGTTGCGGCCTCCTGCGGTAAAGACCTCCCACTTGTCGGCACCGGATGCGCCAGGCAAGCCGACGTGCTTGGCATCGATCGCCACGACCACGGCCTGGCTGCCAAAAGCCGCGGCAGCCTGGCTAATCAGCGACGGGTCGCGCACGGCGGCAGAGTTGAGCGACACCTTGTCAGCACCGGCTGCAACCATGGTGCGCATGCCCGCCAGGTCGCGAAAGCCGCCGCCCACGGTATAGGGAATAGCGAGCTCCTCGGCCGCATGCGCCGCCATCTCGATGGTCGTCGCGCGGTTGTCGCTCGTGGCGGTAATGTCCAGGAAGACGACCTCGTCCGCACCCTCGCGGTCGTAGGCGCGGGCCAGCTCCACCGGGTCGCCCGCATCGCGCAGGCTCACAAAGTTGACGCCCTTGACCACGCGGCCGTCCTTGACGTCTAGGCAGGGAATTACGCGTTTGGTAAGCATGGGCTACTCCTCCCCTCGGGCGGCGGCCAGCGCCTGGGCCAGCGTAAAGTTGCCTTCGTAGAGCGCACGGCCGGTAATGGCGCCTTCAATCGCGACCTCGCCCACCGCGGCCAGCGCGCGGATGTCGTCGAGCGTCGAGATACCGCCCGAAGCCACGACGGGAAAGCCCGCGACCTTGGCAACATGGCGATACGCCGCCACATCGATGCCCGTCTGCATGCCATCGCGCGCGATGTCGGTATACACCAGATGCTTAAAGCCCAGCTCGGTAAGCTGCGCCACGGCATCGTCGAGCGCCACGCCCGCGCCGTCACGCCAGCCGTTCACCTTGACCTGGCCGTCGCGGGCGGCAATGTCGGCCACCAGCAACTCGCCAAAGCCTTCGGCCGCCACCTCGGCGAAACCCGGCTCGGTCACCAGCACGGTGCCCAGTGCGATGCGGCGTGCGCCGTAGCCTGCCAACTCGTCGATGCGCGCGAGCGAGCGGACGCCGCCGCCCACGTCCACAGACAGACCATCGACGCCGCAGATGGCCTTAATCGCCACCGAATTAGCAGCGCATGTGTCCTCGTCCTCGCCAAAGGCAGCGGACAGGTCGACGACATGCACCCAGCCTGCGCCCTGTTCGGCAAACGAGCGGGCGACGGCCACAGGGTCGTCGGAATATACCTTGCAGCGGCTGCGGTCGCCGCGCTCCAGGCGCACGACCTTGCCGCCGATCAGATCGATTGCGGGAAACAGGATCATCGGCCGGCCTCCTCGACGATGTTGACGAAGTTCTTAAGGATGCGCTGACCCAGCGCGGAGGATTTCTCGGGATGGAACTGGCAGCCCCACACGTTGCCGTGACGCACGATGCACGGGAAGCTCCGCGTATAGTGCGTGCGTGCCAGCACATCGGCGGTATCGGCGTCGTCGGCCACCGCGTAGCTGTGGGTGAAATACATGTTGGCACCCTCGGCAAAACCGGCGAGCAGCGGGTCGGCCGCACCGGCGGGCGTCATGTGCACCTGGTCCCAGCCCACGTGCGGCACCTTCAGGCGGCTCGACTCCAGGCGCGTGCACGAACCGCGCATAATACCCAGGCCATCGACCCAAGGACCGCCAGCCTGCTCGGAGGCGTTGCCGTCGGCGACCGCGCCCTCGTCCGCAGGCACGCCCTCGTTGCCGCGCTCAAAAAATAGCTGAAGGCCCAGGCAAATGCCGAGCAGCGGAGTTCCGGTGGCGACAGCATCGAGCACCGCGTCCGCCTCGCCACTCTGGCGCATAAAGGCGATCGCGTCATAGAACGCGCCCACGCCCGGAATGACCAGGCCGTCGACGCGGCGGATCTGCTCCGGATCGTCCGATGTGCAGGCGGCGGCACCGGCGCGCGCAAGCCCGCGCACGACGCTCGACAAGTTGCCCTTGTGGTAGTCAACTACCACGATCTTCGGTTCGCCCACGCGACCCTCCTTTTCCCCATTCAAAACCTGTCCCTTTTTTGGCAGGTTACAGCGATCCCTTGGTGCTGGGGATGCCCTGCACGCGGGGATCGAGCTCGCAGGCGTGGCGCATCGTGCGGCCCACGGCCTTAAAGGCGGCCTCGATAATGTGATGCGAGTTGCTGCCCGCCAGCTCGCGCACGTGCAGCGTGAGCTTGGCGTCACGCGCAAAGGCGTAGAAGAACTCGACGGCCAGCTCGGTATCGAAGCTGCCCACGCGCTCGGTCGGCACGGGCAGCTCGCAGTAGGCCTGCCCGCGGCCCGAAATATCAACAGCAGCCATCACGAGCGTCTCGTCCATGGCGATCGCCGCGTCGGCAAAGCGCGTAATGCCCGCCTTGTCGCCCAGCGCCTGGCAAAACGCCTCGCCCAGCACAATACCCGTGTCCTCGACGGTGTGGTGCGCATCGACCTCCACGTCGCCCACCGCGTGCACCGTCAGATCGAACAGACCATGGCGGCCAAAAGCGTTGAGCATGTGGTCGAAAAACGGCACGCCGGTCGAGATATCGCACACGCCAGATCCGTCCAAGTCGAGCTTTACGACAATGTCGGTCTCGCCCGTCTTGCGGGTTACCTCAGCATAGCGGTCCATCTACATCTCCTCCTTCACCAGCGTGGCAAACGCGGCCAGCACCTCGTCGTTTTCCTGCGGGGTACCCACGGTAATACGTAGGCAGTCCGCGAGCCCCGGCGCATAGCTAAAGTCGCGCACCAAAATCGAATACTCGTCGCGCAGACGCTCGCGCACGTGCGTGGCATGCGGCGTGCGCACGAGCACAAAGTTCGCCACACTCGCCCACGCCTCCACGGTCAGACCCTCGGCAGCCATTGCGCGCAGGGCGCACAGCTCGCGCTCGCGCTCGGATGCAACCTGTGCCACCACGGGCGCGTACGCATCGCGGGCACGCACGCAGGCAAGCGCGGCGGCCTGGCTCAGCACGTTAACCGAGTAGATCTGGCGAATCGCCGCAAACACATCGATGACCTCGGGCGCCGCGATCACATAGCCCAGACGCGTGCCGGCGGCGCCGAACGCCTTGGACAGCGTATGCAGAATCGCCAGGTTGGGATGCTCGGCGATAAGCCCCTGCGCCGTGGTGGCCGCGCCAAACGAATCGTCGGCAAACTCCACGTAGGCCTCGTCGACCATCACCATGCCGGGGCAGGCATCGCACAGAGCCGCAACAAAGTCGAGCGGCGCCACGTCACCCGTGGGATTGTTGGGCGAGGTCACGATCGCCAGATTGCACTCGGGAGCCGCCGCAAGCACCGCCGCCTGGTCGAGCTCAAAGGTCGCCGGGTCGCGCCACACGTCGCGCACCTCGGTCTGGCACAGCGACGCAAAGAACGCATACTCGCTAAAGCACGGCGGGCAGTTGAGCAGGGTCCGTCCCGCGCCGCCAAACGCCAGCAAGTAGTTATAGAGCAGCTCGTCGCCGCCGTTTCCCACGCAAATATTCTCACGTGCCACGCCATGCCAAGCGACAAGCTCGTCGCGCAGGTCGTTGGACATGGGATCGGGATAGCGGTTGAGCGGTGTGGCAGCCAAGGCCGCGTCGATCGCCTCGCGCACGCCGGCCGGCACGGGATAGGTGTTCTCGTTGGCCGAAAGGTTGATGCGCGTGGGCGTAAAGTTGGGGTCATAGGGCTCGATGCCGGCCAAGTAGGGCTGGACGAGCTCCTTCATGCGAGGCGTCAGCTCGGCCATGTTAGGCCTCCTCGCCGGTCGCGCCGGCGCCATCCGAGCCTGCAGCCGCCAGGTCCACACCCTCGGCGACCGTCGCCACAGCGTCGCCCGGCCAGGCGACCTTGGTCAGGTCGGCCGCAGCCAGCGACTCGGCACTCACGGCATCCTCACCCTGCTCCAGCACGCGACGACGCAGGGCAGCAGAGAGCGCGTGCGCCCACAGGCCCTCGGCCTCGGCCAGACGCTGTGTGGCGGGAGCGTCGGAGAGCAGGCCCTCGGGCGTATAGCAAATGACACTCGAGCGCTTAACGAACTCTTCGACCGAAAGCGGATTGGAGAACATGGCCGTGCCGCCGGTCGGCAGCGTGTGGTTGGGGCCGGCAACATAATCGCCAAGCGGTTCGGAGCTCCAAGCGCCCACAAAGATGGCGCCGGCGTTGCGAATGCCGCCGAGCAAGCCCATCGCATCCTTGCAGTGCAGCTCCAAGTGCTCGGGCGCCACGGTGTTCACGGCCTCGATGGCGGCAGCCATATCGGCGGCCACCACGATGGTGCCTTCGTTGTCGAGCGAGGCGCGCGTGATCTCGGCACGCGGCGACTGCGCCACCAGGATGTCGATGCCAGCCTCGACCTCGCGCGCAAACTGCTCGTCGCAAGTCACCAGATAGCAGGCTGCCAGCGGATCGTGCTCGGCCTGGGCCATCAGGTCTGCCGCGACCACCATAGGCTTGGCCGTGGCGTCGGCCAGCACGCAGACCTCGGAGGGACCGGCGACCATATCGATACCCACGTCACCCGAGACGATCTGCTTGGCCGCGGCAACAAAGGCGTTACCCGGTCCGGTGATTTTGTCGACGCGCGGAATGGTCTCGGTACCATACGCAAGTGCGGCCACGGCCTGAGCGCCGCCCACCATATAGATCTCGTCCACGCCGCCGAGCTTTGCCGCGGCGAGCGTATAGGGACTGATCAGGCCGTCTTTTTGCGGCGGGGTCACCATAACCACGCGCTTGACGCCGGCGACCTTGGCGGGGATGGCGTTCATGAGCACGGTGGAGGGATATTGCGCGCGGCCGCCCGGTACATAGATGCCGGCCGCAGCAAGCGGGGTCACCTTAACGCCGAGCATCGTGCCGTCCGGGCGCGTGGTAAACCAGCTCTGCTCGACCTCGCGCTGATGGAACTCGCGAATCTGACGTGCAGCCTTTTCGAGCGCCGCGACAAAAGCGGGATCGAGGCCTTCGAGCGCGGCATCGATCTGCTCTTGCGGCAGACGGAAGCTCTGCAGCTCAACACCATCAAAACGCTGACAGTAATCGCGCACCGCGGCATCGCCGTTAGCACGCACGTTGGCCACGATATCGCGGGCGGCGTCGACGATGTTTTGCGGCAGCACGCCCTTGCGGTTGAGCTGGTTGGTAACGAGGCGCTCCCCGGGAGCAAGCTTGATGGTCTTCATATCGGTATCCCCTATCGGTCGAGGTTTTGTTCGAAAAACGAGAGACCGGGCGGCGGCGTCAGTCGGCCCGCCGCCCGGACGTTGGGGCGCCCGTGCGTGCTCGCGCTATTGTGCCGAGCCCGCAACGGGCTCAAAATGCTTGTCCTTCACGGCTGCCGCCAAGCGATCGGCCAGATTGCGTACGCGCCGATCCAGACGTGCAGCGCCCGGGTTGACAAAGAAGCGGGCCGTGCAGTCCATGATGCGGCCGGTGATGACCAGGTCGTTGTCGCGCAGTGTGGCGCCCGTGGCGGTAATATCCACGATGCGGTCGGTCATGCCAACAATGGGGCCCAGCTCGATATTGCCGTGCAGCGAAACGATATCGGCATTCACGCCGCGCTCGGCATACCAGGCACTCGCGATGCGCGGATACTTGGTGGCCACGCGAAGCGACCCACGACGGGCATAGTTGTGCTCGGCCTGGCCGGCGCGCCACGCGGGCTCTGCCTCGATAAACGTGCACAGGCCGTAGCCCAGATCGACCAGCTGCAGCAGGTTGAGGTCTGCCTCGATAAGCGAATCCCAACCGCAGATGCCGCAATCGGCACCGCCGCAGCCCACAAAGGCGGGCGCATCGCTGGGGCGCACGATGACAAACTCGATATCGCCGACCGTGCCCTCGCCGGCCTGTGTGTCGCGGCCGCGCACGATGAGGTGACGACCGGGGTCGCGCAGCTCAGAGACGTCCAAGCCCGCGGCCTCGAGCACGTCGAGCGTGTCGGCCTTAAGCGAGCCCTTGGGCACGGCAATGCGAAGCGGACCCTCGGTGCCGCGGCCCACGGCATGGTCGCCATCGGAAGCAGCGTCCTCGACCGAGGTGCGCGCAGCCTCCAGGCGCTCGAGCGAAAAGGCGAAGCCCGCCGCCGGCACCTCGATGCCGTCGCCAAATGCGCCGGTAAAGATGGAGTCGTAGCGTCCGCCCGAACCCACCGGATCGGGCAGGCCGCCGGCATAGGCCTTAAAGACCAGGCCCGTGTAGTAATCGAAAGAGTTCATGATAGAGAAGTCGAACGACAGCACCTGGGCGTCCTCGGGTGCCAGGCCCTCAACCAGGGCACGCAGCTCGCGCGTCAGCGGCGCGACGATACCGGCAGCCTCCAGCAGCGCGTCCACGCGGTCGAGCACCTCGGCACCGCCGTGCAGACGCGGCAGCTCGCTAATGGCGGCCTTGACGGCATCGGACTCGGTGCTTGCCGCCACACGGGCATCGAGGCCCACAAAGTCGTTGGCGTGCACGCAGCGCAGGGCCTCAGCGGCCAGCTCGCGATCCTCGCACGCCGCGAGCAGTTCCTTAAACGGACGCACGCTACCTGCGATAATGCGCGCATCGGACAGTGCCAGCTTACGCACGGCCTCGGCCACGAGCGAGACGATCTCGACATCGCCCGCGGTATCGCCCGCACCGATAAGCTCAAAGCCCAGCTGCGTAAACTGACGCGAGCCGCCGGCGTTGCGCTGACACTCGCGAACCACCGGCGCCTCATAGCGCAGGCGCAGCGGCAGATCGGCCGCGCGCATGCGGGTCGAAACCAGGCGCACGATCGGTAGCGTATTGTCGGGACGGACCACCAGCAGGCGGCCATCATCGTCAAAGAGCTTAAACGGCGTGTCCGCAATGCGGCCGCCTTCCTCGAGTGAGCCCTTGTCCTCGAGCAGTGGCGTCTCGACCGGAAGGTAATGATGCTCCCTAAAGCAGCCCTTCACCGTACATGCGATCTCCTCGCGCGCCTGAGCCTCCTCGGGCAATATGTCCCGGAATCCCCACGGTGTGGCCGTCATCTGGTGAGCCTCCTCATGCTGCGCTTCATATAGAACGAAAGACCAGCATAGCTCCGCCGGTCTTCTGGGTACTTTAGCATACTAGAGTGTTTGCGGGGAGAATCGTCCTCCTCGGCTCATAGCGTATTCATTTGGAAACATAGGGCAGATTGCCGCAACCCAACCCCACCTAGGCGCCAATCGCGCGTCGGTACTCCGCCATAACCTGAGCGTCGGCCGCCGCAGGATTGGCGAAATAGCGCCAGTCATAGGTCTCGGCCGAAACAACTCCGCGATAGCCGCGCGCCACCAGCCTATCCAGGTCGGCGCGCATATCGCGGTCGCCGTCACCCCAGGCAAGATGCGTCGTGCCGTCTGCCGCAACATCGACAAAATGCACGTGGGCGACATCATCGCCAAGCAGATCGAAATAATCGTCGATGGTATCCCCCGCCACCGCCATAGCGCCCAAATCCAGACATGCCTTAAGCGCCGGATGATCAACTGCCTCGATCATGCGCTTCGTATCGGCCGCCGAGTTCACGATCATCGACTCAACCGGCTGTAGGGCCTCGAGCACCAGTCGCACGCCGCGTTCTCCCGCATGCTCGGCAATCGCACGCAGCATCGAGGCGCTGCGACCCCACGCGTCCTCGATCGGCTCGTTCAAAAATGCCCAGCCGCTCGAGACCATGACCTGCTCGGCTCCAAGTTCCGCCGCGATATCCACAACGTTCTTAAAGTACGCGAGCGTGCGGGCGCGCGCCTCATTCCCACGCGCCGCAATATTCCACGGCTTGGGGTTGTTCTGTTCGGGACAAAGCCCCACAATCCGAACGCCATACCGCTGTGACAGCTCCCGCACCTGCTCGAGCGAATCGTATCCATGGCAATCAACATACAGATGCATCGCCCCGGTCCAAAGCTCGCAACACGTGTAGCCCGAGGCCGCTGCCGAAGAAAAGAATTCCTCAAGGTCAAAATAACGATGGCTGATATTCATGACGGCAAGCAGGGGGTAGCTCATAATTACTCTCCAACCTAAACGAGGCCCCGTTCCATATAGGAGCGGGGCCCAATTACATAAACGTTATTTGCTC
This sequence comes from Collinsella aerofaciens, assembly GCF_028209885.1. Taxonomy (GTDB): domain Bacteria; phylum Actinomycetota; class Coriobacteriia; order Coriobacteriales; family Coriobacteriaceae; genus Collinsella; species Collinsella aerofaciens_BA. The sequence continues at coordinate 189 of NZ_JAQLEM010000022.1, read as the reverse complement.
TTAGTAGTCGAACTGGTGATAGTAACGACGGTAGTTGAGGTTGTGCTTGGTGACCGTCTCGTAGTAAGCGGCAAGGCGATCGGTAATCAGCGAGGAGAGGATCCACGGAGACACGATGACGCGGAACTCGTCGTCAAGGCCGGGGATCGCGAACTCGGCGGTGTCGATGATGTTGATGTCGGTGTCGCC
>NZ_JAQLEM010000021.1 GCF_028209885.1 Collinsella aerofaciens | reverse complement strand
GCAGCGTCAACTGGTTACGCGGGCTGGTAAGCCCGCGTAACCCTAGTAGTTGGCTTCGTAGCCGTTGCCGTCGCCGGTGGGCTCTTCGTAGTAGTCCGAATCGCTCGAATCGCTTGAGTCATCGGAATCGTCAGAACTGACCGATGAGGTTGCGGTACCGTTTGCGTAGTCGTCAGACGTGTTGTTGTTCAGGTCGCCGATCGTAGAGCTGGAACCGTCGGAAAGACCCATGGTGTTGGGACCCTTGGGATCCTTGCCGGCATCGACGCGCTCCATCATTTCCTTGAGCTCGTCCTCGTAGACAAAGACGTAGCTCACACCGTCGATCATGGTGCTGTCGTCGGCATACGAGGGCAGGTTGGCCGAGTAGATACCGTCGACATCCATACCGCGCATGGCGTTGACCGTAGCCACGATATCCTGAACGCTCATATCGGTTACGAGCATATCGGACAGCGAATTAACCAGGCCAAAGATCTTCGTGGCATCGAAGTTATTGAGAATCTGGTTGGCAAGGGCGCCAAGCACCTGACGCTGGTGGCGCATGCGCGTGTAATCGCCGTCGGCATAGGTGTAGCGGCAGCGGGCATAGGTAAGGGCGGTGGCACCGTCCATATGCTGCTGGCCAGCGGTAATCTTAATATCCAGGTGCTCGGGGTCGTCAACATCATCGGTTGCGTTAATGTCGATACCGCCAACCGAATCAATCAGCGCCTGCATACCGTCGAAGCTGACCTCGGCATAGTGGGAAATCTGAACACCGCACAGCTCGTTGACCGCCTCGACCATGGCCTCGGCGCCGCCAACGGTATGGCAGGCGTTGATCTTCATGGTCTCGCCCTTGTACTCGACCTTGGTGTCGCGCGGAACGGAAATGAGCGTCGCCTGCTTTTGCGTGGGGTCGATGCGTGCCAGGATAATCGAGTCGGCACGATACGTATCCTCGCCCGGACGGCCGTCGGTGCCAAGAAGCAGCACGTAGAACGGATCCTTTGCCTCATCGGTGTCAACCAGAACCCGACGCAGATTGTCGGTAATGACATTAGAATCGCCGAGCTTGCCCATAATGGTGGCAAACCACAGGCCGGCAGCGGTAGTGGCACTCAGCAGCACGCCAAGCACGACAATGAGCGCGACGTGACGAATCGTGTGGCTACGACGACGTTGGCGAGCGCGCTCGGAATAGCGAGCCACGTTATCGCGACTGTAGATCTTGGCCTGCGCACCAGTTGAGGGTCTTCGGGTGGCGGTATCCGCGAGGGGCTTTTTATTAAACATAGGCAACCTGTATTAGTAGATGACGGGATCGGGGACGGTAGCATGCTCGACATGCGCGCCGAGCGCCTGCAGCTTTTCGACAAACTGCTCGTAGCCGCGCTTGATGTGATGAATGGCCGAAACCTCGGTCGTCCCGTCGGCGATCAAGCCCGCTACGACGAGGGCCGCTCCGCCACGCAGATCGGGCGAGGTAACCTGTGCACCCGAGAAGCCCTTGACGCCATGAATCATGGCGTGATGGCTCTCGATACGAATGTCGGCACCCATGCGCACCAGCTCAGAGGCAAACATAAAGCGATTCTCGAAGATGTTTTCGGTAATAACGGAACTGCCATCGGCAAGGGCGGAGAGTACCATAATCTGCGCCTGCATGTCGGTCGGGAAACCGGGGAACGGAAGCGTCTGGATATCGACCGGCTTGATACGCTCGGCACGGTTCACATGGACGCCGTCGTCGGTACGCTCGCAATCGATGCCCATAAGCTCCATCTTCTTGAGAACCATGCCCAAGTGAATGGGGCAAAAACCCGTGACGTCAACACCGCGATCGTCGGCCATCAGCGCACCGGCGACGATAAAGGTACCGGCCTCGATGCGGTCGCCCACTACGCGATGGGTAACAGGATGCAGCTCTTCCACGCCCTCGATGGTCACGACGGGCGTACCGGCGCCAACAATCTTGGCGCCCATCTCGTTGAGCATGTTAGCGAGATCGACGATCTCGGGCTCGCGGGCGGCATTGTCGATAACCGTGGTACCCTGTGCGCGCACAGAGGCCATGATGAGGTTCTCGGTCGCACCGACGCTGGCGAACTCGAGCGTGACGGTGGTACCGCGCAGACCTTGGGGCGCATTAGCGTTGATGTAACCGTGGGCGGTATCGAACTCAACGCCCAGGGCCTCAAGACCAAGAATGTGCATATCGATCTTGCGAGCACCCAGGTTGCAGCCGCCCGGCATGGCAATTTTGGCGCGATGGAAGCGACCCAGCAGGGGTCCCATGACGGCGGTGGAAGCACGCATCTTGGCAACGAGCTCGTAGGGGGCCTCCCAAGAATCGACCTGAGAGGTATCAATCTCGAGCGTGTGCTCGTCGAGAACATCGATCGTAGCGCCCATGCCCTTGAGCACCTTGCCCATCACGTGGACATCGGAAATATCGGGCACGTTCTGCAGCGTCGTCTTGCCCGGCGCCAGAAGCGTTGCCGCCATGAGTTTGAGTGCGGAGTTCTTGGCGCCCGAAACGGGCACGGAGCCTCCGATGGCGTGGCCACCCTCAACGCGGATAATATCCAAGGTCTACCCTTTCAAAAAGCATGCCCGGGATGGCTGGGCCATCCCGGGCATGATGTGTTCGCAAATGGTCGAACGCTAAATCGTTTGACTATTGGGCAAGCTTGAGCTTACACCATGCGATTTCATTATAGAGGTAGGCGCGGCGTGCATCATCCTCCGACAAATTACCCAGCTTCTCTTCAAAACCTTGAATATCAGCTTTAAGCTTGTCGGCATCGACGGTCGCCAAATCGCAAGCGCGCTCGGCGAGAACGGTCACGACATCGTCCGCAACCTGGGCATAGCCGCCGGCCACGGCAAACGTGTGGTCGACAGTGCCCATGGCCTTATCGGAAACGCGAACGTAACCGCGGTCGATCGTGCAGATCTCGCTGGAGTGAGCAGGCAGAACGCCAAACTCGCCATCCGTGGACGGAATCGACACAAACGCAGCGTCGCCCTCATAGGCGCAGCTCACGGGGCACACGATGCGGATACGCATAACCTACTTCTCCCCCATCTTGCGGGCGCGCTCGCGCACGTCCTCAATCGTGGAAGCATAGCGGAAAGCCTGCTCGGGCAGGTCATCGGCTTTGCCGTCGACAATCTCAGCGAAAGAACGGACGGTATCCTCGACGCGGACGTAGACACCGGGGTTGCCGGTGAACTTCTCGGCGACGTGGAAGGACTGCGAGAGGAACTGCTGAATCTTACGGGCACGATTGACCGTAAGGCGCTGCTCCTCGGACAGCTCGTCCATACCCAGAATGGCGATGATGTCCTGAAGGTCGGAGTACTCCTGCAGGAGCTCCTGGACCTTGACGGCGACACGGTAGTGCTCCTCGCCGACGATCGAGGGATCGAGAGCGTCGGAGGAAGACGCGAGCGGGTCGATAGCCGGGAACAGGCCGAGCGACGAAATGCTACGTGAAAGAACCGTGGTGGCGTCGAGGTGCGTAAACGTCGTGGCAGGCGCCGGGTCGGTCAGGTCGTCTGCGGGGACGTAGACAGCCTGGACGGAGGTAATGGAGCCCGTCTTGGTCGAGGTAATGCGCTCCTGGAGGTCGCCCATCTCGGTTGCCAGCGTGGGCTGGTAACCAACGGCGGACGGCATACGGCCCAGCAGTGCGGAAACCTCGGAACCTGCCTGGGAGAAGCGGAAGATGTTGTCGATGAACAGCAGAACGTCCTGGCCACGATCACGGAAATACTCAGCGGTAGTAAGGCCGGCCAGACCGATGCGCAGACGCGCTCCGGGCGGCTCGTTCATCTGACCATAGACCAAGCAGGTCTTGTCGATAACGCCAGACTCGCTCATCTCGAGGAACAGGTCGGTGCCCTCGCGGGTACGCTCGCCGACGCCGGTGAACACCGAGGTGCCGCCGTGCTCCTGGGCGAGGTTGTTGATGAGCTCCTGGATCAGAACGGTCTTGCCGACGCCGGCGCCGCCGAACAGACCTGTCTTGCCGCCGCGGATGTAGGGCTCGAGCAGGTCGACGGCCTTGATGCCGGTCTCGAAGATCTCGGTCTTGGTGGTGAGCTCGTCGAAACGGGGCGCTGCATGGTGGATGGGGTAGAACTCCTCCACCTCGGGCATGGGCTTGCCGTCGACGGGCTTGCCCATGACGTTCCAAATGCGGCCGAGCGTCTTGGGACCAACGGGCATCTTCATGGGCTCACCGGTATCGGTGGCGATGAGGCCGCGCTGCAGGCCGTCGGTCGAGGACATGGCGACCGTGCGGACGACGCCGCCCGGAAGCTGGCTCTCGACCTCGAGGATCGTGCTCAGATGACCGATCGGGGTCTCGGCCTCGACCGTGAGCGCGTTGTAGATCGGGGGCACCGCGCCGTCAAACTTGACGTCGACGACAGGGCCGATGATTCGCACGATGCGACCATCACCGGCAGTCGTCTTCTTGGTGGCTTCCTCGACCGCAAGCTTTACGGTGTTATTAGCCATTACTGTTCCTCCAATGCTGAGGCTCCGCCGACGATCTCGTTAATCTCGGTCGTGATCGAAGCCTGGCGCACGCGACTATACGTGCGGGTAAGGGTCGAGATGATCGCGGTGGCGTTTTCCGTCGCGGAGTGCATGGCCTTGCGGCGTGCACCCTGCTCGGCAGCCGCCGAATCGATCAGGGCCTGGTAGATGACCGTCAGGATATAAGACGGCACAAGCTTGCCGAGAACATGCTCGGGAGAGGGCACGAACTCGAACGTGGACGAGATGCGCTTAGGGGCGTCGGTCTCGTTCTTACGCGGACCGTGGGCCATAGCGATCATCTCGGGGTCGAGCGGCAACAGATGCTCGACGCGAAGCTCCTGATCCACGCGGTTCTTGGCGTGGTGGTAGACAAGCTCGACACGGTCAAGCTCACCGGCACGATACGCATCGCAGATATGAGAGGAGATCATGCGGGCCTGATTGAAATCGGGCTCAGAGGAGTTGCCCTCAAAGTGCATGACAACGTTTGCGCGGTCACGGAAATACGTGGCCGGCTTACGCCCGCACGCGATGATCTCGCATTCGATGCCGTCGTTCGCCCAAGAAGCGGCGAGCTTTTCGGCCGTGCGCTCCACCGTCGTATTGAAACCGCCGGCAAGGCCGCGGTCCGAGGCAATAACGACAATCAGGCCATGCTTGACGCTCTCATGCTTCTGCAGCATGGGATCGGTGCCCGAACAGGAGGCGTCGCCGGCGACCGTCAACATGACGTCGGTCAGCGCCTCCTTATAGGGCTCGGCCTGCTTGGAGCGATCGAGGGCACGACGAATCTTGGCCGTAGAGACCATCTCCATCGTGCGCGTGATCTGCTTGGTCGTGGTAACCGAGGAGATTCGCTTCTTAATGTCGCGAAGGTTGGCCATGGGGCTTAGTTCTCCTCTGATCCAGAAACATCCGAATGGTGCTTGGCCATGAACTGCTGCTTGAAGTCGCCGATGACGCGCAAGAGCTCAGCCTTGGTGTCATCATCGATCTTCTTGGCGCGAACCTTGTCGAGCAGCGAACCAAAGCCATTGTCCATGTACTCGATGAGCTCGGCACGGAAAGGCAGCACGTCGGCGATCTCCAGGTCATCCAGGAAGCCCTCGTTGCCAGCGAACAGCGTAACGATCTGCTCGCCAACCTCAAACGGCTTGTAACGCGGCTGCTTCAGGAGCTCGGTCATGCGAGCACCGTGGGTCAGCTGCTTCTGAGTAGCCTCGTCGAGGTCGGAGCCGAACTGCGTAAAGCCAGCGAGCTCCTGATAGGAAGCGAGGTCCAGACGGAGGTTGCCGGCGACCTGCTTCATGGCCTTGGTCTGCGCATCGCCACCGACGCGGGACACGGAGATACCCACGTCGACTGCCGGGCGCTGACCCTGGAAGAAGAGCTCGGACTGCAGGTAAATCTGACCATCGGTAATGGAAATGACGTTGGTCGGAATGTAGGCCGAGACGTCGCCGTCCTGGGTCTCGATGATCGGCAGTGCCGTCATGGAGCCGTAACCGTTCTTCTTGGACATCTTGACGGCACGCTCGAGCAGACGAGAGTGCAGGTAGAAGATGTCGCCAGGATAGGCCTCGCGTCCGGGCGGACGATGCAGCGTCAGCGACATCTGACGGTAGGCCACAGCCTGCTTGGACAGGTCATCGTAGATGACGAGCACGTGGCCGCCGGGGTTGGTCTCGCTGGCGGGCTTGCCGTCCTCGCCGTTGTACATAAAGAACTCGCCAATAGCGGCACCGGCCATAGGCGCGATGTACTGCATAGGGGCGGAATCGGCAGCAGTGGCCGAAACGATGATGGTGTAGTCGAGCGCACCGTGCTGAGCGAGGGTCTCGCGGATGTTGGCAACCGTGGAGGCCTTCTGGCCGATGGCGACATAGATGCAGACCATGCCCTTGCCGCGCTGGTTGAGGATAGCGTCGATGGCGATGGCGGTCTTACCGGTCTTACGGTCACCGATGATGAGCTCACGCTGACCGCGGCCAATAGGCACCATGGAGTCGATAGCGAGCAGACCGGTCTGAACCGGCTCACACACCGGGGTACGGTCGATGACGCCGGGGGCCTTGAACTCGATGGGGCGACGGTGCGTGGCGACGATGTCGCCCAGGCCGTCGATGGGCTGGCCGAGCGGATTGACGACGCGGCCGAGCATGGCGCGGCTCACGGGGATATCCATAATGCGGCCAGTGGTGCGGCACTCGTCGCCTTCCTTGATGGAGTCGACGGCACCAAACAGAACGGCGCCGACCTCGTCACGGTCAAGGTTCTGGGCAAGGCCGAAGACGGTCTCACCGGTATCGGAGCTCTTGAACTCCAGAAGCTCGCCTGCCATGGCGCTCTTGAGGCCGGAGACGCGCGCGATGCCGTCGCCTACCTCGTCGACCGTTGAAACCTCATGCGTATCGACCGTCGCGGAGAGGCTCGTGAGCTGCTCCTGCAGTTTCTTGGCGATATCCTGGGCATTGAGGGTTTCGGACATTAGGCTTCACCTCCGTACGAATTAGCAGAGTTTGCGAGGGTCTCCTGCGCGATGCGCAGCTGCGTCTTGACGGAAATGTCACGACGCTCGCCGCGGGCCTCGAGCACCAGGCCGCCCACAATAGACGGGTCGACCTGCTCGATAAGGAATACCTTGCGGCCGAAGTCCTGCTCGCATTTCTTAGTGATGGTTTGACGCAGCTCGTCGTCGAGCGGGATCGCCGTGGTGACGGTCACGCCCACTACATCCTCGTCTTCCTCGGCAACATACTTAAAGGCAGCTGCCACCTTGGGAAGAAGGTCGAGCTGGTCGCGCTTGGACATGGTGTCGAGCACGGCGATGATCTCGGGGCTGGCAGAAGCCAGGCGCTCGATCATCTCGAGGTCCTCGAACACATGGTTCTCGGCCTTGGCGGCTTCCAGAAGGGAGCGCGCGTAGGTCTCGAGCACCTTGTCCTGATAGCGGCTAGTCGGCATTCAGGCTACCTGCTTCCTGGATGTAGCGCTCGATGAGCTTCTTCTGCTCGGCATCGTCCTCGAGCGCCTCGCCCACGATCTTGGTGGCGACGGCAACGGACAGGTCAGCGATGGAGCTCGCGGCACCGGCGTAAATGGACTTGCGCTCGTCCTCGACGGTCGTATGGGCCTTGGCGATGATCTCCTCGGCCTCCTTGTGAGCAGCCTCGATGATACGGGCGCGCTCGGACTCGGCGTCCTTACGGGCCTCGAGAACGATGTCGGCAGCCTGACGACGGGCGTCGGTGACGATCGAGTCGGACTCAGCGCGCTTGGCGATGGCCTCCTGCTTGGTCTTCTCGGCCTCGTCGAGGCTCTCCTCGATCTTCTTGCCACGCTCCTCCATGGTCTTCATGATGCCCGGCAGGGCGACCTTGGCCAGCACGATCCAGATAATCAGGAAGGCGATAAGCGCCGGGATGAACTCCGCCATCTTAGGGATGAGGATGTCCGCACCGGCAGCGCCGTCCTCGGCGAACGCGGAAACCGGCATGAGCAGCGCGGCCGCGGACGCGGAGAGTGCGATCGCGCTCTTCTGGGATGAAAGATTCATACTTGACGCTCCGTGCTATTTAACGATCAGCGCGACAACGAAGCCGATCAGAGCCAGAGCCTCGCCGAAGGCGGAGCCCATGATGAAGACGGTGAACACGCGGCCCTGGACCTCAGGCTGACGGGCCATAGCACCCGTAGCACCCAGAGCAGACAGGCCGATAGCAAGACCAGCGCCGATAACACCGAGACCGTAACCGATAACTCCCACGATTCCTCCTTTGTCGTGCGTGTCTTATTTCACGCAGGATAACCTTTTTATAACTGCCGGGCTCCATGGGTACGGGCACCGGCGGTTTAACGAATTGCCTTACCTTTAAGGCGCGAACGGAAGACTACTCCTCCTCCGCGACCTCCTCTGCCTCGGAGACATACACGGCGGTAAGGACCGTGAAGACGTAAGCCTGGATGGCGCCGACCACAAGCTCGATCGCATAGATCAGGATGAGGATGGCAAGCCAGGCCAGCGAAGGCAGGGCGCCGACGGCGTGGGCCGCGGAAACCTGCTGAAGCAGCGGCTGCATGAACATGCTCGCCATGATGGCGAACGAGCCCATGACCACGTGTCCTGCGAACATGTTGCAGAACAGACGAACGGCGAGCGTGATGAGGCGCAGGAAGGTCGAGAATAGCTCGACAACCCACACGAGCACGTTCATCGGGAAGCTCACGCCCTGCGGGGCGAGGCTCTTGATGTAGCCGATCACGCCGTGAGCCTTGCATCCGTAGTAGATGAAGTACACGAAGGCGAAGATGGCGAGCGCGGCGGTGGAGCCGATTGCACCGGTGCCGGGCTTCATTCCCGGGATCAGGCCGATCATGTTATTGATCAGGATGAACAGGAAAAGCGAGCACAGGAACGGGAAGTGCTTCTTCCAGTTCTCACCCACGACGCCCTTGCCGATATCGTTCTCGACGTACTCGATGATGTACTCGAAACCGTTGACGAAGAAGCCCTTGGGAACCAGGGTCTGCTTCTTCTTGAACACGGCCAGGACGATCAGGAGCACGATCGTGGAGACGATCAGCCAAAACGAGTACTGCGTGATGCCGCAGCTCAGATCGCCCACGACAGGGGTGGAGCTGAACTCGCTGACCAGATGATTAATCTCATCAGGCAGCTTTTCAAAAATTTCCACGACTTACCTTTCGACCTCATGAGGATCTCGCAGCGCCTTGACGACGCGAACCGCGCAGGCGGCCATAAAGGCCACGAAGCCGATCGCCTCGCCCAGGAGGAACATGCGAAATGCCTCTCCGAACAACACAAACACAACCAAGGTAAAGACGAGCAGGGCGATTGCCGAGACCGCCAGACTCACCATACCCTTGAGCATGTCCGCATTCTGTTTATCGTCAAGAACCGGCTTGAGCGTAAAGACAAAGGGAAGGAAGGCAATTGCGCCCGCGATGGCGCCTGCAACGATAGCGAGCAGATCGGCTATCTGAAACACTGGCGTCCTCACTTTCCTTTTTAACGCCTCACAGAACAGTTCCCGCCAAACATTGGTGACTATTGTACGAGCCAATCGCTAAAGTACAACCGAAAAAGCATCGGTTAATACGCACCTGTTCGTTTTCTTAAGACCTTCTTTATGCCGCAGGTACGGTAATACGTTTTTCTCGAACCCTGCAGGGCAAAACGTCCGTTAACAGGAGTGCGCGCGGTCGCCTTTTGTTCGACCGCGCGCACCGTTTCTTCGTATTTGCAGCCGCGGCCGTCTTAGCCCAGCGACTAGAGCGTGCCGAAGATGCGGTCGCCGGCGTCGCCGAGGCCGGGAACGATGTAGGCGGCCTCGTTGAGATGGTCGTCGATGGCGCAAGTATAGATATGCACATCGGGATCCTTCTCAGTCAGCGACTTGAGGCCCTCGGGGGCCGCGACGATGCACAGCATGCGGATGTCCTTGACACCGCGCTCGCGCAGGTAGCTGATGGCCATCTCGGCCGAACCGCCCGTGGCGAGCATGGGGTCGACGACCAGGCAGATGCGCTGGTCGATATCCTTGGGCATCCTGCAGTAATACTCATGCGGCTCGTGGGTAACCTCGTCGCGCTCCATGCCGATGTGGCCCACGCGAGCGGAGGGCGCCAGGTCGAGGATGCCGTCGACCATGCCAAGGCCCGCACGCAGGATGGGCACGATGGCGAGTTTCTTGCCGGCAAGCTGTTTGAACGTGGCGGTAGTGATGGGGGTCTCGACCTCGACGTCTTCCATGGGCAGGTCGCGCATGGCCTCGTAGCCGTCAAAAAGCGCGAGTTCGCGCACGAGCTGGCGGAACTGGTTGGTGCCGGTGTTTTTGTCGCGCAGGATCGACAGCTTGTGCTGGACGAGCGGGTGGTCGACAAGCGTCACACGGGACGCGTCGTAGGTGACGGTCATGGGTTGATTGCCCCTTTCGTTGCAGCCGCAAAACGGCCTTGCTGACAAGGCGCGCAGCAATGTTGCCGCCGCACGCCATGCATAAGTTTAGCGGTTTGTTGTATCGAGCAGCCCATCGCAGCCCTACTGTGCGGTACTGAGCGAGCGCTTGACTGCATCACGCCAGCCCGCAAGGTTTTGCTCGCGACGCTCGGCGGACATATGGGGAAGGAAGGTCCTAACGATCTGGGCATTTTGCTCCAGCTCTTCAAGGTCTTCCCAATAGCCGACGGCAAGACCCGCCAAGTACGCGGCACCGATTGCCGTGGTCTCCACCGTCTCGCATTGCAGCACGGGGATATCCAGCAGGTCGGCCTGGAATTGCATGATGAACTCGTTGCGCGAGGCACCGCCATCGACAGACAGGCGCTCAATCGAAAGCCCCACGTCCTGCTCCATGGCGCGCAGCACGTCGTAGCTCTGATATGCCATGGATTCGCAGGCGGCACGTACGATGGTCGCACGGCTCGAGGCGCCGGTCAGACCGCACACGATACCGCGGGCATGCGGGTCCCACCAGGGAGCACCCAAACCCGCAAAGGCGGGAACGAAGTAGCAGCCCTCGTTGTCGCTAATCGAAGCGGCGAGTTGTGCCGACTCGCTCACGCTCGAGATGATGCCCATGTTGTTGCGAAGCCAGTTCATCGTTGAACCGGCGGCAAAAATAGAGCCCTCGAGCGCATAGCTGACTTTGCCGTCCGCAGCGATACCGATGGTGGAGACCAGGCCATTCTTGGATTCGACGATCTCGTCACCGGTGTTCATGAGCATAAAGCAGCCCGTGCCATAGGTGTTTTTGGTCTGGCCGGGATAGAAGCAGCAGTGGCCGAACAGCGATGCCTGCTGGTCGCCCGCCACGCCCATGATGGGCGGCATGTTGGTCATGATGTCGCTCGCGACGCGGCCGTAGTCGCCCGAGCTCCAGCGAACCTCGGGCATCATGGAACGTGGAACGTCAAAGAGCGCCAGCAGGTCGTCGTCCCAATCGAGCGTATGGATATTAAAGAGTGCCGTGCGGCTGGCATTGGTGTAGTCGGTGGCAAAGACCTGGCCGCCGGTGAGGTTGTAGATGAGCCAGGTGTCGATGGTGCCAAACATGAGGTCGCCCGCCGCCGCGCTCTCGCGTGCGCCGTCGACGTTGTCGAGAATCCACTGCACCTTGGAGGCCGAGAAATACGGGTCAAGCGTAAGTCCCGTGCGGGAGCGCACCAGCTCCTCGCAACCCTGTTCAACCAACGCGTCGATCGCCGGCGCGGTACGACGGCACTGCCATACGATGGCGTTATAGATGGGCTGGCCGCTCACGCGGTCCCAGACCACCGTGGTCTCGCGCTGGTTGGAGATGCCGATGGCGGCGATGCGATCGGAATGGATGCCGCTCTTAAACTGAACCTCCATCATCACGCCGATCTGGCTGGCAAGCACCTCCGTGGGATCCTGCTCCACCCAGCCGGGGCGCGGGAAGCTGGTTTTGACGCTACGACGCGCCTGGGCAACGATGCAGCCGTATTCGTCGACAATGGCCGCGAGTACCGAGGTAGTGCCGCAGTCGAGCGCCATGATGTAGGAACCGCCAAAGCTAAACGAGGCGTCTTCCATGCCCAGGCTGCCTAGATTCAACGACATCGCTTACACCTTTCTATTGCATCGGGTCGGACAGGACCCGTTCGATCTCTGATGCGGGAAGCGCGCCTTGGCGCAGGATCTGGAGCTCGCCGTGCTGAAACGACACGATGGTTGAGGCGTCGCGGCACGGGGTCTCACCGGCGTCGACGGCAACATCGACCCCCTCCAGGATGCGCTCCTCCACCGTGACAAAACTTGCCGGCGCGGGCGCGCCATGCGTGTTGGCGCTGGTGCAGGCAAGAGGGCTGCCGCAGGCGCGGATGAGCGCTTGCACCACGGGCGAGGCCGAAGCGCGAAGTGCCACCGTGTCGTCGGCGGCGCGCATAAAGGTCGGCACGCAGGGGGCCGCCTTGACCACGATAGTCAGGGCTCCCGGCCAGCATCGTCGCGCGAGTACGCGAGCCTCTTCGGGGATATCCACGCCATAGCGGTCGAGTGCTTCGGCATTATCAACCAGCCAGGCGACCGTTTGGGTGAGCTTGCGCTGCTTGAGGGTAAAGATGCGGCGGTAGCCGGTACCGAGCGCAGGGACCGCGGCGCCATTGACGACAGCCTGCGGATCGCGCGGCCACGATGGGAATTCGCTTGTATCTTGGGGTACGGCGTCCGAGAAGGCGTTGACTGCCACGGCGACACCGTAGACGGTCTCGGTCGGGATCAAGGCCAGGCCGCCGCGGCCGAGCACCTCGGCCGTGCGCTCGACGGCGAGCCGATGCGGCTCGCGCGTTCCCTCGTATACCCGATAGACCGTCTGCATGTGTATGCCAGCCCCTTACGCTCTGGTGAAAGTTTGTTTACTGAGGGGCATTCTCGCACGAAACATTCAGCCTATTTGCCCAGAGCGCATGTTGGTTTGGTGAGCGGCTCTAGTAGTCGGTGAAAGTGAGGGGGTTAATTGAAGATTTTTAGCGCGCAAGCGTAACGGTACGATCGGGAAACTCGATGCTTGCAACCAGTTTTCCGCCGAGGCTCTCTGCGTACCTGCTCAGCGTGTCGAGCCTCATCGAACCCAACTCCCCACGCTCGAGCTCGGATACACGTTTTTGAGAAACGCCCATCGACTGGGCGACCGACGCCTGTGTTAGATCTTTTAACCTGCGAATCTGAGCAAGCTTATAGGCTTCGATACGATCGCGAGTCCTCTCCTGCTCGGCGGTAATGGAGTCGCGTGTTATCCCGCGAGATTCCATATACTCATGCAGTTCCATCTCGATCGAGCCTCCTTACGTGGCGACGGTATATTTGCTCGGCCCTTGGAATGTTGATCGCATACCAACCGTTCCATTTTGCCCTTGACGATCCCGCTCGCGACTTATCACCCGCCAATAGCAATACCGCCTGGCGCTTGGGGTCAAAGGCGAAGAGGATGCGAATCACCTGCCCACCACACGACGTCACTCTCAGCTCCTTTAAATGATGAAGCTTCGAGCCCTTTACGCGGTCAACCAGCGGACGACCAAGGCTGGGACCTTCCTTCTCGAGCACCAAAAGGTCTGCATAAATCTGCTTCAGCGTAGCTTCATCCTGCTCATCAAGCCAAGGTTCAATGTAATCAAGCACGATACGGTACCGATGCAGCTGATTTGACATACCTTTCTCCTTCTATAGTAGAAGTTTTACGGTATATTGCAAGGACAAACTTGCGCAAATGTCTATTTATTCAGCTTAAATACGCTGTTTGGGCTCGGTGACGATGGCTCGGACGATGCGGGGGCGATCGGTGAGGTCGTGAACGATACGCACGTCCGAGAGACCCGCCTGGCGGCAGATCTCGACGGCGGCGTCGAGGGCACCCTCGTAGAGCTCGCAGGCAAACAGGCCGCCGGCGCGCAGCATGTAGGGTGCCGCGTTGAGCAGGCGGCGGAAGATATCGAGGCCGTCGGCGCCGCCCTCAAGCGCCAGGTCGGGCTCGAAGTCCTTGACCTCGTGCGGCAGTGAGCGCATGACGTCGGTCGGAATGTAGGGCGGATTGGAGACAAGCACGTCGAACGTGCCCCACTCTTCGCGGGGAATGGAACTCACCAGGTTCGTGAGGCTAAAGGCGACCTCGTCGGACGTGAGGCCAAGCGCATCGCGGTTTTTGGTGGCCAAATCGATAGCGCGCGGCTCGATATCGGTGGCGGTGCAGGTAACGTGGCCGCGGCGCTCCCAGGCAAGGGAGAGCGAAATGCAGCCCGTGCCGCAGCCGACCTCGAGAACGCGGGCGATGCGGGGCTCGGCTGGGGCAGGCGAAGCGGCATCCTGAGCTGAAGCCGTCTCCTGGCCGGCACCCTCGATGACGATGCCGTATTCGTCGAGCTCGGACTCGGCGGCTTCCGCGGCTTCGGCTTCTGCTGCCTGCGCGGCGGCTTCCTCGGCCTCGCGGTCGGCCAGTTCCTCGGCATAGGCACGGCTGCCCAGTACGTCGCCGCCTAACGCCGCCTCATCGGCAGCCGTCAGGTTAGCGGCACGGCGCTCGGCAGTCGCGCGTTCGTCGGCCAGCGCCGCCTCGGCTTTGCGGGCCTCTTCGACCTCATCGTTCCAAGGCAGCTCAACACGCTGACGGGCAGCAGCCTCGGGGCTCAGCACCTCGGCATCCAGATAATTGAGGACTTCCTCGACGAGCATCTCGGTCTCGGGGCGCGGAATGAGCACACCGGGGGCGCACGCGACGTCGATCATGCGAAACTGCGTGCTGCCGGTGATGTATTGCAGCGGCTCGCCCTTAGCACGGCGGACAACGGCCGCATGCATGGTCTCGAGCTGGGCCGCGTTAAGCGTCTCGTCCATACGCATATATAGGTCAATGCGCGCCAGGCCCGTGGCGGCGCACAGCAGCCACTCGGCAGAAAGACGGGGGTGCTCCTCGCCGCGCTCGGCCAGGTACTCCTTGGTCCACTCGAGACAACGCTTGATGGTCCAAATCTCGTTTGCCATGGGGCCCTCCCCTCTTAAGCGCCGGGCGGCGCGCGAATGTCGGAGCAGATTGTACGCGAGGCCAGCGCTTGGCAAGGGACAATTGAAGGCGATTATCGAGAATCAGCCCAGAATTTTGCACCGAGCTCGCTCAAAGTGTTCATTCGCCGACGTCTAAATCTGCATTCGTCAAGCTTTTGGCAAGGTTGACCCAAAACTGACCAATATCTAACCAAGAACTTGCCACATTGCTTGACGAACGACCCCTCAAAAACCGTCCCGCGACTTCTCGGACGCTTTTTCGAGCATTATTGTCGATAGCAGATAAATGCCGCTAATTTCTTTGAGCAGGTAGCCGGCTTCATGGCCATCAAAGCCGATTGAATAACATCTCAAAGCAATGTGCCCAACCTAGTCATTTAAGAACGTCCCCAATGACTACCCCGCATCCGGAGCAAGGCAACGCCGCAGGTAGAGGACGGACAGCGAGCGGGCCGCATTTGAGACAAGGTGACGTGAAACGAAAGGGCGCTGACCTTCTAGTCGCGCCCTTGAAGTTGAACGTCAGATTGTCCAAATGCGGCCCGCGCAGCGTCGGCCGGTCCGCCGTTCGGTAGAACGGCGGAACCTACTACACAGCCTGTGCCAGCTTCTCGGCTCGCTCGGCGGCGGCGAGCGCCTCGATGACGGTGCCGAGCTGATCGCCCAGAAGGACGCCGTTGTAGGTGGAGTTGAAACCGATGCGGTGATCGGTCACGCGGTCCTGGGGTTGGTTGTAGGTACGGATCTTCTCGGAACGGTTGCCGTGGCCGATCTGGCTCTGGCGCTCGGCACCAAGCTCTGCCTGCTGCTTCTCGAGCTCCATCTCGTACAGACGAGCACGCAGCATCTGCATGCAGACCTCGCGGTTCTGAATCTGGGAGCGCTGCTCCTGCGACTGCACCACGGTGTTGGTGGGCAAGTGGGTGATGCGCACGGCGGAGTAGGTAGTGTTAACGCACTGACCGCCAGGGCCGGAGGCGCAGTAGGTGTCGATGCGCAGGTCGGACTGGTTGATCTGGACGTCAATTTCCTCGGCCTCGGGAAGTACGGCGACGGTAGCCGTGGAGGTCTGAATGCGGCCCTGGGACTCGGTCTTGGGGACGCGCTGAACGCGGTGCACGCCGGACTCGTACTTCATAACGGAGTAAACGCGGTCGCCCTCGACCTTGAACTCAATGGACTTAAAGCCGCCGGCCTCGCTGGGGCTGGAGTCGAGCACGGTGGTCTTCCAGCCGCGCGACTCGCAGAAGCGCTGGTACATCTTGTACAGGTCGCCGGCGAAGATGGCCGCCTCGTCGCCACCGGCGGCGGAGCGGATCTCGACGATGGTGTTCTTGTCGTCGTTGGGGTCGCTCGGGATGAGCATGTACTTGATGTCTTCCTCGAGCTGGGGGAGCTTGGCCTCATTTTCGGAGATGTCCATCTGGAGCATCTCCTTCTCGTCCGCATCGCTGGTGTCGCGGAGCATCTCCTTGGCGGCCTCGATGTCATCGAGCGCGCCGATGTACTCGCGCGAGGCAGCGATGAGGTCGGACTGGTGTGCGTACTCCTTGTTGAGACGCGTGAACTCCTTGATGTCGGAGGCGACGGCCGGGTCGGAAAGCTTCTTCTCGAGCTCCTCGTAGGCCTTAATGATCTTTTCGAGCTTGTCGCGCATGGCGGGACTCCTTTATGTGCGTGAAGGCGAAAATCGGCAGAGTTGATGGGGCGCGCGGCGCCACTGCGGGGGTAAGCCCAGCTAGAACATGTCGATCTTCAGATACATGCGCATCCCTTCGCGTATGAGGTACATAGTTGCGGTCTAACTCATACATGATAGCGTGCGCAGGCATACCTGCATATAACCCGCACGGAATGCGACAAAGGGTCAGTCTCTTTCCTTGAATACAACTTCATCCGAACGCCTCCCGCATTCATCCGCACATATACGGATAAATTTGGGAATCCGATACCCTGAGGGCCGGATCGGCCGGCCCCGGGAGATCGGAGGACGCCATGTCCGGAAAGGGCGGGAAGGGCGCCGCGAGGGCGGTCCCGAGGACCCACGGCAGGCTCACCGGGTACGAGCGGGACACGGTCCAGAGGATGCTGAAGCGCAGGGTTCGCTCGGCCACTTCCTCGAGAGGTTCAAGGGCGTATCGACCCGCAGGCTCCACAGCTGCCTGATGTGGTTCAGATGGCTGCGCGAGGCCGCACGCGTCGGGGACAGGACGTCGCTCATGCGCGAGCAGCTCGACGACGGGCGCTACGAAAAGATCCGGAAGAAGATGATGGAGCCGGAGTACGAGTTCCATCTGGAGCCGGACGTGCAAACGGCGGGTTAACATAGCCTTTCACCAAAAAGGGCGAGCGGCCGCGCCCTGCGACCACCCGCCCTCAATCAAAGCCCTTCTCGGCCGCCGTAGCTACCGGTTCCGGCGCCGCAGGATAACGCCTGCGGCGATCAGCACCACCGCGCCGCCCGCGATGCCACCCAGGGCCATCGGCGACAAGCTGGTATCGCCCGTATACGGCAGACCCGGCTTCTCCTCCTTCGGCACCGGTGACTTGCTCGGCGGATTGGTGGGCGGCTCCGTCGGCGGGGTGGTCGGCGGCGTGTACGTGTTCTTGAACACCGGTGCCACGGCGCCGTCATAGGTTACCGTCGCCACCAGATGGCCCGCACCGTCGTCCGTCACCGTCACCGTTACCCGGTGCTCGGCCGCGTCGTACGTCACGTTCTTCTGACCGTCGTCCACCTCGGAGATGCTGTAGGCGTACGTTCCGGGCTTGTCGTACGAGATCGCCTCGAAGCCCACCGTGCCGTCCGCCGCGTTCTTTGCGGTCTGCAGCACCTTGCCGTCGGCATCCTTCAGCTGGAAGGAGAACTGCCCTTCCTTCAGGTCCTCGCCGCTCAGCACCTTGGAGGCCCCCAGCTTCACCTCAGTCGCGGCCGGCGCGTAACTGTTGCTGAACGCCACCGCATCCGCAGCCTTGCCGCCCTTGCTGTAGGCAACCTGCGCCTCCAGCGCGTGCGTCTCCGCATTCTCCGTCACCGTCACCGTCGCGGTAAAGACCGTCGTGTCGTAGGTGACGCCGCTCGCCGTCGCCCCTGCCCGCTCGGACACGGTGTAGACGTACGTCCCCACCTTGTCCAGCTGCAGCGGCGCGAAGCCGAACGTGCCGTCGACGCCGTTCTGCACCGTCTGGACCACGTTGCCGGCGGCGTCCTTCAGGTCGAAGGAGAACTCACCCTCGGCCAGGTCGCGGCCGGTCAGGGCCTTCGTTCCGGTAATCGTCGCCGTCGTTGCCGTCGGCGTGTAGGTGTTGGTGAAGGTCAGATCCGCGGCCGTCTTGTTCGCCGTCGCGGTCAGCTGGCCGCTGCCGTCGTCGGTCGCACTCACCGTCACATCCAACACCGCATCGCTGTAAGTGATGGTGCCATCTTGGCCCGCAACCTCCTTCACCTGGTACGCATGCGAACCAGTCGCGGTGTACGAGATGGCCTTGAAGGTAAACGCGTTACCCACGTTCGTGGTCCGGTCGATCTCCTGCCCGGTGGCCACGTCAATCAGCGCGAACGTGAACTCGCCATCGGCGGGCGTCCGCATGGTGGCCGAATCGGTATTCTCAAGCACCTTGGTGCCGGAGATCTGGTAGGAGGTCGCGCCCGGCTGGTAGCTGTTCGCAAACGTCATGGTGTTGGGGGTGACGCCGTTCTCGGTGCCCTCGCTCGGCTTCACCGTGGAGTTCTCTACCACCAGCTTGCCGTCGTTGTTGTCCTTCACCACGTAGGTCAGGGTGTACGTCTTGCCGGTGTAGGTCACGCCCGGCACGCCCGGCGCGTCCCCCGTCGGCTGCACCTCGCGGACCGTGTAGGTAAAGGTGCCCGCATGGTCGAAGGTCAGCTTGTCGAAGGCAACCTTGCCGTGCGCATCGTTCTTCTGGGTCTGGATCACCGAGCCGTCAGACCCCACCAGCTCGAAGGCGAAGTCTCCCGCCTTTAGCTGATAGCTGCCGTCGTGCACGTCAACGCTCTTGGTGAGGGCGATCGCGCCGGAGTCCGTCGCCTGTGCCTCATAGGTGTTGGTGAAGCTGGGCTTCGTGACATTCGTGCCGTCGTAGGCGACGCTCGCCTGCAGCGTGCCGGCATTGTCCGCAACCGTCACCACGGCATGGTGCACCGCGGCGTCGTAGGTCACGTAGGCCAGATCACCCTTCCGCTCCACGATGGTGTACTCGTGCGTGCCCGGCTTCGCGTAGGAGAAGGCGTCGAAGTTAACACTTCCGTCCGCGCCGTTGGTCGCGGTCCGGACGGGCTTGGCCCCGGCAAGCTGCTCAGCCGTCAGGTTGCCCTCGTACACATCGAAGGTGAACTCGCCGCACTTGGGGACGATCGGCGTGTTGTCGTCCTTCTTCACATAGCTCTTCTGCGCACCGAGGGCCAGGCCGGTCGCGGCCGGCTGGTAGGTGTTGGTGAAGGTATCCGAGCCGGATGCGCTCGTCACGATCGCCTTCGCATTCAGTGCTCCGTTCCCGCCGTCCGTGACCGTCACCGTATAGGTGAGGGGATGGCTGTCATAGACCATGCCCGGCTCCGCGCCCGGCTGCTCCACGATGGTGTAGGTGAAGTCCTTGCTCGCGGCGCCGTCCAAGTCGGAGAGCTGGAACTCGCGCGTGAAGCTGACCTTGCCGTTTGCATCGTTCTTCGCGGTGTCGAGCACGTTGCCGGCAGCGTCCTTCAGGTCGAAGGTGAACTCGCCGTCCGCGGGCTTCGTCGTGTGGTCGAAGCCGTCCGCAACCTTGATGGTCTTGGTCGCCGTCAGGGTTACGGAACCCTTTGCGTCGTAGGTGTTGTTGAAGGCGGGAGCCGTAGCGGCACCGTCATAGGTGACGGTCACCTTCGTCTTATTGTTGTCGTCCTGGTTCTGCTCTACCTTGACGTGGACCTTGACTACCTTGGCGTCGTAGACCACGCCGTCGACGGTTTGGCCCGCTTTCTCCTCCTTGAGCGTGTAGTCGTACTCGCCCAGGTTCAGGCCCTTGACGGTCAGCTTGACCTTGCCGCCCTGGTCGTTGGTGCCGCGGGCAACCTCGTTGCCAGCCTGGTCGTACAGGCCGAAGGTAAACGCGTCGGACGTCAGGTCCTTGCCCGCGAGAACTTTCATGGCCTCGACGGTAACGTCCGTCGTCGGCTTCGCGTTGGTGAAGGTCGGCACGGCCTTATCGCCGCCGTAGGTGGCGACCGCCTTTAGCTCGCCCTTCTCATCGGTGACCTTGACGTGGACCTTGACTTCCTTGGCGTCGTAGACCACGCCGTCAACGGTCTGGCCGGCTTTCTCCTCCTTGATGGTGTAGTCGTGATCGCCCGGCGTGTCGTAGCCGATTGCCTGGAAGGTGACCTTGCCGCCCTTGTCATTCTGGACGGTCTGGACCACGCTGCCGTCCTTGTCGAGCAGCTGGAACGTGAAGTCGCCCCCTGCGAGGTCGCCGCCCGTGAAGCGCTTCGTCGCCTTGAGCGTTACCGAGGTCTCCTTCGGGTGGTACGTGTTCATGAAGGTCTGCGAGTTGTCTCCACTCGTTACCTGCGGTGTGGCCCTCAGCGTGCCGGTGCCATCGTCCGCGACCGTCACCTTGTAGATGAGCGCATGGGTGTCGTAGAGCATGCCCGGCTCCGTGCCCGGCTTCTCCGCGATGGTGTAGGTAAAGTCCTTGCTCGCGGCGCCGTCCAGGTCGGAGAGCTCGAAGTCGCGCGTGAACTTCACCGTGCCATCGGCCTTGTTCGTCGCAGTGTCGAGCACGTTGCCGGCGGCATCCTTCAGGTCGAAGGTGTACTCGCCGCCCTTCAGCTTGGTGTCGTGCGTGAAGCCCGGCGCGACCGCAACGACCTTGGTCGCCGTCAGCTCCGCGGAGCCCTTTGCGGTATAGGTGTTCTTGAAGGTGGGGGCATCCGTCTTGCCGTCGTCGTAGGTGACGCTCGCCTCCAGCTTGCCGGCGTTGTCCACGACCGTCACCACGGCATGGTGCACCGTAGCGTCGTAGGTCACGTGGGACAGGTCGCCCTTCTGCTCCGCGACGGTGTATTTGTGCTCGCCGGCCTTGGTGTAGTCGATGGCCGGGAAGGTAACGGTGCCGTCCTCGCCGTTCTCAGCGGTCCGGATGGGTTGCTTGCCCTTCAGCTGCTCAGCCGTCAAATCGCCCTTGTACAGGTTGAAGGTGAACTCGCCGCCCTTGAGCGCAGCCGGCGTGCTGTCGGACTTCACATAGGTCTTCTTCGCCGCGAGCGCCACCGAGGTCTCGGCGGGCTGATACGTGTTCTCGAAGGTCGGGGCATCGTTCTTGCCGTCGTAAGTGACGGTCGCCTTCGCCTTGCCACCCTCCGCCTTCACCGAGACGTGAACCTTCACCGCCTTGGTGTCGTAGGTGATAGTCGGATCGGCACCGACGTTCTCCTCCTTGAGTATGTAGTCGTACTCGCCGATGGTCAGACCGGTGAGAGCAAAATTGATCTTGCCATCCTTGTCGTTCTGGGCGAGCTGGACGGGATTACCCGTGGACGCGTCGCCTTGGTACAGGCCGAAGTTGAACGCGCCTTCCGTCAGGTCCTTGCCCGTGAGGGTCTTCTTTGCCTCGATGGTTGCATCGGCCGTCGGCTTCGCGTTGGTGAAGGTCGGCACAGCCTCATCGCCGTCGTAGGTAGCGGTTGCGTCCAGCGTGCCGTTCTTGTTATCGGTGACGCTGACCTTGACCTTCACTTTCTGACCGTCGTAGACGATGGTCTGGTCGTTACCGGTAACTTCCTTGATGGTGTACTCGTAGTCACCGGACTCGGTGTAGTTGATGGGCTGGAAGGTAATGTTGCCGTTTTTGTCGTTTGTGCCGGTCTCAATGGGCGTGCCTTCCGTCTTGTCACCCTTGTACAGAGCGAACGAGAAGTCGTTCCCCGCGAGCGCACCGCCCGTAAAGCGTTTCTTCGCCGCCAGGGTCACGGAACCCTTCGCGGCATAGCTGTTGGTAAAGGTGACGAGGTTCACCTTGCCGTTCTTGACCTCAAGCGTCTCGCTCTTGTCATCGCCGTCCTTTTCCACCGCCACGCCTGTGACAGTCAGCTTGGCATTCTTGTCCTCAACCTTCACCGTGACGGTGTAGGTGGAATCGTCCATCGTCCAACCGGCGTTCTGCACACCAGTCGTATTAGGATCGTCATCTTCCCCGTGGGCCTCGGTGAGCGTAAACGTGTAGTCGCCTGCCTTGTTGAATTGCATGCCGGAGAAGCTGAGGGGCTGACCGTCCTTGCTGGTGATCTTCCCCTCCGTGGTCTTGGACTCCGAGGATGTGTCGCCCTTCAGGCCGTCAGCCTTCAGATCGCCGGCGGCAATCTTATCCTTCGTCTCCGACGTGGCAGTCAGCGTGAACGAGAACTTCTTGTCCGTGCTCTCGGTGCCGGAAATCTTCTTCGTTACCTGCGGGGTCAGCTCGTCGCTGGCGACCGTCTTGTAGCTGTTCTCGAACGGAATAGTCGCCGTGTTGTCCTCGAGCGAGGCGCCGGGGGCAAACTTACGGTAATCGACCCTCTTGCCATCACTGTTCAGAACCGTCGTCTCGACTTTCAGTGTGCCGTCGCCGTTGTCGGACACTGCGATCTTGACGGTATAGACCGTCTTGTCGTAGGTGTAGCCGGCGGGGACGGGCTTCGGCACGTTCTCTTCCACCCTGTATTGGTAGACGTTGGCGCGGCATTCATTGCTCACGTCGTCGTGTGTGAACTGCAAGCCCTTCGGCAGCAAGCTCACGGTCTTGGTGTCCCCGAGCTTCATCTCGGGAATCTTGAAGGTCTCCGCCCCGCCCGTGATGTCGAGCTTCTTCGCCGCGGCGTCGGCGGAGGTCAGGATGAACTTCGTGCCATCCTGACCCTCGGCCTGATAGTCCTCGGGCGTCACCGTAAAGCTGAATGCTCTGCTCGCATCACCGGTGCCGGTGAATTTCTTCTCAATCTGTAGACCGGCCTTCGCACCGTACTCAACCGTCTCGACCTTGTACTCGTTCTTGAACGGGACGATAGGCGTAGCGGGCTTCGCACCGCGACTCGAGACCGTCTGCACGTAGTTGGTCGTGGTATTAAGGCCCTTAATCGCCTCGGCCGTCAGCGCATCAACGTTGTCGCCCACGCCAACGAGCGCCGTCACGTCCGGGCCCTTCACGATGGTCGTCTTGGTGTAGAGCTGGCCTTTGTTGTCCGGATTCGGCTTCACCGCGATGAGCACGAAGGCATCACCGGGGTACTCGGTGTCATACGTGTATCCAGCAGCGTTGGCGTCATGTACCTCAGACACCTTGTACACGTACATCTTGTTGTAGCTCAGCTGCGTGAAGTTCATCTTCAGCTTACCGGACATCGTGGCGGTCTGCGTATCGTCACCGTCATCCTTGCCCACGGTGTTCGTGAACGACTTATCGGAATCAACCGGCTCCGGGGCCTTCGTGCCGTTATACGTCATCGCCTCGATGGTGAACGGGAACCTGCCATTCTCCAGCGGGGTACCAACCAGAGTCTTGGTCACATCGATGCCCGCGTAGGTACCGGAGGCCGCATAGGTGTTGGTAAACGCGGCAGCACCCGTCACCTGCCGGTCGGCATCCGTCGTCGCCTGCTTGTTGTCGTACGCAACCGACGCGGTCAGCTTACCGGTATGCGTGCCGTTCTCGATATCGGTCACTGTGTACGTCACTGTGGACGTATGGTCGTCATAGCTGATGCCGGTCTTGTCCGCGTCGGTCGGCCTCGTCTCGTTCACTTTGAACGTATACACGCCCGGCCTGGTAAACACAAGGTCGCCCGTGCCGAACGGGGTGGTGCGCATCGCGTCGCCGGGACCTGCGATCTCGACCTTAGTCGTCAAATCGCCAGTCTCATCGGAGTCGGCAGCCTTCTTCTGAGTAACGACCTTGTTTTTAACCGCTTTCATCGTGGCGTCATCCGCTGGCGTCAGCGTGAAATCGAACTTGTCATCCTGCTCCCACGCACGCCCAGCCAGCGTCTTCTGCACAGTAACCGGTGCCAACATCGTCTGGGCCACCGTGTAGGTGTTCTTGAACGGGATATATCCACCCGTGTCCGTCAGCTGCGTGCCGTCGGCCTTCCAATACGTGGCCGTGGAGGACAATTGGCCCTTGTCGTCGAGCGTGTTTTGCACCATCGCGTAGTACACGGTGGTGTCGTACGTCATGCCGCCCGTTGTCGAAGCATCGGAACCAGCTTGCTCCGTCACCTGGTACACGTAGGTGGTGTTCTGGTCGGCAGCGGTGAACGTGATCTGCGGGAAAGCCGCAATGCCGCCGCCATCGTTCTCCGCGGTCGTCACGCCGTCGGCGGGCATCGGCGCGTCGTTCGCACTGACCGTGTAGCTCAGGTCATTGAACTTGATGGGGGCAGCCCCCACCGCGCTGTTGGCCAGGCCGCCCAGCGCCTTCAGCTCGAAGGTGAACTTGCCCGCGGCAAGCGGGTTGTCGCCCGACTCGTCGGTATACGACTTCTGCGCGTTAAATGAGATTGTCTTGGTGTCGGTGCTGAACTTGTTGGTGAACACCGCGACCTTGTTATCGACTGGCACGGCCGGGTCGTGGTGGGCGCCATCATCGTCGCCGTTGCGAGCCATAGTGACAACCGGCTCGGACAGCGTACCCCTGCCCGTGTCGTCCACCTGCACCGTCACCGTGTACCCGGCGCTCGAGTAGCCGAAGCCGGGCAGCCAGGACGAGTCATGCTCGTCGGGCGTCCGCTCGGCCACCGTATAGGTGTACGTGCCGGGCTTCTTGTACGTAATCTGGCCGAAGTCGAACTCATCACCATTGTTGACGGTCTTGACCACCTGGACGTATCCGGGCACGCCGGATACGCCCTTGTAGCCCCCGGGCATGGGCGTGCCCTTGGCAGCGCGCAGATAGATGTCGAAGCTGTCGGCCTTAGTCCACTTGCGGCCTTGAAGCACCTTCTGCGCCCGAATGCCGGTGAGCGTCACCGAAGACTTCACGCTGTAGCTGTTGGTGAACACCAGCTTGTTGTCTTCGGCCAGCGTGCCGTCGGTATTTTGCTTCGCGATCTTACCGGTGATGATACCATCGCCTACGCCGATCAGATTCTTGTCACCCTGCTTGCGGCCGGTCAGCTTATAGCCCGCGGGCATCTCGTCTGCGCCGGTCAGCTCCTGCACCGTGTACTCGTCGCCCTCGCCAAGTCCGTACACGCGAATCGTCTCGTCGGCCTTGATGGTTTGCGAATAGCCATTTGTCAGGTCGAACACGTTGCCGACCTGCTTCTCATCGACGGTACCCGCCTTCTCGAACACCGCAGCCTTGTACGTCTTCCCCTTTGGCACGGTGAACTTAAAGGTAAATCCCGCGTCCTTATTGCCCGTCAGGCCATCGGGCACCACGACCTTCTTCGTCACCTCGAGGCTCGCCTCGCGTTCGTTCGCCACGCGCACGCAGGTGGTGCCCGTGAACAGGGCGTTCAGGTTCATGGCGCCCAAGTCGGCGCGGGCGCCCTTCGCCGTGATTCCCTTGGGCTGCTCGTCCTGGGTGATACCCATACGTATCCAGCCCGTCTCGGTCTCCAGGCGGTAGGGTTTGCCCTCCTCGGTGGGCCCATACTGGTACATGCGTCCGTTAGCGCCGTACTTGAGGTGCACTGTGTCGTCTGCACCCACGGGTTCGACATCGGTCCACGTCAGGTTGCCTTTAACATTGGTCTCGCCATTCGAGGTCTGCCGCGTACCCTTGATCCACGTGAGCGTGTTGTCGATGTCGCCCTCTGCGCCAAACTGGCCCAGACTCTTCATGAGCGTGCCCGGGCCCACGAACGTCGAAACGCCGTCATCGTCCGTACCAGCATCGGCATGGACGCCGTCATCGTCCACAATCACCTTGGTGAGCGTGTCGTTAAGCAGGAAGCCCTTGGGCGCCGAGACCTCCTTTAGGAAGTAGGTGCCATTCTTGAGCGGCTTGTTGCCGTCGCTCGTACACGGGAATATGCCCGCCCCTTCGAGCCGGACCGGGTTGTCGACCGACCCCGTCGTCAGGGTGTCATAGGGGCCCTGATCGTCCTTGGGCACAACCTTGCCGTTCGCGTCCGTTGTCGCCTTGTACAAGCCGAACGTTGCGCCGTCTACGGGGTTGCCCTCGGTATCGGTTTTCTGCACGAACAGGCGATTCTGGATGTTCGTGACGAGCAGGCGCGTGGCGAACTGCCGCTTGAAGTTCGTGCCGCCTGCGATGTCGTCGCTGTACACGTGGACGGTGTTCTTAGGCGTCGCGTCGCCGATCGATCTCGCCGTTGTGTGGTAGATGGCCACCGTGTACTCGGCATCCTTGCGGGCCTCACCGCTCAGCAAGTAGTAGTACTTGGAGATGTCACCGGGCAGATTTTGAATCTCTACCTGGTACTGGCCGCTCGTGTTGAGCGTGAAGGCGTGCAGGTCCTTCTTCGCCGCCTCGATAGCGCCGGCCGTGCCCGGCTCCTTGGCGAGGGTGTATCCCGCTCCCGTCGATGGGTCGCCCGACACGGCGTACCAACTGCTCGGATCTTTGATGCTTGCGCTTTTATCGCGCTTGAGCACCACAGCGAACAGTATGCCGGAGTCCAGGCTGACAGCGTCGTTGGACTTCGTCAGGTCATCATTCGCCTTGTACACGATCGACGGCGCGGTGATGGTCTCCTTCGCGCCGGCTAACGCACCCGTCCGCCACACGGCGCTGCCCGCGTCCATACCGCCGCGGTTGATGATGACGCCGCCCGCGCCGTTCTTGTCGCTCGTGGGCTCGTACTCGAGGCGCATGCTGCCATCCGTCGTCGTGAGATTCGAGCGGTATCCCTTGGGCACGCTCGTCTCCTTCAGGAGGTAGTACTTATTGCTGTGATCCTTGTTGTAGAGATCGTCGAAGTTGATGACGCCGCTGCCATCGTCGTTCGTGAGCGTTAGGCAGCCGGCCTCGTCCGTGGTGCCGGAGCCGAGAAGCGCGCCCTCGGTTTTGAAGTCCTTATCGGTCTTATAGAGCTGGAACTCGGCACCCTGTACGAACTTGCCGTCCTGGTCGAACTTTATGATGTCGGACTCGGGCACCGTCACGAGGTTGAACTTGAGCTCCATGTTGGAGTAGAGGGCGCCGCGCTCCAGGTAGAAGAACTTGAGGGTGTGGTTGGTGCCGTCGGCGAAGGTGCTGCCGTACCACCTCGTGTCGCCGTCCTTGCCCGCCTCCTGGTACTTGCTCAGCAGCGTGCCGTCGCTCTTGCCGTTCACCTTAATGTCGCCCGTTTTAAAGTTTATGTTCAGACTCGCGCGGTCGTGAATACCGCCGATATCACCCACGAGGACATCGTCGATGAACACCCAGACATCATCATCGCCGGCGAACTCGAAGGTCATGTCCTCATCTTTGTTCGTCTTGCCGCCGTCGGGCTGCACGAATCGCGTGGACATTGAGAGACCGAAGTGATGGTTGACGGGCTTGCCACCGTTGTAGCTCGCGGTGTTGTCTGCCGTGATGCCATTTTGGACGAGCCGGTCGTTTTCCTCATTGAACACCTTGTCTGCCGCGTCGAACGGGAAGAACTGACCCTGGTGGGACGAATTGCCAACGCCCCCGGTGTCATAGATGTCGAAGGCATTCTTGTTAGCGTTGTAGGCTGCGTAGTTGTGGGTGCTGTCATAGACGTAGTAGCCGCCCTGAGCCTGGAGGAGGCCCGTCACGCCAAAATGGGACGTCTTGCCGGTCTGGCAGAGGAATCGAACAGATAGCGGAGGGACTTGCCGCCCCAGGTATCGGAAAGCCGCGGGTAGCCGTCGAAAAGCGTGTTGTGGACGATGCCGGACTGCGGGTTCTCGCCGCCCGTCCAACGGTTGAGCGACTCACCACCCTGGCCGTCGTTAAACTGGAACCGGTGGTTTGCGTTGATGCCGCCGTTGCCGGAAACCGACAGGTGATCATCGGGATTCACCCAGTAATCAAACAGGTTGATTGTTGTCCCCGAAGGCGAAATCGTCGGAACCGTGTGGTCCGAAATTGCCGCCTCGGCACGAAGCGGCAGGAAGAAACTCGCCGTCAGCGCGATGGCGAGGGCCAGAACAATCGCATATGGCGAGACCGAGCGCAGCCCGCGACGACGGCCACAAGACATGACGGACCACCGCTCGCGCGGCCGGT
This sequence comes from Collinsella aerofaciens, assembly GCF_028209885.1. Lineage (GTDB taxonomy): Bacteria > Actinomycetota > Coriobacteriia > Coriobacteriales > Coriobacteriaceae > Collinsella > Collinsella aerofaciens_BA. Next base: position 11,414 of record NZ_JAQLEM010000021.1, on the reverse strand, counting down.
GTTCACCAGGAAGTTCCCTGCTTAGACACCCCCCGGTAGCAATATTCACGAGTCGAGACGTCATCTCTCTGAGCTCCTGCATAATTTCCTCCCCAGTCACACGGCGACCTGCCCGGGCGCTCCCCGGGGGCCGAGGCGGTCTGGCACATGCCCGCGGTCGTTCAAGGAATACCAACCCCAGCATATGTCTCTTAAGATATCTTAGCCTTTTTCTATTACAGTTTTTGTCTCATTACCGATGAAATCGGCTCAGTCCCTTTGTCACATTCTAGAGCGTGCGGAGCAGGGCGATGAGGAAGCGGGTGCCTTGGAGGTAGGCGCGACGGGTGATGCGCTCGTTGGTGCCGTGGACGCCGCGATCGCACTCGTCATCGTCGACCACAAAGGCCGAGAAGCGAATGCACTCGGAGCAAATGCGCTGGTAGTTGGCAGCGTCGGTCGCGCCGATCACGGTCGAGGGGACAATCGCCAACGGCTCGGATGATCCGTTTTCCTCCGTCCCCTTTGGATCACGGAAATAGCGGGCGGCGATGGAGCGAACCGCCTCGAGTCCCGGTCCGCCGATGCGCGGAGACGGCGAGGGTTCGGAGCTGCCGGGGCCGAGCTCGACCTCGACACGGTCGGCGAGCCCCGCCTCGGCAACGGCGACGCGGCAGCGGGCCACGACATCGGCCACGCTCGTGCCCTCGAGCATACGGAAATTGATATTGGCCCACATATCCTGCGGCATTACGTTGGCGCCGGTGCTGCCACCCTCGACCTGCGTGGGCGCGCAGGTGGTGGTCACGAGCGGATAGAGCTTCTTGCTGGCGAGGCAATCGCGGACAATGGCGCCCCCGTTGGCGGCAATTTCATCGGCCGTGTAAAGCCCCAGCTCGACGAGCTGTGCGGCAAGCAGGTCCGTGACGCGCGTCGGCCACTCGATATCGCAGATTGCGGTGATGGCACGGCTAAGCACCTCGAGCGACGTGCCGCCGTAGGGGTTGGAAGAATGTCCACCCGCGCTCTTTGTCTTGAGCACAATGTCGGCATAGCCCTTCTCCGCGAGGTCGGCGTGCATGAGCCAACCCTCGCCCGCGCTGTACTCGGCATCCGAAACGATGCGGTAGTCGCCCTCGTCGATCAGGAACTCGAGCTCAACACCGCGCTCCTCGAGCGCGCGGCCGATGGCGCCTGCGCCGCACTGCGTCGTCTCCTCGTCCTGGCCAAAGGCCAGGAGCAGCGTCCGCTCGTGCTGCCAACCGTGCGCCAGCGCATACTCGACAGCCTCGAGAATGCCTGCGACCTGGTCCTTCATGTCGATCGCTCCACGGCCCCAGATGTAGGTGTCGTCCACGTGCCCGCTAAAGGGGTCGTGCGTCCAGTCGGCCTCGGTACCCGGCACCACGGGAACCACGTCCATGTGGCCCATGAGCATAATGGGCTTGAGGTCAGGGTCGGAACCGCTAAGCGTCACCAATAGCGAATGGTCGATAAGGTCGACCTCGCCCGCCGCGAACACGCGCGGCCACGCCTGCTGCATATAGGCGCGCAGGTCGTCGAACGGCTGCCAGTCCACCGCCTCGGCATCCATACTCGAGATGGTCGGAAATGACAGCACGCGGCCCAAGCGCTCGCACGCGCCAGTTTCGTCCAAATCGGCAAAATCGTCCTCATGCGCAAAGAAGCGCCAAACCTCGGCCATGACATCCTTTCGATTGTGATGACGAGGGCCGCCCCACCGGAGCGGCCCTGCCACGCAAACATTTGCGGTTGGTTATTTGTCCTCGAGATAACGCGAGAGAAACTCGCGGGTGCGCTGGTGCTTGGGGTTGCCGAAGAGCTCGGCCGGCGCGGCGTCCTCGAGGACCACGCCCTTGTCCATAAAGACCACGCGATCGGACACGGTGCGGGCAAAGGCCATCTCGTGCGTGACGACGACCATGGTCATGCCGTCGGCAGCGAGCTTGCGCATGACCTCGAGCACCTCTCCCACGATCTCGGGGTCGAGCGCGGAGGTCGGCTCGTCGAACAGCATAATCTGCGGATTCATGCACAGGGCACGAGCGATGGCCACGCGCTGTTTTTGACCACCGGACAGGCGGCCCACGGCGGCGTGCGCGAACTTTTCGAGTCCCACGCTCGTCAGATGCTCCATCGCAATTTTTTCAGCCTCGGCCTTGCTCATCTTTTTGAGCGTGACGGGCGCAAGCGTGCAGTTGTCGAGCACATCCATGTTGTTGAACAGGTTAAAGCCCTGGAACACCATACCGATGTCCTCACGCAGTTTGTTAATGTTGCAGCGCTCGGCCGTGAGATCCTGGCCGTGGAACCAGATGTGGCCCGCGTCCGGGGTCTCGAGCAGGTTGAGGCAGCGCAGGAAGGTCGACTTGCCCGAGCCCGAGGCGCCGATAATGGTGACGACCTCGCCTGATTTAACGGACAGGTCGATGCCCTTGAGCACCTCGAGCGAGCCGAAGCTTTTGCGCAGGCCCTCGACGCGGATGAGCGGCTCATTGGTCTGTGCGGCGGCCGCAACGCCGGTAGTGGCGGTATCTGCCATGATGATTCTCCTCGTCTTGAGCCTAGTTGGAGCTGGGCAACGTGGCCGGAGCCTCGGCACCAAGTTTTTTGCCAAAGGCTTCGAGCAGGCGGCTCGCCACGAGCGTCAGGATCAGGTAGACCACGAGCGCCACGCAGTAGACCTCCATCTGGCGGTAGTACACGCCGGCGACGGTGGTGGTGGCGTACATGAGGTCGAACACGCCGATGACCGAAAGCACTGACGAGTCCTTGATGTTGATGATGAGTTCGTTGGTGAGTGCGGGGATCGCGTTTTTAATGCCCTGCGGGAACACGACCTTACGCATGGCCTGCCATTGCGACAAGCCCAGCGAGCGTGCTGCCTCGGCCTGGCCGGGATCGATGGATTCGATGCCGCCGCGCAGGACCTCCATCATGTAGGCGGTGGAGTTGAGCGAGATGGTGACGAGGCCGGCGGTGAAGGTGCTCCAAATCTGGTTGGCCTGAGCGGTCTCGAAGCCCATGCCGCGCAAAACGGTGAAGCCCGCGTAATAGATGAGCAGACCCTGGACCATCATGGGCGTGCCGCGCACGATGGTGGAGTAGACGGTCGCAAAGCCGCGGCCGACACTCTTAAAGAAGCGCACCAGGTCGTTGTCCACGCGATCGAAGGTCTGAATGCGCAGGAACACGAAGAGCAGCGCCAGGAAGAATGCGATGACGGTGCCGAAGGTGGCAAGCGCGATGGTGATCTCGATACCGCGAATAAAGAAGTCGCCGCTCTTGTAGGTCATGTAGACCAGGCTCGACAAAAAGTCGCTGGGGTTGGAATCCGAGACAATGCTCACCTGCACCAGGTCGATAAACGACATGACGCAGCGGTCGATAAAGAAGATCGCCGCAATGGCAACGACGACATAGCTGCCCAGGCGCGCGCCGTGACGGAAGCGGTCGGAAGCAAACGGAGATTTCTCGCGATAGTCGTTCCAGTGCATGAGCTTGGTGACGAGCGCTGCCGCCGACGCGACGAGCCAGGCCCAAAGGATTGCCCAGAGGCAATCCTGGAAGACGCCCGTAGGCGCCAAGAAGCTCAACGGCGTGGGGTTGCGCTGGCTAAACGCCAGGCCGAGTGCCGCGATGACGCTCGTGCCCAGGTACACGTAACGGTGGTCGGCCTTGATAAAGGAGGCCAGGCGATTGATGGTTTTCATGCTGCCTCCCTATGCCGGCTGACGGTCGAGGCACGCGTCCCACATTTGGTCGCGCTCCTCTTGGCTAATGCCCTTGAGCGTCTTATCGATGAGCTTAAGCAGTTTGTCCGAGCCCTTGCGGCAACCGACATTTGCCGCGACCTCCTGCTTAAAGCCCTCGCCCTCGGCAAAATGAATAGGGACAATGCCCGGATTTTGGGCCATATAGCCCTTCTCGTTCTCGGTGTTGTAGGTCACGGCGTCGCACGTGCCCTGCAGCAGGTTCGAGAACACCGTGGGGACGGAGTCGACCGGGTTCTTGTGCACAACGCCCGGAATCTCGTCGATGACGGTGTCGAGCATGGTGTCCTTTTGGCCGAGTACCGTGGCACCGCTAAAGTCGCTGAGCTTGGTGGCGTTTTGGTAGGGGGAACCCTCTTTTACGAACAGGCCAAAGTAGCCAATGAAGTACGGGTCGGAAAAGCCGACCGACTCCTCGCGCTCGGGCGTGGCGCTCATGCCGGCAATGATGAGGTCGATCTGGCCGTTGTTGAGCGAATCGATAAGGCCCGAGAAGCTCTGCTTGACGGCAACGGGCTCGCCACCGAGGGCCTTGCAGACGATCTTGGCGATCTGCACGTCGTAGCCATCGGCATAGGCGCCCTGCACGTTGTCGATGGGGATGGTGTACTCACTGGCTTCGGAAACCTGCCAGTTGTACGGGGCGTAGGCCGCCTCCATGCCGATGCGGATCTTATCCTTGCCGATCACGGAATCGGACAGGTCGTCGCGACCGCCGCCCGTCGTGGGCTGAACCACCTTAAGCGTGGACGGGCGCTGACAGCCGGCGAGCGCGCCGGCGACGACGAAAGCGCTCGCAGCGAGAGCGCTACCCAAAAAGATGCGACGGCTGCATATCGGCTGGGCCTGCATGCCGCGCTGTTGGGGAGAATGCATAATCTGCCTTCCCTGTTGAATCGTATGCTGACGACTTAACAGGATATACGCCAGCAACCAGCAGCGCAGCACAAGCTCGAAAAATTAATAGACACGCGGTAGTCATTGGGGACGCCGATGTTTTGGCAATGCCGGCGAGCGACGTCCAGAGCAAACAAGTGGCATGAAAAAGGCAAGGCATGACCAGAAGGTCTATGCCTTGCCTTTTGAATGACAACTTGTCGCTCTGGACGACGCGCAGCATCGACCGAGCGGCGGAACCTCTAGAGCAAGGTAACGCTAAAACTGCGCTTGTCCGTCTCGCCCGGGGCCAGGGTGATGGTGTTGACCTTGTGCTCAAAGACATCGTCCTCGGTGTCCATGGTGGTATGACCGGTCCAAGGCTCGAGCGCCACAAACGGAGCGTCGTTGGCGGCAGACCACACGCCAATGTACTTAAAGCCCTCAAAGTCGATCTTGACGCCGTGGCCCGACTTGCGGCCGCGCAGCGTGAGCGTGGAGCCCGGAGTATCGGTGAACATGATGGCATCGTTATCGAAGCTGCGGTGCGTGATGGGCAGCACGTCCGAGTTATTGGGAGCCTTGTAGCTGCCCTCGAACGTCATAAGACCGTCGGGCGTGATGATAGGAGCCTCGTTAGTCCAAGCCTCGGTAAACGCCAGCTCGTAATCCTCGAACGCCTCGTCCTCGGCACCGGGGGCGGGCACGTTAAATGCGGGGTGGCCGCCCACCGAGAACGGCAGGTCCACGTCGCCGGTATTGGTGACGGCAAAGGTCTGCGTGAGGGTGGCGTCGCCGGTCAGGGCATAGGTCATGTTGAGCTTAAAGTGGAACGGGAACGCCTTGAGCGACTCGGGCGTATCGGTGATCTCGTAAGTTACCGAGGAGCCGTCCTCCGAAACCTCGACCAGCTCGTGCTCGACGATGCGCGCGAGTCCGTGGCGCGGCATCTCGCAGGTGCCGGCCGCAGACGTTGCCGTGTTGTTGCGCAGCGAACCCACAATGGGGAACAGGATGGGCGCGTGCTTGCCCCAAAAGGCGGGGTCGCCCTGCCACAGATACTCGTTGCCGTTGAGGGCAAGGCTCGTGAGCTGGGCGCCCATGGAATCGATGGCCGCGGTGAGGCCGCCGCGCTTGATGGTAGTGACGGTAGACATGCTACTTCCTCCAAAAGTAAACAATAGTGTCGAAGGCTATTGTCCCACTCTTGGCGGCGGGACGGGACGGCAGGCGATTATTGAGTAGCCATAGCGGAATGAGCGGCGAGCGCCTACTGGGTATCTACGTAAAGGTCGAACTCGCCCTGCGGTGTGGTGTCGACCGTATCGGGCGCCTGCGAGTTAAAGCTCACGGGAACCATGCGCTTTGAGGCGCGGAAGCGCGTGCCGTCGGTGGCGACGGGCGGTTCATCGACGGTGAGCTCGTAGTCGCCGGGCTTAAGTTCCATGCCGTCACCAGCGGAATTGACGTATTGATACTCGTCAATCGTCTGCCCTTTGAGCGTGCGCCCCACGATATGGATGAGCATTTGGCTGTCGCCGCGCGCGGTGTCCCACGTCGCGCCGTCCTTGACCTCGACCGACACATGTACCGAGCGCGTGCGGCCGAGCGATTGCTCGATAGACATCTCGACCTTGGCGGCGTCTTTTCGCTGTTGTTCAACATGGCTCCAGATGTTTCCAATTACCGAGCATGCGATAACGCCGGCCATGAAGGCGATAAGGATGGGGCCGAGCGGAGAGCGACGTCCTGCATCTTCCTCGCGAGACAGATTGGGGCGACGTGTGGGCGCAGGCGCCTGGGCACCCTGCGAGGGCACGTCGAGAATACTGAAGGATGCCGTGCTTCCGGGATCGATGGTATGGCGCGGCTGAGGGGTCTTGGCCGGCGAGATGGACATGTCCGCCGGCTCACCGAGTGTGGCCGTAGCGTCGGCCTTGGCCTCGTCTGCCTCGGCCTGGGCCCAAGCTTGTTCGAAGGTCAGGGGCTCGACGGGATCGAGGGCGGCGTCCGAGTCGGCGGCGACGTCGTTGCCGGTCTCGTCCTCGTCGCTCGACACGCCACGCGGCGTAGGCTCGTCCCACCCCTCGTCCGGAGCCTCACCCTCGCTATACCACCATTCAAAGTTATCGATATCCATACGGGGCGCCCCTTAGGCCTCGCAAATAAACACTTGCTAGCCTTATACCCCCAGACAGCACCGAAGCTCACCCGCGCCGGACACGAAAACCGTCACAACATTCGACGCTTTTCCTCGATTTCGAGATTTTCATCGAATGTTGTGACGGTTTGGATGTGACAAAGGGACTGTCTTTTTACATAGCGAGGGCCGTACGGATGGATGGGTCGCTGAGGGCCTCGCGGAGCCAAGGGGCCAGCTGCTCGGGGTGACCCTGCAGATAGCCGTCGAGCTCGGACGGAGCCACGCGGCGCACCTCCGAGATCTCCTCTTGGTTGATATGCAGCTCGCCCGGCTCAACATGGGCAAGGTAGACCTCGCACCATTCGCACTCGCAGCGGCTGTCGCCGTGATCCTCGCGGTACACCACGTGTCCGAGGTGCTTAAGCTGATCGGGCTCGCGCGTAATGCCGAGCTCTTCGTTGATGCGGCGCGCCGTGGCGGCCGCGACGTCTTCCCCGGGGAGCGGATGGCCGGCACAGCTATCGGCCAGCACCCCACCCCACAAGCGCTTGAGCGGGCTGCGGCGACAGAGCAGCAAGCGCGCGTCTTCGCCCCGGCCCTCAGCCAAAAGCGTCAGAAACGCCTGATGCAAAATGCCCTCGCCGGTATGGGCATCGATGCGATCGACGGGGCCAAGCGTCTCGCCGGTCGCGGCATCGACCGCCACGACCTCGGCGCCCGCACCGCCCTCATCCCAGCCGGCGCGCAGGATGCGCGCGGCGGCTTCCTCGAGCGCGGCGATAAGCTCCTTGGTGGTGTCGAGCACGCGCTGCAGGTCGTCCCCGCTCGCCTGTTCAACATGAAAACCCATGCTTGCAACTACCGGCACGTCAAAGCGCGTGGCCAGCGCCGCCGCGATATCGTGCGCCGGGATCTCGTCTCGATGGCACGGAACGGCCAGGATGCTCACCGTCGCCGTACGGCCGGGCTCGGGGCGCGGAATGGCCTGCGCCGTGGCGCCCAGGTGCGCAAACTCCGGCGAGCAGGCGTACACCGCCATGCCTCGCGGTGTCACCGTCAGCTGGGCCTCGAGCGCAAACTTGCCCTCGCCCACTGCAACCTTTGTCGTGTGCATACCCATGGGATCTCCTGTCGCCCGCGATGTACCTGAGACCATCTTCGCCTGTATTGCGACTATACAGGCAAGGTCCCGACCTGACAAAGGCGCTGCTCCTTTGTCACATTCTGCTAGAGTTGCAGGGATTGAATCCCGCTTATTCATGCGACATTGGAGTGACAACCTTGACCGCCGCAACCACGCCTAAAAGTAAGTCAACCGCCGCCGCGCTCTCCCCTGCGCGCACCAAGCTCTGCCTGGCGCTGCTCGTGCTGTTGGGGTTCTCGCTCGGCTGCTCCGAGTTCGTGGTCATCGGCATCGAAAGCGACCTGGCGACGGAACTCGGCGTATCACTTGCCACTGCGGGCCAGCTCATCAGCGTGTTCGCGCTGGTCTACGCCATCGCGACGCCGGTGCTTGCGCTCAGCACGGGGCGATTCCGCCGCTACCAGCTGCTCGTGTGCTATAGCATCGTCTTTGTGCTCGGCAACCTGGTCATGGCGTTGGCGCCCAACTTCCAGGTGCTCTTTATCTCGCGCATCATCTTGGGCTCCGTCTCGGGCGCACTGCTCGCCGTGGGCGTGACGTACATCCCCGAGCTGCTGTCCCCGCAGCAAACTTCGCTTGCCATCTCGGTGGTATATGGTGCGTTTTCCGTGGCAATGGTCTTTGTGACCTCGATTGGCAAATTTGTGGCCGACACGCTCGACTGGCACGTGGCCATGTACGGCACGCTGACCTTTGCCGTTTTGATCTGCGGAGCGCTCGTGGCGTTTATGCCGCGCGCTGGGCAAACCGACGAGCCCGCCACCTTTCGCGAGCAGGCGGGTCTGCTGCGCGAGCCGAGCATCATCACCGGCATGCTTATCTTTTTGTTTGGCGTGGGCTCGGTCTACGTTTTCTATGGCTACGTGACGCCTTATCTTGAGCAGGTGCTGGGCATGGGCACGGTCGAAGCCAGTACCACGCTTATGGCCTACGGCGTGTTCTGCCTGATCTCGAACATCCTGGGCGGATGGATCGATGCGCGCTTTGGCATGAAGGCGCTGCTCGTGACGTTTGTGCTGCAGGCTGCGGCGTTACTCGGACTGTTTGCTGTGGGCGGCACCATGCCGCTCGCGCTGGTCTTTGTCTTTAGCTTGGCGTTGCTCATGTACCTGTTCTCGGTATCGTGCATCACGCACTTTATGGACGTGGCACGCAGCCGCCATCCCAAGTCGATGGTACTCGCAAGTTCGGTTGAGCCCATGGCGTTTAACGTTGGCATCTCGTTTGGCACCGCAGTGGGCGGCGCCGTGGTAAGCAGCATTGGCATTGCGCACGTAGGCGCAGTGGGCGCCGCGTCCTCGCTTGTGGCTTGGGTACTCACTCTGGTGACGATTAAGTTGGCTCGCTGGGAGCGCAAGCGGGCGAGGGCGCAGGCGTAGATGCGATACTCGAGCTCGATGATGGCGATCGAAAGGAAACCGCATATGCAACGTGTACTGTTTATCTGCCATGGGAACATCTGTCGCTCGACGATGGCTGAGTCCGTGTTTACCGAGCTAGTGCGGCGCGCCGGGCGCGCGGGCGAGTTTGTCATTGATTCCGCTGCGACCTCGACCGAGGAGATCGGCAACCCGCCACACCACGGCACCATTGCCAAACTACGCGAGGTCGGGATTCCCGTCGTCGCACATCGCGCGCGTCAGGTGCGTCGCGCGGAGTATGGCGACTGGGACCACATTGTCTATATGGACGACGAGAACGCCTGCGGCCTGCACCGTATCTTTGGCAAGGACCCCGATGGCAAGATCTCGCGCCTGCTCGATTGGACCGATCGCCCCGGCGACGTGGCCGACCCCTGGTACACCGGCAATTTCGACGCCACCTACCGCGATGTACTCGCCGGTTGCACCGCTATGCTCGAGCAGCTGTAGGCAAGCGAGGCCGCGGGCCACGCCTTCGGCGCGAAATGAGCGTGGATAATCTCCCGCATACAAATTGAGCGTGGACAATCTCCCACTTTGAGCGCTCAAGTACGCTCTAAACGGGAGAAAATCCACGCTCGACTACTCGTCGACGATCTCGGCGAGCCAGACGTTCAGTGTATCGACTTCGGGGCAGCAGAACTTTGCCGTGCCGGGCTCGTTGCCAGGCACGGTTCCGCCATAGCGCAGGATATCGATATAGGGAAAGCCCACATGGCAGGCCATGGCGCACATCTTGCCGCGGTCTCGGTCGAAGTCAAAAACGTCGCCGGGCTTGTGACCATGGTGGCAGCGGCACGCACCCAGCTGGTCCACGCAGCTCACGCGGATACGCGGACGCTTGCCACGCGGCGCGCCGAGTGGCTTGTTCTCGCCCGCAGGCTTGATGCCGCCCTCGCCAGCATTACTCATGGTCAACCACATCCAGGCAGGCCTCGATGGGAAGGCCAGCCGACTTGTCCTCTTGGTCGGCATTGCGCTCGATAAGCTCAGCCACCACACGCATGGCATCGGACGTCGCGCGCTGCAAACTCCAACCTGCCATAACGCGGCCGACGAGCACCGCCGAGAACGTGTCGCCCGTGCCCGGGAAATAAACCGGAATGAGCTCAAAGGGAATCGTAAAGTACTCCCCCGCCACATGGTCGTAACCGATAACCGCGTTCATGCCATTGACTACGGCGCTCGTAATGACCACCGACTTGGCACCCAGCTCGCGCACGGCGTCCACAAGGACGCGGGCCTCATCGGGCGTAATTTGCTCGGCGATAGGCCTATCGGCAAGCAGGCACGCCTCGGTATAGTTGGGCACCGCATAGTCTGCGCACTCCAGCAGGTGCCGCATAAGGCCAATCGTGGACTCGGGCACGCCGGCGTAGAGCTTACCGTTGTCGCCCATGATGGGGTCGACGAACACCTTGGTGCCCTTTTGCGCACGGCGGTGGCAAAAGTCCGAGATGATGCGCGTCTCTTCCTCGGTCACAATAAAGCCGGTCGAGATGGCATCGAACTCAAAGCCGAGCTCCTCCCAGATAGCGAGGCTCTGGCGCACGTACTCCGTGGTGTCATGGATGTAGAACTTGGGGTAGTTGAGCGTGTCGGAAACGAGCGCCGTCGGCAGGTTATGGATACGGTAGCCCATGTGCGACAGCACCGGCAGCATGGCGGAAAGCGCGACCTTGCCGTAGCCGCACATATCGTTAATCAGCAGCAGTTGAGTGTTCTTCATGAGTGTCCCCCTTAGTTCGGGCGCGGCGCAACGGCGCCACAGTGCAACTAAGTGTAGCGCAGGGGACGTTGCGAGCGGAGTCGAGCAGTGCGAAGGGCAAATTGTTGCGGAAAGGTTTCGGAAAATGATCCCTTTTCCTCCGTCCCCAAGTAGTCGTTGGGGACGTTCTTAAACGACTAGTCAAACAAGAACGTCCCCAACGACTACCTTTTGGCAAGTTTGAATCAAGGCAACGCCGATGTTTTGGTGAAGTCAGACACTATGACCCAATCCAGGGGCACGGAAACGACAGGAGCCCCCGCTCGTGACCGCGGGTCGGGGCTGCGAC
>NZ_JAQLEM010000020.1:12852-39843 GCF_028209885.1 Collinsella aerofaciens | reverse complement strand
CCCCATGCCCTGCGTCCCCGCGCGGGCGCCCCGCGGTGCGGTTCGCCGGGATGCGGTCTTACTGCCCCTGGGCGCGGTAGCGGGCCTCGGTGGCCTCCTTGGCCGGGCGCCACCAGGACTCGTTGGCCACGTACCAGTCGATGGTGGCCTTGAGCCCCTCGGCGAAGTCGGTGTGGGCCGGCCTCCAGCCGAGCTCGCGCTGGAGCTTCGTGCTGTCAATGGCGTAGCGGCGGTCGTGGCCGGGACGGTCGGCGACCCAGTCGAAGTCCTCGGGGTCGCGGCCCATGGCCGTAAGGATCATGCGCAGGACCGTGATGTTGTCCCTCTCGCCGTCGGCTCCGATGAGGTAGGTCTCCCCCATGCGGCCCTTGGTGAGGATGTCCCAGACGGCCGAGGAGTGGTCCTCGGTGTGGATCCAGTCGCGGACGTTCTCGCCGCGGCCGTAGAGCTTGGGGCGCACGCCGTCGACGATGTTGGTGATCTGCCTGGGGATGAACTTCTCCACGTGCTGGTAGGGGCCGTAGTTGTTGGAGCAGTTGGAGATCGTGGTGCGCAGGCCATAGGTGCGGGTCCAGGCGCGCACGAGCATGTCGGAGCTCGCCTTGGTGCTCGAGTACGGCGAGGACGGGTGGTACGGCGTCTCCTCGGTGAACTTCGCCGGGTCGTCGAGCGCCAGGTCGCCGTAGACCTCGTCGGTGGAGACGTGGTGGTAGCGGATGCCGTGCTTCCTCACTGCCTCCAGCAGGCGGAAGGTTCCCTCCACGTTGGTGCGAAGGAACGGCTCGGGGTCGGCGATGGAGTTGTCGTTGTGGCTCTCGGCGGCGTAGTGCACGATCGCGTCGTGGCCCGGGACGATGCGGTCGAGCAGCCCGGCGTCGCAGATGTCGCCGACGACGAGCTCCACGCGGTTCGCCGGCAGGCCCGCGATGTTCTCGGGGTTGCCGGCGTAGGTCAGCTTGTCCAGGACGGTGACGTGCACCCCGGGGTGGTTGTTCACGACGTAGTGCACGAAGTTGCTGCCGATGAAGCCGCAGCCGCCCGTGACGATGATGTTCTTAGGTTCAAAAATCTCAGACATGAAAATCCAATCTGAAGCAAGTACAGCTTCTTTAGTATGCCGCAGGAAGTGACGCCGCGGCACTATTCAACAAAACTATCGGACATTTCGGCATGCGATAAGAGCCATGACCTTCGCAGAATTACTTCCCCTACAAAACGCCTCCGGAATGCAGTCTTTGTCGTACCGGAAGACCGAATTCCCGGTTTTATCGCGTAAGTACTTATAGAAGAAGTCTTCCCAGCTTTTAAACTTCTCACTGTTTACAAAGGCTTCTGGGGTTTCCAAAACCGTCTTAACATCTAACCTTGAAATTACGCCAGAGCTCAGCAGAAGCCACTCGAATGACTCGGGAAGACAAACCGTAACAGTATCGCGATGAATGTCTTGCAGCTTAAGGACGCGGTCCGCATGGCACCCAAATGCCGCTCCGTCCGCGACAACAAACACGCGATCGTCGAAATGCTGATCCAACCAGCCCAAAATCGCGCTGTTCGTCATGGCCGAAGCGCAGGTAAGCTCACTGTCAGCGAAATGCCGTTCAAAGAACTGGAAACCAGACTTACTGTCCTCGCATAGAAGGATAGAAAAGTCCTGTTTTGGCGCCGACCGGGAAATAGCATAACGATGATTCCCGCGATCTTGATAAACAGGGACGAAAGAATGGTATTTTCCGCTCGTCTTAATCTTGTAAATCTCATCCACGCTATACGGAAGATTGGGGAAATCAGCCCTTGAGATCAGCACGAAATAATTCGAGGAATACAGCACATGATGGGCAAACTCATCAGAATGGATCTCTTTTAAGCCCTCGTCGACAAATACAATCGAGTCATGAACGGACGAAAGCTGGTTTCGCCAATCATAATCGGTCAGGGCGACACAGGGACAATCGCATTGCAAGGAAACACCCGACTGCTCGCCCGTTCGCATGTAGTCTGCGACCATGTCAAACAGTGTCGTCTTACCCGTGCCACTATCGCCACGCACAATAGTGATGTTCCGCTTGATGGTAAATGTGTACTTGGTTCCCCTGCGGCGGGAAATCTTAACGAGATGCGAACCGTTCATAAGCAGCACCTACAGATACGGAATTGACTCGTGAATCAATTCGGCCATGTTGTGAACGATTCGGCCGCTATTCACGACTTTAATTTTAAAATCCTCGCGACCAAAGTCCATCACATGATAGAGATTCACAACGAGCTTGCGGTCTTTCGCCATGTCAAGAATCCACTTGGCACAGTTGTCACCACAGGTAGAGGCGTTAAAAATATGCTTACGATCAAATCTCATAAGCAGCAGCGTTTTCACGCCACCAGAAAGCTGGAGTGGGGAGATGGATCCAAGCACGGGGCTTTCGATGACGTTTTCGGAGACAACATCCGATCGATCGACATCTTTAATTATCGAGACTGCATAGGGATCCGTAATCCAAGTAGACCGGTAAGAGTTTTTGAAATATGTCGCTGTGTTGTAAATCGCTTCTGGCATATCGCCAAAGTAGACGCTTAACACATCCACTCCCAATCATATTATCTTTATGGTCAACGTAATCATAACGAAAGGGGCCACCAGATAAACGGTGACCCCTAAAAGAAAACAAGCTGGCGCTAGTACTCGCGCGGGCTGTTGACGATCTCGCCGGCGGCGACCTTCTTCAGGTGCTGCCCGTAAACCGACTTGCCGTAGGCCTTGGCGGCCTCCTCCAGCTCGGCGGTCGTGATCCAGCCGTTCTCCCAGGCGATCTCCTCGGGCACGGACACGGGCAGGTCCTGGGAGTGCTCCACGGCGCGGACGAACTCCGCCGCCTCGTGCAGGCTCTCCATGGTGCCGGTGTCCAGCCACGCGTAGCCGCGGCCGAGGGTCACGACGGACAGCGTCCCCTCCTCCAGGTACATCTGGTTGAGCGTGGTGATCTCGAGCTCGCCGCGGGCCGAGGGCCTGACCTCATGCGCCTTGGCGGCGACGTCGCCCGGGTAGAAGTACAGGCCGGTGACGGCGTAGGAGCTCTTGGGCTGGGCGGGCTTCTCCTCGATGGAGACGGCCCTCCCCTGCGCGTCGAACTCCACGACGCCGAAGCGCTCGGGGTCGTCCACGTGGTAGCCGAAGACCGTGGCGCGGCCCGACTCGGCGTTCTGGACGGCGCGCGTCAGGTGGCGCGAAAGGCCGTTGCCGTAGAAGATGTTGTCGCCGAGCACCAGCGCGCAGGGCTCGCCGCCGATGAACTCCTCGCCGATGGTGAAGGCCTGCGCGAGGCCGTCCGGGCTGGGCTGCTCGGCGTAGGAGAGGCTCACGCCGAAGCGGGAGCCGTCGCCCAGCAGGCGCTGGAAGTTGGGCAGGTCGGTCGGCGTGGAGATGACCAGGATGTCCTTGATGCCCGCCAGCATGAGGGTGGACAGCGGGTAGTAGATCATGGGCTTGTCGTAGACCGGCAGCAGCTGCTTGCTGGTGACTAGCGTGAGCGGGTACAGGCGCGTGCCGGACCCGCCGGCGAGGATGATGCCTTTCATAAAAATCCTCTCGATTGACAATCGTTGAGCAAAAGCCGCTAATTTCAGATGCATAGTTAATTAAATTATACGCACCGGCAGCAACCTCCCCGTCTTCTTATTTAAATCGGACAGCAGAAACACGCAACTCTTTCTGCATTTCTAGCGAGGCAACAAATGAAAAAGTACAATGAGCAGTGTCCAACAAACGAAAGGCAAACAATGCGAGTCGAAACAACCGGAGTATGCAGAGGAAACTGGAAAATCTACCAGCAGCTTAAGATTGAAGGCATCCATAAAGGCTCCAGCGTAACAGCCCAGGCGGCTACAGACGATAACCGCCGCTCACCTTTATCCCTCCTAAAATTCCGGGACAATAGTTGTGACTCGAACTCATACGTCCTTGTAGTCCCCGATCCCGATGCTCGCACCATCAAAATTGAGTTTAGCGAAATCGGCCAAGACGGTCGCACCCTGAGCAGCGACTCCCTTTCGCTAAATTGCAAGAACATCAAATGGGAGTCGCGCCTTAACTACAAAATTAAACCTGACATGTGCAGCAAACTCCGAAACTACGATGACGTTTCAGAGTTTGACATGGCAACGATTGATTTCTGGCAGTGCATCGAAGATTCAAGCGACTATATCCTTAGGTGCACGGTGAGAACTCCTTATCGTAGCGACTCGCAAATCAAACTTCGTTGTTTCGATCGAGCCCTCAATGAAGTTGATTTGAGCATCGTCAATTTCGGTTCAAATGTAACAAGCGTTGGATTTACATCTGAGAAAAAGCAACTTGAAACGCAGCTCTCGGTTCGTATGCCAAAAGCGTTCGATCGTTACTATTTTGTTATTGACGATCAAAATCACCCATCATTCAGTGCATTCGACTGCTTAACGCCCGATAAATTAGGCTTGCTTCTTGAGGAGACCAACTTTCTCTTTACCCATGCGCAGTTTGACCCTGAATACCCCGAATGGTTCACGGAACATAAGGCAACCATCGGCGCTCTGGAGAAACAGAGAAAAATCGTCTTCAACAGCGCTCCGAAGTTCAGCGTTATTGTCCCTCTTTACAACACGCCCATTTCGTTCTTTAACGATATGGCCGAATCCGTAAAAACCCAGTCTTATGCAAACTGGGAGCTCATCCTAGTTAATGCGAGTCCTGACAATCAGGAACTAAAGGCTCGCGTTGAGCAGGAGAAGGCCCACGACAACAGAATTAAATCAATTAACCTTACCGAGAATAAGGGCATTTCCGAAAACACAAACGCCGGCGTTGCCATCGCTTCGGGTGATTTCGTTAGCTTCTTTGACCATGACGATATTCTTGAACCGGACTTGTTGTTCTCATATGCCGAGGCAATTGAAAACGATGATGACGTCGATCTTCTCTATTGTGATGAAGATAAACTCATGCCCGATGGAAAGCTAGCGCAGCCGTTCTTTAAGCCGAATTTCAATATCGATCTGCTCAGAAACAATAACTATATCTGCCATATGCTTACCATCCGTAAGTCTCTGCTTGACACTCTAGAACCGAACACGAAAGAGTTCGATGGAGCACAGGATCATAATCTGACTCTCCGCGCCGTGGAAAAGGCAAGGAAAGTTCATCATGTTGCAAAGGTTCTATATCACTGGCGCCTAAGCGAGACCTCCACCGCAGCAAATGCCGATAGCAAGCCGTATGCCACTATCGCAGGTATCAAAGCGGTCCAGGGTCATTTGGACAGGCTTGGGCTCAATGCGAAGGTCGAACAAGCGCGTCGTCCCTTTACATATAAAGTAACCTACGCTGTGCCAGATTCCCATCCACTCGTGTCGATTATCATTCCGACTAAAGACCACGCCGACATTCTGGACAACTGCATTACGTCAATTGTTGAAAAATCAACGTACGACAATTACGAGCTTGTCATAATCGAAAACAACAGCACAGAAAAGGCGACGTTCGATTATTACGATAAGTTGCAAGCAAAATATCCTGACATCGTTCATCTTGTAACTTGGGAACACGAATTCAATTTCTCCAAGCTCATGAACTTTGGCGTGGCTCACGCCAAAGGAAACTGTCTCTTACTGTTGAATAACGATACAGAGGTAATTACGCCCAATTGGATAGAAACCATGCTTGGCATCTGCGCACGTGAGGATGTAGGCGCAGTTGGTGCAAAACTCTACTATCCCGACAACACCATTCAGCATGCGGGCTTATGCGTCACTGGTGGCGTGGCGGGGCATCTTTGCCAAAGCATGCCAAAGGATAACTGGGGCTACTTTGCACTCAACGATGCACAACAAGACTTCAGCGCCGTCACTGCAGCTTGCATAATGACCAAGCGTAGCGAATATGAGAAAGTCGGAGGTTTCACGGAAGAGCTTCAAGTTGCATTTAATGACGTTGACTTTTGTTTAAAGCTACGCGAGATCAACGACCTGATCGTATACACACCCGAAGTCGAGCTCTATCACTACGAGTCGATTTCTAGAGGCGTTGAAAACAATACGGAGAAGCAGATTCGCTTCCACAAAGAGGTCGCATACATGAATTATCGCTGGGCTAAGCATTACGTCGAAGGCGATCCCTATATGAATCCAAACTTTACCGTTGGGGAACCTGCGAATCGTTATTATCATTTATAAAAAGTTGGCGTTTCTTCCCTTATTCAATCACGGCAAATTAGCGTGTGTCTAAGCTAGATAGGGGAATCGAGGATTAACCCTCGATTCCCCTATTGTGGGTTCCCCAATTGTGATAAGTTGTCCTCCACTCGACAGTCAGAGAGCATCTTATTCTAATGGCGTATTTAAAACCCAGCCCCACTGAGGCGTAGCGGTAGTGTGGTAGTAGTTCAGCCACCAGGCCAGTGATGTCGTCCTAATGTAACCGATGTTATCCATAACCATACCGTTACCAACGTAAATAGCAATGTGTCCCCAGCGAGCCCCCGCATTAGTATGCGTATGAGTAGGGACCGCAACAATCATTCCAACCTTAAGCTGCGATATATCTCGACTGTGACACCAATTCCAAAACATGTCGCATGCGTCACCGTTGGGATAAGACCCCAGCACGGGATAAAAAACCTCGCTAACCCACTCCGAGCACAATCCCACTCCAGGAGAAGGAACGTTGTAGCAGCGACTAACAATTTGAGACTGAAAGGAAGTACGGGCAGAACGCTCGGGCTCTACCCAAGCACCAGCAGCATTAAAGAAATACTCGCCATTCTCGATACTGTTCCAGCCAGTTGCCATTTGACCTGACGACATAAGGTAATACCATAGCCCGTCATCATCGCGGAACCAGCCTGTATTCATAACGCCAGATTCGTTATCGAGGTGATACCACTTCCCGCCAATTAATTGCCAACCGCGCTGTAGCACCCCGTCTGGATCCGTGTAAAACCACGCCTGAGCAGCGGAGGACCAATACCAGCCTACCATGGGCTTTCCTTCGGCGTCGTTGAGCTTAATTGCGCCCACGCTGTCCTTGACACCCTTTAACGCAATTGCACCACTGCTGCACGCATAATATGCGTTTCCATCTTGCGAGAAGACCCAGGCGTTGCACTCTAATGCGCCGCCACTATCCGAATCCAAATAGTACCAATTACCATTTACAGACTGAAATCCTTCGAGCATGGCGCCATTATTATTGGAATCAAGCAAATACCAGCTAGAATCAAAGTAAAACCATCCTGTGCGAATCGCTCCAGAGCCATTGGCGCAATACCATGTCCCATCGTCAACAAACCAACCAGTGTTCATGGATCCAGATTGAGAAAAATGATACAAACTGCCGTTTACATGTTTAAAGCCCGTAGCCATTGATCCGGAAGGCTCAAGCCAATACCAAGTATTGCCAAGGAGCAGCCAGCCAGTATGCATAGCACCCGAACCGTTCAAATAGTACCAGTTATGATTGTCTAAAACCCAACCGGTCTTCATTGAACCTGATGTTTCGTCAAGGAAGAACCAATGACCGTCGATGGCAGCCCATCCCTTCAAATGCGCACAGGATTCAGAGAATAAGTGCCATCCATCACTCAGGTATCTCCAGCCAGTAGCTGCGTAGCCTTCGGAATCAAAATAATATTCGGCTCCCCCAATAGTCAGAAAACAGTTTGACGGCCAACCACCG
Source organism: Collinsella aerofaciens (assembly GCF_028209885.1). GTDB lineage: Bacteria > Actinomycetota > Coriobacteriia > Coriobacteriales > Coriobacteriaceae > Collinsella > Collinsella aerofaciens_BA. The sequence goes on along the minus strand of NZ_JAQLEM010000020.1, from coordinate 32,144 downwards.
GCCTCATATCTCCACCACCATTTACCGTTTTCGCAGACCCAAGAACCAGGAAGGGCGATTTTGTTATCAGAAGAGCGAACAATCTGGAACGACAACCGGGTGGTAGCGCCAGCGTAGTCCCCTAGCCCATTTACAGCTATATCAGCACAGCCAGGTGCAACATTATTCGCATAAAAGACTTCATAATCGGTCCCACATGTAAGATTTAACCCGCTATCAGCAAAAACCGACACACTCGGAGTAATCGCATCACCAGTGTATTCATATGTCGACAAATCGATAGACGCTTTGAAGTTAACCGAATCAGAAGGTAACCGATCACCATCCGATGGCCCAACTGGGCCCTGTACCGATTGATCTGTAGAATCATCAGCGCCTAGAACCGCACAATCTTCGGGTAATGAAAAAGCAATCGTGGGGCATAAAAGAGGCGTGAAACAAATTGATGCAAGGCAGACCACACCGATAAAACTCAAATAACAATTTCTCATCATTACACTTTTCCCATAAAACAAATTAGCCTTTGATAGACCAGGCCTGCTCAACCCCGAGACGAAGTCCCCCAACTAAAAGAAATTACCAAAGCAACTGCACGCGAGATGAATCTACAAACAGGAGGCGACGCTAATAAAGCGAATAAGATATAGGCAGTTCATAGCACAGACGCCAAGAGTAACAACAGAAATGGAAGAAGAGTTGAACCTAAATAATCGAGTTCTTAGTCCAAACAACAAAGCTGGTAAAGCCGGAAGAAAATAGCGCCCCTGAACACCCTGTATTACATTTTCATAGTTGAAAGTCCATGCCAACCACATCGATGCAATGGAACCGAGTGCAGCCAAAAGGAAAGCAAAAATGAAAAGAAAGGATACTGGAGCAGCAAGAAACGAAGGCTCATCACTAGAGTCAAGGCAGCAAATAAACCCAAAAAACAAATAAGGAATCATATAGAATGCAGGGAAACGCAAGTTCTCTTGAAGCCATCCAAGAGAATAGCCCAAGGTCGTTTCCCAATAGAAATCACCTAGGGAGTCGAGAGTTCTACATAAAACAAGGAAACTATTCTTTGGATGCAGCAGAATATCGCCGAGCGAATATAACTGCCCCGCTTCGTGGCCCCGAGAGGAATCTGAAGGCTGAGAAACCAAGCTGCTCATCGACGCCAAACGTAAGGCCAATACAGAAACAACAACGCAAAAGATCAACAAGAACTTGCTAAAACGCCCGGTCTTCTCATCAAGGAACTGAGAAAGAGGGACGAACAATCCAAGTAAAATCAACCCTGAATAGATAACCTTGCACGGAGCCAAAAGAACCGAAATGATTAAATATATAAAGACTTCTCTTTTGCCTATCGACCGCTGTTCGCCAAAAAAACCGCGCATCAAACATGCGAATACCAGAAGTGAATAAGCAATGATTCCAGAATCATAGGAATATGAAGCTGCCAAATGAAGCGTCATGGGCAACAATGAAACGAATACAATGACCGATTTGCCTTTAGGTGCGATTCGAAATGCCTGGAAAGCGCAGAAGCAAAAAACGAGAGCCGAACCAATTCGACCCATATAGAACGCGGGATAAGCTCCAAGTCCAAAGAACAACCCTATCTGCAAGCCAATGATAGAGCCCAGTTTTGCAGTAATATTCTCGCCGCCGGCACTAAAAGAAAATTCACTGAAAGGAACCAGCTGCCCATTTCCAAATAGTGAAAAACCATCAATAACAGAATCAAATGAAGCTGAATTAATTGCATCGCCCGGTTGGCGGCTATTGTATAGCGCGTAATCAATATCTCGCACCAGAAAAGCACCGTCATTAGTCACATGGGCATTAAATGGAAGGCTATCAACCAACCAATAAGTCGAAAAATAATGATGGCCCTCATCGGGCGCGGTGAAGGGAGGGAATATAAAGCAGAATATGATTAAAAATGATATGAGCAGTACCAAGAATACCCACTCACTTTTAAGGCGATCCTTATCCCTAGCAAATACGCTGCCGAGTACGAGAATTATAATTAACGAAATCGCAATTGTAAGCAGAACAAGCAATCTAGGATTATTTAAGTACCAAAATACTGAATAAACTGCAAATAAACCGGCAAAAGCAAGAAAAGCAGGTTTACATCTTACAAAACTCGTCATGCTGGAATCCTTAAATTTCAAAACTCACATAAGCGCAACTAAATATAGTGGCAGCAAGTATATCAACAAGCTAATTATTTTCTCAGAGCTTGCGTCGATGATATTAACGCATGAACAGTGCCGTAGCATCCGACTTCGGAGGCTAATATCCGAATTCAGTCATACACGAAGCGCTCGCCAACTGACTCAGAGGAAACGTTCAACACAGAGACGTTAAAGAGTGTTGCTATTCATGCTGACTGAATATAGTCGATGAATTACTTTCGCAACCTTTTTAGGCCAAAATTTCTCAAGCATAGCAAGGTCTTCGGAGCTCCGTGTATTATTTTGGATCAAGGAGGTCGTCTCAGATTCTTCGTGAATTCGATGACGCATGAGAATCTCGGGAGAATAAACAAAAGAACCTTCAAGTCGCGAGAATCTCTCCCACGCTTCCCAGTCCAAGTCACACTTCATCTCACTCGAAAACAAAGGTGTCTCGAGATTAGACATAACATACGTGACCGAAGGGCAGCAAATCGCAGATCCAAACCGCAAAGCCCGACGCTTGTCTCTGACTATAGATGAATTACCAACTCGAGCGAATTTTCTTAGTATTATTCTTTTCACTTTAAGAATCGAGATGTCATCGACATATTCCCCATTACGAATCTCCCCATAATTAGAAAAGAAGATCAGGGGATGATTGGAGGCGTTAACAGAGCGAAGCATTTCAATTGAATAATTAGGGGAATACAGATCATCTTGATGAGCAATGGTGACCAATGGAGTTTGAGCATGGGAAATTGCACAATTCCAGTCATGACCAATCCCTGGCATCCCATTGTTAATAAATACAGGCAAGTTATAGCTAGAAGCAACCTGCTCAATATGCTTATTCGGAGTAGAAGTAGAGATAAGGATCCTACTGGGTTGTTGCTGGTTCATTAAAGACGATATACAGTCGCTCAAATACGGTGATTCGCCATAGGCGCAAACTACGAATGTATGATCATTACACGTAAACATAGAACTACTTATCCCTCAGAATGCTCTCGATATCTTTTTCAAGCAATGCAACTCGTTGAGTTAAGTTCTTAATCGCATCGGCCTGTTTGCTGGCAATTAAACTAAGTGAAAGCATGATTAAGATTCCAAAGACAAACCCCAGAACAAATATAAAATTGGAAGGCGTGGCAAACCCCATCGCCGACGATAAATAACACAGGGGCTGCGGAAATAGAGCAGACAGGACTAGGACTAGGACCAACGCCAGCCACAATAGAGAATACTTAAGTTGGAGCCTGCCACTCACAATAAGCTTAACTACGTATGCAGCGAGTAAAATACAGGCCGCTGCTACAGAAACGCGAAGGGTTACCGGCACTTTAACACCTCGTTTTTGAACATGCGGAAATAATAATTGCAAGGGTAACTTTGACCATGTAATAGGCACTCGAAAAGCCCGAAATGGATGATGAGCCCCCTTGTCTCTCTTTCATGACAACGGGAACCTCAGATACAGACAGACCACGAGCAAGCACTGAGACAATAGAATCGGGTTCAGGGTAATCAACTGGATAGTTCTTACAGAAATAGTCAATAGCCTTCGGTCCGCAGGCCCTAAATCCAGATGTCGGATCAGCTATGTACTTACCAGTACACATTTTAATCACCCTAGTAAGCCATGAAATACCCACTCGGCGTAAAAACGTAGACTGAAACCCCCCAGTTCGCTCGAGAAACCTAGACCCGATAACCAAGTCACAGCCAGCTTCAATCTGCTCAACCATACTGGAAATAAAACAAGGATCATGCTGCCCATCGCCATCCACCTGAACGTCGATGTTATATCCATATTTTTTAGCGTACTTATGACCGGCTTGTACAGCCCCTCCAATGCCAAGATTCTGCGGTAGATCAAGTACATTGAGATGGTTAGCATGACAAATCTCAAGCGTGTTATCAGTTGAACCATCATTGACCACGACATAATCATATCCTGAATCAATCACGGCTTTAACTGTCGCACAAATTGATTCAGCTTCATTATAAGCAGGCACAATAACTAGCACCCTATAATGATTGCTCATGAACAACCTTTCAATGATAGCCCGTTATCCTTAGCTAAAAGTAAAAGTAGCACCAACAAGACGAACAACATGTTATGCAAGGAGCTAGCATGATAGGCAACACAGTATCCACAACAGCCCTAGAACATATAAACACTATAGCTGTTAACACCATCGACAATCTGTGGTCGGCGTAGTGACCACTGTGATAGCCGCAAAGTGTCCTGCATCTACCCTCTTGCAAATGCCACGAATCTTATAGAAAAGAACTAGACAGATGAGTTGCTTAATCAAATATAGCTAAGTTTCTACTAGCACGGCTCATCGTAAATGACCGTCAGAAAGAACCGAAGCGATTCTTTCGCTTGCATGGCCATCACCATAAGGATTGGAAGCGTGACTCATCGCTTCATACTCTGAGACATCCGAGAGCAACCTGCTAAACTCGTTGTAAATTACATCTTCCTCTGTGCCAACAAGTTTCAAAGTCCCCGCCTTAACGCCCTCAGGACGCTCAGTAGTGTCACGCATGACAAGAACAGGCTTGCCAAGGCTTGGCGCTTCTTCTTGAATACCGCCTGAGTCAGTAAGTATCAGATAGCTTTTAGCCATAAAGTTATGAAAATCAAATACTTCAAGAGGGTCAATAATATGCAGTCGATCAAATCCATCTAGCTCTTCATGGGCAGCCTTGCGAACAAGAGGATTCATATGAATAGGGTATATAGCTTTGGTATCGGGATAATCTTCCATTACGCGACGAATAGCACGGAACATGCGATGCATAGGTTCACCAAGGTTTTCGCGGCGATGTGCGGTGATAAGAATCAAACGAGAACCCTTTGCCCAGTCAAGCTCATGATGTGAATACTCCGGATCCACAGTAGTATGAAGTGCATCAATTCCCGTGTTACCTGTAACCCAAATCTTATCGGGTCTTTTTCCCTCATCGAGAAGGTTTTGTCTGCTCACCTCGGTTGGTGCGAAATAATATTGACTCACGATGTCAACTGCTTGGCGGTTAAACTCCTCTGGCCAAGGACTGCCAATATCATGTGTGCGTAAACCAGCCTCAACATGACCGACCGGAATTTGCAGATAAAAACAAGCTAAGGCTGCAGCAAAGCTTGTCGTGGTATCTCCATGGACAAGCACGACATCCGGTCTTTCCCCCTCAAGAACCTTCTTGATTTTAAGAAGAATGTTACACGTAACATCGAAAAGAGTCTGACCAGGCTTCATGACTGCTAGGTCAATATCGGGTTCCACATTAAAGACATGCAAAACCTGCTCAAGCATCTCCCGATGTTGACCAGTCACGACAACAACGGTACTGAAATCATCCGGATGAGTTTTGAGCACATTCACAAGTGGGCACATCTTAATTGCTTCCGGACGAGTTCCGAAAACTAGCATTACCTTTTTCATTTCAAGAACCAGCCCCTTAAAAAAACCATTGAAATACATATAGTCATTACGAACAAATAATAATTATTTAAATAATACAGAGGGAGAAGTCAGGGAGAGAGCAATTCGCCCTGAAATCAGATGATGCAATTAAACGAGATTATTAAAATGACGTCTCAACAAGATAGACAATACGACAACCATATATACAAGTCCAAAAAGACAAGATATTAAGCTACACACTGTAACACCATTTAAATTGAATACTTCTACGGAATACTTCATTGAACTAAGTGAAACGATAAACATCAACACGCCAGCAACAAGGGTATGCGAAAAATACCTAAATGAAATCAACAAATCATTGACAAGCCACATCAGTCCAGTCAAAACAGCAGAAGCTATCATAGGTGGAACTAAATACATGAAAGGTAGTATTTCATCACCAAATACAAATGAAAATAAGCTATTTCCAAACACCTCAAAACCAATACCGAACACAACGGCGATGATTAACGCACCAAGTAAGCAGGCAAAGCATAGGCGAAAGAAAGAACGCCTGTCTTTATCTGAATAACTTTTCGAGAAATAACCGAGCAGGGGGTTATACAAATATGAAACACCCATTTGAATGATAGCAATAGGAGCCGCAATAGATGAGTAGACCCCAAGAGCAGAATCCCCCAATGCAGAAGATAAATATTGGCGTGGAATTGACGATGACGCGGAAACCGCTATGCCAGCAACCACAGCCGGCAAGCATGTTATCAATAATCGCTTTGCCTTATTTCGGCTAATTCCAACAACAATGCTTGTTAGCGCGGAAGTTCGTGGCAAATCGTAAAACCATCCAACTAATACGACCGCAATAAACATTGCAAATATAGCTAGCGGCACCGAACGAAAGCAAGATAAAGCAACACAGAAAAAAACTAGAGACAAGGCTCCCTGAAGCGCAAGTGAGACTCCAACATAATCCATCCGGGAAAACTGCTGATCAGCAGCATGAAGGACATCTATCAATTGGTTGGCGCTTTTATATAAGCCGTAGAGAAAAATGCAGAAAACGGAAACAGGGCGACATGTAAATAGCGAATAAGCAAAAGTCAAAACAAGTGATAAAAGTATGGTTAGTAATCTAAAGGAAAGATACTCCCCTACCGTGTTTTCCCCATTAACATCTGAAACTTGATATGTATACATCCTATATTGAGCAATTGGGAAAAAAATGCCATAGACAGACATCGAAAGCGAGTATAAGCCAGCATCAGAAAAACCAAAGGATAGGCGAACCACCAGCACACTTATTAACCATTGGCAAGATAAACCGATAATCGAGCCAATAGAACTCCATAAAATATTAGACTTTATCGAAAGAACTTTATCGGAACCCAACAATTACTCCGTTCTTGAATTAACTGATGCAGTTAATTGATGAGACACCTGTTTATCAGCAGGAGGAATGATCATATAGTCGCCATAAAGTTGAGTAAGCATCTCATCATAATGAGTTGGGATTTTAAATTGATGGCCCTCAAATTCTGCATCCATTACATCCGTAAAATAACTATTTGGAAATGCCTCCCTGAGACCAAACCCCCATCCGATTTGTCCCGCTCTCTTTGTTTCGCCAATAACATATTTTCTTGAAAGTTTATGTAAACGCTCGGAAGCCCATTTCTCTATAGGCAGCACTAGAGAAATGGGATAAAAAATAGTCATGAGAATTTTCATGCTAATCGGATGTGGATAATGGAAGTTGAGCCTTGATACAATACAAATCAAATCAAGCAATTTCACTTCATAAAACATAATAGTGGCCTTTAGATTTGAATCGGATATACCGTCAATTGGGAACACATCTATCCAAAGCCATTCTGGAACTGAAGGGCGATCCCTCTCTGTCCGAACGGAGATCATAGGATTAATTACTTTTGCGAATGAAGGTAAATACCCATCAATCTCTGTAGCCTGAACGCGAAGCCACGGAGAGAACCTACCGCTTTGAACAAGGCCAAGAAATTTATCGTAATCCTTCCGCGGCATGACAACATCTATATCATCATCCCAGGGGATAAAACCCTTATGACGCACGGCACCGATTAGAGTTCCATACGACAGCGAATAGCACAAATTATATTTCTCACAAAAATCGTGAAATTCCACCAAGATTTTCAGTTCTTCGTGTTTCACCGCATCAAAAGAAAGAATTTCATTCGTCATTAAAAAACCAAGCCTTAAGAAATGAACGAAGTATATCTATCCGAATAGTTCTGATTGTCATCATATGCATCGGTTAACAATTTCTCGCAACCCTTAATAAAGCTATTCGAATCTAGACCGGTATAGTATTCGAACAATAAATCGGGCCAATTAACATTTGTATTATCTAAATCAAGTGTAAAACCAATACCATAATCACTTGCCATTGTTTCCATTGCGGTATTCGGGCAAACAAGAATTGGCATATGAAGCTGGGCAGCTATATACATTTTGTTAGAAATAGCGTAATCGAGAAATGGATCCCCATTGCCGTACAGATTGTGGATTATGTTGACTCCTGTATATAAAGAGTACATTTTTTCAGGTGCAAACCTCCCTAACAGTTGGACGTTTTCTACGTGATTATTTCTACAATAATCCTTTAGCTTTTCAGATCCAGCTCCTGCAAACATCAAACGGAAACGTGAATCATTTTTAAACATATTAATCAACTTAACATGTTGCTCAATATACTGGCCAACACTACCAATGAATGCAATCACGATCGGTAAAGAAGGATTGCCATTTAAACTATTCACACATGAACTAGCATCAAGATCAGAGAATGACGGTCGCTGTAGATTGTGGACATAACTGTATTCAGAAGGGGCGAGAAAAGCGGCATAAAAACGTGATGAAAGCACCACGATTCCAGCAAAGGACACTATAGCGCGAGACATGAGGCCCAGAATCGGATTAAACTCTCCTCCGTAATCTCGAACATCCATTACATAGCGTTTGCGATACTTAATAAGCAGTGCAGGAAACGCAAAATAACCAGCAATAGTATTAAGTAAAACTATGTGATCAAAATCACTATTTAATAGCTGTTTATTTACAAACAACATATAGGCAAAATAACTGTAAAGCCTGCGTAATAAACCAGTATCTGGGCAGGGCTTAGCATATTCAATGCCCTTAATCGACCCTAGCGTCTCTTCCACGCCATCCCTATTCCAGTAGACAAGGTATTTTTCCCCGGGAGTATTATCGACATAAAAGTTGAACAAATAAGGACATAGATACGCATTACCACTAAGAACAAAACAGGTTTTTTTCATCTCTTGAATTACTCCAATGCCCAGACTAATTAATCCACTTAGTAGATATCTTTGATGAATCGTCCATTCATCAAACCAGTACGAAACTTGACCCTCTTACAAAAGACATGCGACTTATTCTTCCGTTGAAGATATTGATGCAGAAATCTCTTAATACGTAACAACTTTTGTTCCATAAGGAATATTATCGTAAATCCATTTTGCGTTCTGAATCTCAAGGCGAACACATCCCGCAGAGGATGGAACACCCATCGTGGGATCCATCACGCGGTTGCTGTTAACGTAGTAGGGCGAGGAATGGAACAGGTAATCACCATAGAACTGCGTGTAGTAATAGCAAGTATATCCATGCCCAAAGGAGTATCCCTTTCCGTAGACTTGGTACTCCCCTTTCACCGTAGGTGTGCTGGCTTTGCCCGTCGAGCATACATATCGACGGTTTAAGGTCCAATTATTCCATGACCCAGTATAAATGCTCGTAACACAACGTGACGTATCGACAAGTATCAACCAATTTGTATTGCTTGAATAACTTTGAGCTTTAGCATCCATATAGTCTGACACCCACGCACCGTTGGCCATGAAGTAATTCCAGGATCCGTCCACAACGCGCCAGCCAGTAGCCATGGCGCCACTAGCGTCAAGCCAATACCAGGTACCCCCCAGGTTAAGCCACCCTGTTTGCATATAACCAGACGAATTCAAGTAATACCAAGATCCGTTAACGGAAAGCCAGCCGGTTTTCATAACGTAGGTAGATGGGTCCAAATAGAACCAGGAGCTATCCTTGTACAGCCAGCCAGATCGTGCATAGCCAGCGGTCTCATCAAAGAAATACCATTTTCCATTTACGCTCTTCCACCCAACGCAGGGGGAGCCATCGGTTGGATCAGCATAGAACTTGCAGCCCCCAAGCGTCACAAACCCGTGAGCTTCGGCTAATTCGCCATCGCCGTTTGATGTAAACAGTTTTCCATTACGCAATGCTCCACACAATGAGCAATCAGAACCAGCAAAAGCCTTAGACGGCTCTTCTGCATACGAGCCCTGAGCATCTACCCATTCACGACAAGCAACAGCGCCTGAAGCTTTTGCATAATAGCTTTTCCCATTTACAGAGAAATGGCCAAGCAGCATTCTACCGTCGGCGGCAGGATCGAGATAATAGCATTGACTACCGTCCTTCAGCCATCCCGTCTTTACAATGCCCGAGGCATGAGAAGGCTCAGCGTAATACCAGTCTCCATCGCTCATAAACCAGCCGAGTGACAGCGCTCCCGTTGAAGAAAAATGATACCGATTGGATCCGATGACATAAAAGCCGGTAACCATTCTATTGTCATTTGCGACATCAAGCCAATACCAAGCGCCGTTCACCGAACGCCAGCCCGACGCAAGTGCGCCGGAACCGTCAGCGTAATACCAGTCCGTACCATCAAACGCCCAGCCTACAACCATTGCGCCGGAATCAGATAAATAGTAACGAGACGAACCGACGGAAACGATACCCCTAGACATGGCGCCATCATTGGCGGGATCAAGCCAATACCAACTATTGTCAGCTTGGAGCCAGCCTGTTAAAACTTCACCATGGCAACCCCAATACCATAAACCGTTATCAAGACACCATCCATTAATCAGCCCATAGGCTCCAAGAAGATAAGGATGCCCATCAATAACACGTCGACCAGTAGCCATAGAACAGCTGTTAAGGGAGTCAAACCAGTACCATTGACCTCCTATAAACTGCCAGCCACTTGCCAAAGCGCCTGATGGACTCGCGTAATACCACTTATTGTCAGTAAAAATCCAGCCGCAGCTCATTGCACCGTCACGAGCGGGGTCCAAATAGTACAACGAGTCGTCAATATTCTGCATTCCGGTCAAACGACAGCCGTCAAGATAGTAATACCAGGACAAACCGTTCCATTGCCATCCAGATAGCTTTTCTGTCCTCGACGGTTCTTGGCTTTCGACAACCTGTTGGTTCGAATCTTCCGATGTTTTGCCGGCACAATCACTGGAATCTTGAGAGCAACCGCCATCGACAAATGCTCCCGACCCTCCTGTCGAGTCGCGGTCAACGACACCGTTATCCGCCCCCTCTTCCACGGCATAAGCAGTGCAAGAAAATGCGGGAACTGAAACTGAGAGCAAGGCGGAAAATAGCATCAAGCCAATTACTCGCCAACAAATTCGATGTTCAATCTGGACATTCATTTCAGGCCCCCAAACCGATATCGACCGTCTTACAGCAAATCAATTAAATAAATGGACGGGCTGCGCCGATCACATTTCCCCTTGCGCTAATGGGATGAATTCCGACGCCCTGATGAGGCCAGAAGTCAATCATCATACCGCCGCCAAGTGCAATTGCGATATGCCCACGGTAATAAATCACATCGCCGCGCTGAACCGAGTTCGTGCTCACGGGCATAAAGATATTGCTTCGATACCAATTCATGGAATTGTAGGTTTGGCTTGGATCCCAGCGATGGTTATAAGGGTTGTAAACACCCATATCCATGCCAGTAGTATAAAGGCACTGCAAGACAAAACCAGAGCAATCAACAGCTCCACCGGGAGCGGTAGACCATGGCTCAATATATTGCGTACCGATATACTCATAGGCGCGCTGGATAAAGGCGTTCACGCAATCTTCCCGCGTTGCTTCGGCGGAGATGCGAGAGGGGCTGACATAGGTAAAGTATCCGGTGCAATAGCTTGGCAGCTGAACAGTCCAAGAGCTGACCTGAGGATACTGCGGAGGATTTTGCCAGCCAACTTTGTCGCACTGGCCATCGCTCCAGAAAATTCGGCGAACACCATCGATGGTTCTTGCACCAGTTGCCATAGCGCCGCTGCCGTCCAACCAATACCACTTACCCGAATCTTTAAGCCAGCCAACATGCATGCTTCCATTGGACTCAAGGTAATACCATGTTCCATTCAGGCATTTCCAACCAGTTGCCATTTTTCCGTCATCGTTTAGGTAATACCATGCACCGCCAGTAAAAACCCATCCGGTCTTCATCACGCCAGAATCGGCATCAAGCCAATACCAATCGCCGTCAATCTGCAGCCATCCAAGATGGATGGCACCCGTTCCGGGCTCAGCGTAAAACCTTAGATTTGCGACATTAACCCAGCCGGACGCAACCTGCCAGCCATCAGTTCCAGCGGTTTTTAGGATAGTGCCGTTTTCGCGAATCACATCCTTGCAAAGATATCCATTATCATCAGCGTATCTTTCAACGCCATCATTAACGGTAACCCATCTTGAAACCACAAGCCTACCGCTCTGGTTTGCAAAACAATCGTTGCCGCCCACTTCAAATAAGCCCGTTTTCATGAGATGGCTAACAGGGTCCAGGTAATACCAGCTCGCGCCTTCTTTATACCAGTCAGAAATAAGCGCACCAGATTGAGAGGCTAGATACCAGCCGTTGTCGGACTGAGCCCAGCCAACAGCCATAGCCCCATTAGGGTTCAAATAATATGCTGCGCTACCAAGGTCTAAATATCCAACGGACATTTTGCCGTCGGAAGCCGGGTCGAGATAATACCAAGTGTCGTTAACGAGTTTCCAGCCAGTGACCGCGATACCGTTAGAGCAGTAATACCAATCTGCTCCGTCTTTGTACCATCCATTTGCGAGGCCATAGTCACCAAAAATGTAGGTTCTTCCATCAATCTTTTGACGACCCTTGAACATAATGAACGTCTGTGGGTCAAAATAATAGCGAGCACCACCTATCATTTGCCATGACGAAGCAAGGGCACCCGATGAATAAGCCCAGTACCAATTCCCGTCAACGAGAATCCAGCCGGTTTTCATAGCACCAGTGGCATCTAAATAGTATTTCCCGCTCCCGAGGTCGACAAAACCAACCTGCATTATATGGGTGGCAGGATCCAGGTAATACCATGTGCCGTCTTGATAAAACCAACCAGCAGCTAAATCGCCTCCAGCATTGGCATAAAACCAATTTCCATCTGAGTTACGTAGCCAGCAGTTCTGATATAGCGCGCCAAAAGGCGTTGCGGCATTGCCGTCATTCGCATAAAACGAAGCAGTCGATCCGACAGCATCGGTCACATTGAAATAACCTGTCTGCATTGCACCATCATTGGCTGGATCAAGCCAATACCAATAGCCCCCGCTTTGCAGCCAGCCAGTTTGGTGTTTACCGTTTTTTCCGTAATACCAAACTCCAGACGACTCGTCTCGTTGCCAGCCATCTTTTATGACGGAAGAATTATCAGGTTGCAAATCATCGGAAACCACCGAAGAAAAATCCGCTTTTGACTCAATACTCTGAGCCTCAACGGAATCCCGTGCAAACGCGACATTCGCACTCAGGGGCAAGCAGCAAGCAGTGATTAATGACGCAGCAGCACAAACAAGCGTGGCCTTCATTTCGAATCGATACATAAGCGACCCTCCCAGATATCTCATTTATTTATTTTAATCCACATTCCAGGATTGATTTTCGTTACTGTCTGTTCAGTCTATGTAGATAAATATATTAAATTGAACATAACGTTCAATCATTCTATTCTTTCCCTAAGCAATGAACATCTTAATTGGAGGCCTGCAGTGGAACTGACCAAGCGTAACTTTACTGTTCTGTACGAATACCTAAAGAACCCATATGCTAGCCAGCGAGAAGTTGCCGAGCGCACTGGCCTCTCACTTGGATCGGTAAACGCAGCGAATAAAGAGCTCACGAATGAGGGGCTTCTCGAATCGGACAACCTAACCGACGGCGGTTACGAAGCACTTCACCCCTATAAGGTTGAAAACGCAGTGATATTGGCTGCGGGGCTTTCGAGCCGCTTTGCTCCCATTTCGTATGAAAAGCCCAAAGGCCTTTTAAAGGTACGTGGTGAGATTCTCATCGAACGTCAGATTAGGCAGCTGCAAGACGCAGGTATCAGCAATATCACCGTCGTTGTCGGCTATAAAAAAGAATATTTCTTCTATCTCGAAAGCAAGTTCGGCGTCTCGATTGTCGTCAACAACGAATATGCATCCAAAAATAACCACGCATCGCTTATGTGCGTAAAAGAGCGGCTTGGCAACACCTATATTTGCTCAAGCGATGATTACCTTCTAAACAATCCGTTTGAAGCATACGTTTGGAAAGCATTTTATTCTGCTCAATATGCTGAAGGCGACACCAAAGAATGGTGCATTCAAACCGGAGCAATGGACAGAATCACCAATGTTACGATTGGCGGTTCCGATGCTTGGTATATGCTCGGACATGTCTACTTTGATAAAGCCTTCTCGTTTGCATTTAAGCAGATTCTCGAAACGGAATATAACAAGCCCGAAACAACGGACAAGCTTTGGGAAGATCTATATATCGAGCACATCAAGGAGCTCGATATGGTTATCAAGAAGTATCCTGAGGGCGAGATCAACGAATTCGATTCTCTTGATGAGCTGCGTGCCTTTGATCCGCATTTTATCGAAAACGTTGACTCCGATATTTTCGATAACATCGAGCAAGTGCTCGGCTGCTCCAAATCAGAGATTCACGACGTTTATCCCCTTAAACAAGGTCTTACGAATCTATCGTGCCACTTTAGAACCAATGACGGAGAGTACGTTTACCGCCATCCGGGAGTCGGGACCGAACTGCTTATTAACAGAAATGGAGAAGTAGCCGCACTTAAAAAAGCCAAGGAACTCGGCCTTGACGACACGTTCATTCATGAGGACCCAAAGCGTGGTTGGAAAATTTCGAAGTTTGTACCCAACGCAAAGCAGCCTGATCCGCATGATGCTGCCCAAATGAATCGAATGATGCAGATGTGTCGTTCGCTTCACGAGAGTGGTGCAAATGTCGAAACCGAATTTGACTTCTACCTCGAAGCGAAGCGCTACGAATCACTTCTTCTGGAAAAAGGTCCCATCGACATTCCAGGCTACAGGGAAATGTCCGCCGAAATCGATGAATTGGAGCGCTTTGTACAGGCCGATAATGCACCAAAATGCCTTTGCCACAATGACTTCTTTTACCTAAATTTCCTTATCGATGAGAACGACAAGTACTATCTCATTGACTGGGAATATGCTGGCATGAGCGATTACGCAAACGATTTTGGAACGTGCAGTGTCTGCTGCGAGCTTTCCGAAGATGAAGTCGACCGCGCGCTTGATGCATATTTTGGGCGCAAGGCAACAAACAACGAAGTTGCGCATAACTATGCGCACATTGCCCTTGCAGGATGGTGCTGGTACCTCTGGTCTCTTCTGAAAGAAACCGAAGGTGACTTCGTGGGCGAGTGGCTCTATATCTACTTCAATTACGGTGCCAAATACCTTAAAAAGGCACTGGAGATCTATCGGAAAGGTGAGTAACGATGCAATTCGGCTTTTTTAGCGGCCTTCTTTGGGGCCTTGATACAGTAATTCTTGGAATCGGTTTGGCGCTCGCGCCCTATATTGGATCGGCGGAAGCGCTTGCATGCGCCTCCATTGCGGGATCCTTTCTCCATGATGCCTTCTGTGCAATCTGGCTCTTTGGCTACATGGGAGTTCGAGGCAGATTAAAAGACACGCTCGCTGCACTTAAAACTCGTTCGGGCAAGGTCGTCATCGCCGGCGCTCTGCTCGGTGGGCCTATCGGGATGACCGGCTACGTATTGGCAATTAATAACATCGGAGCTGCCTATACGGCAATCATCTCCGCCTTCTATCCCGCGGTCGGAGCATTCCTTTCTTTCGTGCTGCTGAAAGAGAAAATGGGCAAAGGACAGATTCTTTCCCTTCTCGTTGCTCTTTGCGGCGTAATGACGATGGGCTATCTATCGGCCGGGTCGAGCGAGATTGCAAATGCCCCTCTCGGCTTACTCGGCGCGGTGCTTGCCGTTATCGGATGGGGATCCGAAGCGGTGCTGTGCGCATGGGGAATGAAAGATGATGCCGTTGATGACGAAACGGCTTTGCAAATCCGCGAAACTACAAGTGCGCTTGTTTATGGAGTGCTCGTACTCCCCCTCTTCGGAGCATGGCATTTCACGCTGGGTGCTATCCCGAGCATGCCCACATTGATTATTGCACTCGCCGGACTCGCGGGAACTGCATCCTATCTGTTCTATTACAAGGGCATTGCAGCAATCGGAGCAGCGCGTGCGATGGCTCTGAATATCTCCTATTCGGCATGGTCGGTGGTCTTTGGCCTGATCTTGCTTGGAATAATTCCCGACATGGCATCCGTAATCTGCTGCATTGTAATTGTATGCGGAACAGTTTTGGCAGCCAGTAACTGGGACGAACTATTTGAACGTAATAAGACGGCGTAGCTAGATTAACAATGTAGTAAAAGGGGAGAGCTCGTCGAGCTCTCCCCTTTTAGCATCATGGCTATTCAATTACCACGGCCTGGCTATCCATCTGTTGCCATGTGCCGAAGAACACCTGGGCATTTCGCGTAACATTGCCGTTAATCGAATCCGAAAGATAGACAATTCCCTGCTCGTCATCATAGCCTTTAAGGACTACGGCATGATTACCGCCCCACAGGCCATAAGAATGCCCATTATACCAACGTGCAGCATAACGGCCTCCTGGCCAACTTCCCCACTCGGTATTCCACATCTCAACAGGTTGACCACAGGTCAGTCTGTTCTTAATGGAAGAAATTGACGAGAAAGAGACGTCTTTTGCCTGCTTGCCACTTCCAGCAGCACGCAGAAAGTTATTACCAGCAATAGTAATCGCAGGTGCGACGCATCCCATGAGACCCCCGCTGCTACGCCTTGGATTGCCATCAAAAGCGGTAACAAAATTGCCATTGCTTCCCTTGGGCAAATAGTAATCCGCAATAATCGTCTTTCCTAAACCGAAACCATAGTAGTTAAGCAAGTTTGTAAGGGCAACCGACTCACAGCCAGTAGGAAGTTCCGGGTACTGCGAATAGCACGGGACATCGACCCAAGCGCCAACCATTGCGCCGGATGAACTGAACTTGTAGTCAGTAGAGCCGATCCAATACCAACCGTTACTCAACATTACTCCCCCACGTGCGACATCAAGGTAATACCATGTGCCCCCAAGGGAAAGCCATCCCGTTTTCATCGCGCCAGAAGCGGAATCCAGCCAGTACCAGTTGCTGCCATCGTTAAGCCAGCCGGTCGCCATTCGACCATCCGGGTTAAAGTAATACCAAGACCCAGCAATTTGCTGCCACCCAGTCAGAATTACTCCACTAGCAGAACAATAATATCGAGCACCCTGACTCTCAATCCAACCAGTTCTGGCATTACCGTCGTCGTCAATCAGCTGGATTCCCGAATCGGTCATGATGCCTTTAAGGTCAATTGCGCCGCTGGATGACGAATGATACATCCAAGACCCATCACCGTTTGACCAGCAATTAGCCATCATCTTGCCGGTACTATTAAATATGTATTCACATGATCCGATAGTTTGAACGCCCGTGGCCATGGCGTGCGTCGTGGGGTCGAGCCAGTACCACGCACCGTTTAGGTTGAGCCAGCCGGAGGCGAGGGCGCCGGAGCCCGTCGCGTAGTACCAGGTGCCGCCGACGAGGACCCATCCGGTCGCCATCGCGCCGGAGCCGTTGAACCAGTACATGGAGCCGTTGCACTCATGGAGCCCGGTGGCCATCGCACCGCCCGCGTCGGGCTCGAGCCAGTACCAGGAACCGCCGGTGTAAAGCCAGCCGGTCGAGGCGATACCGTCAGCGAACCAGTACCAGGAGCCGTCGACGAGGCCCCAGCCGTTAAGGGGGCCGCAGCTGCCGAAGTAGCGGCGGACGCCCTGCGCGTCCGTCTGGTAGCCCGTCAGCATGGCACCCGTCCGGGCGTCGAAGCAGTAGGGCACGCCGCCGACGGATACGGGGCCGCGCGCCAGCGCGCCGGAGCCAGTCGCGTAGTACCAGGTCCCGCCGTCGAGGACCCACCCGGTCGCCATCGCGCCGGACGAATTAAACCAGTACAGGGAGCCGTTGCACTCGTGAAGGCCGGTAGCCATGGCATGGGTGGAGGGATCAAGCCAGTACCAGGCGCTGCCGACGTAGGCCCAACCGGAGGCGAGGGCGCCGGAGCCCGTCGTGTAGTACCAGGTACCGCCGTCGAGAACCCACCCGGTCGCCATCGCGCCGGAGGCGTCAAACCAGTACGCGGAGCCATTGCACTCATGGAGCCCGATGGCCATGGCATGCGTCGAGGGGTCGAGCCAATACCAGGCCCCATTGGTATAGAGCCAGCCAGAATGCAACGAGACCGGATTGACTGAATCCACATAGAACCAGTTGCCGTCAAACGAATTCCAACCCAGATTCCATTTAACGGATTCTTGAGCAGACCCATCATTGATTGAATCGGAAGAATTAAGAGTCGAGGAGACGGATTGCTGCTCAAAATCAGTAGGGATGGAGGAGCTTATGGATTCTGCGTTCGCGATATCAACCACACCGGGCCCAGCGAGCAGTAGAGTTGAAAGAATGATTAGGATTAATGTTATTCGCTTTTTCCTTGCCATGTCAGCCCCCAGTAGTAACCAATTTTTACATAAACATAGTCTACAAATGGATAGCTAAGAGCAATATGTAATTAGAAAAAAGCAATTAAAGAAGAGTTGCTAGCCGAGCCAAGCACCATTACTAGCAAAAGAGTATTGTGCCCCGTCGATCTGCTGAACACCAGTAACCATAGCGTGCGTCGAGGGATCGAGCCAGTACCAGGCGCCGCCGACATATGCCCAGCCGGAGGCCAGCGCGCCGGAGCCCGTCGCGTAGTACCAGGTTCCGCCGTCGAGGACCCATCCGGTCGCCATCGAGCCGGAGCCGTTGAACCAGTACATGGAGCCGTTGCACCCATGGAGCCCGGTGGCCATGACGTGCGTCGAGGGATCGAGCCAGTACCACGTACCGTTTAGGTTGAGCCAGCCGGAGGCGAGGGCACCGGAGCCAGTCGCGTAGTACCAGGTCCCGCCGTCGAGGACCCACCCGGTCGCCATGGCGCCGGAGGAGTTGAACCAGTATGCGGAGCCGTTGCATGCGTGAAGGCCCGTCACCATGGCGCCGCCCGCGTCGGGGTCGAGCCAGTACCAGGAGCCGCCGGTGTAAAGCCAGCCGGTCGAGGCGATGCCGTTCGCGAACCAGTACCAGGAGCCGTCGACGAGGCCCCATCCGTTAAGGGGGCCGCAGCTGCCGAAGTAGCGGCGGACGCCCTGCGCATCGGTCTGGTAGCCCGTCAGCATGGCCCCCGTCCGGGCGTCGAAGCAGTAGGGCACGCCGCCGACGGATACGGGGCCGCGCGCCAGCGCGCCGGAGCCAGTCGCGTAGTACCAGGTCCCGCCGTCGAGGACCCACCCGGTCGCCATG
>NZ_JAQLEM010000020.1:0-12755 GCF_028209885.1 Collinsella aerofaciens | reverse complement strand
ATACGGGGCCGCGCGCCAGCGCGCCGGAGCCAGTCGCGTAGTACCAGGTCCCGCCGTCGAGGACCCACCCGGTCGCCATGGCGCCGGACGAATTAAACCAGTACAGGGAGCCGTTGCACTCGTGAAGGCCGGTTGCCATGGCACCGCCCGCGTCGGGCTCGAGCCAGTACCACGTGCCGCTCTGAAACAACCATCCGGCATACGCCTTGCCGTTGGAGGCTGCATAATACCAGGTGCTGTCAATTAGTTGCCAATGATAAAGGGAGACATCAACATACGCGTAGTTCATATCAACGTTGCCGTTGATTCCAGGGACTTTTCCGTTGCTCTTATACTGCCAAAAACTGTAATTGCCGGTATAGTCACATTGCGAGTTATATTGAGCAATCCAATGATCCCAAGAGCTACTCTTAAATACAGAGTCAGTCAAAATGTTGTTAAACCAATTTAAATTTGCATAAATACCAGGCTCATATCCTGCGGCAGAAATCCTATTACAAAAAACCTGCGCCCTCGATGCAATTCCGGTTTGACGTCCATTTGCAATTATCGAGTTATCCTCAAGATCGTAATACACCGGCAATCTTGGATTATGTCCAGAAAGGCAATTGATCACCATTGATGCCTCATCGGCTGCCTGCTGATTATCAAAAGCATATGAATAGATATAGACGCCGTAGGGAATTCCGAGTCGCTCGCACTCAGAAATATTTCGATTAAATTGATAGTCAACTCGACCGCCCCAAGATGGAGCGCCAAATCCAACACGCAGAATAGCGAAATCGATACCAGAAGCCTTAACAGCATTCCAGTCAATACGTCCTTGATGCTCACTGACATCGATGCCCTGCGCCGTAGCCCCATCGGGAAGAATGTCCATGGACAATAAGGCTATTCCATCTTCTTCGGAAGAAGCATCCTCTGCGACCAATTGCCCATCCTCATAACGCCAGGAATTCTCAACTAGGGACCGCGCAGCTTCCGCGTTCGAGGGGAAAACAAACACAGAAATGGGCGCAAGGACCATCAGCACCAACAATGCCGAAAATAACTTAAGATGTTTGCTCATGTAAACCTCGTCATTCGTTCTTGTTTGCGTTTAGCTTACAGCATGGCTGTGAAAGATTTCCGAACATCCAACTGGACAAGATGCCATCTAGGACGACAAATAACTGCACGCAATACCACAATGTAAACAAGAACTTCCCAGCAGGGTGAAACCAAGGACTCCTAGTCCCTACTCTTACCCCCCCCCCAAGAATACCGACTTCAAATAAACTTTCAAACTAGATGTCAAAAAGGTAGGGGACCCAGAGAGTCCCCTACAACTCAGAATTCTAACGAATCAATATTACTTTCGATGGACCCAAAGCGGTCAAACCGGAGATGCGGTTTCCATAACCATCACTATGCCAGAACAAATTTTCGCTCGGCGAATTGCCCCAGAAAAAGCCAATGTGGCTATCGTCGGCATATGGGTTGTAAGGATTGAAGAACACAATGTCCCCCTTACGAGCCAAGCCACTGCGCAACAACTCATCAATAGAGTTGAAATAAGTCACGTTCGCGCACGTATCGATAGCGTAGCCGTACCAACGATAAGCGTTAACGCAGCCGCCCCTTCCGGGACCTCCACTCCAAGGGGAATGGCTCTGCTCGGCGGCAATGGGAGCTAAATTACCGCCCGCTTTCATATACGCATGCGATACAAATCCGCCGCAGTTCATACCGGTATACCCATCCCAACGAGGATCACCCTTTGGATACATGCATGTTTCTTGGCTAAGATGCGTATCGTAGGGTGTTCCACGGTAATAGCCATCGTTTTCGTGGCTCATAAGCCAATTGACCAGGCTGGACCTATTAACCCCCAAAACAGAACCAGACGTATTCAACCATGCACCACTTGCATTGAAGTAGTAGTCGACGCCATCGATTTTCAGCCACCCGTTAGCAAACATAGCGCCCGAAGGCTGAAGCCAGTACCACGTGCCGCGGTCATTGAGCCATCCGGTCTTCATCTTGTAGGTGGAAGGATCCATCCAATACCACGCACCGTTAACATATTGCCAACCAGACTTAAGGACACCATTGGAAGATGCGTAATACCAAGTATTGCCGCTTTCGTCAGAAGCGTCTTTCGACATAATCCAACCAGATGCTACATTGACGGCACCGTTTGCATCCGCATAGAAAACCGCGTCTCCAATATGAATCACACCTGGCAATGAAGACGAGTCAGCACGATCAGCGACTACGGGAGATCCATCAGATGAAGTAGGCAACGGCTCGCTCAGTGCTCCAGACGAATTCGCCCATGCCATACCGTCGCTCAAGTTAATCCAGCACGAAGATGCCATCGCACCGGAATCATAAGAAAAATAGCGCGTGTTTCCTACCGCGAATTCACCAGTACACATTGCGCCGGATACATCATCAAGATAATACCAGGCGCTTCCGAACTTTATCCATCGTCCTCGTTGAATAGCTCCATTTGATGCGGCGTAATACCAAGTACCATCAACAAGTGCCCAGCCTGTTGCCATGGCGCCTGAACTCGTAAGGAAATAGGTGGACGACTCCACTTGCATAAAGCCCGTGAGCATAATATGGCTTCCTGGATCCAGGTAATACCAAGAATTCCCTAGAAGTAACCAGCCTCCATGCAGTAAGCCGTTGGAGTCAGCGTAATACCAGTTGTTGTCAATAAGAGCCCACTGGGAGGAGAGCATGGCCCCTGAGCTGTTAAAGCTATAAGAAGTGCCATTACATTCTTTCAACCCGGTGGCCATAGAACCGTCTGCAGGATCAAGCCAGTACCAACGACCCCCATCCGAGAGCCAGCCTTTCACCATGGCACCAGAGCCGGAGAAATAATGCCAGACGGAAGCATCAAGGTGCCATCCGATAAGCATTGCGCCAGAAGAGGAGAATCCATACGTGGCTTCCCCGATCTGCAGCATTGTATCGTGGACCATCTTGCCCTCATCATCCAGCCAATACCAGTTGCTGCCGTCTGAAAGCCAGCCTTTTGCCATGGCGCCAGAACCGGAGAAATAACGCCAAGCAGAAGTGGGGCCTGTAGAATCTAGGTACCAACCGACACGCATTGCACCCGAAGAGGAGAATCCATAAGTTGCACCCCCGACTTGAACCAATCCATCCTGAGCCATTCGACCTTCGTCGTCGAACCAGTACCAGCTACCGTTTATGTGTCTCCAAGAAGAAACAGCGATTGTTCCGTCGGACAAGCCCCAACGCCAATAACCAGCCCCTTCTTCGGGTGATATCCACCCCTGATGCCAAACAATTTGATTCGAAACCTCAGAAGGGGTCTCATTATCAACCTGAGAGTTCTGCTCGACAGCGAAGGTCGATTCGCGCTGAGCATCAACGCCTGACTCGACAGAAGCAATAGCAACGTTAGATGCGGGACCTTCGTCAGTGTTATTCGAATCAAGGGCGTATAACATCGAGGGCGAACCCAAAAGGAGTCCCAAAGAAACAAGGCCCGAAAAGACCAACACCCCGAATGAGCATTTCTTCATAGCAGCACGGTATCCAATCACGCAGCGACCCCGTCACCTCAGGGCAACGGGGCCTCAATCAAAACTAGCTCAATAATGCGTTAGCCAATTTGTTGGCAGTTCTTGCACTCTCGTAAAGCACCGCGCCTCCGGGCCTCCTGGATAGAGATCTGCGAATAGCCCTTTGCGTCCTTGCCAACGGTACGACACTTATGCGTATGGTAAACATCGCTACCGCTCTTATACCAAACTAAACCGTAGTCCGGAATCCACTTGCCGTCCTCGCCGACATAGTAGGAGCCAACCCAGGCATTCGTAGCCATGGCGCCGGAAGACTGGAGGTAGTAGTCGCCGACCCAGGCGTCGTGGGCCATAGCGCCGGAACCGCTAAAGTAGTACCAGGCGCCGCCGACCTGACGCCAGCCGGTGGCCATCGCACCGGAATCGTCGAACCAGTACCAAGAGCCACCCAGGCTGCGCCAGCCGTTAGCGACCATGGCGCCCGAGCCGTCGAGATAGAACCACGCACCGCCGATGTTGAGCCAGCCAGTGGCCATAGCGCCGGAGGCGTTGGCGTAGTACCAAGAGTCACCCACCTGGAACCAGCCGGTAGCCATCGCGCCGGAGTCGCTGAACCAGTACCAAGAGCCGCCCAGGCTGCGCCAGCCGTTAGCAACCATGGCGCCCGAGCCGTCGAGATAGAACCACGTACCGCCGATGTTGAGCCAGCCAGTGGCCATCGCGCCGGAGGCGTTGGCGTAGTACCAGGTGCCCGAATCGTTGATCCAGCCAGTTAGCATGACACCGTACTCATTGAAATAGTACCAAGTTCCACCGATATTATGCCAACCGGTCAACAGCTCGCCGCTGGAAGTCGCATAGAGCCACTTTCCATAGATGGAGTCATAAATCCAGCCACTATGCTGCATGCGGCCATCAGCATTGGCGCCAGGGGTGTTCAGGAAGTAGTTTTTGCCATCAATCTGAACTCGGCCGTATGCCATATCGTGGTTTTCGGGATAGAAGTAGTACCAATCCCCGCCGATAAGCTGCCAGTTCGACACCGCGGTCCCGTCAGCGCCAAAATAGTACCAAACGGCTTCGTAATCGTTATACCACTGGTTCGTGACCATGACGCCAGTCTCGGGATCGAAATAGCGAAGGTTGCCGTCCTCGCACCGAACGAGTCCGGTCTGCATCGAGCCATCGTTGTCGAAATAATACGTTCCAGCAGGACGAGAAACAGAGAAACCTGTCAAATTGCGAGACTCGCTATGATCAATATATTGAAGACCAACGAGAGAATCAATATCAGCAAATGAGGGCGCCGGGGCAACCGTCATGCAGGCGGCGGCAAATACAGCAACTCCCAGCGCTGTTAGTCCTCGCCATCTTTCTCGAAGGTTATTCATACGACATCCTTTCTCCGAGATTTAAGGCTCTCTTAAGTTATTCTCAGACTATCAATTTAGTTTTTCAACAGGAAATCGATAAAAGGTATCTTTGTGACTGCAATTTGATGAGAGCCGCCACGTCCTTGCCGTCCCGTGCATTGTCGACAGCAACGTCTTATGGCACAAACCGGATATCCTTTTCGGCGCAAATCGTTTGAGCAGGCGGCACGCGGAAGGAGTGTGTAGAGCGGTTTTCTGCTGGCTGCCAGCCACGGCATCCTTTCGGAAACCTAATTGCCGCCGGAATTAAAGTCCCCGGCGCGGACTCACCTTATCTCCCCGACGCGGGCTCGATATCCTCTCGGATATCTAATCGTCTTGGACTTTTACCTGCCCAAGCACAGTACAACTTTTACGTGCCGCCACACGGAGCAAGGCTCGGGGATTATTCTCTAAAATCCATGCTTTCAAAGCAACTTAGGCACAAACGTAGTCAAACAAAATACCTTTCAGGTCTTTCTTGAAGATAAGCAGTAGATTAAAGTATCCGACAAGAAATCCCGCATTACATTCAACCCGCAGAAAAAAAGAGAGCACTAATACTCCGCCATGCCTTCGGACTCATATAAAAACCTCATATGATCGACATCGAATCTAAGTGATAGCACATCTATAGATTTGCGTACATCAGAACACAGGCAAACGAATTTAAAAAACGAATCAGTTAATTCGCTTTCAAACTCTTTGTCGCATATACGTTTTCCAAGCTCAATAGCTTGGCTCAATTTAGTAGCGACAAAGTGGTTGGAAATTAAACCAAGCATGTTATTAGCCTTCTCAAGGCTATCAAGAACAGGCAAAACGTATTGTATTGCGAAATCTAATGTGACGGTATCATCCTCAATATAATTCGGAAGTCGATACGCTAAATCACATGTATTTATATAATATTTGATCCATGACTCTTTCATTTTTGGAAACCGAGAGATATGGATTAACCGACTTTCAGCAGAGGTATCGCCCAATCTATTAGAAGTTGGAATTAAAATAGTATTTGACCTTTGCTTTCGCCAAGACGAATTATCGAAATTCAATCGAACACGAATATACTCTTGCAACCAGACAAAATAGCACGCTCCATCATCCGCTAAAGAACATCTAATTAAAAGAAAAGGTATTGCAAACATTTCAGCGTATAAAAGCGTCTTCGTATCAATGGAAAATGGAATTTCAGGTTTATCTTCGAGTGGCTTGTTTGTTCCCTTCACCTGAATTGCCATTAATTCACCAGTAGCGAATCCGTTTTCAAAGCGCTCAAAAATTTTATCGATTCCAAAATCACGTTCTGTTAAGTCTCGAACAACCCAGTTTTCAGAAGGCATAAGGGAGGTGACGAAAGAGCATGCCTCTGTATCAATTATGTGGCTATTTGGACGTTTCGGAGGATATGCCATAAAAATCAGCTCCATCAGCCTTAGCGCAAGAGCACCTAATAACGACAAAATAAAGATAACAACCAACATAATTAGACTGCATGTCAGTTGATATCGAATAAGCGGTTAAGGACACAATAACCAATAAAACAATAGCACTCACTGTGTCCAGGGGCATGGACCATCTCCTCCATCCTTCCTGCTCGAGCACGTCAGAGTAACCACCCGGTGAAACCATTGGCCGAGAGCTGCGCCCCCAGTCCCCGGGAAGCGGCCCTCTTGATTAAACTGCTCAGTATTTCGTGCTCACGGGCTCAATTCCCGGTGACCACTTGAGTCACTTCATAGTAGAGAGCAACGACAATGTCGACGCTGCAGGTCTTAAGAATACATTCGCAATAGATGTTCCGGCTGTTCACGCCACTGCAGTGAAGCTGACCGGCCTCGGCTTCTATGATCGAATTAAGCACCTGATCGGAGAGCCTGCGGATAAGCACCAGCTGTCGATCGTCCCGTCGCTGAGGTGGGGCTCAGCGAACATGTCGGGCGCGGCGTCCGCTAAGATCTACATTGCGGTCCTCATCCTTCTCAAGAACCTTCCTTGTGGTTATTTCAGATTCTAGTGCGAAAGCCGTTTTGCGTCAGGCAGACGTCATCACCCCCCCCACGCTTACGCCATCTATTTTTTGTGCGATCCAAAGTATCGCTAGCTCACGCTCTTCACTATCATCAAATTTGCAGGTCTCATATTTGATGTTTCATTCAGCTCCTTAGAATCGATAACCAAATCCCATTGTCCATTTTGGCCCGGCAATGATCGGCAAAGTTGTTTGTTAGGTATACGAAACAATCGATTAACTGGAGTCAAACGCTTAACTCCAAAACATTTCAAACTGACAATTTCGATACATAATAAAGCTGCCAGTGAATTCAAACAGTTCTCCAAATTAGCTTTTCTAAAATACGTACCACGATCATGTTTCACAGCGTTATAGCTATCCCACCAAGTTAATTTTGCATACATTCCATTTATCCACGCATTAAAAGGTTTGAGTGAAATACTCTGGTTAATCGCAATGTCAACTACCTCATTTACAAAGGCAATATCATTCAAAGCAGACAGGCACTCGAATGCTTCCTTGATATTAGATGGTCTATTTCCGGATCGAAGTTCGACATAATCTTTAAAAACCGAATCAAATTCAGAACAAATCGATAAAAGCATCTTTGCAAATTCAACTGAATAAGTTGAGAAATTATCGTTGCTCAGCTCAACATAATTAAAGGAATTAACAAGCTCTCTTTCAAGAACCAAGTAGTAATCCCAATTTGATAAAGATAAACTCATAGACAAGCAACTCCCGTTAACGTAAATTACACCAAATTATCTTTCGAAATGCCCCCGTAGATATAGCAATCGCCAGCTCAGAAGTCTACTGACGCCCGATTCAGCTGACAAATAATTGACTATACGGCACTATTAAAGGATAACTAGCACTGTTCATCTACAGGAATATCCAGTTTATTCGCCGCGCAAATGCAAAGCTCTTTATCCTCTTGAGTCATCCTGCTCCCAAGAATAACTCGCAACGGCTTGCATGGGCGTTGTACATAATTCATCTCAAGCTCATCTGGCTCTGGTACAAGACGGGCACGATATTCGTTCTCCCGCTCAAACACACTGCCCTTTCTGTAAATTGCCCGTAGATCACTAAGCATGTCATCACTGCTCACATTAAGACCAAGCATCCTAGCAGCAGTCCAAGCAATTTGAGGGTCGCAATTAAATGGTTCGTCATCATATAAAATTGGTAATAATTCAGTGCGCATTCCGTTAGCTATGTTGCAATTGCGAATAGCTTCTCTGTCGTAAGCAAGAACGAAACCCGCTTGGCTTTCGGAATATACATTCCACATATTCGAATCGCTAGGATTGTCCGTTAGGCACAAAATGCGACAACAATTTCGGCAGCTATTCTGATGAACTGGGGCAACAAATCCTCCAACAAATAAGCGCAAGTTTTTAACAGCCGAGCGAAAAAGACTAACTTTTCCCTCATCGGATAGTATCTCGAACTCATCTATTCTTGCTGGATTAAAAGGAGCCCCCAGAACCCCTAAAACAAACGCAAGTCGTCTAAAATCAATTTGATTTATTATCTTTAACGCTTGTTCATCATCATTGAGATTACTTTCGATTTCATCTATACCATTCCAGTTATAGATCGGTACCGAGTCGCACTGATCGCTGAAAACCTTTGGATGAGAAAATGTAACAGTCGCGTTTTCTAGATCGGCAAAAGCGTATTCACTTGGAGGTCGATAGCGGTAAAGCATTCGCGGGACGAGAGAAGTCGATAGCGCTTCCAGCTCCTTCTTTGCGGAAACAATGGAGGCGCCATCGTTTTGCTTGGCAACGAGATTAGCCAGCGTCTCCCGATATGTTTCTTTCTGTGTCAAGCTTAGCGCCATGCAATATCGCTTCCCGATCTAGCTAAATTAGATGCAGTTGATTTTATCCAGTGCAAAAATACTGAATGCACATACGAAGCAGAAGTCATGTCTATCAACTACCAAAAAATGATTCCGATTGGAACGTACCGGAAATCGTAAAAGCTGCCAACGGATATATTTATAATAGCCTGAGATGGCTAGAGATGAAAACATATAGTCATCAAGCAGTCTTGTCCTCCGATGAAGACGCCAGCTATGACATCGAATTCCACTCTCTGTCAGGTCGCTTTACCAATTACGGAGCGCCGCAGAGGCTGCAGAAGCAGTCGAGTATGCAGAAAAGATTTATATGGGCGCGTCAATTAAAAAAGCTCCGTTAGACCAGGATTGACACACATCTGTCCCCACGGCGCCATATCGTTAGCCTCGTAGACCGCGGGGCAGCATGAACGCCGAGGACCTGGTAATCGCCTTCAAACGGGACATGGCGAAGCTGAGCGGGACCGAGCGCCGCCGCGCGATTGAGTCCGTCAGGGACGTGATCCGCGCGGCGGCGTTCGACGACACGGCCGGCTCCGCCTACGAGGTCGAGCGCAGCCGCGTCTGCCTCAAGACCGCCTACGCCATGCGCCATAGGCTGATCGAGTGCCTCTCGGCCCACTGCCCCCATTCAGGGCCGGGCGGGGCTGCGGCGGCGAGCTCGACGAGATCTACTTCCCTGAGTCGCTCAAGGGCAAGGGCAACCGCGCGAAGGGGTTGTTCGCGATGCCGTATCGGCAGCATAGAGACGGTATGTCCATTTCGTCTCTTTTAGCGCTGAATACCATGTATCGGGTTCATTTTCTCATGCCTTATTAGGAATATATGAGACGGCTGAATTCGTAGATGCCTGTTGTAAATGAATGTATGTGAGAAAGCTAACAACTACTTAATAAGAGTTGCGTTTGGCATCAGGCAACGAAAACCGTTGCATTTTGTCTCTTGCAACTAAAAGGGTTGCGTTTGGTATATAGCAACGAAAACAGTTGCATTATGTCTCATGCAACTAAAAGGGTTGCTTTTGGTGTCTAGCAACGAAAACAGTTGTGCACGGGCAAGATAACCCTCACGCTTTGCGAATGATATCTTTGTTCCTGCAAATTAAAACACGCAATGTTATAGATAGACGAAATCTGATTAGCGGGCGACGATGAATGCCACATCCCTATTATCACGGGGACTGCCGCCCCAGAAAAACCCGATATGGCAATCGACGCTGATAGCAGTCTTAAAGAACATGACGTCGCCCTCACTCGACCTAGAACCGTTCGAGAATCTCCTCGGCGTTCTCTCGCAGATAGATATCTAGGTCCGGCACGGCAAACTGCACGTAGCCCCTCTGTGGTGCCTGAATAACCTCTCTTTGTAGCAATTTTGCCCTAATGGAGCTGACCTCATTGGTCTTTTTACCCATGCGCTTAGCAATCTCGGATGATTTGGACTGTTGTTTATCCTCGCACATGGCCAAAAGGTATTTGATATCGTTGAGCCCCAGTCCAGAAATCGCGGGCTCGTGAACAACATCGTGAAAACGAGCCTCTGCCAGCGCAATGCCTTCAGTGACGTCGCGCTCGCTCACAATGGCACTTTTGGCACGATGCAAGTTGGCGCGCTGCCAAATGGAATAACCGACCAGTTGCACCAGATAGGCATAGCCCTTAGTGGCCTTAGCGGCTCTCGACAGGAGATTGTCCTCTATGGTCAAGCCAGTCGCGACAAAGCTATCGCCCATAGAGAGCGCTACCTCCACCTGGTTGATAGGCGCCAGATCTTCGGGGAGGGCACGACGCAAGAACGTAAGCGCCTTGCCGTTAATAAGATCCATAACACCGGCGGGTAACCCGGCAAAGGCAAGTGCGATATCTACTTTTTCCCCTATCAAAAGCTGAACCGTAGACGCA
Organism: Collinsella aerofaciens; assembly: GCF_028209885.1. Lineage (GTDB taxonomy): Bacteria > Actinomycetota > Coriobacteriia > Coriobacteriales > Coriobacteriaceae > Collinsella > Collinsella aerofaciens_BA. The sequence goes on along the minus strand of NZ_JAQLEM010000020.1, from coordinate 2,007 downwards.
ATGGCACGCATATCGTCAATCGGAGCGTCCTGAACTTCATCGATGGCAATAAAAAGACCCTTGGATGACTTCGCTGCCGAACTCAGTAACTTTCTAAGGCTCGGCTCTTTGGGCGCAACGTCAACTTTCGCGGAAACAAAGCCGGCGTTTACGCCGACCGAAGCATTGGCCGCAAGGGAAGAATCAGCAACCTGATCCCACAAGTCCAGCAATAAGTTAGGGCCAGCAGAGACAATAGCGGTCTTCCATCCAAGCTCTCGAGCACGATCCCTAAGATCGCAGAGCAAAACAGTTTTTCCGGAGCCCCTCGGTCCAGCAATGCGCATGAGCCTCGCAGGTGCACCAATTCCCGCATTCAAGCTCTCGGTAAACTCAAGGGCAATATCATCACGACCAATTATGCGCGGAGGCTCAGCGCCGGCAGTGGGACGAAACGGATTATGGAATGCTGTGGCGCTCACTTGTTTGCCTTTCTAGGGAATCGATTATTGGTCAATCTTAGCTTTAAAAGTTTATCGTAGACTATATCCGATTATATCCAGTTGTATAAGTCTGTATAAACGTATCGCGGAAGTATCGAGCTTTCGTAATTTGTCTTAACGGACAGTCCAACGTTACTTTCTTCCAAGCTCATAGCGAAAGAAAGTTAAGGACTTCCTAAAATCCATTTTCTAAAGCGAGAAGTACTCGCTCTCAGCGGATAAGTTCGGCCCCAACCACGGATCGCCCGTCAAGAAGAACTCCGGCCAGCGCTGAATGAACAGTGCCTGTTCACGTTTCCAGCGGCGCAGCTTTTCCTCGTTGGCCTCTTCCCTGCCACGTGAGGTGAACTCGTAGTGGTACAGCTCGGCATAGGGCGTAAAGATGGTGCGGAAGCCCGCCTCCCCCTGGCGCCAAATGCCTCGACCGCGAAGCTGTCCAATTCAAGATGGTCGGCATCGGTCCAGGCTCGGAAGCCTCTGAGACGCCCGACTCGTAGTACGTGACCTTGTCTATAAACAGGCTTTCCGCACTCACAGCATAAGAAGGCCCGTGCAACAAAACACAAAGGTAGGCCAGAGCAACAAGCAGGATGCAACGGCGATGATGGCCCAACAAGACAACAGGCATGAGTGCGCCGATCTACACGGCAAGCCAATAAACAGGGTTGGGAAATGCCTGGTGGCAGTACTCATCAGCGTATTAAGATCAAATCCTAGCCCAGACTCATAACAGATCGAATCCCTGCAACAGCGGGAAAAGTCGACGTAAATCGTTTAAGTATGCGGCAAGCGGAGAGAGTGTATGGGCGCTCGCACGCGTCTTTGAATCTTCTAATGAGCAAGAAGAGAGGGATCTAGGAGAGACCTAATAGTTCTTGGAAGCTGGGAATCATCGAACTCACCATCTTTAAACAAGAGGGAATCATATAGCTTCTTATCGTTCTGTCTCGAAAAGATATGAGTGACCAGATGCACATCGTGGGCCTTTGAAAAACAATCTTCGTCCCTTAAAGATTCAGCAATATAACAACCGCCCCTATAGTTCATGAGTAAGGAAAAGTTCAAGTCTGTTGTTCCAAACTTATAGCACTGCGATTTTGTTGATATGTCTTCGAGCATAAAGCACGCGGAGGTTGCAAAAGAGGCAAGCTGAACAATATGGTGGACTTTTCTGCGACACAGAGCGTAGGGATGGCGATTCGAAAAGTCGATCTGCGACGCAGCAAGTTTTCCTCTGGATGCCAATTTGAAAAACTGCTTAGCCGACAAATGACTATCTACGCCAGTTAAATGCTTGAAATTTTCGGCCTTATAAATAACTTCGATATACCTGTCATCGAAAACGTACATGAATGACTTTCCGACAAGAAAACCGCGATAAAGTTTTGCTGCCTGATTAATTTCCGCAACTATCGCCTTCCGATCTTCAGCCCTACCCATACTGCCCCAATCAGAACCACCCTTAAAAAGGGTGGTTTGCTCTTAGGGTATAACCCACGGGCCCCGGGCTCGCGTCTAAAGGCGC
>NZ_JAQLEM010000001.1 GCF_028209885.1 Collinsella aerofaciens | reverse complement strand
CGGCCCGTTCTGGGCGCGCCTCAATCGTAGCCCGAGACGGTCCCGGGCTGACAATTTCGACTGTAATGGACGTTCTTGTTTGACTAGTCATTTAAGAACGTCCCCAATGACTAGTTCCGTTTGCTGGGGAGGCGTGGGACAATACCGAGCGAACGTGATTGGTTGTCCGTGGAAAGGGTCGCGATGAAAAAGCTCAAGACGCTTGCTGACGTGTTGCGCCAGGCGGGCTTCGTGCGCATTACGGAGCTGTTCCTCGTCTTCTACCTGCTATGCTCGACGGCCGTTTGGCTGTCCGAGCCCACGACCCTCACCTTTGGCGATGGCCTGTGGTTTAGCTTTGAGACGGTCTCGACCATCGGCTTTGGTGACATTCCGGCCGAGACGCCGGTTGCCCGCGCCATTACCGTCGTCTTGAGCGTCATCAGCATCTTCTACATCGCTATGCTCACGGGCGTGGCGGTGAACTACTGCAATACGCTTATCAAGATGCGTCAAAAGGACACCATGGCGCGCTTTATGGACGATCTGGAGCATTTGGAAGAGCTCGATCGCGACGAGCTTGCCGATCTTTCGCGTCGCGTGCGCGAGTATCGTCGACGCCAGCGCTAGAACGGGCGCCGCGCGTCACGATAAGGGGGACTGAATATGAACATCACCGTGTACCTGGGTGCCAACACTGGCAATGACCCGGCGTTTCTGCCCGCGGTGCAGGAGCTGGGCAACTGGATTGGCGCCAACGGGCACGCGCTGGTATACGGCGGGTCCAAATCGGGTCTGATGGGTGCGCTCGCCGATAGCGTACTCGATGCCGGCGGACACGTGACGGGTGTTGAGCCGAGCTTTTTTATCGAGGCCGAGTTTCAACATGACGGCATCGACGACCTTATCGTGACGAGCGATATGGCCGAGCGCAAAGCCAAGATGATTGAGCTCGGCGATGCGTTCATCGCCTTTCCCGGTGGGACGGGCACGCTCGAGGAGATTGCCGAGGTCATGTCCGCGGTGTCGTTGGGGCACCTGAGTGCTCCGTGCATCCTGTATAACCTGGACGGTTACTACAACGACCTCAAGGCGCTGCTCGGGCACATGATTGATAAAGGACTTTCGAGCCCGAGGCGTCAGCAGGGCATCTACTTTGCCGACGATTTGCGCGAGATTGCCTCGATTATCAACGGATAAGCCTTGAGCCTGCCCCACTATGGCTCCCAATGGTGCCGTTTGCGGCGCAGACGGTTGGCTCGTTCGGGCAACGCTCGCTCTACAATAAAACGTAACTATGTCGACTTTGACCGCGGGAGGACCCGATGGATAACCTTGCCAAACCCACAAACCGCGCGCTGTTTTTAGTTAGCGTTGCCGTGACCGGTGCGTTCGCAGGTGCCGCGGTCTGGCTGTTCTTTTTCGCGATGGAGCACGGTATCGACTATCTATGGACCGAGATTCCGCACGCGCTGGGCGTCGCTTCGCCCGAGCTTGCCAGCGGCCCGTTTGGCTTTCTGCCGTACCCGTTTTTTGTCTGCCTGCTGGGCGGCCTGCTGATCGGTCTGTATGAAAAGGTGACGGGCACCAAGACCGATGACCTCAACCAGGTGATGGCCAAGGTCAAACAGGATGGGTGCTACCCCTACGACAATCTGGGCAAGCTGTCGCTTGCCGCGCTGCTACCGCTGCTGTTTGGCGGAAGTATTGGACCGGAAGCCGGTCTGACCGGCGTCATTGCGGGACTGTGCAGCTGGGTCGGCGACCGTATGCGCCGCTTTGGCGCCGAGTTTAGGGAGCTCACGCTGCTGGGCACCCAGGCCGCGCTGACGGCGCTCTTTACCGCGCCCGTCTTTGGTTTTGTGGCACCGCTTGCCGGTAGCGCCGACGGCGACGAGGGCTCTGCGTCCGGCGAGATCACCATCAAGCTGCCCAAGGCGCAAAAGACGGTGGTCTACGGTATTGCGATTGCCGGCGGTCTGGGCACCTACCTGCTGCTCGGCCAGCTCATGGGCGGCGGCATGGGCATGCCCAGGTTCGAGGCCGCCGAGGTGGGCAACCTGGAGCTTACCTGGCTCATTCCTCTGTCGCTGATCGGAACAATCTGCGGCTGGCTGTACTTTGTCTCCGAGCACGCCAGCGAGGCGCTTGCCCATGCAATAGGGGAGCGTCCTGTCGTCAAGGCCATGCTAGCCGGTCTGGCGCTCGCCATCTGCGGCACGGTCCTGCCCTACACCATGTTTGCCGGCGAGACTCAGGCCGACGTGCTCATGGAAACCTACCTGACCATTCCCGCTGGCGTGCTTATCGCGACCGGTCTGGTCAAGGCCATGCTGACCCCCGCCCTCATCAACCTTGGTTGGCGCGGCGGTCACTTCTTCCCCGTTATCTTCTCAGGCGTAAGCCTGGGCTATGGCCTTGCCATCCTCACCGGCGCAGATCCGGTCTTTTGCGTCGCCGTCTGCACGGCATCGACGATGGGTGCGGTCATGCGCCAGCCTGTCATGGTTGTGGGCCTGCTGCTTATGTGTTTCCCGCTCAAGGGCATCGTTTGCATGATCATCGCGGCTGTCATCGCCGCCGGCATTCCGCTGCCCAAGCCGCTGCGCAAGTAGCACGGTAGCGCGCAGTCAGTACAAACATCTCAAGTCCGGTGCGGGCGCTGTGTCACGGATTTGCGGGTGGACTGGATTTCGTTCGGTATCGGCGCTACTTCCAAATTGCAAGCGCGGCGGTGCCCAGTACGATGAGGGCGAGACCGATGGCGCTGCGGCGGGAGAGTTTTTCGTTGAATGCCAGGCGCGCAAATAGCACCGATACGACAATCGATAGTTTGTCGATCTGCACCACGACACTCACCTGGCCTGCAGCGATGGCATAGTAATAGAGCAGCCACGATGCTCCAGTCGCGATGCCCGATGTTGCGAGAAATGTGAGTTCGCGCCGGTCAGCGTGCGCGACCTGCTCCAGTTTTCCCTTGGCTGCCACGATTGCCCATGCCATAACCAGTACCACGCAGGTGCGGATTGCCGTGGCCAGGTTTGACTCGATGCCTTCGATGCCGATCTTGGCGAGGACGGAGGTGAGTGCCGCGAACACGGCGGCGCCGAGGGCGTAAGCGAGCCAGGTTCGGTCTTGCTGCTGCTCGGGTTCGGCGGACTGCTTCTTCTCGATCATTAAAAACGTGCCGAGGGTGATGACAGCGGTTCCCACGAGCTTAACCGCAAGGTTGCTCGTCTCGTCAAAAAGCGCGATGGCGACCAGCGCGGCGAGCACGGTGCTCATCTTGTCGACCGGTACGACCTTATTGACATTTCCGATGCTCAACGCCTTAAAGTAACAGATCCACGAAGCACCGGTAGCGAGTCCCGAGAGGACGAGAAAGAGCCAGGATCTGGGTTCGATGCTGCCAATGGTTCCAATGGATCCAGAAATGCCCGCCATTGCCCAGGCGAAAACGAGCACCACGCAGGTGCGAATGGCCGTCGCGACATCGGAGTCGGTCTGCTTGATGCCGCATTTGGCCAAGATGGATGTGATGCCGGCAAAGAATGCTGACGCAAATGCTGCGACAACCCACGACACGGGTGCGGTGCCTCCTTGGATAATGGGTTTATCCTGCGAGTTTTATGGACATGAGGATACCGCCCCACCATGAAGGTTTGATATGGCCGCGGCGAGACGGGGGTTATGTTCCGGGGAGCCATTTGGTGAAGGCTCGAATTGAAGGTGAGTGTTTTTCCGAGAAGTGAACGAGTAAATATGGACCCCTGGAGCATGCACACTTTTTTCGAATAAAACCGCAGGATTCCTAGGCAAAAACCGCAGGAATTAAGCCCATAAAAATGTCGATGATACGGGGTGCTGATTTTACTCGTTCACTTCTCGGAAAAACATTCACCCTCGATATGCTGTCGGCTTCTCTTTGGTTGCCAAGATTTAAACGGCATGCCGTGAAGGGCGGTAGCGACGTTGTTGCTGCTTCGTCTTATCTAGTAAATGAGGTGGCGTGCAGCCCAAGCCCTTTGGCTGTCGATTACAGGTCGCGCGCTCGATAGACCTTGGTGCTGACAGCGCAGCTGATTGCACATAGCGCGAGGGCCAGTACGGCAATTCCTGCGCACAGACCGCCAAGGACGGCAGGATCGGGATTCGCTCCGGCAATCGACATGAGCCAGTTGCTGATGGGGTTGGAGGAGCTCAGCGTGGCCATGGTGCCGCAACCAAGCAGGGCAAACAGGCCAACGGATAGGCGCAGCGCCTCCATGTGACCAAATCGAAAGAACAGCGGCTGCGCCAAAAACACCATCATGAGGGAGATGAGCATCGATGCTGCCGAGGCGATTGCGATTTCAAAGACCGTCTGTCCCGTCGAAGGAATGCCCGCGCTGTTGAAGAGCGGGATGGAGGCGATGCTCAAAAGCGTAGCTGCACATGCCATGACGGCGGAGAAGACAATAACGCTCAGGTAGCGTGCGCGGATGATGTCTTTGCGCGAGAAGGGCAGCGTTGCCCGGTAGCGCTCCCAACCGTTTTGATTGTCGAAACCGGCCAGTGAGTTCATGACTATGATGGGCGACATGGCACTGACGGCGCAGGCGCCGGCGCTCATACCGGAATCGCCATCCGACGCGTTGACGAGCGTCAGCACAACGAAGATGAACAAGCCGACGCCCGCAATGCTCGGGATGAGCGTGCGAACGATGGCGAGTTCGGACATAAAGGCGCGTTTCATTCCGAAGCCCCTTTCAGTATGAGGCGCAGATAGTCATCAATGGTTGCCCGATCGCAGGGAATCTCGGGAAAGGCCTCGAGCGTTTCGCGACGGTTGGGTACGAGTACGTCCACGCTGTAGGCGTGACGGGCGGCACGGGCGCCTTCGACGCAAGCCATAAGCTCGGCAGCCTGCGATTGGGTGCAGTGGGCGATGCCGGCGCGGTCGGTAATGTCCTCGCGCGGCAGGTCAAAAATAATCGAGCCATTATCGATGCAGATGACGCGATCAGCGGTGCGATCGAGGTCGGACGTAATGTGGCTCGAGAGCAGCACACTGTGCTGGCCGTCGGCGACAAAGGCAAGCAGCTCATCGAGCAGTTCCTCGCGTGCCATGGGATCGAGGCCCGCGGTGGCTTCGTCCAAAACGAGCAGCTTGGCCTTGTGACTGAGCGCACAGGCAAGCTGCAGTTTCATGCCCATGCCGCGGGAGAGGTCCTTGACCTTTGTCTTGGGATCGAGGCCAAATCGGTTGATGAATCCGGCGAACGTTTCGCGGTCCCACGTGGGGTACGCTGGGCCTACGAGCGACTCGATCTGGCCCACCTTGAGCGTGGAGGGGAAGGGGCACGTGTCCAGGACAAGACCGACGCGGGAGCGTAGATGGCGTTGCGACTCATCGGGCGCGTCGGCGCCACAGCGCTGCCCAAACAGGTGCACTTCGCCGGCATCGAGCTTTATAAGCCCGAGAGCAGCTCGAATCGTCGTTGTTTTGCCAGCACCGTTGGCACCAACAAAGCCGATGATCTGGCCAGGCTCCACGGCAAGCGTGACGTCGCGCAGCGAAAAGCGGTCGCTTACAGCGTGTGAGATGCCTTTGAGTTCAAGCAAGTTTTGCATGGTATAGCGTTTCTTGCAGATGGCTACTGCATGGTTTCGGGGGCTACCAGGTCGAGCATCTCGTGCAGTTTGTCGCGCGTGACGCCCAGGGTTTCGGCTTGGCTCGCCGCTTTCGCAAGCAGCTCTTCGATATGGCAGAGCTGGTTTTCGCGCAAAAGCTCCTGGTTGCCCTCGGCGACAAAACAGCCCTTGCCCTGCACGGTGCAGATAAAGCCAAGCTGCTCCAAGTCGGCGTAGGCACGCTTGGTGGTGATTACGCTCACGCCCAGGTCGCTCGCGAGTGCACGAATGCTGGGAGTTTGGCTCCCGCAGCGAGCGTGCCCGATAAGATCTGAGCTTTGACCTGCGAGGTTATCTGCTCGTAGATGGGCTTATCGCTCGAATTGGATAGGATGATGTCCACAGCGGCTCCTTAGCTGTTGGGCTACATGTGTATATAACCGGTAAGCACAGTATATATACACTATGCACAGTAATGCAAGAGCTAAATGTGGAATAGACCATCGGCGCCGCGCTTGCTCCAAAACAATCTCAATCTGTAACATCTGGATCCGTTTTTGGTCGCCAGCTGTTACAGATTGAGATGTTATTTTCCCGCCTGCCTATTTGTCTCAATCTGTAACAGTAAGAGTCGATTTGCGCGGCTAGATGTTACAGAACGAGACATTGGCTGCCTGCCTTTCCGTTTATCTCGATTTGTAACAGCTAGACCCAATTTGGGCGGTCAGGTGTTACAGATTGAGATTGTGTCGGCGGGCAGGTTTGTTTGTCTCAATCTGTAACATCTGGGTCCGTTTTGGGTCGCCTGCTGTTACAGATTGAGACAGTCTGCTGCAGAATACTTTCGATAACTAGCCGCTCACGTTCTGACTGATGAATTTGTCCTGATAGGTGCCCTATGACGAGATTTCGCGGCTACAATAGTACGGTTACATCGACGTAATGCACTTAATGCAAGAAAGGATCCGCATGGCAAGCCTGTCGGATGAAATCTCGTCGCGCCGCACATTCGCGATCATCAGCCACCCGGACGCCGGTAAGACCACGCTTACCGAGAAGCTGCTGCTCTATACCGGCAGTATCCAGACCGCCGGCTCGGTCAAGGGCAAGAGCTCGGCCAAGCATGCCGTCTCGGACTGGATGGACATCGAGAAGGAGCGCGGTATTTCCGTTACCTCCTCGGTCCTGCAGTTCACCTACAACGGCGCCTGCGTCAATATCCTCGATACCCCCGGCCACCAGGACTTCTCGGAGGATACCTACCGTACCCTTATGGCCGCCGACGCTGCGGTCATGGTCATCGACGGCGCCAAGGGCGTCGAGGCCCAGACCAAAAAGCTCTTTAAGGTCTGCACGCTGCGCCACATTCCCATCTTCACCTTTGTGAACAAGCTCGACCACGAGGCTCGCGATCCGTTTGAGCTCATGGAAGAGATTGAGAACGTCCTGGGCATCAATACGTATCCCATGAACTGGCCGATCGGCAGCGGCCGCAACTTCCGCGGCGTGTTCGATCGTCAGACCCGTCGCGTCATTGCCTTTGAGGGCGACGGCCACGCCAACGCCACCAAGAAGGTCGCCGAGGTCGAGGCCGAGCTGGGCGATCCTTCCATGGACGAGCTCATCGGCGAGGAGAACCATAAGAACCTGATGGACGACATCGAGCTGCTCGATGGCGCCGGTGACGAGCTCGACTTGGATGCCGTGGCCTGCGGCAAGCTGAGCCCGGCGTTCTTTGGCTCGGCGCTCACCAACTTTGGCGTGGAGCCCTTCCTCAAGGAGTTCCTGCGTCTGGCCCCGACGCCGCGTGCCTATACCGATACGCTCACCAGCGAGCCGGTCGATCCTTGCCGCGACGACTTTAGCGGCTTTGTGTTTAAGATCCAGGCCAACATGGACAAGAACCACCGCGACCGCATCGCCTTTGTGCGCATTTGCTCGGGCAAGTTCGAGCGCGGCATGGATGCCTTCCACGTGCAGGGCAACCGCAAGCTTAAGCTTGCCACGGGCACGTCGATGATGGCCGATGACCGCGCCATCGTGGACGAGGCGTACGCGGGCGATATCGTGGGCCTGTTCGATCCGGGTATCTTTAGCATCGGCGACACCGTGTGCTCCGGCAAGCGCCACGTGCAGTATCCGCAGATCCCGACGTTTGCCCCCGAGATGTTCGCTCGCATTACGCAGGTCGACACGCTCAAGCGCAAGCAGTTCGTCAAGGGTATGGAGGAGCTTGCCCAGGAGGGCGCCATCCAGATCTTCCGCGAGCTGGGTGCCGGCATGGAGAGCGTCATCGTGGGCGTGGTCGGCGTCCTGCAGTTTGAGGTACTCGAGCGCCGCCTCAAGGCCGAGTACCGTGTTGAGGTTCGTCGCCAGCCGCTGCCCTATACGGACATCCGCTGGATCCAGAACGACCCCGACACTATCGATATCCCGGGCCTTTCGCTCACGCGCGACACGCTGCGCGTCGAGGACATGCGCGGTGGTAAGCTGCTGCTGTTCACGAGCCCGTGGAACGTGGATTGGGCAACCGACCACAACCCCGACCTTATCCTGTCGGAGTTTGGCAACGTGGCCTTTTAACGCATCGGCGCGGTGGCCCTGCGGGGCTGCCGCGCCGCTTGCTTGCCTGATGCCGTGTGAGCGGCTATCATACCCACCGTCGTCTCAAGACCGGGGCGTCCGAGCAGTTCGGGTCCGATATCCTGCTCGTTAAACCTAAAACCAAAGGAGTACATAATGATCAAGAAGGTCATGGAGGACTATAAGGTCCTGTTGCGGAGCATTCCCGCGGCAACGGTTTCGCTGTTTTTCGTGAGTGTCATCATGATGAACCTGCTGGCCAACAAGGAGCTTATCAGCCTGCCGTATCTGGCGCTCGATTGCGGCTTTGTGGTGAGCTGGGTTTCGTTTTTGTGCCAGGACATGATCTGCAAGCGCTTTGGCGCCAAGGCATCCATCAAAATCTCTATCCTCGCGCTGCTGGTCAACCTGGCCGTGAGCCTGTGCTTTTGGGCATGCTCGCTCACGCCCGGCATGTGGGGCGCCTACTACGACACGGGCATGATCGAGGTCAACACTGCCCTTAACGCCACCATCGGCGGCACCTGGTACGTGGTGCTGGGCTCTTCGCTGGCAATGCTCGTTTCTGCCGTGGTTAACTCCACGCTTAACCAGTCGCTCGGCCGTATGCTCAAAAAGAATAACTTTGCGAGCTTTGCCTTCCGTTCCTATGTGTCTACGGGTGTTGGCCAGTTTATCGACAACCTGGTCTTTGCCATCGTGGTGAGCCACACGTTCTTTGGTTGGACCTGGGTGCAGGTTCTTATGTGCTCGCTGACCGGCGCTGTTGCCGAGCTGCTGTGCGAGGTCTTCCTGAGCCCCGTGGGCTACAAGGTCGTGCGCGGCTGGGAGCGCGAGAATGTGGGCTCCGAGTACCTCGAGCGCCACGCAACCGCCTAAGGAGCAAGTATGCGGGTTTTGATTACGGGCGCTTCGGGCGGTATCGGAGCCGCGTGCGTGCAGCGCTTTTTGGACGAGGGCCACGAGGTCGTGGGCTTTGATCTTTTGCCGGCGGCGATCGAACACGAGCGCTACCGCCATCTGATCGTTGATGTCCGCGAGCCGGACTCGTTTCCGGGCGACCTTGAGCCTCAGGTAATCGTGAACGTTGCCGGTACGCAGGATTCGGCCGACGACATCGCCGCCAACCTGTGTGGCACCATCAACGTGACCGAGTGCTACGCCTTTGTGGGGGAGGGGCTTGCCGCCAAGCCGGCGCCGGCTATCAGATCCGTGGTCAATGTGGGGTCGGCGAGCGGGCATACGGGGTCGGAGTTTCCCGCCTATGCCGCCAGCAAAGGCGGCGTTATCGCCTACACCAAGAACCTTGCAAACCGTCTGGCGCCGCAGGCTATCGCCAACAGTGTGGACCCGGGTGGCGTTATCACGCCGCTCAACCGTTGCGTGATGGAAGACGAGCACCTGTGGAACCAAATTATGGAGCTCACGCCGCTTAAGCGCTGGGCCACCGCCCAAGAGATCGCCGAGTGGATCTACTTTGTGGGCGTGACCAACCGGTTTATGACCGGGCAGAGCCTGCTGATCGATGGCGGCGAGGCCGGCCGCACACAATTTATTTGGCCCGAATAGGAAACGCGCCCGATGGAAAGCCGTCGGGCGCGTTTTTGATGTATCGGTTTTTAGCCGAGGCAAGTCCAGTTGACAGGGGTCGAGCCGTGCTGTTCGAGTAGCCGATTGGCTGCCGAGAAGGGACGCGACCCCATAAAAGCAGGGAGTTCTGCCGTGGCACGGTTGGCCGAAAGCGGCGAGGGGTGCGTAGAGGCCAGACAGAACTTGCTGGTTGCCTTGCCCGCACCGGTCGCGGCGAGCTTGCCTTCGACCATCTGTTGGGCAAAGCGGCCCCAAGCCAAAAAGACTACAGTTTGGGGCAGCTGACAGCAGCGTTCGGTAACATAGTCGGTCAGAATGCTCCAGCCCAGCTTGGCGTGCGAGTTCGCGGCGTGTTCGCGCACGGTGAGCGTAGTGTTGAGGAGCAGGACGCCCTGTTGTGCCCATGGTGTTAGATCTCCCGTGGCGGGAATAGGGCAGTCAAGATCGGCATTGAGTTCCTTGTAAATGTTGCGCAGGCTCGGCGGCAACTTGGTTTGCGTCGCGGGGACCGAGAACGACAGTCCCATGGCCTGGTTGGGTCCGTGATAGGGGTCTTGACCCAAGATGACAACTTTGACCTGGTCGGCCGGGGTGTAGGCGAGGGCATTGAGGATGTCGTCTTGTGCCGGGTAGATAGTCTGCTCGGCACGCAAAAGGGCGATGCGCTCGAGCAGCTGGTTCGTAGTGTCACGTACCGGCTGCGGCGCATTGCCCAACCAAGTTGCTATGTTGCGGTCGCGGGTTGCGGTGTCCATGGGGCTCCTTTACGTCAGATGCTCTGTTGGCATCTATTGTAAAGGCGCACCGGTTGCCTTTATGCCGCGGCTGCATGAAGAGCGGGGTCTACGAGGCGCGCTCGGGCGCTCCTGCCATACGAGCGCGTCCATGTGCGCGGAGGCGCGGAAGCTCGACGGTTGCCGCCATGACGCCGGTGAGGATGAGAGCTGCACCCAGGAAGGCGATGGGGCTCAGGACCTCGCCGACTAGGAAGAACGAGAAGACAGCGGAGCAGACCGGCTCGAGCGAGAAGGCAAAGCCGGTGGTCTCGGCGGGCACGTGGGGCTGCACGAGCGTCTGGGTGATAAAGCCGTAGGCAGAGCAGATGAGTGCGAGCGCGACGACAACGACGATCTCGCTGGGCGTGCTGGGAAGCGTGAAGCCGCCAAAGGTGAATGCCGCGACGCCCGAGAACAAACCGCCAAAGCCTAGCTGCCAAACGCCCAGAGCCAGCGGATCGACTTCTTCGACAAAGCGCTTGGCCACGATAATGTGGCTGGCATAGATAAAGGCCGAGAGCAGCATGATGATTGCGCCGGGATTCAGGCTGGTAAAGTCGGCGCCCGAGAGCAGCAGCATGCCGCAGGTGACGATAGCCGTGCCGATGAGCACCTTGCGCTCGGGGGCGCGACGCAGCAGAGCTGCGTTGGCAAACGGCACGATCACGACCGTCAGGCTCTGCAAAAAGCCGGCAGTGGAGGCAGAGGTGAGGCTGGAGCCCAGGCACATGCAGGTGAGCTCGGTTGCCATAATGGCGCCGATGATGGCGGCACGGACCATAAGGTCGCGGTTAATGCGCAACGCGTGCTTGTGGAAGAGCAGCAGGCAGACCACAAAGGCGATGATGCAGCGTAGCGCGACGATGCTCGTGGCGTTCATGCTGTCCATGCCGATCTTCATGAGGGGATACGAAAAGCCCCATGCGACGGGAACGGAAAATGAGAGCGCGATTGCTTTTTTGCGATCCATGGGACTCCTTTTGTTACAGAACGGTTTCGCAAAAAGGATTCTGCTCCCAGATGTTGATGTAGTAAAGCGAATGTATCTTCAGTATGATTAAGAAATGCTAAAGTTGGTGCGAAAAGCCCTGACAAAACGTTTTACGGCTGCATTGATGTGGAGGCACGATGGCATCGCGGTATCAGATTGTTTGTATGGTGGTCGATTGCGGCAGCCTGAAACGTGCGGCCGACGAGCTGGGCTATACGCAAAGCGCGGTGAGCCAGGCCGTCAAGGCACTCGAGCGCGAGCTGGGCACCACGCTTATCGAGCGCGGAAAGCAGGGCGTCTCGCTTACGCGCGACGGTAAACAGTATCTGCCGTACCTGCGCCAGATTGTGACTGCCGAGGCCGAGCTCGAGGGCAAGCGCCAGGAGCTGCTGGGACTTTCGTCGACTGATATTCGCATCGCGACGTTTACCAACGTGAGTCGAACCGTATTGCCGCGCGTGATCCGCGATTTTGGAGCCCTGCACCCGGGCGTACGCTTTACCCTCAAGCAGGGCGATTACACGCGCAACGCCCAGTGGGTGCACGATGGCGTGGTTGATTTTTGCTTTACGGCACGCGGATTTACCGCTGGGCTCGAGAAGCGCGTGGTCTATCACGACGAGTTGGTGGCATTGTTGCCGGCCGCGCATCCGCTGGCGGCAAAGGAAAAGGTGACGCTCGCCGACCTGGCTTCCGAGCCGTTTGTGCTTCTGGATGAGGGCGAACAGAGCCTGGTGCTCGATGCATTCGCGGCGCATGGCCTGTCGCCGCACGTGACGAGCGAGGTCACCGACGACTACACCATCATGGCGATGGTGGAGGAGGGCCTAGGCGTGAGCATGCTCTACCGTCGTACTGTGGAGGGCATGCGAGCCGATATTCGTGTGCGGCCCATCGTGCATGCCCCCTCGCGCGACGTGGTGGCCGCCTGGCGCAGCTGGGACACCATGCCTATCGCCACGAGGCGCTTTATCGACTATATGAGCTCGCATATTGTCAATTAATGACTGGCGTAGCGTTGGGTGCGGTGTTTAGCGGGCTGTCGCTTTGGCTTGGGTGGCGCGATAGGTGCGTGCCGGGTGGCAAAGTAGTACCGCTACGACCATAAAGAACGCCGTGGTGCCCAGGCTGATGGGGTAGACCATCATGATGTTCGCAAAGGTGCGGAAGTGCGGGAACACGCAGAACACCCAATAGAAGCGGATGCCGCAGACGCAGATCATGGTGATGAGGGCGGGCGTGAGCGAGATACCAAAGCCGCGCAGGTAGCCTGACATGTTTTCGTAGAACATGCTAAAGGCGTACGCCGGGAAGATCGAACACACGCGGATATAGCCGATCGAGACGATGTTGGGATCGCTGTTAAAGAGCGACAAGATCTCGCGCCCCAGGCCGACAATAACGATGATCGTAGTGAGCGCAACGATACCGCCTTCGACTAGGCAGACCTTAAGCGTTTTGGTGCAGCGATCAATCTGGCGGGCACCGTGGTTTTGTCCCACAAAGGTGGTGCACGCCTGGCTAAAGCTGTTGAGCAGGTTGTAGCACACGTACTCCAGGCTCATGGCGGCGCTCGATGCCGCCATGACCTCGGTGCCCAGGCTGTTAATGGCGGACTGGATGATGATGTTGGCGACGGCAAAGACGGCGCTTTGGATGCCGGCGGGCAGGCCGATCTTGACGATGCGCTTGAGGGCGACGGGGTCGATAGCCAGGTCGCATGGGGTGACGCGGACGACGGAGTCGGTCTTGAGCAGGCGGATAAAGAGCGTGGCGGCGCTGACGGTGTAGGCGATGGCGGTGGCGATGGCGACGCCCGCGACACCCCAGTGGAGTACGGGGACAAAGATGAGATCCAGGCCAATGTTGAGGACGGTGGACACGGCAAGCGCCTGCAGCGGCATGCGGGTGATGCCGACGGAGCGGAAGATCGCGGCCTCAAAGTTGTAGAGCAAGATCGAGGGCATGCTCAGCAAAAAGACGCGCAGGTAGAGCGAAGCGAGCGGCATGGTTTCGGCAGGAACGCTGAGCGCGGCGAGCATGGGCTCGGCAAAGATCTCGCCCAGGGCGATGACGACAAAGCCCACGAGCGCCATTAAAATCGAGGTATGGACGGCGCGTTTGACCATGTTCTGATCGTTGCGGCCGATAGCGTTGGCGATGACCACGTTGGAGCCAAGCGACATGCCAATAAACAGGTTGAGCATAAGACTGGTAAGCGGAACATTGGAGCCGACCGCCGCCATGGCGAGGGTTCCCTGGTCGCCCGAGAAATTACCGATGATGACCGTGGCGATGAGGTTCGACAGCTGCTCCAAGATGCTCGTGGCGGCCACGGGGAAGGCGAACAGGGGGATATTGCGCCACAGCGAGCCGGTGGTCATGTCAATGTGCTTAGATACGGTGTCAGCCATATGCTCTCAATCTCTAATATGCTCTTTCGTGCTTATTTGCGCAGATGATGATACTCCTAATGCAACCAGTCGGCACTTAGGGACGTTCCTTTTCTGCCGGCAGCTGGGGACACTCCTTATCTCTTCTAACTAGTCATTCAAGAACGTCTCTTCTAACTAGTCATTCAAGAACGTCCCCAATGACTAGGTGGGGAAGGCGTGCGACAATGGTGGGCGTTGTGTTGTTCGCGCTAAGGAGTTGCCATGTTGTTGTGTCCCGTTTGCCATGAACCGTTGGTGGACGATGAGCGTGGGGCCGCATGCGCGGGCGGACACCGGTTTGACCGTGCGCGCGAGGGTTATCTATATCTACTGCGCTCGTCCAAGAGCGGCGACTCCATGGGCGATCCCAAGTCGCAGGCGCGCAGCCGTCGTGACTTTTTGAACCGTGGATACTACGCGCCGTTGCGCGATGCGATGGTCGAGCTGGTGCGCAAGCAGGTGTCTGGGCGCGCCACGTCTGCGAACGGCCCCATGACGCTGCTCGATATTTGCTGTGGCGAGGGCTATTACACCAGTGCCATGGGCGCGGTGCCGGGCGTAGATGCTTACGGTTTTGACCTGGGCAAGGAGATGGTGCGCCTGGCCGCCAAGCGCGGCGATGCGACCTACTTCGTGGCCAACATGAAGGACATCCCCGTGGCCGATGGCGCCTTCGATATGGTGACCGAGCTCTTTGCCCCCTTTAACGAGCGCGAGTTTGCCCGCGTGCTGGCGCCGGAGGGTTCGCTCTACACCGTGGTGCCGGGTGCTCGTCACCTCTTTGGGCTCAAGGAGGTACTCTACGACACGCCGTACCTTAACGATGAGAAGCTGCCACAAACAACGGAGCTCAAGCTGGTTGGAACGCAGCGGGTGTCCGCGAATATTACGCTTCAGACCCAGGCCGATATCGAGGCGGTGTTCCAGATGACGCCGTACTACTATCGCACGCGCCCTGCCGACAAAGAGCGCCTGGCAAACCTGGACACGCTCCAAACCGATATCGACTTCATCATCGCCGAGTACCGCCACAGCTAACAACCAGCCAAAAAAGGGACAGGTTTATTTTGGTGGGTTTTATCTAGGCAAACGTAAAGGGCCGACCGCGGAGATGCGCGATCGGCCCTTTTTAGTTGCTTGGCTGCAGAGGTTATGAGAAGCGAGCGCTTATAGGCGGTCCTTGTTCTCGGCCTTAACGGCGTGTGCCTGCTGAACAAAGAACAGGTCGTACACCACGATGACAAAGGCGCCAAAGTTGATGGCGTCGCCGCCAAACGCGGGAAGCGTGAGCACCGCTTGGGCAAGCGTGGCGACCGCGGCAACAATACCGAGCTTAAACGCGCCGTCCACCTGCGAAGGCTTGTTGGCGCCCTTGATACCGGCGACGCCTGCGGCAAGGTCGACGAGACCCTTGGCGATAAGCACGACCGCTGCGAGCGTGGCGTACGAACCGTACGTGGAATCGAGACCGCCCGTGGCGATACCGACGCCGGCGGTGACGAGGCTGGCGATGCCCAAAACAAAGTAGATGAGAGCAAGGATTTTGAGAGTCTTGCGAGTGAAGCTCATGGCTGGTCCTTTCGATACGAGTACGCCAACTTGGCGCACCCAATGTACTGCACATATGGTGAAGCACATTGTAGTTCAACGCGGCGATGCATGCGTTTGAAAGCGTCTCTTGCCCGCACGGTCCAACCTTTCAAAAAAGAAAGCTGGGCGTAAGTCAAATCGATGGCAGCGTATGCGCGGCGCTGCGATGATGGGGCCATGGTAAGAGCTGGACCGAAGGAGAAGCCATGATGTACGGAGCAGGGCAAGTGCGTGAGCCGCGGTCGTTGGGAAGGCGCATGAGTGATTCCGTGATCGCTGCCGTGTGCACGGGATTGATGGCGGTGCTTTGCATTGGGATGCTGTGGGCCATGTCACATGTGGGACAATAGCGGACGGTTGGGTGTCGTCATGAACGGCGCCCACGTATTCGTTTTGCTTGCTAAGGAGTACCCATGGGCGTCGTCGATCCCTTTTCTGTTGCTCGGGCCGCGGGGCTTGAGCTGACCGGGAAGCCCGAGGGCCTCACGCTCACCGACGGCACGATGGAGCTGCGTGCCGATTTTGGCCGCATGCTGCCGCGACTCAAGCAGGGCCGTCTGCAGCAAGAGCTGTTGGTGAAGGCTGCGCGCACAAAGGGCATCGAGCGACCATGGGCGATTGACGCTACGGCAGGCTTTGGCGAGGATTCGCTGCTGCTGGCGGCCGCGGGCTTTACCGTCGATCTGTATGAGCAGGATTGCGTGATCGCGGCGCTCCTCAAGGATGCCTTGGATCGCGCGGTAGATGATCCGGCGCTTGCGACAGCCGTGGCGCGCATGCGCTTACATGCGGGCGAGGACAGCATTGCCGGCCTTCGCCATACAGCTGGGCTGATCGAGCGGGACGAGCTTGCAGCTCCCGACGTGGTGTATCTGGATCCCATGTTTCCCGAGCGCACCAAGAGCGCGGCGGTGAAAAAGAAGTTCCAGCTCTTGCATCATCTGGAACAGCCGTGTGCCGATGAGGAGACGCTGGTCGAGGCGGCGCTTGCTGTGCATCCGCGCAAGGTCGTTATCAAGCGGCCGGTAAAGGGCCCGCTGCTTGCCGGCGTTAAGCCGAGCTATCAGCTTGCGGGCAAGGCCGTTCGCTACGATGTGTTAGTGCCGCCGCGCCCGTAACTTGCGTGCGATTACCGGCGCTTCGCTAGCGCCGTGCCGATGCGGCGTCTATTTCCATGGGTGCGACGTCAGGTGCCATCCACCGCAGTATTCGCATTTGTAGCAGGCCAAACCACGCCGCCCGCGGTTTTCGCAGTCGGCCATAACTGCCTCGGCCTCGGCGCGCGTGTCGTAACGGTTTTTGCGTTCGCACGACTTGTAGCGCCAGGCTTCATTGCGCTCGGCGTTCAGGGCGTCGCGGCGCTCGTCTTCGCGCGCAAACAGGTCGCTCATATCGCCGCCGGTGGCAGCGCCCAAAAACTCGCTTTTGGCCTTTGACCAGGCGGCTCGCTTTTTGCTTCCCATCTGCATCGCGCCCCTCTCCAAACGTTGGTATCATTGCTCAATCAAAGTGATACCAATAAACGTGAGGTCGCCGCGTGATGATCAGAAAAACCCTCGATACCGACATTCCCGCCGTCATGGCTATCTATGACGCGGCCCGCGCCTTTATGCGCGCGCATGGCAACGCCACGCAGTGGCCCGAGGGCACGCCTTCTGCCGAGCAGCTGGCTGCCGATATCGCCGCCGGTGGCAGCTATGTGTGCGAAGTCGATGGTCGCGTGGTGGCGACGTTTGCCTTTTTACCGGGCCCGGACGAGTGCTATGACGTAATTGAGGACGGTCAATGGCGTAGCGACACTCCGTACGCCGTGCTGCACCGTGTGGCATCCGACGGCACCGTGCACGGTATCGCGGCCGCGATGTTTGCCTTTGCCAAGGAGCGTGCCGATCACCTGCGCATCGACACACATCAGGACAACCTGCCCATGCAGGGAGCCATTGCCAAGGCCGGGTTTAAGCGCGCCGGTATCGTATATGTGTCGGACGGTACGCCGCGCGTCGCGTTTGATTGGCTGCGCGAGGCATAAAGGCCGAGTCACATACCAGCGTTTCACCGAAATGAAAATGGCCCCGAGTGGGGCCATTTTTGGTAAAACGCGTTGTTGTGGGGCTCGCGTTGTTACTGCCCCAGATGAACCCGGGCAGACAAAAAGGGGAGGTGCCGGCTTTCGCAAGGCGCGAACCTACGAAAATCGCCGCGCGGCAACGCGGGGCGATGAGCTCGGTCGGGGGATAGGGCCCGCTTCGCCCGCCGGCCCGTAAATTGTATCATCCAGTGTGGAACGAGGGTGCCCGTTGCCGCGTGCGATGGGCTTGCAATAAGAGGAGAAGCATGTCGAAACAAGCGGTCGTTGGAATCTTGGCGCATGTCGATGCCGGCAAGACCACGCTGGCCGAGGCCATGCTGTTTAACGCGGGTCGCATTCGCAAGCGCGGACGCGTGGACGATGGCAATTCGCATCTGGACACTAATGCGATCGAGCGCGAGCGCGGTATTACGATTTTCTCGTCGCAGGCTGTGCTCGACCATGGCGATACCCACGTCATGCTTGTGGATGCTCCCGGCCATGTCGATTTTTCTGCCGAGGCGGAGCGCACGTTGCGCGCGCTGGACTACGCGATTCTGGTGGTGGGCGCCAACGACGGCGTGCAGGGGCACACCGAAACCCTGTGGCGCCTGCTTGCGCGCTATGACATCCCGACGTTCATCTTTATCAACAAAATCGATTTGGAGAATCCCGGTCGCGATGTTTTGCTGGCACAACTTGGGCAACATCTTTCCGAAGGCTGCCTGGATGCCAACGAACTGTTGGCGGGCGGTGCCGTTCAGGAGGACGCTGCTGCGTTGGATGAAGCGGCTCTCGACGAGTTTCTCGACGCAGGGGAGCTTTCGACTGCCACGCTTTCGCGGCTGGTCGCAGAACGAAAGTTGTTTCCCTGCTTTGCGGGCTCGGCGCTCAAGGACCAGCGTGTGGCAGAGCTACTCGACGGCATATGCGCTCTGATGCGCGAGCGAACATGGCCCCAGGAGTTCGCCGCGCGTGTCTACCGCGTGAGTCGTGGAGACCGTGGCGAGCGTCTTACCTGGGTCAAGGTGACGGGCGGCACACTGCATGCCAAGCAGATGATTGGCGGACGTTCCGGTGCCGAGGCATGGGAGCAGAAGGTCGATCAGGTACGCATCTATAACGGCGAGAAGTATGAGCTTGCCCAAGAAGTTGCTGCTGGCGGTATTTGTGCCGTGACGGGTCTTGCGCACGTTCGCCCGGGGGACGCCCTGGGCGCGGAGACCGCGGGCGATGCGCCCGTCATTGCGCCAGTCCTCACCTATACGGTGCTTCCGGGCGAACACGATGTCCATACGGTGTTCAAAGCGTTGACTGAGTTGGCGGACGAAGATCCCATGCTCGGCGTAAGCTGGAATACGCATCTTGAGCAGATTCATTTGCAGTTGATGGGCGCCGTGCAACTCGAAGTCGTGCAGCGGGTGTTGGCCGATCGTTTTGGCCTTGCGGTCGAGTTTGAGCCCGGCGGCATCCTCTATAAGGAGACCATTTCGCAGCCGGTCGAGGGCGTGGGCCACTTTGAGCCACTGCGTCACTATGCCGAGGTGCATCTGCGCCTGGAGCCGTTGCCGGCGGGCTCGGGCGTACAGTTTGGCACCGTGACCTCGACCGACGAGCTCGATCTTAACTGGCAGCGTCTGGCGCTCACCAACGCCATGGAGCGCGATCATCTGGGCGTGCTGACCGGCTCGCCCATCACCGATGTGCGCATTACGCTCACGGGCGGCCGTGCGCATGCCAAACATACCGAGGGCGGCGATTTTCGCCAGGCCACGTACCGCGCGATTCGCCAGGGTTTGATGCAGGCGCGTGAGGCCGGCGCGGCGGTGCTGCTGGAGCCGTGGTATCGCTTTGAGCTCGAGGTGCCGGGAGAGTGCGTGGGCCGGGCGCTTTCAGATGCCACGCGCATGGGTGCCGAGTACGAGCCGCCGACGATGGCGGGGGACCGGGCGAAGCTTGTGGGTCGCGTGCCGGCATCCGAGGTGCAGGACTATGCCCTGGAGGTAGCTGCCTACACAAGCGGCCGCGGTCATCTGTACCTGGAGTTCGCCGGTTATGCGGCTTGCCATGATGCCGAGCGTGTAATCGAGACTGCCGCCTATGAGCCCGAGGCCGATCTGCCCAACACGCCTGATTCGGTCTTTTGCTCTCACGGTGCCGGTTACACGGTCAAATGGTACGACGTACCCGCCGCGGCGCACGTAAAGGTCGATCCCTCCACCTTCCGCCCCTGGCGAGCAGCAGACGCCGAGTTTTTCGGCCACATGTGACAAAGGGACAGTTCCTTTGTCACATGCTATTGGTATAACTCGGTACAAGTTGGTATAACTATTGCCAGGGTTTGCCAATCCGAGGAGTCCGACATGAATCCAAATCCCTTTAAGCCCACTGCCGGCAAGCGGCCCCCGATGCTCATCGGCCGCGAGTCGGTCATCGAAGATTTTGAGGAAGGACTCGACAACGGCGCTGGAGCGCCGGGCAGGCTCATGCTCATTACGGGAAACCGCGGCTGTGGCAAGACGGTTCTCCTACGGGAGCTGCAACGTCTAGCCAATGAGCGTGGATGGGCGGTTGTCTCCGATTCCGCTTCGCTTGGCTTATGCGACCGCTTGGCCGACGCGCTTCGTTCGAATAAACCCGTTGTGACGTCAATGGAGTTCGGTCCGTCGTTTGGCCGGATGTCGGTCGAGGCGGCGCGAGCAAAGGGCGAGACGTTGCGAGGGCTGGTTAACGAGCGCCTCAAGAGGCTCGGTCCAGGCAAGGGCATACTGTTTGCGATTGACGAGGCGCAATCGGCGTCTATCGAGGAACTGGCGGCTCTTGCCGTTCTCTATCAGCAGGTGCTCGGAGATCAAGATGCCACGGGCTTGCCCGATAGCGACCAGCGCGGTCTTGCGCTGGCGTTCGCCGGCTTGCCCAGTATGGTTGATGACTTGCTCGAAGAGCCGAGCGTGACGTTTTTGCGGCGTGCCCAGCAGCGTACGTTGGGGGCGATATCTTTGCCCAAGGTGCGCGATTCGTATATCCAGACGGTCAAAGACGCTGGTCTTTACGTTGACGCGGAGACGGCGGACCTTGCGGCGCGCAAGAGCATGGGGCATCCCTACATGGTTCAGCTGGTGGGATATTACATGTGGCGGTCTGCTGTCCGGCGTGGCTCGCAGGTCATCGAAAGGCGCGATGTCGAGGATGGCCATGCGGATGCCGTCTCCGAGTTCTACGAAGCGGTTGACGCGCCCCTGTATTACGGGCTGCGCAGTCCACAGCGCCTTTTTATCGAGGCTATGGCGGTTGACGAGAACAAACCGACGCGCATGGCGGATATCATTGAGCGTTGTGATCGTACCCAGAGCTGGGCGAGTAAATATCGCGCAAGCCTGATTCGCGAGCGCGTCATCGAGGCTGCCGGATACGGCCTCGTCCGGTTTACCGTGCCCATGCTGGGCGCGTACGTTCGCGATCGAGTTTTATGGCATGAGTAGGGTGATAAAGGTGACGGAACAGAAGATGAGCCCGCAGGCTATCGAGGTGCGTGGCGCGCGCGTTCATAACCTTAAAGACATCGATATCGATATTCCGCTGGGAAAGCTCGTGGGCATTGCCGGCGTGTCGGGTTCGGGCAAGAGTTCGCTGGCGCTGGGGGTTCTTTATGCCGAGGGCTCGCGTCGCTACTTGGAAGCACTCAGCACCTATACTCGACGTCGCCTAACGCAGGCCGAACACGCCCAGGTGGACGAGGTGCTGCACGTGCCGGCAGCGCTCGCGCTACACCAGCGTCCGAGCGTGCCGGGCGTGCGCTCTACCTTTGGCACCATGACCGAGCTCAACAACAGCCTGCGCCTACTCTTTAGCCGCTGTGCCCATCACGTGTGCCCGCATTGCGGGGCGCGTGTGGAGCCGAGCCTTAACGTAGCGGCTGGCCTGTCGCTCACGTGTCCGACATGCGGCCGCGAGTTCTACGCGCCGAGTGCCGAGGATTTGGCTTTCAATAGCGGCGGTGCATGCCCCACATGTGGCGGCACCGGTGTCATGCGCGAGGTGGACGAAGCGAGCCTGGTGCCCGACGAGTCAAAGACTATCAACGAGGGCGCGGTGCTTCCCTGGGGTACGCTCATGTGGGATCTGATGAAGCAGGTGGCAGGTGAGATGGGCGTACGCACCGACGTGCCGTTTAACCAGCTCACGCCTCAAGAGCGCGACATCGTGTTTCATGGTCCGGCGGTTAAGAAGCACATTCTCTACGTTCCCAAAAACGGTGAGGGCAGCACGCCGCTCGACTTCACCTATTACAACGCCGTCTATACCGTCGAGAATGCGCTCGCCAAGGTCAAGGACGATAAGGGTTTAAAACGCGTTGCGCGCTTTTTGCGCGAGGGAGCATGCCGCGATTGCGGCGGCACGCGTCTCTCCGAGGCTGCGCGCCAGCCCCAGGTGCGCGGTATCAATCTGGCGCAAGCGGCGGCCATGACGCTGGGCGGGGCGATTGAGTGGGTGCGCGGGGTGCCCGCATCCTTGCCGCCCGAGATGCGGCCCATGGCGACGGATATCTGCGATTCGTTTTTGAGCGCGGCCCGTCGTCTGGTCGACCTGGGTCTCGATTACCTTTCACTCGATCGCGCCGGTGCCACGCTCTCCACGGGTGAGCGCCAGCGCGTACAGCTTGCTCGCGTGGTGCGCAACCGATCGACGGGCGTGCTTTATGTGCTGGACGAGCCTTCGATCGGCCTGCATCCTGCCAATGTCGACGGCCTGGTGGGCGTGATGCGCGATCTGGTGGATGACGGCAACACCGTGGTTGTTGTCGACCACGATACGCGCGTACTGGCGGAAGCCGACTATCTGGTTGAGATGGGCCCCGTTGCCGGAGCAGGCGGCGGCAATGTAATCGCCGCTGGTACGGTAGACGAGGTTGAGCAATCGCAGGACAGCCGTATCGCGCCGTTTTTGCGCGCCGAGCCCAAGCGCTTGCGTCCGCAGGTGATTGACGACGAAATGTTCGACCAGGGCCATATCCGCATGGCGACCGATGCCATCCATACCGTCAAGCCGCTCGAAGTCGATATCCCGCGTGGCCGTCTCGTCGCGGTGACGGGTGTTTCGGGTTCGGGTAAGACGACGTTGGTGCTTGAGACGCTCATCCCGGCACTCAAGGCGCAGGCAGCTGGCGAGCGCCTGCCGGGGCACGTGCGTTGGGTCGATGCCGAGGGCATTGCGCGTGCCAACCTGATTGACGCCACGCCCATCGGCGCCAATGTTCGCTCGACGGTGGCAACCTATGTCGACATCCATGATGAGCTGCGCCGCGCCTTCGCCCGTACGCCCGAGGCCAAGGCAGCCGGCTACAAGGCGGGTGCCTTTAGCTACAACACTGGCGCCTTGCGGTGCCCTACGTGCGACGGCACGGGATCGATATCGCTCGACGTGCAGTTTTTGCCCGATGTCGAGATCGTCTGCCCGGCATGCCGCGGCTCACGTTATGCAGACGCGGCTTCGCATATCCATCGTGAGGGCAAGGACGGGAGCCTGCTTACGTTGCCGCAGCTCATGGATATGAGTGTGGACGAGGCTATCGACGCCACGGTGGGGCTCAAGAAAGTTCAGACGCGTTTGCAGACCTTGCACGATCTGGGCCTGGGTTATCTCACGCTTGGCGAGCCCACACCGGCGCTTTCGGGCGGTGAGGCACAGCGTCTAAAGCTTGCGAGCGAGATGGGCCGCGTGCAGGATGATGCTGTATTCGTGTTCGACGAACCCACGATCGGCCTGCATCCGCTCGATGTTCAGGTGTTGCTGAGTGTGTTCGACGGCCTCGTTGCCAAGGGCGCCACGGTTATCGTGATCGAACACGATCTCGACCTTATCCGTAACGCCGATTACGTAATCGACATGGGCCCAGGCGGTGGCGACGCCGGCGGGCAAATCGTCTGCGCCGGCACGCCGGGCGACATCGCGGCCTGCTCCAAGAGCATTACCGGTCGCTACCTATAGGCAATGTGACAAAGGGACTGCCTCTTTGTCACATTGATTTCTATTTCACGCATTGAGCCGCGAGATAGTCGCGGAAGAATGGCAATTCAAATGCGACGAGCCCTCGTCCTCGTTCTCCGATGATGCCGGCATCTATCATGCGGCGTCGGTAGCGGGAGACCTGCTGCGGCGAACGCTTAAGGCGCTCGATAAGGTCGGCGGTGGTGGACTCTTCTTCGTCATCGAGCATGGCGATGACGAATCGCTTGTCCTCTGCAGTGAGTTCCCGATAGGTTGCCGCGAGGATTCGGTCGTCCATCTCGTCGCGCGCGATTTTGATTCCCAGGTCAAAGTCGCGTGACGAGATTTCCTTCGAATCGCTTGTGAGATCCCAGGCACGGTAGCCTACGAGTTGCAATAGGAAGGGAAAACCAGAGATCGAGCGAACGGCTCTATCGATTCCCTCAGCATCTGCCAGGCGATCGTTTTCCTGGATTGTGCGAATCAAGGCCTCGCGTACGTCATAGTCGGCAATGCGACCCAGATGATATTGTTGGGCGCGGCGAAGGAACGAGACCGTCTTGTGGTTCAGCAACGTCGAGACATTGTTGGGAAGTCCCGCCATGAGCAGGGCGACGCGTTTCCCATCGGTCACAAAGTGCTGATACGTCGCTGCGAGCTGAATCATCTCGTCGAGTGTCGGGTCCACCTCGTCAACCGTGACGAGCAGACCGGTGCCCGCCTCGTTGAGCTGGTCGATGATGTCGCTCATGCGATAACGCCAGGTTGAGGCATCGTGAACGCGATTGACCTCGATGCTGCCGAGCGGTGCAATTCCGAGACCGGTGACTTCGAAGTGGTTGGACGATTCGATGAGATGGGCTGCGGCGCGTTTCGTCCCGAACTCGATTTCCTCAAGCATTCCCGGGAGCGCGGTCGTCTTTACGGCTATCCAGCCGTGGGATTCCGCCCTTGTCGCGAGCGACGACATGAGAGCGGTTTTACCGGTTCCACGCGCGCCTGAGAAGATCGAGGTCAATTCTGGGCGCCTGCGCTGGCTCAAGAAGGCACGGTCCAAATCCCGAATAATCTGCTGTCTGCCAGCGAGATGGGCAGGAACCTCACCAAAACTGGGGGTAAACGGGTTCTCGAGATATTTCACACGGCTCTCCTTTCACACCGCCGTTTAACTTCATTTTACTTTAGTTAATTCTGATTAAAAGTGAGGGCCTTTATCTAGAGCATCAATTAGGCGTGTGTGCCATCGACGTGGCGCTCGAATGTGGCAAAAGGATAGTCCCTTTGTCACATTCCCGGAAAGCCTGCCTGGCGTAGGGCCTCGTAGAGGACGATGGCGGCGCTGTTGGAGAGGTTGAGCGCGCTGATGCGGTAGTCGTCGGGGTTAACGAAGTTGCCGCAGATATCCTGCTGCAGGATGGCCTCGTGGCTGTCCTCGGTATGTCCCAGCGATTCCTCGTGGGCTTCCCAGGCCTCGGCGTTATCGAGTGAGTCACAATCGCGCAGCATCGGGATGCGCTCGCAGCACGTGGGCGTTGCAGCGAGTAGCTCCTCGGGAATGCCCGAGCTCTCGCTGCCAAAGACCAAGTAGTCTCCATCGCGGTAGGTACTCTGCGCATAGGTGCGGCGTGCCTTTTTGGTCAGCAGATGCAGGCGCTCGTCGGCAGGGGAGAGGCCGTTGCGCGCAAGGAAATCCTCCCAGCCGGCATAGGTCGTCACGTCCAAGTTTTGCCAGTAGCCCAGGCCGGCGCGACGCACCGTCTTGTCGTCGAGCGAAAAGCCCAGCGGCTCCACCAGATGCAGGCGAGTGCCGGTGACCACGCAGGTACGGCCGATATTGCCCGTATTGGCCGGAATCTCGGGCGCGTACAGCACGATATTAAACATGAATCTCCTTGGCTCAGAACGAAAAGCCACCACGAAGGGTACCTTCGTGGTGGCTTGGCGGTTACGTAGGCGGAAAAATATCCGCTTGGATAAACCTAGGCGCGGTGCCAGTCGGTCAGGCAGG
Organism: Collinsella aerofaciens; assembly: GCF_028209885.1. Taxonomy (GTDB): domain Bacteria; phylum Actinomycetota; class Coriobacteriia; order Coriobacteriales; family Coriobacteriaceae; genus Collinsella; species Collinsella aerofaciens_BA. The sequence goes on along the minus strand of NZ_JAQLEM010000001.1, from coordinate 88,853 downwards.
CATCGAGGGAGGCGATGAGCGCATCCTTGTCCATGTGACGGCCGATGATGCACAGGCTCGTCATGCGGTCGCCCGTCTCGTCGTCCCAAATCTGCATGATCTCGGGGTTCTCGTCGATGATCTTCTGCTTCTCGCCCTCGGGCGCTGAGTCAACGAACAGGCCGTTCTCCATCAGGCGCATCTGGTGGCCGGCCTGCTCAAACATGTAGCACATGTCCGGATCGCCGGCCTGCCACAGCGGACCCTTGACGCGGATGACCTCGTCGGGCCACTCCTGCTCAACAAAATTGGTGAACTTTTGCAGGTCAAACGGCTTGCGGCGCGAGTACACAAAGGTCTCGATGTCGTACTCGAGCACCTCGGGGTCGTCGTGCTCTTCGGGATGCTCCATGGCCTCGATCCAGGCGGCGGAGTTGTAGGCGCGCATAAAGTCGAAGCGGTCGGTGTCGAGCAGCTCCTCCATGGGGACCTCGCCGTTTTGGGCCTCGACAATCACGGCGTCTTTCTGCAGGCTACGCACGATGGCCTTGAGCTCGGCGATCTGCTCAGGGCTCACGGTATCGGTCTTGTTGAGGATCAGCGTGGAGCAGAACTCGATCTGCTGGATGAGCAGGCTTTCGATGTCGTCCTCGTCGATATCCTCTGCCAGCAGGTCGCGGCCGCCGTTGAACTCGTCATACATGCGGGCGCAATCGACTACGGCCACGATGTTGTCGAGCGCGAGCTTGGGCTCGCCGCCCACCTTGGCCTCGTCACAGAAGCTCGAGATGGTGTAAGCGATGGGGATGGGCTCGCAAATGCCCGAGGCCTCGATGATGATGTAATCGAAGTTGCCCGAATCGGCGATGCCCTGCAGCTGGTTAGCAAGGTCGTCCGAAAGCGTGCAGCAAATGCAGCCGTTGGTGAGCGGGATGAGGTCGTCGGTCTCGGAAAGGCCGCCGTCGGCGATGAGGCTGGCGTCCACATTGATCTCGCCAATATCGTTGACGATCACGGCGGCGCGGATACCGCCGTCGTTAGCGAGGATGTGGTTGAGCAGCGTGGTCTTGCCGGCACCGAGGTATCCGGTAAGCATGATGATTTTCACGGGTTTGTTGGGCATGTGCCCTCCTTTGTTAGACATGGCTTACAGTTGAATCATATGCCAAACGCCTGCTCTTATACCCACGCGCCGGCAAATAACACAGGCTACTCCCAGGCTCCCCATACATCGGGGCAATAACCGACGGTGGCCTTTTTGCCGTTGCGCACGATGGGCTCGGCCAAGACCTGCTGGTTCTCGAGCAGCTTGTCGAAGCGCTGGCTAGGGGTGAGGTGCTGGATGAGTGCGAGCGTCTCCTCGTCCTTGGCTTTGGGGTTGAGCAACTTGTCGATGCCGCCGACCGCCTGCATCACGCTCGTGAGCTCGCCCTTGCTCATCTCCTTTTCCTTAAGGTCAATAAACTGCACCTTAATGCGGCGCTCCTTAAAATAGCGCTGGGCCTTCTTGGTGTCGAACGACTTTTTGGTGCCGAAGATTTGCACGTTCATAGTATGTTCCGCCGTTCTACCTGATGAAGTTGGTCGTTGCGCGATCTGCCTCGGGTGCGTTGATACCGGCGGCCTGTCCTGCCTCGATGCAGCGCAGGAGCCAGGCCATGTTTTTGCCGATGTTTCGCATGGTGGCAAGGCCCTCGGCATCCCCATCGGCGTCGCCGGGCACGCGGCCAAATACGTTGTTCCAGTAGGTGGAGGCAACTACGGGCATTTGCTTAATGGTGAAGTACTTGTTGAGCACATCGAAGGTGGTCGACGTGCCGCCGCGGCGGGCGACGGCGACTGCGGCGCCGGGTTTGTGCTCAAAGGCATGCCCGCCCGCGTAGAAGGCGCGATCGAGGGCCGAAAGGATGCGTCCGCTGGGGTGCGCATAGTAGACGGGCGAGCCAAAGATAAAGCCGTCTGCCTGCTCGGCGGCAGCGATGAGCTCGTTCACCACGTCATCGTCAAAGGTGCAGCGCCCGCCAAGCTTGCCGCACTGACCACAGCCGATGCAGTCGCGAATGGGCTTGGCGCCCAGCTGAAACACCTCGGTATCAATGCCTTCGGCGTTGAGCTGCTCGGCGACCTCGGCGAGTGCGCGGGCGGTGTTGCCGTTTGCCTTGGGGCTGCCATTGACCAAAAGAACCTTCATCACAAACTCCCTCTGCTTTTGGTGACTTCTGCAGAGGATTATCGCACGATGGGGGAGGCGGCGCGGGCGCGGCGCTAATCCAGTTTGGTACCTGGCACCTGCACGGCTTTCCCGAGCAACGCTTTGAGCTCGTTCAAAATCGAAACGGGCTGACGGTCGACGCCGTCCAGATGGAGCGTGGCCACGCGAATGGGCGGCTGATATTCAAATGGGCCAAAGAGCACGGGCGAACCCAGGAACCGCTCGATTTCCTCTGCAATCGCATCGGTTTCTTCGGGATCAAAGTCGTCGAAAAGAGCCACGAACATCGGTCCCGTCGAGCGGAACATACGACCCTTACCGCGCGAGCATTCCACCAGACAGGCGGCACATTCTGCCAAAACGCGGTCGCCCGCATCAAAGCCAAAGCGGGCATTGACCTGAGCGATATCGTCGATTTTGATGGCGATCAAACCAGCCTTGCGCGCCACGCGACGCATTTCGCCAATGGCGTTGACCAGGGCGTGAATATCGCCCAAGCCGGTCACGGAATCGGTCGTATCTGCCAAGCTTCGGTTGATGATAATGCCCACATACATGCCGGGCTCGGTATCGGTGCCGTCCAAGCGGTAGCCCGTGCAGTCGCAAAGCACGTATTTTCCGGTGGCATCCATTACGCGATACTGCATGTAGTGGAAGTGCCACGTGCCGTTTATCACCATGTCGAGCTCGACACGTACGTTGTCGCGGTCCTCGGGATGAACGCGGGCGAGCCACATGTCGAGTGAGTTAAAAGGGTGCTGGGAGGGCAGGTCAAAATCGCGCACGGCGTTAACCGACCATTGCGATTCTCCCGTATCGAGATTGAGGATAAACGGATAGCGCGTCTCGGAGCTCATGGAGATCGCTTGGAACACCCGGTCGTTGCAGGGAAGCTGATCGACGATTGGGCGTTGCGGCGCGTCATCGTCTTTCGGTTGCTGCACACGATGCATAAGCTTATAGCGATACATCTTGCGATCGGCATCCATCGTCATCTGGCGACGCGTGTCGCCGGCAAGTGGATCGACGCGCGAGCAGCCAAAGCTAAAGCTGCCGATCATGGGCGCCTTGCCACCTGAGCTCGCCTCGATCAGCCCGGCACGTACCTGCTCCAAGCGCTGCTCGAGTTCAGTCTCGTTTGCGGAGAGCGAGATGAGCACAAACTCGTCTCCACCGATACGGAACAGCATCTCATCGTGCTCCATGGTTTCGGAGAGCGTGCGGCAGATGCTCAGAATATAGCGATTGCCTTCGGCGTGGCCAAACCTATCATTGCAATGCTTGAGATGGTCGATGTCAATATAGGCGCAGGTGAAGGGGCCGCCTTTGCGCCAGAGTTGCTCGACGTGACGGTCGAGTCCGCTGCGGTTGCCCAAGTTGGTGAGCGGGTCGATATAGGCGTTGCTCTCAAGCAGCCGGCGCTCTTGTTGCAGGATGGCATGCGTCTTTTTCAACTGCTCGCCAATGCCGCGCAACTCTACGGGCAGGGCGGCAACGTCAAGCTCGGCGGTCGAGACGCCATTCGCAAGTCGCTGGAGATAGGCAATAATCGATTGCTCGCCCAGGCGATATGGCTCGTTCATGATGAATAACCTCCTTGGGCGGAACAATGGTTTGTATCATATCCCCAATTCGGTTTGAATTGGGGATATAAGTTAGCTAATGGAGACAAATGCCCCCTTCGGCGGTGGCGTTTTGCTCGCGAGCGTACCAGTTGTTATTGCCACCATCGAACAATGCCTCAAAATCCTTCGCCGGCATGGGGCGGTAGTAGAGGAAGCCCTGAGCGTAGCGGGCGCCCATGTGGCGTAGCATGCTCGCCTGCTCATTTGTCTCGACGCCTTCGACCACGACGGGCAGATGGAGCGACTGCGCCATTTCGAGCATCGATGAAATGATCCGCGTGCTGCGGCCTTGATCGCGGTCGGTGGGCACAAAGGTGCGGTCGAGCTTGATGACGTCGACGTTGACGTTCTTGAGCATCGCGAGCGTGGACTGGCCGGTGCCAAAATCGTCCATATAGGTCGAGAAGCCGCGGGTGTGCAGGTCAGCCGTCAGCTTGTCCACGGCCTCGGACTCTCCCGTATAAGCCGTCTCGGTGATTTCGATACGCATGAGCTCGGGCGGTAGGTTGTATTGGGCGGCAAGCGCCCCCATATGTTCGGCAACGTCGCAGGCAAGGATATCCACGCGTGACACATTAAGCGAAACCGGAACCACGCGAAGTCCTCGATTGATGCGTTCGCGCAGCCACGAGGCGACACCCTGCCAAATGTACTTGTCGAGCGTCACCACAAAGCCGCTTTCCTCGAGTGCGGGGATAAACGTTGCGGGCGAAATGAGAGAACCGTCCTTGTCAATCCAGCGCGTGAGTGCCTCGGCGCCAATGATCTCGCCGGTTTCCATGTCGACCTGGGGCTGCAGGTAGTACGTGATGCGGCCGTTTGAGAGCGCATACTGGAACTCGGTTAGCGTGTGGTGGAACGCAACCTCATGCTCATATTCCTCGGGGCGGAAAACGGCAATGCGCTCCTTAAAGTCGTTTTTGGCGCGTCGATTGGTAAACATGGCCTTGGCCTGCGCGTCGATAGTGATTTCCTCATTGGAGTCGATGGGGTAAACGCCCATGGACGGCCAGAAGCCTACGCCATCATCATGTCTGGCTACGGCCTCGCGAACGCGGTTGTAGATTTGATGGACGGTGATGTGCTTAAAAGGGATGAGTACGCAAAAGTCATCTTGGCCCCAGTACCCTGCGACGCCCATATCGGCATTCTCGATGTCCTTGAGGACCGTGCCCACATCGGCGAGTACGCGGTCGCCCTCGGCCTGGCCGTGCCATTCATTAAACAGGCGCATGTGGCCCATGTCGACCGTGGCGATGCACCAGGTGCCGTCGCGCCTTGCCTCGAGAAATGCGTTGGCGCGCCGCATAAACTCGCTGGGTCGATAGAGGCCCGTGAGCATATCGATGCGTTCGGCGATTGCGCTTTTGCGTTCGACCTCGGGTATAGGGAGGCTGTCGTTGGGGACAAGCCCGCCAGCTGTGCGAAGGCGACGATCGAGTTCGCCTAAAACGGCGGTCGCTTGATGGGTTAAGTGCTCGTAAAAGGCCGGGACGACAAGGCAGACGGGAGTAATGGTGTCGCCTGCGATTCGAACAGGAGCGAAAACGGCCTCTTTAAGGTGGCGGGTCAGTTGCTCGAATGCCTTGTGGTCTAGGTCGTTGCTGAGCACGACGAACTGGACGCTTCGTGAACGGTAGACCCGGCTCCTGCCGCGGGTGATCGACAGCATGCGGCCAGCGTATTCGGCAAGCATGTTGTCGACAGCCTCGGCCCCGTAGAGCTCGTTGAGCTTTGTCGTGCCACGAACGCGCACCGCTATAAGCCCTGTCTCGCAACGATCGCGGCGGCAGGCGTCGATGGCGTTGGCCAGCATGCGCTGCGTTCCGAGGCCTGTGGCGGCGTCGACGGTTTCGGCAAGTGAGTGGTTGACGAGCTCGCCGACATAGAGCGAGGGGACATTTCCGTCGCCGTCGATACGAAACCCGCGAGCGCGGCAAAGGACGTAGTCGCCGACGGCGTTGCGCACACGATACTGCATGACGCGACGGTGCTTGGTGCCGTTGTAGACTTGGTCGATGTCGTTGATGCAGGCCTCAAGGTCGTCGGGATGGACGCGCGTTTTCCAGTAATCGCGACAGTTGTCTATGTGCTCCGAGGGAAGGCCAAGATCGCGCAAGGCGCCTTGTGACCAAAGGGTGCGATGTTTGTCCAAGTTCTCGATAAAGAAATAACGGCCCTCGTTGAGCATCGAAAAGGCGTCAAAAATTCGATCGCTTATTTCGAAGTCGTCGGCGTGAACTTGCGTGATATTGCGTCGATCGAGGTGCATGGCGTGACGTAGCTTGTAGTCGTACATGCGATGGTCGGCATCGAGCGTCATGCGATTGGAAGCTTCGCCCAGGGCGGGGTCGGCATGTGACACTCCGTAGCTAAACGAGTGGGGCATCTCGGAATCGTTGTTTTTGAGCAGAACCGTTCGGCAGTGTTTCAGACGTTCGGCGAGGTCGTCCTCGGTTGCAATCGTAGATAGGATGGCAAACTCGTCGCCGCCTATGCGAAACGCCGCTTCGCCCACCTTCATATACAGCTTAAGATAGAGACTTACCTGCAAGATATAGCGGTTGCCCTCGTCATGCCCAAAGACGTCGTTGCAGTGCTTGAGATTGTCGATATCGATGAACGCCATGGTAACGGGGGCGTCCTGCTCCCAGAGCTCCTCGAGGGAACGGGCAAAGCCGCCACGGTTGCCAAGCCCGGTAAGCTGGTCGGTAAAGGCCGTCCTGATCAGATCCTCCTGACGCTCGAGAAGGTCACGGACGGTCTTTTCGAGCGTTTCGGTGTAATTGCTGACAGTATCCATGTTCTAAGCGGCTTTCTGAGGTCGGGGCGGATTGCGTCGGGCGAGCTCGTTGTGTACACGCGTCGTTGCCCAGCGCTTTGCATGTATCCAGGCCCCCGCCTTGCCGCGTTGTTGAGTTAATTTGTCGGCTAATGTTCGCTGTTGATAACAGCTGAGTAGTGTAAACAATAGTGCACAATTATATATGGGTGCACATGCTGTGGGCGGCTATTATTCGACAAGCGGTAGCGCGACGATGCGATGTTCGATAAAAATGCGACTGGGACGATATATGTTGACGGGTATACTTGTCCCGTTTTAAAACGCAGGAACGGAGATGGTCGCATGGCACAGTCAAATATGACGCGCACGGTGGGGCTGGCGCTCGAGGGAGGCGGCTACCGCGGTATGTATACGGCGGGCGTGCTCGACGTTTGGATGGAGCACGGTTTGACCTGCGACCATATGGTGGGCGTCTCGGCGGGCGCGGCGTTTGGCTACAACTTTAAATCGCGCCAGATCGGCCGCGCCATTCGCTATAACAAGGCCTATTGCGCCGACAAGCGCTATGCGAGCGTGACCAGCTGGCTGCGAACCGGCGATATGTACAATGCCGACTTTGCTTATCACGAGGTGCCTATCGAGCGCGATCCCATCGATTTGGAGGCGTACCGTGCCTGCCCCATGCGATTTACGTGCGTGTGTACCGATATCGAGACGGGCAAGGCCGTCTACCACGATCTGCCCTATGGCGACGAGCGGGATATCGAGTGGATTCGGGCGTCATCGGCAATTCCCGTGGCGACGCGTCCCGTTGCTATTGACGGGCATAAGTATCTGGATGGCGGCGTGGCTGATTCCATTCCCAGCGCATGGCTGTTTGCGCAGGGATATGACCGCAATATCGTGGTACTCACGCAGCCAGCGGGTTTTGTGAAGCAACCCAACAGCGTGATGCCCATGCTGCGGCGCGTGTTCCGTCACTACCCGGAGTTTGTCGCAGCGCTTGAGCATCGGCATGAGGTCTACAATGCCACGCTCGATGACCTGGCGCGTCGCGAGGCCGCCGGCGATATCTTTGTGGTGCGTCCGAGCGAATCGGTGAAGGTGCCGTCGCTGTGCCGCGAGCCCGATGAACTCGAGCGCATCTACCAGATCGGTCGTCGCGATGCGGAGACGACCTTGCCCGCGCTGGAAGCGTATCTGGCGGGGTAAGGCATCGGCTGCCGGCTCGGCGGAAAGCGCATCCCGGAATGGAGGTCCAAACTGGGATGCGCTTTCCGCTATTGAAGATATGAGGCTGCGAATCAGCTGCTCGGCCTAGACTTATGCCTGCTGCCAGGTGTCGACGAGCTCCTTGGCCGCGGCGTAGGGGTCATCGGCGCTGCAGACGGCGCTCACCACAAAGAAGCCATCGACGCCGGTGGCCTTGAGCTGCGGCAGGTCGGCCGTCTTGACGCCGCCGCCCACCACGATGGGCACGGGGCTTGCCGCGTGGAGGGCGGCCAGGTCCTCAAAGCTTTTGGTAATGATTGAGCCGTCGGCCGCGCGTCCGCAATCGCGCTTGGTCTCGGTCTCGTGGAGCGGGCCGATTCCCAGGTAGTCGACCAGGCTCATGTCGGCGGTCTTGACGTACTCGAGCATCTCCTCGCAGCGGGCCGAAAGGCCCACGATGGCATCGGGGCCCAGCAGCTTGCGGCAGACCTCGACGGGAATATCGCTCTGGCCCACGTGCACGCCGTCGACGGCGATGCCCTGCTCGCGCGCGGCGAGTACGCAGTCAAGGCGGTCATCGATTAACAGGGCGACCTGACCGGTCTTGCCGGCCTGTGCGATTGCCTGCGCGGCGTCGCCGGTCAGCGCAATGATCTCGCGGGCGCTTGCCACCTTGGAGCGCACCTGGATGCAGGTAAAGCCGGCGTCGAGCGCCTGGGCCACCACATCGCCCACGGGGCGCCCGAGGGTGTTTTCGGGACCGAGTACCAGATAGGCCGAGATATCAAGGTTGTCGCGGATGCTCATCGTGCTTCCTCCTGTTTCCTGATCTGTGCTTCCATGCGCTCGAGTTTGCCGGTCATGGTGTCGGTAAATCCGGGTCGAATATCGGCTTTGAGCACGACTTCGGTGCGGATGCCCTTGCTCGCCAACACAAAGGTTGCGTCGCGCACGACCTGCATGACCTCGTCCCAGTCGCCCTCGATCTCGGTGAACATCGAGGTGGTGCGGTTGGGAAGGCCGCTCTCGCGAATGACGCGCACGACTTCGGCGACCTCGGCGGATAGCTCGTCGCCGGTGCCGCATGGGGCGATAGCCACGGCGACGAGCGTGTTCATGCCGGCATTGGTTGCGGGCTCGGACATGGCTTATGCCTCCTCGAGCTCGAGTCGGTTATCGGCGATGTCTTGGGCGGTCGCGCGGTAGAGCTCGTCGATAAAGGTGACCTTAAAGCTTGCCGGGGCATCGGCGACAGCGGCGGCACGGGTGCCGGCAACGTTGTAGACCGCGGTGCCGCAGACGGCTGCCGTAAACGGGTCGGCGGCGCAGGCGTACACGGCCAGCACGCCGCCCTGCGAGCAGCCGCAGCCGGTGATCTTGGACATGAGCGGGCTGCCGCCGTGGGACTTGGCTACGGTCGTGCCGTCGGTAATCAGGTCGACTTCGCCCGAGACCACTACGGCGCCGCCGGTGTAGCGGGCGAGCGCCACGGCGGCACCACGGGCGGCGTCGACCGTGTCGGTGGTATCGACACCGCGCACGCGGCTCAGATCGGCCGCCTCGCCCTCAAGACCCCACAGGCCGGCGAGCGCGATAATCTCGGAGGCGTTGCCGCGCACGATGGCGGGCTTGTACTGCTTGAGCTCGTTTACCAGCTGGGTGCGCAGGCTACCGATGCCCAGGCCCACCGGATCGAGCACCCAGGGCTTGCCGGCGTCGTGTGCCGCCTTGGCCGCGCGGGGAATCGTCTGCTCGTAGATGGGGAAGAGCGTGCCCATGTTGAGATAGATGGCGCCGCCGCCGGCAACGAGCGCTTCGCCCTCGTCGGGCAGATAGACCATGGCGGCCGATCCGCCCACGGCGAGCTGCGCGTTGGCGACAAAGTCGATCGTCACCGTGTTGGTGATGGAGCCGGCCATCGGATTGGTGGCGCGAATTTCCTCTACGGCCTTGACCATATGTTGCTTAAGCTGTTCCGAATCAATCACTGCACATGCCTCCTTGGCATAGAAAAGGGGCGCTGTGCATAGACAGCGCCCCTGTAAAGGCGGCATGCTCCCTACGCCAGCATTAACTGACAGGTTCAAAGGATTGGGCCCCATGCCCTCTCAGCCTTGTGGTTTGCACCGCCGGCACTCCCGCATCGAATCTGTTGTTCCCTATACTAGCGCACCTGCCAAAAAGGGACAGGTTTATTTTGGCAGGTCGTTACAATAGGTAGGACCGATACGAATGGGGGCCTTATGATTAAACTTGTGCTGACCGATATGGACGATACGCTGATTCCAGCCGGGCATGACGGCGCCAGCGACTACGCCATTGAGGGTATTCATGCCATGCAGGCGGCGGGTCTGCACTTTGGGCCGGTTTCGGGTCGTCAGCCGTCCGCGATGGGCTGGATGTTCAAAAACCGTTCCGAGTGTTTTTCGACCGGTGCGTTCTGTAACGGCCAGGTGATGTTTGTCGACGGCGAAGTAGTCGCTTCGCGCGCAATCGACAACGATGCTCTGATGCGTTTGGCTGACTATCTGGAGCAAGAGACCGACGATACATTTCTAAAAGTCTACAGCCTGGGCGATGACTTTTGGGGCAACGATGCCTATTGCGTGACGAGCAATCCCGAGCGTGTGCGTCGCGCTATGGAGTCGGGCGGCAATGCGTGGCTCAAAGGCGAAGAGGCCCCGTGTCGTCCCGTCGTCGATGGCGCGCCGGTGTTTAAGGCGAATATCTGGAGTGCCCGTTCGCGTGAGGAGCTCGCGGAGCTACGCGAGCGCGTTGCCGTTGAGGTGCCGGAACTCTCGCTTGTGTTTCCCAACAACCGAGTGCGCCTGTTCGACATCCTTCCGGATGGTTGGGACAAGGGCTGCGCTGCGCTGGAGCTGGCGCGCGCCTTGAGCCTGACGCCCGACGAGGTGGCCGTATTTGGCGATTCCGATAACGATCTGCCCATGATCGATGCCGTTCCCAACTCCGTTGCAGTCGCCAATGCCAACGAGGCCGTCACGGCTGCCGCGCGCTGGCATATCGGCGCCGCGGTGGATGATGCGGTCGCCGGAGTCCTGCATCAGATTGCCGCCTGCGCCGCGACGGGGGAGATGCCGCCGTTTATGCGTCAGATGGATACGACGGGTTTCGACGTCACGAACGTCTAGGGAGAAAGCTATGAAGCTCCAGCAGCTCAGGTATGTCGTCAAAGTTGCCGAATGCGGCAGCATCACCGAGGCCTCGCGCCGGCTCTTTGTGTCGCAGCCTTCGATTACCGCGTCGATCCGCGATCTCGAAAACGAGATGGGCGTGCACATCTTTGAGCGCACCAACAAGGGCGTCATTGTGTCCGAGGAAGGCGAGACCTTCTTGGGCTACGCGCGCCAGGTACTCGACCAGGCCGACCTGCTCGAGGGCAAATACAAGGGCGCATCCGAGCAGGTGCCGCACTTTAGTGTGAGCTGCCAGCATTATTCCTTTGCCGTTAACGCGTTTGTTGACGTGATCCGCGAGTTCGATGCCGCGCGTTACGACTTCACCCTGCGCGAGGAACAGACTCACGAGATTATCGAGGACGTCGCGCATATGAAAAGCGAACTGGGCATCCTGTACTTATCCGAGCATAACCGCGAGGTTATCGAGCGCATGCTCGCCGCCAACGAGCTCGTATTCGAGGGACTCTTCTGCGCCGCGCCGCATGTCTTTGTATGCGCCGACCATCCACTGGCGGACTGCGCCAGCGTGACGCTCGAGGACTTGGAAGACTACCCGTTCTTGTCCTATGAGCAGGGCAGTTATAACTCGTTCTACTATTCCGAGGAGCTGACTTCGACGTTCGAGCGTCGCAAAAATATCCGCGTGCGCGACCGTGCGACGTTGTTCAATTTGGCCATGGGCCTCAACGGCTACACGGTATGCTCGGGCGTGATCAGCCACGAGCTCAACGGCCCCGGCATTATCTCGATTCCGCTCGACGTGGACGAGTACATGGAGATTGGCATCATCACGCGCAAGAACACGACACTTACGCGCTATGGGCAGGCCTATATCGACGCGATTCGTCAGCATATCTAGACTGCTGCGTTCTGCACGGGTCAAATCTCTTTACGGCAGTCCAAACTGATATAGGAATCATCTATATCAAACTGTTATAAACATATATTTTACGATGACCACATGAGCGCTCATACTCTGTCCCAGCAAAGCAACCAATGCAAAGGGAGATATCTATGAGTGCTTTAACCACGCTGAACGCACCGTTTCGCGCCGATATCGTCGGCAGCTTTCTTCGTCCACAGACCGTAAAAGACGCCCGCGCTGCCTATGCGGCAGGCACGCTTGATGCCGAGGGGCTTAAGGCCGTCGAGGACGATGCCATTCGCGATTTGGTGGCCAAGCAGAAGGCCGCCGGCCTGCAGGTCATCACCGATGGCGAGTTCCGCCGTAGTTACTGGCACCTCGACTTTATGTGGGGCCTCAATGGCATTGAGCGCCGTACCTCGCGTACGGGTTATATGTTCCATGATGAGGAGACGACGGCCGATACCGCCGTGGTGACCGGCTCCATCAGCGGCGAGAGCCACCCCTTCGTCGAGCACTTTAAGTTTGTCAAGGCGCTTGAGGGAGAGGGCCAGGTCGCGCGGCAAACCATTCCGGCGCCGATCCAGACGTTCTCCGAAGTTACGCTCGACCGCTGCGACGGCCAGCAGGAGAGTCTACGTGCCGTTTATAAGACCGACGAAGAACTTGCCGATGCCATCGCTGCAGCATATCGCACCGTGATTGCCGACCTGTATGCCGCAGGCTGCCGCAACATCCAATTTGATGACTGCACCTGGGGCATCTATTGCGATACCGACTTTGTGTCCAAGACTGGCATGAGCCCGGTTGACCTGCAAAAGGTGAGCGAGCTGGGCGTGGCGCTCAACAATGCCGCCATCGCGGACAAGCCCGACGATCTGGTCATCAACACGCATGTATGCCGCGGCAACTACCACTCCACCTACGCTTTTGAGGGCGGCTACGACCCCATCGCGCCGTACCTGTTTGCGCATGAGGATGTCGATGCGTTCTATTTGGAGTTCGACACGCCGCGCGCCGGTGGTTTTGAGCCGCTCAAGTACGTTGCTCCCGGCAAGAAGGTCGTGCTGGGTTTGGTGACTACCAAGGCGGCAGAGCTCGAGAACGAGGACGCTATTGTCGAGCGCATCCGCGAGGCGGCAAAGTACGTGCCGCTCGAGAACCTGTATCTGTCTCCGCAGTGTGGCTTTGCCAGCTGCGAGATTGGCAACAAGCTGACCGAGGACGAGCAGTGGGCAAAGATCGCGCTGGTCAGGAGCATTGCCGAGCGCGTTTGGAAGTAACGCTACCGTTTGCAGGTGACGGCGCGTGCGAGACATAGCGTATCGCGTACAATGGTTCGGATCGTATCGTTCGGGCAGGTTATCCGATATGTCCGATCGCCCTTCCATTCGAAAGGACATCCATGTCCCAGTCTTCGATGCCCGCCGTCACCGATGCCATCTACGATGCGTCATCGCTCGGCCACCCGCGCATGTTTTTGCTCGGCCTGCAGCACCTGTTTGCCATGTTTGGCGCCACCGTGCTGGTGCCCGTGCTCACCGGTCTCTCGGTTTCGGCAACACTATTGTTTGCCGGCTTGGGCACCCTGCTGTTCCACTTCCTGTCGCGCGGTAAGGTGCCCGCGTTCCTGGGCTCGTCGTTTGCCTTTATCGCGGGCTATGCCGCCATTGCACCCAACGGCGAGGCCGAGCTTTTGCCCTACGCTTGCTTGGGCGTTGCCTGCGCCGGCCTGCTCTATCCGGTGCTGGCAGCGCTGTTCCGCGCATTTGGCGCCAAGCGTGTCATGCGCTTCTTTCCGCCGGTGGTGACCGGTCCCATTGTCATTTCCATCGGCCTGATCCTGGCGAGCTCTGCCATTGCCAACTGCCAGACCAACTGGCTTGTCGCCGTTATCGCTGTGGCCGTGATCGTCATCTGCAACATCTGGGGCCGCGGCATGGTCAAGATCGTGCCGATTCTGCTGGGCGTTGTGGTGAGCTATGCCGTTGCGACTGCGCTGGGCGAGGTCGATTTTTCGGGCGTCGCAGCCGCTCCCTGGGTTGGCTTGCCCGTCGTGTGGGACAACACCGTGTTTGCGCTCTTTGGGCCGCAGCTCGATAGCGGCCTCGCCACGACGGCCATCATTACCATCATGCCGCTGGCCTTTGCGACCATGATCGAGCATATCGGTGACATCTCTGCTATCGGTTCGACTTGCGAGCGCAACTACATTGCCGATCCCGGTCTGCATCGCACGCTGCTCGGCGATGGTCTTGCCACGATTCTGGCTTCGCTCTTTGGCGCTCCGGCCAACACCACGTATGGTGAGAACACCGGCGTGCTTGCCCTGACGCGTGTGTTTGACCCGCGCGTGATTCGCATTGCCGCGTGCTGCGCCATCGTGCTTTCGTTCTGCCCCAAGTTCGCGGCTGTCATTGCGGCCATGCCGGCGTGTGTAATCGGCGGCGTGTCGCTCGTACTCTATGGCATGATCAGTGCCGTGGGCGTTCGCAACCTTATCGAAAACCAGGTCGATTTCCAGAACAACCGTAACGTGCTGGTGGCGGCTCTGGTGCTCGTGCTTTCGCTCGGTATTGCGTATAGCACCGCCGGTGCTATCGTGCTGGAGCTGGGCGGCGTGACGATTTCGCTTTCCGGTCTTGCCGTGGGCTCGCTGGTCGGTATCGTGCTCAATGCGATTCTGCCCGGTAATGATTTTGAGTTCGATGTCTCGGAACTCGAGGAGACTGTCGAATAGCGGTTGTGTTCAGCTAAATCAAAAAATGGCGCCCGTGCGTACGCGTGGGCGCCATTATTAATACGTCAGTATCCAGCGGATGCCGCGGGCCATGCGCAAGTCGGTTTGGGCAAAGTGATTGCCGGGGTTGAGCTCCAGCGTCGTGGGAATACCACGTTCGCCGAGCAGTTTTTCCATGGCGCGCGTGTCTTCGAGGACGTGTCGCATCATGCGGTTGGGCGTCTTGGTTTCTTTTTTGCCGAGTGACAGGTAGGCGGCGTCGGGCGTGCTCGGCATCGTGTGCTCGTGCGCATAGTCGATAAAGCCAGGAAACCACAGGGACCCCGATGCGCTTGCGGCGCGGTCAAAGGCATCGGTTTGCCAGAGGGCCCAAAGCGAAAAGAGGCCCGCCAGCGAGTAGCCAGCAATGCCGCGCCAGGTGGGCGGCTGAGGAAGCGACGACTCGACCTGGGGGATTATCTGATTCAGCAGCTCATCAAGAAAACCGGCAGCTTGGCCGCCGAAAGGCTCGGCATCGCGTACGGTCCCGTCGCATGCCCAGGGGCTCAGCTCGCGATTCCAATCGAGCCCGCCAATGGCGACAAGGGTAAGCGGTGGGCAGTCGAGCTCTTGGCAGCACTCGTAGACTTCACTGCCGTCTCCCATGACCACGGGGAGGTAGATGACAGGTGCGCTTTCCGTATGATTCGGATAAACGGTTATCTGCTTTTGGCACGCTTCCATGACGGGCTTCCCTTGACGTTGTGATATCGGCAGTCCCAATTGTCGCACGCCGATGCATCCGCTCTGCCGAAAAGAAAAGCGCGGAGCCGCTCGATGCGACTCCGCGCTTTGGTGTTCTGCTTTGGCAGCTTTGCCGCTACGCTACGAAGAAGTAGACGAGAAAGGCGAGGGCTGCGATCCACATGAGCGGCTTGATCTTGGAGGCCTCGCCCTTAAAGAGCGCGACGATCACGTAGGCGATAAAGCCCAGGCCAATGCCGGCAGAGATGGAATAGGTGAAGGGCACGCCGGCGACAATCATGAACGCCGGGAAACCCTGCGACACGTCGGACCAGTCGATCTCGGAGGCCTCGCTCATCATGAGGTAGCCGACGTAGACCAGAGCACCACAAGTGGCGGCGCTGGAAACGATGGTGACGATGGGGGAGAAGAACGCGGCGAGAATGAACAGCACGCCGGTGGTGACGGAGGTGAGGCCCGTGCGGCCACCGTCGGCAGCGCCAGAGGTGGACTCGACGAAGGTGGTGATGGAGGAGACGCCCATGAAACCGCCCACAGCAGCGGCGGCGGAGTCGACGATCAGGATCTCCTTGATATTCTCGACGTTGCCGTCGTCGGTGAGGAACTCGCCCTGCTTGGCCACGGCCATCGCGGTGCCCATGGTGTCGAAGAAGTCACTCATGAGCAGCGAGAACGAGATGACGAGGAGCGTGGGGTCGGTAAGAACCTTGACGATGGCGGGCACGCCGCCGGCGTCGGCGATGGGGCCACCGATGCTCGAGAAGTCGAGCGGGGCGATGATACCGGTCGGGGCCTGGGTCGCACCTAGGGGGATACCGGCGATGACGGCGACGACGATGCCGATGAGCAGCGAGCCGGGGACGTTGCGGCAGGCGAGGGCGACTGTCACCAGGATGGAGATGATGCCGACGATGAAGGTGGGGGAGGTGATGTCGCCCAGACCGACGAGTGTACCGGCGCCAGCGGTGATAATGCCGGCATCGCACAGGCCAATCATGGCGATGAACAGGCCCAGACCCACCGAGATGGCGTGACGCAGGACAACCGGGATGGCGTCCATGATGGCCTCGCGCAGGCCACAAAGCACGAGCAGCAAGATGACGACGCCCTCAAGGAAGATAACGCTCATGGCCACGTGCCAGTCACCGCCGCAGACGGTGGTGGCGATTCCAGCGATCATCGCGTTGACGCCTAAGCCCGACGCGCAGGCGAGCGGGCGGTTGGCGAAGATGCCCATGCAGATGGTCATGATGCCGGCGCCCAGGCAGGTGGCGCAGGCGAGCGCTCCCGCATCGATGCCAGCGCCCGAGAGCACCGCGGGGTTGACGGCGATGATGTAGGCCATCGCCAGGAATGTTGTCAGTCCAGCGCGGAGTTCGGTCCCGATTGTGGACTTGCGCTCACTGACGTGAAAAAGTTCGTCCATGCATACCCTTTCCTTGTTCGGCCCCGAGTTTAGGCCGATTGACACGAACGCTCCCACTATAGCCCCTTTACGACGCTGTTGTTCCTCGCATGTTGATGTTCGGCGCTTTGTGGCAGACGGACGGTATTTTTCGCATGAAAACGTGTGGGTACCGTATACTTAAGCGGTTACAACGACCCCTATGGAGGAACGTATGATTAAAGAGCTTTGCCACGACGAGGCTATCTTGTCCCAGCGTTGCGAGGTTGCGACCGTCGAGGACGAGTCGGTTGCTCAGGACCTGATCGATACCATCAAGTCGCTCGACGATGCCGGCTGCCTTGCCGCTAACCAGATTGGCGTCACCAAGAAGGTCTGCGTCTACCTGGACGACGCCGGCGAGCCCCACGTACTCTACAACCCCCGTCTGGTGTTTGGCCTGGGCGCCAGCAAGATGGAAGAGAGCTGCCTGACGCACGAGGAGGTCACCAAGTCCACGCGCTATATCAAGTGCAAGGTTGCCTTTGACCAGATCGTCGACGGCAAGATGAAGGAGTGCCGCCGCGACTACGCGGGCTTTGAGGCACAGATGATCCAGCATATGATCGATCACTGTCTTGGAAAGTTGGTCTAAGGGGACCAAAGCACCGCACCTTGCCGCTCAATCGTCGCTCGCGTACCTTAAGTACGCTTCGCTCCTCTTTCGTGGCAATCTGCGGCACTTTGACCCCTTAGACGACCTGCGGGGTTGAATTGGTTGAGTTTATCTTGCTTGTGTAAGTCCGGGCGTGGCATTGTTGTCATGTCCGGGCTTTTGTGTTTAGCGCCTTTTTGTTTGGAGACAATAACCTTAGCAAGAACGTAAGGCTAGGAGGCGCTATGTGCACGAGCATTCGATTTACCGATAATTCTGGCCACATGTATCTGGGCCGCAACCTCGACTGGAGCTTTGACTACGGCCAACAGGTTCGCGTGATGCCGCGCGGGTTTCACATTCCGTATTCGTTTATCGACGACGTGACAGCGGCACACGCGGTGATCGGTATGTGCATCGATTACAAGAACTACCCTATGTTCTTCGACTGCGGCAACGATGCGGGCCTCGCCGTGGCGGGTCTCAATTTCCCGGGTTATGCCGAGTATGCCGAGGGTCCGGTTGATGGCAAGACCAATATCGCGGCCTATGAGTTTCCCCTGTGGGTGGCAGCGACGTTCTCGACGGTCGACGAGGTCGAGGCTGCGCTGCGCGATACGGTGATTGTTGCCAAATCTGCAGGAGAGGGGCTGGGCGTGTCGCTGCTCCATTGGGTTATCGGCGACAGCCAGCGCAGCATCGTGGTCGAGATGATGGCTGACGGCCTGCATGTATACGACGATCCGGTCGACACCCTTGCCAATCAGCCCACCTTCCCGTGGCACATGGAAAACCTGCGCACCTATATCACGGCCACAAGCGATTTTCCGCAGACGGCGACATGGCGTGGCGTCGAGCTCAAACCCTATGGCGCGGGTGCCGGCATGCGCGGTATTCCGGGTGACTGCTATTCGCCGAGCCGTTTTGTAAAGGCGGCGTACCTCAATGCCAATTACCCGCAAAAGGAGAGCGAGACCGAAAACGTCGTCCGCATGTTCCGATCGCTCGAGGGCGTGGTGATGATTGAGGGTGCGTCTAGGATGGGCGATGGCAAGTTCGAGAAGACTATCTACACCGGATGCTTTAGCGCGCGCACGGGCAATTATTACTACGCGATGTATGGGGATCCGTCGATTCGCTACGTGAGCCTGATGGATGCCGAGGGCGCGAGCCCCGATAAGCTCGTGGTTCCCGAGCCGCGTCGTTCGTAGCCGATAGCTTTACTGCAATGCAAGGCGGCCCTGCGTCTCTCGTGAGGTGCAGGGCCGCTGTCGTCAATGGCTGGTGGCGTGTTAGAAGTTGGCGTCGTTGAGCTGGGTGCTTTCGAGTCCGCCGAGTTGCTGTTGCTCGGGCGTATCGGCGACGCTCTCGAGCAGCTCGGTGGGATCGACGTTCATGTCCCTACCGGCCTCGTTGCCGTTGACCAAGTCGTCCGAGAAGATGTCGACTTCCATTTCCTCGGCCTCTTCAATCTGAACTTCGAGCGGCACCTGGGTGCGTACGAGCTTGACTGCCGGACGCATGCGGGCAAAGAGCGGTACGTACTCAATGATGATGGCCGAGTTCTCGAGACCATACCAACGTGCCGGGCTTCCGCAGGCGCGGCGGACGGCGTACTTGATGGCCATCACGCGGTGGTCGTTGCGGTTGATGTCCGTTTCGGGGGCAAGCATCTTGCGCAGCATGCAAAAACGGAAGTCGCCCACGTTGCCGCGTGTCTCGTAGATGGAGTAGGTGTGATGCTGCGGCGGCAACTCACCCGATGCCATCAGGTCGCCAACGATCTGGCGCAGGTAGGCATTAACGCGCTGGTTGACCTTAAAGCCCAGGTCCAAGCGCACGCGGAACAGGAAGTCTGTGCCAAAGGTCTCAACGGAATACTCGTGCGTATAGGGCTCATCGGTGACATGCACGTTAATGAACCAATATGCCTTGGCGCGCTTGGGGTGCTTGTCCAGGATGGAATAGAGCACGTCGCGGTCGAGCGTGAGCGGGTCGGGGCTGTTGGTGAGAAATACTAGATTGTCAGCGAGCACGGGATAGGTCTCGTCATTGCGCAGGCGGTTGAGCTGGTCGATGTACTTGGAGACGGGCAGCAGAATCGTCTGCGTGCGTTCGATGGCAGTACCGCGGCGCCACACATACATAAGGCCAAACAGCAGTGCGGCCAGGAAGATCATGACGTAGCCGCCGTCAAAGAACATGGTGAGGCACGAAGCGAAGAAGCACAGCTCAATGGCACCAAAGAGCAGGGCGAAGACGCAGGCACCCAGCTTGTGCTTGAGGACGCCGGCGATGTAGCTCGTCAAAAGCGTCGTGGTCATGAGCATGGTCACGGTAATGGCGAGGCCGTAGGCGCTCTCCATGCGCTCGGAGTTTTGGAACAGCAGCACGATGAAGACGCAGCCGACCCACATGATGTTGTTGACGAGCGGAATATAGAGCTGGCCCTTGGTGTCGCTGGGGTAGTGGATGCGCAGATGCGGCATAAGGTTGAGGCGCGTGGCCTCGGATACCAGCGAGAACGAGCCGGTGATGAGCGCCTGCGAGGCGATGATGGCCGCCACGGCCGAAAGCACGATGGCAAAGGGGCGCAGGGGCTCGGGAAGCATCATATAGAACGGGTTGACGATATCCATCGCGAGCATCTGGGGGTTGGAGTTATTGGCGAGCAGCCAAGCTCCCTGACCCAGGTAGTTAAGGATAAGCGCCGCTTTAACAAACGGCCAGGATGCGTAGATGTTGGCCTTGCCCACGTGGCCCATGTCTGAATAGAGCGCCTCGGCGCCGGTCGTCGACAGGAAGACGAAGCCGAGCACCATGATGCCCGAGTGGTTGATGGGCGAGAACAGGAACATGATGCCGCGGATGGGGTTGAGTGCGCGCAGGATGGACAGGTTGCCGAGCATGTTGAACAGGCCGGCGCCTGCTAGGAACAAGAACCACAGCGTCATGAGCGGGCCGAACAGCTTGCCGATTGACGAGGTGCCGGCGCGCTGCATGGCAAACAGGCCGCAGATAATGATGATGGTAATAATGATGACGTTGGTTTGTCCGTCACCCAATAGCGCGTGGCCCCACTCGATGGTGCGCAGGCCCTCAATGGCTGTGGTGACCGTGACCGCGGGGGTGAGGATGCCGTCGGCGAGCAGTGCCGCGCCGCCGATCATGGCAGGTAGGATCAGCCATGGTGCTACTTTGCGCACCAGGCTAAACAGGGCGAAGATGCCGCCTTCGTTGTGGTTATCGGCCTTCATGGCGATTACCACGTACTTGACCGTGGTCACGAGCGTCATGGTCCAGATGACGAGTGAAAGCGCGCCCAGGATCATGTCCTCGCTGACGGTACCGATGCCGCCGTTGTTGGCGACGATTGATTTCATGGTGTACATGGGGCTCGTGCCGATGTCGCCATAGACGACGCCGAGCGTTACGAGCAGCATGCCAGCGGAGAGGGGGATGGCTCCGTGCCCGCCTTGACCACGCTGGTCTTGGGGGCTTGCCTCCAGTTTGTTGTGTGCCACGTGGACTCCCTTAGACATCCGGTTGTCTGTCTAGGACAGATAATCTTTATGCCGTCTTTATACATACAAGAGCAGTTTGGCACATCAGGTTATTTTAGACAATAATCCCCAGCTGGGGATTATTTATGTACGTAGGTAGCATTTCAAAACAGGGGCTTTTAAGCACGTGCTGTCTGGGCTATGCCAGCCTTGGCGCTTGCGCGTTTGCCGGCGAGTTCGCAAAAAATCGCGCCGCCGATGATAAGCGCGGCACCCATCAGGCGGACCGGTGTTATGGCTTCGCCCAAAAGGACGGCCGAGAACACGACGGCCGAAAGCGGCTCAAGGTAGCCGACGACGGCGACGGTCTGCACGGGCAGTTTGGCGACGGCGCTAAAGTAGAGCAGGCAACCGAGTCCGGTGTTGACAATGCCGAGCATGGCAACGGCGTGCCAATCAATACTGGCGGCGACGCTGGCGGACAGGAATGAGGGAGCGCCCTGCGTGATGAGCGTGAGGACCAGCGCGGTCACAAAGGCGGCGCTCACCTGGAGCGTGGAGTTCTCGAGGCCTTCGATGTGTGGCGCACCCTTGCTAGCGATGACCATCAGCGCATAGCAAAATGCCGAGGCGATACCGCAGACGATACCCGCAATGGGCATATTGCCGCCTAGACCTTGTGCTGCAATGAGAAAAGCACCGCAGGCGACGGCGATAAACCCGGCGATTTTGCCGCCGGTCAGTTTTTCGCCAAAGATAAATGGCGAGAGGGCCATGACAATGATGGGGCCGCAGTAGTACAGCAGCGAGGATACGCCGACGCCGATCGTCTGGTAGGCGCGGAACAGAAAAATCCAGCTGGCGCCCAGCGCGGCTCCCGAGAGGAGGAGGGCTGCGGCTTCGCGGGGGCGAGATGGCGCCTGCAACTTATGGCGTTGGGTGATGGCGAGGATGGTGACAAGCGAGAGTGCACCCAAAAACGTGCGTAGTAGCACGATATCGGAGCTCGGCAGCGCGATGGCGGCGGCGATGATGCCGTTGGAGCCAAACAATAGCAATGCTGCTAAGTACGTAAACAGTCCGTTGTTCATGCGCTGACATCCCTTCTATATCCGAGCATGTTCACTATGGGTGAACTGGCTTTAGAAGAAAAGCGAATATAATGCATGGATAACATGACAAAAACTCATGCAAAGGTGGAGGGGTGCCGTGGAAACGAATATTCAAAAGATGCAGGTGCTGCTCGAGACCGTGCGCGCCGGCAGTTTTACGCGCGCCGCCGAGCGGCTGAGCTATTCGCAGTCGGGCGTGAGCCGTATGGTGGCCGATCTTGAGACAGACTGGGGCTTTAAAGTGCTCGATAGAAGCCGCGAGGGCGTAGTACTTTCTGCCGATGGGCGGCAAGTCATGCCGGCGGTCGAGGCGTTATGCGAGGAATTTGTTCGTTTGCAGCGACGGGTGGATGAGATGCGTGGGCTCATGCGCGGCAAAATCTGCATCGGTACGTTTTCGAGCGTGGCGACCCACGTGCTGCCGCCGGTGATTGCGCGCTTTCGCGCCGATCACCCGGACGTCGATTATGAGTTGCTGATGGGCGACTATTCAGAGATCGAACAATGGGTGGCAGAGGGCCGCTGCGATCTGGGCTTTATCCCGTATGAGCCTCGAGAAAACGGCATGGCATCGCGGTCTTTGGTGCGCGACGAGTTGATGGCGGTAGTGCCGGCAGATTCTTTGCTTGCCACGGCGGAGGTCGTTTCTCTTGCCGATTTAGCCAACGAGCAGTTTATTCTGCTAGAACGCGGCACCGATGACGAGATTACGCCGCTGTTTCGTCGGGCGGGACTGACAGTGCGCTCAAAACTGTCGACTTGGGATGACTATGCGATTATGGCTATGGTCGAGGACGGCTTGGGCGTGAGCATTCTTCCCGCGCTCATCTTGCGCCGCTGTCAGTTCGATGTTGCCGTGCGCCCACTCGAGGGACATCCTCATCGGCAGATCAACGCCATATATCGAACGACCGACGTTTCGCTTGCCGCTGCTCGATTCCTTGAATACCTCTAAACGCGTGCATGTTATTGTCCGCTTTGGGCAAATCTCAGAGTCTGGTGCATTTTCTTATGAAATTGAACTTTCGAATGAGGTACCGCGTTATACTGCTGCCTAAATTGAACCTTGGTTCAATTCGTGTTCTATAAATTGAACTTTGCCAGCAAGGAGGTTCTAGTGGCCCAAGAGACGTTTAGCGATCGCCTGCGACAGACTATGTCCGATCGCGACGTTCGCCAGTCGGACGTAATCCGCGCATCGGAGATGCTCGGCAAAAAACTCGGCAAGAGTCAGATGAGCCAATATGTGAGCGGCAAGACGATCCCGCGGCGCGATGTGGCTGAGCTGCTCGCCCGTATTTTGGAGGTCGATGTTACCTGGCTGCTTACCGGTGACGCCGATCAAGGCGAGGCATCATCACCCCGCAACGATTCCAAACCCGAACCCCATCCCTCAGCTCAAATTGCAAGGAGCACCACCATGCGTACTTTTTCTAAATCCACCAAGCTCGATAACGTCCTGTATGACGTGCGCGGTCCCGTCGTCGACGAGGCCGCCCGTATGGAGGACGAGGGTGAGCGCATCCTCAAGCTCAATATCGGCAACCCGGCGCCCTTCGGTTTCCGCACGCCCGATGAGGTCATCAAGGACATGCGCCAGCAGCTGCCCGACTGCGAAGGCTATTCCAACTCGCGTGGCCTGTTCTCCGCGCGCAAGGCAATCATGCAGTATTCGCAGATCAAGGGCCTGCCCAACGTTCAGATGGAGCATATCTACACGGGCAACGGCGTGTCCGAGCTCATTCAGCTTTCGATGAACGCGCTGCTCGACAACGGCGACGAGATTCTGATCCCCAGCCCCGACTATCCGCTCTGGACGGCGTGCGCAACCCTTGCCGGCGGTCATCCCGTACATTATCTGTGTGATGAGCAGGCGGATTGGTATCCCGACTTGGAGGATATGGAGTCCAAGATTACGAGCGCGACCAAAGCTCTCGTCATCATCAACCCCAACAACCCCACGGGTTCCGTCTATCCGCGCGAGGTGCTCGAGGGCATCGTCGAGGTTGCACGTAGGCATCAGCTGATGATCTTTGCCGATGAGATCTACGACCGCCTGTGCATGGACGGCTACGAGCACGTCTCGATTGCCTCGCTCGCCCCCGACCTGCCCTGCGTCACCTTTAGCGGCCTTTCCAAGTCGCACATGATCGCGGGCTATCGTATTGGCTGGATGGTGCTTTCGGGCAACCAGCGCTGCATGAGCGACTTCATCATGGGCATTAACATGCTCTCCAACATGCGCCTGTGCTCCAACGTGCCGGCTCAGTCGATTGTCCAGACGGCGCTCGGCGGCCATCAGTCGGTCAACGACTACATCCGTCCCGGCGGTCGTGTCTACGAGCAGCGCAACTTTGTGTATGAGGCGCTCAACAAGATCGACGGCATCTCGGTGGTCAAGCCGCGCGCGGCGTTCTACATCTTCCCCAAGATGGATGTTAAGAAGTTCAACATCACCGATGACGAGCAGTTTGCCCTCGACCTGCTGCACGAGAAGAAGATTCTGATCACGCGCGGCGGCGGCTTTAACTGGGCCGAGCCCGATCACTTCCGCATCGTGTACCTGCCGCGCATGGAAGTACTCAAAGAGTCCCTCGAAGACCTCGCCGACTTCTTTGACCATTACCGCCAATCGTAGGGGATTAGGTGCCTGCCGCCGCAAGAATCGAGGCGTCGCAGGATAGACATACGACAGCGAGCGAGCCGCATTTGCGCCAAGGTGACGTGAAATGAGAGGGCGCTGACCTTCTGGTCGCGCCCTCGAAATTGAACGTCAGATTGGCGTGAATGCGGCTCGCGCAGCGTCAAGTGGCCCGCCGTTCGGTAGAACGGCGGAACTAAATAACAATCCCGTTGCAGTGGTCGATTTCGTGCTGGATGATCTCGGCGGTGTAGCCCGAGAAGTTTTTGATGCGGTGAACGAAGTTCTCGTCCAAATACTCAACCTTAATGCGGCGATAGCGGGTGCAGGGACGCTCGCCGATCAGCGAGAGGCATCCTTCGCTCGTCTGATAGGCATTGACCTGTTCAAGAATTTGAGGGTTGTACATCAGGAGCGCCCTGTTGCCGTCCTTTACGCAGATGATGCGTTTGCGCACACCGATCATGTTGGCGGCGAGCCCCACGCACTCGTGCTCATGCTCGTGGAGTGTATCCAGGAGGTCCTGCCCGGTCGCGGCATCGTCGGGCCCCGCGTCTTCGGAAGGCAGGCGCAAAAAGAACTCGGATTTCATGATGGGCTTAATCATGGCGGGCTCCTCATGTCTTATGCTTTCGTGGACTTTTAATAATAGCGCGGAAGGAAAGCTGCGCGTCCGCGTTACAATCTTTTGACGTTGGACCATGTTGCCAGATTCGTCGTGTACGGCGTCTGGCGTAAGTCTAGGGCTCATTTTTCGCCCTGGACTGTTCCTCTGGGGCGATGCGACTGTCGTTCCAAGAGGAAGGAAATGCATGGGGAGCAAATCTCAGCAACAAGTTCAAGCAACGCCATCGGCCACTGCGGCACTTCTCGTCGTTATGTATATTGCAGCCTTTGTTGCCGCGTTTAACGAGAACATCATTAACGTGGCGTTGCACGACATTATGGCAGCCTTTTCGGTGAGTGCCACCACGGCGCAGTGGCTCGTTTCGGGCTACATGATCGTGACGTCGATCTTTACGGCCATCATGGCCTTCCTGTCCGGCCGTTTCTCGACGCGCAAGCTGTTGTTTTTCGCATGCGGATGTATGGTCGCCGGCGAAGTCCTGTGTCTGATCGCTCCGTCGTTTAGCGTTTTGCTACCAAGTCGTATTTTGCAGGCTGCGGGATCGGGCATCTTGTTCCCGCTCATGATGAACGTGGTGCTGTCTTGCGCCCCGCGCGAGAAGCTCGGTCTGTATCTTAGCCTGGGCGGTGCCTGCATTACGCTAGGGCCGGCGTTTGGACCCGTAATCAGCGGTCTTATGTGCACGTTGTTCGGCTGGAGGGCGGTGTTCGTAGTGCCACTGGTGGGCGGCATTGTGGTCGCTGCGGCGGGCGTTAAGCTTGTTCAGAATGTCGGAGAGCGCTCGAGCACCACGCTTGATATTCTGTCGGTTGTTTTGCTCGCCGCCGGCATTACGGCATTCGTGTATTCCGTAGGCGAGTTCTCGACCAATCCGATTGCCGGCATCGTGGCGCTTTTCGCCGCCATTGTGCTGCTCGGCCTGTTTGCGGCCCGTCAGCTCAAGCTCGAGCATCCGGTGCTTAACGTGCGTCCCATGGCGAGCGTTCGTTTTTGGCCCGCGTGCCTGCTTGTGGTGGTGTCGATGATGACGACGTTCTCGATGAGCGTTTTGTTGCCGCTCTATTTTGAGGGCGCATACGGCATGACCGCACTTATTGCGGGCTTGCTCATTTTGCCGGCGATTGCCTGCAACGCCGTGACCTCGATTGTGGGCGGACGCGTGATGGACACCCGTGGCGCATGGCCGCTGCTGCCGGTCGGCTTTGCCCTGATTGCCGTGGGGCAGACTGCCATCTCGATGACGGCGGCAAGTATGAACATCGGCGTCGTCGTGGCGCTGACCGTTGTGGTGTATGCCGGAGTCGGTTTGGTGCTGAGTCCCTCGCAGACGGCCGGCTTGGAGACGCTGCCTGCCGCTGAGCATCCTCACGGAACGGCATTGCTCAACACGTGGAACATGATTGCCGCATCGTTTGGCCCGTCGCTGTTTATCGGCCTGCTCTCGAGTTCTGCCGCGACTGCCGGCGCGGCTGGCGCTGCGACCGACGTTGCCCAGGCGATTGGATTTGCAACTGCCGTGCGTGTGGCGGCTGTGATTGCCGTGGTCGGGTTCGCGACGTCGCTGGTGTACGCTCGTCGCGAGTCGCACATGTCGCATTAATGTGTGCACATAGATTCTGCAGCTAGATTGGATGGCGACACCATAAACTAATGGACGTTTTGCCGAGAGGCATGAATGTTTAAAGCGCAAAGAGTGCGCGACGGGCCCCGCGAATGGGGCGATGATGCCCGAGAGGGCCAAGAAGGAGTCTCATGTCCGAGAACGAAGAGATCATGAACGAGACCGAGAACGAGACCATGGCTGCCGAGGTCGAGGCAGTCGAGACCGTGGAGACCGAAGCTGCCGAGGTTGAGGCTGCTGACGAGGTTTCCGCCGAGGAGGAGGCCGAGGTTGTCGAGGCCGCCGCTGATTTCGATGACGAAGAGCTGATGGACAAGATGCAGAAGGCCGCCCGCCTGCTGCGTAGCCGTCGCTTTGCTATTTCCAAGGAGGAGGAGGCCAAGGCCGAGCGCATGGCGAACATCGAGCGCGCCATCAAGCTTCTTGACCTCAAGCCCAAGATGGAGCAGAAGGAAATGTCCGACCTGCTGGGCATGCGCCTCCGTGAGCTCGATGGCCTGATGGCCGAGGCCGAGGCTGCCGATCTGGTCGGCCGCATCGACGACGCCGAGGGCGATATGCGCAAGATCGTCGTCTTCGCTGCCGAGGATGCCGCTGAGGGCCTGGTCGAGCTTGCCAACAAGAAGGAGAAGCTCCTGCCCGAGCTTTCTTATGAGGAGGCCACCGAGCTGATGGCCGCTCTCGATAAGGTTATCGCTCCGCTCGTCGCCATGGGCCTGGACGAGGACCGCGGTCCTCGTGGCGGCCGTGACGACCGCGGCGGCCGCGGCGGCGACCGCGGCGGTCGCGGCGGCTTTGGCGACCGCGGCGGCCGTGGCGGCGATCGTGGCGGTCGCGGTGGCGATCGCGGCGGCCGTGGCGGCTTTGGTGACCGTGGCGGCGACCGTGGCGGTCGCGGCGGCTTCGGCGGCAACCGTGGTGGCTATGGCGACCGCGGCGGCAACCGTGGCGGCTTCGGCGGCAACCGCGGTAACGACCGCGGCGGTCGCGGTGGCGATCGTGGCGGCCGCAACGGTGGCGGCTTCCGCGGTAACCGTTTTTAGTTACGGCGTTTTACCAAACGCCGTAACGGGCCGACGCTGCGCGGGCCGCATTTGGACAATCTGACGTTCAACTTCAAGGGCGCGACCAGAAGGTCAGCGCCCTTTCGTTTCACGTCACCTTGCCTCAAATGCGACCCGCTCGCTGTCCGTCCTCTGCCTGCGGCGTTGTCTTGCTCCGGATGCGGCAGTTAGGGACGTTCCTTTTCTGCCGGCAGCTTGGGACACTCCTTGTAGTCATTGGGGACGTTCTTAAACGACTACATAGAACAAGAGTGGATGATCTCCCGGTTTGAGCCTGCATTCAAGCTCAAAGTGGGAGATTATCCACTCTCATTTGTTGCGTGTCCGAAAATCCACGCTCGTTTCTACTCTGCCTACATTTGGAGGAAGAGCTCGTGGAGGCGGACGTCGTCGTCGAGTTCGGGGTGGAAGGTTACGCCGAGCTGGTTGCCCTGGCGCGCGGCGACGATACGGCCGTCGACTTTCGCTAAGGCCTTTGCGTCGCCGTGGACCTCGACGATGCGGGGCGCGCGGATAAACGTCAGCGGCACTTCACCGTCGATGCCAGCTACCTGCCCCTTGGTTCGAAAGCTGCCGAGCTGCCTGCCGTAGGCATTGCGCTCGACAAGTACATCCATGGTTGCCAAACGCGGCGTGCCCTTATCGTCATGGGCGGCAAGGTCGTGAGCCAGTAGAATCAGGCCGGCGCAGGTGCCCAGGACGGGCATGCCTTCAACAATGTGGGTGCGAAGCTCATCGAGCATGCCGAGCTCGGCAAGTAGCTTGCCCTGAACGGTGGACTCGCCGCCGGGAAGTACCAGACGGTCAAAGTCCTGCTTCAAATCAGCCGCCTGCCTCAGCTCAATACAGTGTGCGCCAAGCTCAGCTAGTCTTGCCTCGTGCTCGGCAAAAGCGCCTTGGACCGCCAGCACGGCGACCGTCTGGTCTGCATAATCGCTCATGTGCGATCCTTTCTGCTGGACTAGCGCCCGCGCTCTTCCATGATAATCTCGATCTCGTCGGCGTTGATGCCCACCATGGCCTCGCCCAGGTCCTCCGAAAGCTCGGCGATGAGCTTGGCATCGGTGAAGTTTGCCACGGCCTTGACGATGGCGGCGGCGCGCTTGGCGGGGTCGCCGCTCTTAAAGATGCCCGAGCCGACAAAGACGCCCTCGGCGCCCAGTTGCATCATCAGCGCGGCGTCGGCAGGGGTCGCTACGCCGCCGGCGGCAAAGTTCACGACGGGAAGCTTGCCCGTGGCATGGACCTCGCGTACCAGCTCGACCGGAACCTGCAGTTGCTTGGCTGCCTCAAAGAGCTCGTCGTCGCGCAGGGCAACAACGTCGCGGATCTGCTTTTGGATCTTGCGCATGTGACGCACGGCCTGAACGACGTCGCCCGTACCCGGCTCACCCTTGGTGCGAATCATAGTGGCGCCCTCGGCAACACGGCGCAACGCCTCGCCCAAATCGCGGGCGCCGCAGACAAACGGCACGTCAAACTGGGTCTTGTCGATGTGATAGACGTCATCGGCGGGGGAGAGAACCTCGGACTCGTCGATGTAATCGATCTCGATGGCCTGCAGGACCTGCGCCTCGACAATGTGACCGATGCGGCACTTGGCCATGACGGGGATGGAGACGGCCTCTTGGATGCCCTTGATCATCTTGGGGTCGCTCATGCGCGAGACGCCGCCTGCGGCGCGGATGTCGGCCGGGATGCGCTCGAGTGCCATGACGGCGCAGGCGCCTGCCTCCTCGGCGATGCGTGCCTGCTCGGGCGTGGTGACGTCCATGATGACGCCGCCCTTGAGCATCTGCGCGAGTTCGCGATTGAGTTTGACGCGATCGGCCTTGCTGGTCTGTCCTGCCATGGTTGCTCCCTTGGTTGGCATGTGCATTGCTTGACGGAACATCCTATCGGGGAGCTGGGTATGGCAAAATACTCAGTTTTCGAGATAATAATAATGTCAGCCTAATACCAGATTGAACAGCTCGATAAGGTCAGGTGGCAAACTCATGCTTGACTACAATTTGGAAAAACGCGGCGAAGCATCGCTTTATGAGTATGTTTACCAGCAAATTCGAGATGATATTGTTGCTGGACGTATTGTGGCGGGGGAGCATCTTCCGTCTAAGCGCGCCTTTGCCAGTCATCTGGGAATCAGTGTCATTACCATCGAGAATGCATATAGCCAGTTACTTGCCGAGGGCTATATTTGCTCAATGCCGCGTCGTGGCTACTACGCTTGCAAGCTTCCGGATGCACCGGTTTTGCCTTTGGCTTCGCAGGGCATCGACCGAGATACCGTCTCTGTGGGCCTCAGCGCGCATGATGTCAACGGACAGGTCGAGCTGTTCGATGCACTTTCTCCTTCCGCTTTGGAGGCGGCGCGGCTTTGGCAAAGCGCACTACGGGCGACGCTGGCATCCGAAGATGAGCGCGAAATCTTTTCGCCCGCACCGGCGCAGGGCACCGCTCGGCTGCGACGCGCAATTGCTCACCATCTGCGTGGGACAAGGGGCATGAATGTCGACCCCAACAACATTGTTATCGGTGCAGGCGCCCAGCTGCTCGATACCATGTTGGTTCAGTTGCTTGGAGCCGACAAGGTGTATGCCGTTGAGGACCCGGGCTATTTGCGTCTGACGCGTATCTATCAGGCTATGGGCTGCAAAGTTCGACATATCCCGTTGGATGACGAGGGCGTGGACTTGAGCACTCTGCAGAAAAGCGGGACCGATGTCCTTCACCTGATGCCGTCCCATCAGTATCCGACCGGCCTTGTGACGAGCATTGCGTGTCGCTATGCGCTTCTGAGCTGGGCCGCCGAGCGACCAGGTCGGTATCTCATCGAAGATGACTTTGATTGTGAGTTTCGCCTTGCCGGGAAGCCGATTCCCGCGCTCGCATCGATCGATGCCGCCCAGTCGGTTATCTACACCAACACGTTTTCGAAGAGCCTTTCATCGGCGTTGCGTTTGGCGTATATGGTGTTGCCCGATGAGCTAATGGAGCGGTTTAGGCGCAACCTTGGTTTCTACGCCTCGTCGGTGAGCTCTGTTGACCAGGTCGCTTTGGCGCGTTTGCTGGAATCGGGTGATTACGAGCGACATGTGAACCGCGTGCGCGTTCGTGCTCGCGAGGCGCGTGATGGCCTGACGTCGCTTGTGCGGAAAGCGTTTCCGGCAGGGGAAGTCTCGATCGAGCAGGCAGATGCGGGCCTTTACTGTACCGTGGTTGCGGAGCGTGGAACGGGCGGAAGCACTTTTGCACGGGCCCTCACGCGCTCGAGCATCTCTTTTATCGATATCGGTGACTGTTTTTGGTGTGCCGATGGCGCATCTGTCCCTGAAAACTCAAGTCAAATTCTTGTTCAGTATGACGATTTGAGTCCAAAAGCGCTAAATACCTTGGAATCGCAGCTAATGGGAGCGCTCTGCAATCTAAGTGAGTAGGCTTTTGGAACTTTGGCGACCAGGCAGTTTTGTAACAAGCTATCTACCTGCGGTTTTGAAAAGCAGGATGACCGGGCTGCTCGGGATGTTCAAAAAAAGTCTACTCACTTGTCGCGCAAAGCTTCTGCATGAGAAAAAAATGGGGTTTTCAACAGAACTTCGTCCAGCTCTCGGCAAGCTTTTGGCCAGTTGGGGAGGGCTGTTGAAAACTTGGCAGTCCGTTCGGCACCATTTTTGGCGCGTTCGCGCCAATGCGTGACTGACTGGGTTGAAATTCGTGTTTTCCTGTGCCTATGAAAGATCTACTTTGTGACATATCGGCTTTTAGGTACTGGCGTTTGCCCCCTCAGGTCCGCGCTCTGTGTCCGCCGCTTCCACGACCGGAAGAAGACCGGCAGCGATATGATCTCGCCCGCAACCCGACGGCTGCGGTCGCGCTCGGTTTTCCGTTGTATACATTGGTTCAGACGAGAAACAAACGGACTTGTCCTGCCAGCATTAGGCAGCGGCTGTTTCTTGGTGAGCTTCCCAGGGAATCCGTACTGGAAACGGAGCATGGGTTTTTGATTACGTCTCCTCTACTGACGGTATTCATCATGTCGCGGCATCTGACGGATCTTCAGCTTCTTTTGGTATTGGCGGAGATGTGTGGCTTGTTTGCGGTGTGCGCTCTGCCTGCGGCACTTGAGGCGGAGTTTTCGCGTGCAATTGATTCGGGCGCGATCTCGACAACGTTCGGTTGGGTGCGCTGCCCGTCCGAGGACGGCACCGCCTCAAATTTATGGCGTCGAGACGCTTTGGTTTTGGGCGGAGACCTTGACCGTTTTTGTTCAGATGTTTGCGGGATACGTTACGGCAATAGATTTAGGACGGTGTCGCAACTCGTTCCATTGGGTGCCGCGTCGCCTTTTGAGGTCGAGGCGTATTTGCTACTTGCACTGCCGCGATCACTGGGAGGCGAAGGTTTTTGCGACATAGAGCTTAATGTTGAAGTGATGCTAAGCACAAGTGCTCGAGCGATTGTGGGAAAGTCCCGTGTATATATCGACATACTTCTGTCTTCGCCGGACGGCAGGCGACAGGTGGCCATTGAATGTCAGGGAAAGGCCTCGCACGGACGCGCAGGGGATGGCTTGCGTGACGCTGACCGCATGACGGCCCTTCAGGCCATGGGCTACGATGTGCTTCTCCTGACACACAGACAGATATCGGATGAGGATAGATTCCGCGCGATCGTTAAGGCCGTATGCAGGATGCTCGATGCTGAATATCGTGATAAAAGCTCAGATGAGCAAAGGGCTGAGACATTACTCAGGTCTGAACTATTCGTTGACTGGACAAAATTGGGAGTAATCGACGGAAAGATGCCCGTTAGACACAAAATGGCTCGATTGTGGACGGCTGCGAATCTAAGTGAGTAGACTTTTGGCACTTTGGCGACTAGGTCGTTTTGCAACAAGGCATTTACCTGCGGCTTTATAAAGTGATATGGATGGTCTGCTCGGCAAGTTCCAAAAAGTCTACTCACTTAGTTTTTGACGAGAAGCCGATGCCGAAGGCGGCCCTATTTCAGGTAGTTAACAAGTTCGTGAGGCACGAAAAAGGCCCGAACCATGCGGTCCGGGCCTCATCGAGCTAGAGGTTATGTCTCAGGTTGCTGGCTTAGCCGAAGTAGCGCTTGAGCAGGCCGGCGAAAGCCTTGCCGTGGCGAGCCTCGTCGCGAGCCATCTCGTGCACGGTGTCGTGGATGGCATCGAGGCCAGCGGCCTTGGCGCGCTTAGCAAGATCGGTCTTGCCGGCGGTGGCGCCGTTCTCGGCCTCAACGCGCATCTCGAGGTTCTTCTTGGTGGAGTCGGTTACGACCTCGCCCAGGAGCTCAGCGAACTTGGCGGCGTGCTCGGCCTCCTCGTGGGCAGCCTTCTCCCAGTACAGGCCGATCTCGGGATAACCCTCGCGATGGGCGACGCGAGCCATGGCCAGGTACATACCGACCTCGGAGCACTCGCCCTCAAAGTTGGCGCGCAGGTCGGCAACGATGTCCTCGGAGACGCCCTCCATCTTGGCGACGCCCACGACGTGCTCGGCAGCCCACTCGAGCTGGCCCTCCTCCTGCTTCAGGAAACGAGAACCGGGAACGCCGCACTGGGGGCACTTGAAGTCCTCGGGCAGCTGGTCGCCGTCGAACTCTTCCACATAACCGCAAACGGGGCAAACAAACTTCATGATTCGATCCTTTCGATCGATGGCGATTGTGCGCTCGTCCGGTCCCGTAAGGGCCCTCTCCGGACGTGCGTCTTGACGAGTTCTATTATCCATAAATGCAACCAAATGTGAAGCCTATTAGGAATGATTTTTAATAAAACAATTTCGAGATATGAAGATGTTGATTGATTAACGATTGGGAGGCCGTCTGCGATTTTTGCTGAGTACAATCGGGCGAGCAAATGTTGACCTATCAACAAATGAAGGAGTTTCCTTTATGCATCTAGCCCGTCGTGCCTGGTGCCGAACATATCAGACGGTTTTTCGCATTGCATTGCCGATCCTGCCCTATACCGAGCCGCGCATTTTAGAGCATGCCGAGGATGTGCCCGCGGTGCTTCAAAAGCGCTCGATCCAGAAGGTCCTTATCGTGACGGATCCCGGCATTGCCCGTCTGGGGCTCACGGCACCGCTCGAGGCGGCGCTCGCATCCAGGGGGATTGGCGTTACGGTCTATGCCGAAACGCGTGCGAACCCCACGGTCTCGAATGTGGAGGAGGCGGCGTCCCTGTATCGAGAGCGCGCCTGCCAGGCCATTATCGGCTTTGGCGGTGGCTCGGCCATGGATTGCGCCAAGGGTGTGGGAGCGCGCATTGCGCAGCCAAACAAACCCATCAACAAAATGCGTGGCCTGCTGCGGATTCATCGTCGCCTGCCGCTGCTCATCGCCGTTCCCACCACGGCGGGCACGGGAAGCGAGGTCACGCTTGCGGCGGTAATTACCGATGACGAGACGCACTACAAGTATCCCATTAACGACTTTGTGCTTATCCCGCGCTTTGCGGCGCACGACCCCGAGTTTACGCGCGGTCTGCCCGCCTCCATTACGGGGCAGACGGGCATGGACGCCCTGACGCATGCCGTCGAGGCGTTTATCGGGCGAAGCACCACGCCCTATACGCGCAAGATGGCGCGACAGGCGGTGCAGCTCATCCACGACAATTTGCTCGAGGCCTATGAGCATGGCGACGACATGCGTGCGCGTCGCAATATGCTTTCGGCGGCGTATAAGGCGGGCGTTGCGTTTACCCGCTCCTATGTCGGATATGTGCATGCCATCGCGCACAGTCTGGGCGGCCGATACGGAATTCCGCACGGTTTGGCCAACGCTATCATCCTGCCGCACATGCTTCGCGCTTATGGTGACGCCGCCGCCCCCAAGCTTGCCGATCTTGCTCGCATGGCGGGCATTGCGCCGGCTACCGCGCAGGACAGTCTTGCGGCCGAGGCCTTTATCGATTGGGTCGACCGCATGAACGAGGCCCTGGGAATCCCCAAATATGTCTCGGGTATTCGCCGCTGCGACATTCCGCAGATGGCGGCGCATGCCGATGCCGAGGCCAATCCCCTGTACCCCGTTCCGCTTTTGATGGACCGCCTGGAGCTCGAGCATATGTACGAAGTTGTTGCAGGTGGTATGTTTGAGGACGAGAACTAGGAGGTTGCCATGAACACCGAGGAAATTGCGCGCATCGTCGGCGATCAGCGCACCTACTTTAAGACGCGCGCCACGTTTGATGTCGATGCTCGACGTCGCGCGCTCGTGGGTTTACGCGATGCAGTACGGGCCCACGAGGCTGATATCGCCCATGCGCTCAAGACCGATTTGGGGAAGTCGCATGACGAGGCCTATATGTGCGAGATCGGCACGTCGCTTTCCGAGATTCGACATCAGATCGCTCACGTGGCTCGATGGAGTCGTCCGCGCCTGCGTCCGTGCGATCTCGCTAACGCCGTGAGCGTGTGCAAAACGCAAGCCGTGCCCTATGGCGTCACGCTCATCATGGCTCCGTGGAACTACCCGTTTTTGCTAACACTCGAGCCGCTCGCCGGCGCCCTTGCCGCGGGCAATACTGTGGTTATCAAGCCGAGTGCCTATGCTCCGGCATCGAGCGCGGTGCTCAAGCAAATCTGTGAAGAGGCATTTGATCCGTGCCTGGTGACGGTTGTCGAGGGCGGGCGCGCCGAGAACGAAGCGTTGCTCGATGAGTGCTGGGACAAAATCTTCTTTACCGGTAGCGTTCCGGTCGGCAAGCTCGTCATGGAGCGCGCGAGCAAAAACCTCACGCCTGTGACGCTTGAGCTGGGCGGAAAGAGCCCCTGCATCGTGGATGCGACGGCAAATTTGAAGGTCGCGGCACGGCGTATCGCCTTTGGTAAATGGCTCAACGTGGGCCAGACCTGTGTAGCGCCCGACTATCTGCTGGTCGACGTGCGCGTGCACGATGAGCTGTTGGGCCTTATCAAGGAGGAGGTCCGCCGCATGTTTGGCGAACATCCACTCGACAATGAGGATTACGGACATATCGTCAACGCCAAGCATTTTGCGCGCGTGCGCGGGCTGATCAATCCCGATAGGGTCGTGCTTGGAGGTGCCGCGCGTGAGGCATCGCTCAAGATTGAGCCGACGATTTTGGACGGCGTGTCCCCCGATGACGCCGTGATGCAGGAGGAGATTTTCGGCCCCATCTTGCCGGTGCTGACGTTTGAGAGCCTAGACGAGGCCGAGACGTTTATTGCGGATCGTCCGACGCCGCTGGCCCTGTATATCTTTAGTCAGGATCGCGCAGTTCAGCAGCGCTTTGTGCGTTACGTGCCCTTTGGTGGTGGCTGTGTTAATGACACCATTATGCATTTGGCCACGAGCCATATGGGCTTTGGCGGCATGGGGGCGAGCGGTATGGGACAGTACCATGGACGTGAGAGCTTCGATACGTTTAGCCACAAGAAGAGCGTCGTGAACAAGGCAACGTGGCCGGACGTGCCGTTTCGGTATGCGCCCTACGCAAGCTGGAAGCACAAGTTCGTGCGCATGTTTGTGCATTAGAATCAGATGGTGTAGCGACAAACGGTCGAAAAGGCGCGGGTGGGGCGAATTTGTGTCCGCGCGAGTTCGTAGACTTCTCAATAAGGTTACACACCGGTTTATCCGGCCGTTAGAGGAGCTGCTATGTACGAGCCTTCGCGTGTTCTTCTGTCATTTCACATTGCAGGATTTCAGTATGCCGATGGCGCATTGGTCCTGGGTGATCTAAAAGTGGGCGATAAGCTGACGCTGTGTGCCGAGCGCGATAACCCCCATGATCCCGAGGCGGTTGCGATCTATTACGGCAAGACCAAGCTCGGCTATGTTCCGGGAAACGAGGTCGGCTCGCTATCCGTGATGATGTATTACGGCCACGAGGACGTATTTGAGGCCCGCGTGCAACAGGTTGCCCCCGAGCGTAGCCCGTGGCATCAGGTGCGCGTTGGCCTCTATGTGGTGGATGCCCGTTAATCGGTAAGGGAGGCGGCCATGTTTGATGACAATGATCTGTTTGATCTGACGGATGACCCGTTTGAGTGGGATATGCTGCTCGACGATGATGAGCTGGAGCAGGACCGTAAGAAGCGGCAGGACAAGAACGCCCAGGGTGATGCGTCGAAAAAGAAAGACAAACGCCGCCGCGGACTGTTCGGCGGGCTCTTTGGCTAACCGACGCGCCAAAGCGTCTGTATACTAGGCACGTGTTAGACGCGTTGCGAAATGAGGACACAGACGATGATGTGGTTTACCGCCGACTTGCACCTGGGCGATACGAATATCTTGCACGATATGGATCGGCCGTTTGGCTCGGTCGAGGAGATGAACCGCAAGGTCATCGATGCCATCAATGAGTGCGTGGCTGCGGATGACCGTCTCTACATCCTGGGAGATTTTACCTATCGTTTGCCCTTGGCTGAGGCGGTGCGCCTGCGCGAGCGTATCGAATGCAAGAATGTGACGCTCATCCGCGGTAACCATGACAGCGACTGGGAAGATTCCGACGTACCGCAGAT
Organism: Collinsella aerofaciens; assembly: GCF_028209885.1. Lineage (GTDB taxonomy): Bacteria > Actinomycetota > Coriobacteriia > Coriobacteriales > Coriobacteriaceae > Collinsella > Collinsella aerofaciens_BA. The sequence continues at coordinate 51,365 of NZ_JAQLEM010000001.1, read as the reverse complement.
TTGGGAAGACGTGCGCGATTACCTGGAGATTGCTCCCGGCTATGCCAAGGGACATCGCCTGGTTATGAGCCACTACCCCATGCTCAGCTGGAATGGCAAGGCGCGTGGTGCCATCATGCTGCACGGGCATATCCACAGCAGGGGGGACCGCACCAACGCGCGCAACCGCGATCGCGAGCGCCCCATTTACCGCTACGATGTGGGCCTCGACGCCAACGAGTACAAGCCCGTAAGCCGAGATCAAATCCTTGGCTTCTTTGGACTGTAATTCTCGAACCACCACAAAGGATAGGTACCTTTGTGGTGGTCCTGGCGCCGTTGCCATTATGGCAGCGGCGTCTTTTTTGTCCGTGCGGCGCGGTAGAGTGTAGGCGGTTGAAATTTACGTCCATTGAGGAGCTGCTATGAACGAGATCAAGTGCCCGCATTGTGGCGAAGTCTTTAAGGTCGACGCATCCGGCTATGCGGATATCGTCAAGCAGGTGCGCAATGCCGAGTTTTCGCGCGACCTGGATGAGCGTGTGAGGGCAGTCCAGCGCGAGGGCGAGCAGGCGCTGGAGCTTGAGCGCTCGCGTTCGACGGCTGCCTTGCAAAAGGCAGAGTCTCAGCGCAATGCTCAGCTTGCCGAGCAGAAGAACACTGCGGAGCAGAAGATGGCACAAGAGGTTGCCAAGCGCGATGCTGAGCTTGCCGAGCTGCGCGCCAAGCTCGAGGGCGCTGCCGCAGAGCGCGAGAGCGCAAGTCAGCGCGCAGCGGTTGAGGCCCGTGCCGACGCTCAAAAGGAAAACGCCGAGCTTCAGCGCGAGATCGACAATTTGCGTGCGCAGCTGGGACGCAAAGATGACGAAGCCAAGCTTGTCGAGTCGGCCGCGCGCAACGCTGCCCAAAACGATTTAGCTGCACGTGACGCTCAGATTGCCGAGCTGCAGGCTAGGCTTGCCGCGGCGGACAAGGCCCAGGAGATGGCGCTTGCCGCCGCCGCGGCAGAGTCGCAGCGTGAGCTTGATGCCGCTCGCGGCGAGGCCGAGCGCGCGCTTGCTGACTACCGCGCGCAGGTACAAGAGAAGTTTTCCGCCGCAAAGGCTCAGTCCGAGCAAGAGGCCGAGGGTCTGCGTGCCCAGCTGCGCGAGCAGGAGCTGATGGCAAAAATGAACCTGTCGGAGGCGGTCGCCGCGGCAGAGCGAGAGCGCGATGAGGCACGTGCCAAGCTGACGAGCGAGTTGGCGGTGCGCGATTCTCGCGAGGAGCAGGCCAAGGCGGCACACGAGCTCGAGCTTGCGCAGGCCAAGCGTGCGAGCGATGACCTGATTCGCTACAAGGATGAAGAGATTGAGCGCCTTAAGGACATGAAGGTCCGCCTGTCCACCAAGATGGTGGGCGAGTCGCTCGAGCAGCACTGCGAGACCGAGTTCAACCGTCTGCGCATGACGGCATTTCCTAACGCGTACTTCGAGAAGGATAACGATGCGTCCGAGGGTACCAAGGGCGACTTTATCTTCCGCGAGTGCGACGCAAGCGGCAACGAGGTCATTTCGATTATGTTCGAGATGAAAAACGAGAACGACGAGACCGCGACCAAGCATAAAAACGAGGACTTCTTTAAGAAACTCGATCACGATCGCCGCCAGAAAGGCTGTGAGTACGCGGTGCTCTGCACGCTGCTCGAGCCTGAGAGCGAGCTTTACAATGCCGGCATCGTGGACGTGAGCTATCGCTACGAGAAGATGTACGTGATCCGTCCGCAGTTTTTCATTCCCATGATTACGCTTCTGCGCAACGCCGCCATGGGCTCGCTGCGCTATAAGCAGGAGCTGGCGGAGTACAAGCAGCAGAACATCGACGTCACGAACTTCGAAGCCAAGATGGAAAAGTTCAAGAACGATTTCGGCCGCAACTACGAGATCGCGAGCCGCAAGTTCCAAACGGCAATCGATGAGATTGACAAGACGATTAGCCATCTGCAGAAAACCAAGGAGGCGTTGCTGTCCTCCGAGAACAATCTGCGCCTAGCCAACAAGAAGGCCGACGATCTTACTATTCGCAAGCTCACCTGGGGCAACAAGACCATGAAGGCGGCGTTTGACGAGGCACGCGGGGCTGCGCCAGAGACAAACGATGAGCCAGCCGAGGCGGATTCGTATGAGGTCGAGGATACCGAGTAGGGGATAGCGTATCGCGCAAAAGCGGGGCCGCTGGCGATGTTGCCAGCGACCCCGCTTCGTTTCGTTCCATTGTGCCCGGCTAGTCCTCGAGCAGGTCCTCGATAAAGCCGACGCGGTAGTTTTTGAAGATGACCTCGCCGCCGTCTTGCGTGGCGTCCAGATCGACATCGCCCATGATGCCAAAATCGTGGTCGCCATCCTCGTCGGCAAAGATCTGGTGCACGTGCCATACGTGCGCGGTCTTCTCGTCGGACTCGTCAATGGAAAACATCGCGGCGCTGCGGGCATCTCCGTCGGTGAGGATTTCCTCGTGCTGCTCGTGGTAAGCGTCGAGTGCTTTTTGCCAGCGGATCTCGCTCATGCCCCAGTCGTCGTCGAGCTCGCCCAGGTCGCGAACGTGCTCGCGGGCGGCAAGGGTCACGCGGCGGAAGAGCGCGTTGCGCACCAATAGCGTGCAGCCGCGACGGTCCGCCACGACCTCGTCGATGCCCTGCGGCGGCGCAGCATCGAGGGCTGCCGGGTTGCCGGCGTTTTCCCACTCGTCCACCAGGCTCGAGTCCACCGAGCGCACCACAAAGCCCAGCCACGAGATAATGTCGCGCAGGCGCTCGTCGCGCTTCTCGATGGGCACGGTACGGTCGAGTGAACGGTAGGCCTCTGCCAGGTAGCGCAGTAAAATGCCCTCGGAGCGGGCGATGCCGAGCTTTTGAATGTAACCCTTAAAATCGCTCGCGCTTTCCAGCATATCGCGCAGGACACTCTTGGGAGAGAGCTGGTAGTCGTTTGCCCAAGGCACTTCCTGGCAGTACTTGTCAAAGGCGGCATCGAGCAAATCCTCGAGCGGCTTTTCGTAGGTGACGTCCTGAATGCGCTCCAGACGCTCCTCATAGTCGACGCCGTCAGCCTTCATTTCGGCTATCGCGCGGTCGCGCGCGGCGCGCTCCTGTGCGCGCAGCACCTGCTTGGGATCCTCGAGCGTTGCCTCGACCATCGAGATCAGATCCATGGTATAGGTCTCGCTCTCGGGATCGAGTAGCTCCAACGCAGCAAGCAAAAACGGTGAGAGCGGCTGGTCGAGCGCAAAGTCCTCGGGCAGGTCGACCGTCAGCGCATAGTCGATGTCTGGTGCGGCGTCAGCTGGGGCGTCAGGCGCGGGTGGCACCTCGGTGCGGACGACGACGCCGGAATCGATGAGCGTGGCGAAGATCTCGTCGGCGCGAACCTCGAGCTTAGCCTTTTCCTCGGGAGTCTGCAGGCTCGTCTCGATGAGGTCGTGTACGCGGGCTCGGGCATCGCCGCCCTGCTCGACCACGCTGATCACCATGGAGTGTGTGATGCGCAGGCGCGGCTTGAGCGTCTCGGGCTGCGTCTCGATTAAGCGCTCGAAGGTCTGCTTGTTCCAAGTGACAAAGCCCTCGGGGGCCTTTTTCTTTTTAATCTTACGGAGTTTTTTGGGGTCATCGCCCGCTTTGGCCATAAGCTTGGCATTCTCGATCTCGTGCTCGGGTGCCTCGGCGATCACCATGCCCTCGGTATCGAAGCCCGAGCGTCCGGCGCGACCGGCGATCTGATGGAACTCGCGGGCGCGCAGACGACGCATCTTGTAGCCATCGAACTTGGTGAGCGCGGTGAGCACCACAGTGTGGATGGGCACGTTGATGCCGACGCCGAGCGTATCGGTGCCGCAAATGACGGGCAGTAGGCCCTGCTGTGCCAGGCGCTCGACCAGTAGGCGATAGCGCGGCAGCATACCGGCGTGGTGCACGCCGACGCCGCAGCCAAGCAAGCGCTTGAGGATCTTGCCGAAGGCCGTCGAGAAGCTCGTGCCCTTGGCCGCCTCCTTGATAGCCTCGCGCTGCTCCTTGCTGACAATGCCAAAGTTGGCGAGGGATTGCGCCGTCGCAAGTGCGGCGTCCTGGCTAAAGTGCACGATGTAGAGCGGGGCCTCGCCGCGGCGCATGGCGAGCTCGACGGTGCCCTCGAGCGAGGTCGTCACGTAGTCGTAGCTCAGCGGCACGGGGCGTGGGGCATCGACGACCAAGTCGCAGGTAGCGCCGGTGTGTTCCTCGAGCGAGGCGGCGATCGCGGTGACATCGCCGAGCGTGGCGCTCATGAGCATGAATTGCGTGTGAGGCAGGGCGAGCAGTGGCACCTGCCAGGCCCAACCGCGATCGGGGTCGGCAAAGTAGTGGAACTCGTCCATGGCGACGCAGCCAACATCGGCATCTTCGCCCTCGCGCAGTGCGTCGTTGGCAAGGATTTCTGCCGTGCAGCAGATGACGGGCGCCTTGGTGTTGATGTGCGTGTCGCCGGTGATCATGCCGACGTTATCGCGGCCGAGCACCTGCACAAGGTCGAAAAACTTCTCACTGACCAGAGCCTTGATAGGAGCCGTGTAGTAGCAGCGCTTGCCCTGCGCCATGCCCATAAAGAGCATTCCCAGCGCGACGAGCGATTTACCCGATCCGGTCGGTGTTCCCAAAATGACATGGTCACCGGCGGCTAGATCCATGAGGGCCTCTTCCTGGTGGTCCCACAGCTCAATACCGCGATCGCTCGTCCATTCAAAGAAACGTTCGAAGGCCTGATCGGGCGTGAGCCACGGTTCGGGCTCACTGCCATCCTCGGGCTCCCACCAGGTGGGGGAGAGCGCGCCGAGCGAACCGAACTCGGCTTCGGTTCCCGTGCCGCCCGAGAATGAGCTGGCGGCTCCGGCGCCGGAAACGGTGCTGGCGGTGGTGTCTGTCGTGGTCTGTGCCATGTGGTTGCTTTCTCTCGCGTTTGTCCGCCAACTATTATGGCGTAGCGGCGGCGCGGGGTGCCAGCGCGCGAGAAAATGCAGGAAATGGGCGTTCTGCCCAGCCGTTTAGTGTAGTCGCTAGCTAAGTGAGTAGACTTTTTGCGATATTGCGAGCACATGGCTTTTGCGCAAGGGTTCTACCTGCGGTTTTATGTTTCGCTATGCGGGCTGTGCTTGGCTATTGCAAAATAGTCTACTCACTTAGGTTTGAGGGCCGTTCGCTGGCGCCTATTTGCGCTTGTTTGCCAACGCCGCGACCATCAGAAGCCCCTAGGACTCTTGCGGTAGACGCTTCTTGCCCTTGCGGGCACGGTTTCTAAAGTTCTCGACGGCCTCTTCCATGCCCAGAGGCACATAGGCGAGCTCATCGAGGTTATCGGGCAGGTAGCAGGCTAGGCTTTGCTCCTGCGCGCGGCCCGCCGCGAGCTGTTCATCGCTGGGCTGCGCTCCAGGTGTGGCGCAAATGCCATAGACGGCGGCACCCATCTCGCGCGTGCGGCGCTCGTACTCGGTCTCGGGATGCTCGGGATGGTCGCGGCGGACGTCGTCGCTTACCCAAAGCGTATCGTAGCCGGCCGCGGCAAACTGTCCCAGGGCGTAATCGCGCAACGGCTTGCTATCGGTGCGCAGTGTGACGGTAGCGCCGGCTGAAAAGAGCGGGCGGTAGAGCATCAGATGGTCGACATGGACGAGTCGTTTTTTAGCGTACTTGGCCTTGGGCTGCGGCGTGGGAAAGTTAATGGTGATGGCATCGAGCTCGCCTGCGGCAAACAGCTGTGGCAGCGATGCGGCGCCTCGGGGCAGGACGAGTGCGTTGGATAGCCCCTGTTCGCAGATTTTCTGCGCGGCATAGGCGATGCAGATGGGCTCCTGGTCCATGCCGATAAAGAGGGTGTCGGGCTCGCGGTGGGCGCGCTCGACCAGATAGGTTCCCTTGCCACAGCCAAGATCCAGGTGAAGGTGTTCGAAGGGCTTGCTGCCAGCTGGCGCGCAAGCCTCGCGCCAATCTCCGGCATAAGCCTCGGGGTTCGTCTCGATCGCATCGGCGTAGCGCTCCAGGCGCTCCTCGAGCACAAAGTTCTTAGGCGTGCGAACGTGGACGGCTCCCATGAGGCTCCTTGGTCATAAATGCGAAACGCATGGCCGCGCGTTCCGTCAATGGGTTGAAAAGGGCGGGCATAGATTGCCCGAAAGATGTGGTGCGGCTCGGCGGCGAGTCGTCGGTGCCTACAGGCGCTTGAGAATCACATAGCGGTTGAGCTCGCCGCTACGACCGTCGGCATGGAAGCGCTCAAGCTCGCGCACGGGGACCTCGCCGCTCTTGTAGAACGTACGGACGCCGCGCACCAGGTCGGTGATCTGCTGATCGTCAAAGTGATGGCAATAGCGGTAGGCGTGGCGGTCGTTTTGCCAGCCGATGAGGTGGTCGCCGGCTTCAAACTGTGCGGAATCGTAACCCTCAAACGGCGGGGTGAGCTCGGCGCGGGCTTCGGCTCGAACGGCCTTGCGCGCCATGCGCTCGTCGTTCATAAACTCCCAAAAGCTGATGGCGATGATGCCGCCCGGGCGCGTCTGCCGCACCAGGGCGTCGAGTACGCGTACGCGGTACTCGCACGACGGCACGTGGTGCATAAAGCCAAAGCAGACCGAGATGTCGGCGAGCGGGGCGTCGAAAAGCACGTCGGGCGTCTCGGCGGGGTTGAGCTTCATGAGGGCGTCGAGCACGTCGAGCTCCTGGAAGTGCAGGTTGGGAATGCGCAGGGCGTGGCCATGTGCATCGATAGCCAAATCTTGACACGAGTCGACACCATAGAACTCAAACGGGCAGCTGGCATCTGCCGAGGGGTTTGCGCCGTCGACGCCCTTGGCGGCAAGTGCGCCGCCGGCGGCAAAATTCTCGAATCGCATATTGCCGCAGGCAAGATCGAAGACGCGGACGGGATGCTCGATCGTGGCGACGTCGAGCTGCCCGAGCGCGATGTCCATGGTGCGCACCCAGCCGGGCCACGGGGCCTGGCGCGTATCGGAGAAGGAGGCGGAGTGCTCGCGATAGAACGTGTTGTTGAGCTGGATGAGCGATGAGGCGAAATCGCGGTTCACGGCGCGGAACTCCCTCCGTTGGCGGTGCGGAATAAACAGTACGACCATACTACCGTTAACGCCGCAACGGGGACAACCGAGCCGTGGGTCATTGCTTTGTTTGGACACATTTCCGCAGCTCATATGTGCCCGCAACCGCCGGTTGTCAAAAATCTCACTAGAATAGGTGGCATGCTTTTGGCGGTGGCGGATAGATTTTTAACTGTGCAAGGCGCCTTAAGAACAAAAACGGTCCGGCGGCACGGCCGGCATCACATAGGAGGAACCATGAATGTAGAAACTGCGCAGCGGCTCGCCGACCTTCGTCGCAGCAAGGGTTTTAGCCAAGAAGGGCTGGCGCGAAAGCTAGGGCTGTCGCGCCAGGCGGTCAGTAAATGGGAGCGTGCGGAGAGCTCGCCCGATACCGAGAACCTGATCTCGCTCGCCAAGCTCTATGGCGTGAGCCTGGACGAGCTGCTCAATCCGAGCGATGAGATTGAGGACGATATCGAGTTTGAGAATGAGGACCGCGCTCGTCAGCGCGAGGCCGAGGCGGCAGAGCGCGCACGCACCCATGAGGCGGCGGCACGAGCTACCGAGGCGGCAACACAGGCGAGTGACGCCGCCGCCAAGGCGGCGCAAGCGGCAAGCTGGAGTGCACAGGCCGCTAATGCCGCTACGGCGCAGGCGACGAGTGGCGGCGCAGTTGGCTCGACTCCGGTGAAGGGCCCGTTCCAGTCGTTCCCGTATTGGGCCGTGTGTTGGCTGCTGTTCTTTTTGCTGATGTTCCTGTTTGGTGCCGGCCCCTTTGCTGCGCTGATCTTCTTTACGATTCCCATCTATCACTGGGTGGCGCGTGCGCTCGATGGCGATTGGGCGCGCGGAGATATTCAGGTTGGTTCGACGCCGGTGGTCGCTAGGGCTCAGGATGTTTCCGCTCCGGTTGATACTGACGTGGCTACCGTGACTACCGCTGACCCGATCGCCAAAGAGGGTGATGAATGATGAAGCTTTCGCATGAATCCAAGGTACGCTTGGGCGTTGGCATCGGAGCGTTTGTGCTCATCATCGGGCTTGTCTTTGGCACTTCGCGGCTATTGGCTCATTCCGATATGGTGCGTACGACCGGTATTCTATCTGGCCATTTGTCTGATTTTGACAATATGTTTGACGAGGACGATTCCTTGAATAGCGGTAACTATTCTGCTCGGCCTCAGCAGCTTTCGAGCACGACTTTTGATGCCGATGAGTTCCGCTACCTCGATTTCGATATCGCTGCGGCTACGGTGGACGTCAAGGTTGTTGATGGCAACAAGGCTCGCGTTATCGAGCGGGGACGCGTTGCCAATGGTATGGATGCCTCCAAGGCCGCGACGCAAAACATCGCATCCGTCGAGGACTCGACGCTCAAGGTTTCCCAGTTTGGAAGTGATGACGGTAAGGCAATCGATCGCTCGGTTACGGTCGAGCTGCCGCGCCGTGTTGCCGAACATCTGAAGGGAGTCAACGCGCACGTGGGCTCGGGCGATCTGCAGATTGCCGGTGTCACCTGTGATGGTTTCGACCTTTTCCTGGGTGCGGGAGATGTAGAGTTTACGGGCAGCGTGACTGATGCGCTCAGCGCTGAGGTCGGTTCGGGCGATGTGACATTCGAGCTCTACCAGGCCCCCGCGAAGTCGATGGACGTGAGCGTGGGCTCGGGCGATGTGGAGATGACGGTTCCGAGCTCTACGGGCTTTAAGGCGAGCCTCACCTTGGGCAGTGGCGACTTCGAGAGCGATTTCCTTCCGCTTGGCTACGACGGCGAGACCATTTTGAATCTTGAATTCGATAACGGCGATAAGTCTGCCACGTATCGTTTTGAAGTCGATTCGGGCGACATGTCGTTTGATTCGGAGTAGTGAGGCAGACGAAAGCCTAGGCGAAGACATAGACGCGCTGTTTGATGAAGGCGCCGAAGCCGAGATCGGCTCCGGCGCCTTTGCCTTTACAATGGGGGCATGGAACAGATTATCTTGAACATACTCGAGGCTCTGCGTCGCGGCGAGACCGTGGACGACAAAGCGCTCGTCAAACTGATACATGCCGAGGCGCGTTGTGAGGGTGCCGACAAACGCGATTTGGCCAAGCGCCGTCTGCTGCCGTTTTACCAGCGGGTAAAACGTGAGGAGCCGGCTCGTTGGGCTGGGTGGAATGTCGATGCCGAGCTGGAACGTCGACTGCTGCAGGTGCTACGCATGAAGCCTCGTCGCACGGCTTCGGGCGTGGCGACCATTACCGTCATCACCAAGCCCTGGCCATGCTCGGGCGATTGCCTATTTTGCCCCAACGATCTGCGCATGCCCAAAAGCTATCTGCACGCCGAGCCGGCGTGCGCCCGTGCGGAGCAAAATTGCTTCGATCCGTATCTGCAGGTAAGCGCTCGTCTGACCGCGCTTTCGCAGATGGGGCATGCGACCGATAAGATTGAGCTCATTGTGCTCGGCGGTACCTGGAGCGACTATCCGCAAGGGTATCAGACGTGGTTTATGTCGGAGCTCTTCCGCGCGCTCAATGACGATGCCGTGGCTGGTGTGGCGGCTAACCCCATGTTGGCGCGTCCGGGCATCAGTCGTGCCGAGGCGGGGCGTCTGCTCGATGACGCTCCCGCCGATGCCCTGCCGCCTGTGGTAGCAGAGCGCCGTGAGCGCTATCGGGCCGCCGGCATTGCGACAGACGAGGTCGAGCTTGCTGCCGGCGTTGCCGACGAGCAGGGGCGTGTGGATGCTGCCGTGGGCGGCTATAACCGTGCGGTGCGTCGTCTGTACGGTCCCGGTACGCCGTGGGACAAGGTCACTGAGTGGCAGACGGCAACGATGGAGGAGCTCGAGCGTCAGCAGCGCATCAACGAGACGGCGAAGCATCGCGTGGTGGGACTCGTTATCGAGACGCGCCCCGATGCCGTAACGCCGCAGGCGCTTACGCTCATCCGCCGCCTGGGCTGCACCAAGATCCAGATGGGTATCCAGAGCCTCGACCAGCACCTGCTCGATATCAACGAGCGTCGCATTTCGGTGGCGCAGATTGAACGGGCGTTTTCGCTTGCGCGCCTGTTTGGCTTTAAGATCCATGCGCATTTTATGCTTAACCTGCTGGGCGCCACGCCGGAGGGGGATAAGCGCGACTACGAACGCTTTATGACCGAGGGGGCCTTTATGCCCGACGAGGCCAAGGTCTATCCGTGTGCGCTCATCGAGGGCTCGCGTTTGGTGGGCTGCTACGAGCGTGGCGAGTGGCGTCCCTATACCGAGGAGGAGTTGCTTGACGTATTGGCCGACGACATCGTGGTGACGCCGGCGTTCTGTCGTATTAGCCGTATGATCCGTGACTTTAGCTCCGACGACATCATGGTGGGCAACAAGAAACCCAACCTGCGCCAGCTCGTTGAGAACCGCTTGGCGGCTCGTGGGGAAGGCGCGACGGTGCGCGAGATTCGCTTCCGCGAGATCAGTACCGCGGGCGCGAACTTAGATGAGCTGACCCTCGACGAAAGCGTAGCGTATGAGACGCCGGTGACGAGTGAACGCTTTTTGCAGTGGGTGACGCCCGAGGGCAAGATCGCGGGGTTTTTGCGCTTGTCGCTGCCCGACCACGCGTTTGTTGCCGCACATACGAATGAGTTGCCGACGACGCCGGACGAGGCAATGATTCGCGAGGTCCACGTATACGGCATGGCGGCGCGCGTGGGTGATCAGGGGCAGGCGGCGCAGCACCATGGATTGGGACGTTCGCTCGTAGAGCGTGCGTGCGAGATTGCCCGGGATGCGGGTTATGCGCGTATCAACGTGATTAGCGCGATTGGCACACGCGAGTACTATCGCCATCTTGGATTTTATGACCATGGCCTTTATCTGCAAAAGGAGCTCTAGATGAACAAGCCGAGTGTTTCTGCCGGCGTCGTTGCCGGCGTTGCTCTGGGAGCCGCGGCGCTTGGTGCGGCCGCTGTCGCTGTTCGTGCTGCCTGTCTGCAGGTCGCGCGAACCCGCAATGGGCTGGCGCGTGTGAAACGCGTGCACGATGAGGGCGGCGATGAGATTCGCGTGTTGGTGCAAGGCGGCGTCTACCAAAGCGCAAGCTACGTTGGCGAGCGTTGGGCGGAGCCCGTCTTTGCGTACTATCGCGCATTTGACGATGTGTTCGAGGCCGAAGACGCAATGCGTGATGCTTACGGGCATGGTATCGACCGTATGCTCATGCTGGGCGGCGGCGGGTTTGCCTATCCTAAGTTCGCTCTGATGTCGCACGAGGGCTTGCGCATGGACGTCATCGAGTATGACGGAGAGATTACGCGCCTGGCGCGCCGCTGGTTCTACCTAGACGAGCTGGAGCGCACGGTTGGTGATCGCCTGCGGGTGATTACCGCCGAGGCGCGATCGTATCTGGGCGTGACGAGTGTGGGGCATCGCCGCTACGACGTGGTCGTGAGCGATTGCTTTGGCGGTGCCGAGCCCGTGCGCGAGCTGGCAACCGTTGAGGCGCTACGTCTGGTGCGGGGCAGCTTGAACCCGGACGGCATCTATGTGGCCAATATCGTGAGCGCGAACGAGGGGAGCGATGTGACGTTTCTGCGCGATTGTGCTGCCACGGCGCTCGAGGTGTTCGACCACGCTTGGGTGATTCCCTGCGGCGACGCGGAGTTCGGCGGCGAGGAAAACTACCTGCTCATTGCCAGCGACGGCGACTACGCCTTTGCCGAAGCCGTGCCCTTCGACACCGACTTCCTCGGCACTGCACTCCACGACTAGCATTGGGAGTAGTCAATTTGTGACGGGCTCTATGGTTTTGTCAACCATGCGCTTCATCTATTTTCAGCATGACGCATCTGGACGCCCGGTGCCAACTCGCTTCTTCTTCGGTTGATTCCGCCCGCTAGGCCAAAAATGTCATTGGAAGTGCCAAATGAACAAGCAAGCCACTACGCAACTGCACATCTATTCCGCCTTTTTCGTTCTCGCGGGATTTGTTTTAAATCGGGGAGTGTTTCTACTTTTCCTTGCGGAGAAAGGAATGTCTGTCACGGAAATCGCGCTTTATCAAGCCCTGTTTAACATTGCGACGGTCGTCCTCGAGCTGCCAACAGGGCTGATAGGCGATTTCTTTGGAAAGAAGTTCTCGATTCAAGTGGGCGTGCTGCTGCTTTTCTTCCATACGGCTGGCGTGCTGTTGCTCTCAGGCCCCTTTCTCGTCGCGCTTTCCCTTGTTGAGGCACTCGCCTACTCCCTTCAATCGGGATCCGAACAAGCACTTTTATATGAAATTGCCCGAAATGCCGGTCAAGGAGAGCGCTTCCTCACCATCAACGCTCGGCTGCTTGCCGCGCAATCAATCGCGACGGGAGTGGCAATCGTACTTGGATCATTCATTGCCCAAGTATCTTGGAGTGCCCTCTACGTATGCGTTTCCGTTTTCTATCTTCTGCAGCTTTCCCTTCTGTATCCCATTGAGAGGACGGAAACGACCCGTTCTGAAAGCTCTGGGGAGGAAAGGTTTGACGTAGCCAAGATCTTCAGACGCGAAACCTGGTGCGTTGGAGAATCCGCTTTTGCTATATTGCTTCTCCTAATCGGCACAAGCATGCTCGACGGATTCTACGGGAGTTATTACAACTTGAATCAGTTGGTATTCGACGCGTTTCATGCTCCCGTCTCCATAATAGGAATCTTTTTCGGTGCATCCTATGCAGTAAATGCGACGGCCTACATTGCGGCAGATTTCTTCTCATCGCGTTTTGGGAAAAGAAATACCATGCTCGGCTCGATGCTAATCGAGGCGGGCCTTTTCTTGATTCTTCCGTGGTTCGCTTCAAATCCTTTGTGTTTGTTTGGCCTTAGCATGGTGCTTTGTTTCCTCCCAGAAGTGGTGTACATCACTTCGGAAAACTTAATCCAAGACGGGATAGCGGACGATCTCCGTGCGACGATCCTTTCCGCCGCGTCTCTGGTAAGGGCCCTCTTTTCTGCAATGTTTTTCTCCATATTTGGATATGTGTTGGGGTTATATCCCATTCAGATAGCGCTCGGTGTTATTGGCGCGATGGCGATAGCGATTACCGCCGTTGTTTCATTAAAAATTGGTGGAATACATGCCTTCAAGAATTGATGTATCGATTGACGAGCTGCCAGAAGTTTCGAGCCTTCTTGATGGCTACGGGTGTACGCGTTAGCTTTGAATCGGTGGGCCTTAATGCCGAGGAATATCAGCGTTTTATCGATGCTTGCGGAATAGTAATGGTCTCGGGCGAAGATTGCTATATCTTACCAGGGATGAACCGTTTAATCCTGCCCCAGACTAGTGACTTATAATTGCGGCTTCCCGTCTACGTCTGCACTAGACGTGGATGCGGGAAACTTCCCCTTAATGCAATTCACAATATGTTGAAAACTCAGGTCGTGGAACGCGATGGGTTTTAGTTTTTTTTGGTACTGCAGTCGGCAATTTACTCTGCGGGTTTGGCACTATGAAGGAATTAGGCTTTTCCTGTAACGTTAAAATTACAACGATTGGTGGTTGCAGCTCTGCTTAGCAAATCTAATCCCTGAATATTAAGCACATTACGCGACAGGTGTACTTTACTGTTCTATCCCTTTTTGCCCGTAAAGACAGGGGGTCTTCTTCCGGTTACCTTTTGTTTTTGCAGGGGAGGGGCCATTTTGACGGCTACTACATACGAGATTGATCTTATTTGCGGTCCATCGAAATCGTTGGACGACATTAAGTAGCTAAAATAGCCCCGTTCCAAAAAGACTGGTTAACAAACCCCGTGCCAAAAAGATTGGTCTTAGGCGTGGTCGCGCCAGTCGAGAACGCGCTGCTTCATGCCTTCGATGTCGAGCACGCCTTCGGCAAAGCCCTTGCGCACGAGCTCTTCGGGAACAAACTCGTCGTAGCGGTCAAAGTAAGGCACCTCGCCGGGATAGACGAGCTCGATGGGGTCGAAGTCCTTCTCGGCCTCGGCGGCGAGCACCTCAAAGAATGTCTCCTCGTCGGCCTTCATCTTAAATTGCATAAAGTACGGGCGCGACGGGTCGAGTCCGCGAAGGCCCAGCTCCGCGGCACATTTAATCTTGAGCATGCGCTCGAGTGCCAAAAAAGCGTAGCTGCCCAGCCAGGGGAAGAGCACCCAGGTGTCGCCACCCAGGTTGATGAGCGGCTTAGTTCCTGCGCCCGAAATCTCGGCCGTATGGCGAGCCTGCGCCAGACGGGCCCGCGCGTTACCCATCAGGTACGGATACGCCGCGTGCTCGTTGAGCGCCTTGCGCATACGCTCGAGTACGTGTGTATTGATGTCGCCGGGGCAGTCGCCAAAGTAGGCCGGCACCCGGCCCTTGACCTGCGTGGCAAAGACGGTGTGACGCTTCCAGTCCACTTCCTCGACAATCCAGCAATGGCCGGCGATGGCAATGCGCTTACCGGGCGGGGGCGGGTTGACAATCGTGCCCAGCTCGGCCGATTCGCTGCGAACGGTGAACTCCTCGTTTTCCTGGAACACGGCGTAGAACTTAAAGTTGTTGATGATGCGCTCGCCCGCGAGACCCATGATGAGCCCGCCGCCCTCGGTGACTTGGATATGGTCGATCTTAATGAGGTGACGCAGCAACACGCGATAGTCATCGGCCGAGATGCGATGGAAATAGCTGAGTGTGAGCACGCGCTGGGCAAGCTCTGCCGGCGTGAGTTCGCCGGTGCTGGCAAGCGTCGACATAGTCTGGTGGTAGAGCAGGCTGTAGGGGAGTCGATCGAGCTCGGGCGGCTCGACCCACTTTTCCTCGCGATAGAGTTGTACGAGCGCGATGCCCTGCAGGAGCTTCCACGGAATGGTCTCGGGCATCATCGTGCGCGGCTCGGGTTCCTCCTCGCGCATGACAAACCACATCTCGGGCGGAAGATCGCGGCGCCCCGTGCGGCCCATTCGCTGCAAAAAGGAGCTGACGGTAAACGGCGCGTCGATCTGAAACGCACGCTCCAGACGGCCGATATCGATACCGAGTTCCAGCGTGGAGGTGGTGACGGTTGTCTGTGCCTGCTCCTCGTCGCGCATGAGTTCCTCGGCCGTCTCGCGCAACGATGCCGAAAGATTGCCGTGATGGATGAGGAAACGGTCGGGCTCGTGCCGGCTCTCGCAGTAGCTGCGCAGCATGGAGCATACGGCCTCTGCTTCTTCGCGCGAGTTGGCAAAGACCAGGCACTTGCGCCCGCGGGTGTGTTCAAAGATATAGCCCATGCCGGGATCGGCGTTTTCGGGCGCGGTGTCGGTGGGGTTGAGGAGTGCCTGTTCGGGTGCTCGGGGGATGTCGACTTCGCCCTCGGGGGCTGAGGAAGTTCGGCGGTCCTTGGGAGCGGCCTTGCCCCGTGCCCGCTCACGACGTTGACGGCGCTCCTCCTGTGTGAGCTGTCCGCTGTGGCGCATGTCTTGTTCGGATGCGGGCAGCGCCGCGGGCGCCGCTGCCTCGATGCGCTCGCACGCGAGTACTTCGGCCTCTTGAGGATCTGTGCCCATGAATCCCCGCTGCTGTGCCTGGGGGCCCGAGTTGTAGAAGTGCTCCATGGAGATGCGCCACACGCGGCGCGGTTCCTCAAAACGGGGGATAACGCAGTCGCGTCCCGTTCCCTGCGAGAGAAAGGCGCCCGTGCGTCCGGGGTCGCCGATGGTAGCGGAAAGGCCAATGCGGCGAGGCTGTACGCCGGCCATGCGTGAGAGTCGCTCGATAAGGCAGAGCGTTTGCCCGCCACGGTCGCCGCGCATGAGCGAATGGACCTCGTCGATGACCACATAGCGCAGGTCGCAGAACATGCGCGGAATCGCCATGTGCTTATGGATCAGGAGCGCCTCGAGCGACTCGGGCGTAATCTGCAAGATGCCGCTCGGCTTTTTGATGAGCTTAGCCTTGTGCGACTGCGAGACATCGCCATGCCAGTGCCAGACGGGGATATCGGCCTCTTCGCAGAGGTCGTTGAGACGGACGAACTGATCATTGATGAGCGCTTTGAGGGGGCCGATGTAGAGGGCGCCCACGCTCGCGGGCGGGTTCTCCCAAAACTCGGTCAGGATGGGAAAGAAGGCTGCCTCGGTTTTGCCGGAAGCCGTGGATGCCGTTAGGAGCACATTGTCTTGTGTGTTAAAGATGGCATCTGCCGCCGCAACCTGAATGGAGCGCAGGCTCTCCCAATCGTGGGAGTAGATGAAGTCTTGGATAAACGGAGCATATCGGTCAAAGGCGTTCACGGGGCCTCCTTTCAAAAGCTAATCTCTCAACGCGGTGGGCGGTGGTTTGCTGCATTGCTGCTTCAACGTTTGCCCAGATAAAACCTGCCAAAATAAACCTGTCCCTTTTTTGGCAGGTTAGATGGTGAATTCGGCGAAATTACGGTCGCCGCCTGCGGTGTCGGTGTCGCCTGTTGCGGCTGCCGGCGCCAGCGCGTCGCCGCCGACGCTTTGCAGCAACTCGGCCACATTTGCATCGGGGTTCTGACACAGGATATCGAGCAGCTCGATAAAGTCACGAATGACCTCACGGGGCGTCAGGTGCGTATCGGCTCCCACGCGGCCAAACTCAATCTTGAGGAAGTCCACCAAGTCGTTCTCGGTAAGCGTGGGCGTCCAGCCAAAGTAGCCGGCATGGATCTGCATGAGTTTTTCGATCAGCACCAGCAACTCCTCGTAGGTGAGTGGCTGCAGGCGGATGATGGGCGCGAGCATGTCCTTAAGATCCTCGCGTGCAAAGCGGCCTTGAGCGAGTCGGCTGCGCAGGGCCTCGTAGGAGAACACGCCACGGCGGCGGTCTTCGATGGAGGTTGGCGTGCCGCCCATGATCATGCCCAGGTACTGCGCCTTGCCCTGGAGCGTGTCGTTGTACATGGTCAGGATCTTCTCGTAGTTGTATTGGCGTGTGATGGCGTTGGGAATCTTATACAGATTCACGAGCTCGTCGATGAGCACCAGCATGCCCTTGTAGCCGCTGCAGACCAAAAAGCGCGCAATGAGCTTAACGTAGTCGTACCAGTCGTCATCGCTGATGATGGTCGAGGAGCCCAGCTCGGCGCGAGCCTCGCTCTTGGTGCGGTATTCGCCGCGGATCCATTTGGTCACGCGGCTCATAGCTTCTTCGTCGTCCTCGGATACGGCCGCGCGGTAGCGGCGGAGCATGCGGGTGAAGTCGAAGCCGTGGACCATTTCCTCGAGCGGGGCCAGTTGGGCATTGACGGCCGACTCGTCGACGTCGGCACACGAGGCGACCCAGCGATCCAGAATAAGGTTGAGCGCACCGCCCTCAGGGCGCGTCTTGGTCGATATGTTGCGGATGAGCTCACGGTAGGTGGCAAGGCCCTGTCCCTGGCCGCCCTGCAGACGGCGCTCAGGGGATAGGTCGGCATCGGCCACGACGAATCCCTCGCCCATGGCGTGCGTGCGGATCGTCTGGAGCAAAAAGCTCTTGCCGGCGCCGTAGCGACCGACTAGGAAACGGAAGCTTGCGCCGCCATCGGCGATGAGGCTCAGGTCGGTGAGCAGAGCGCGAATCTCGACCTCTCGCCCCACGGTGATATAGGGAAGGCCGATGCGCGGGACAACGCCGCCCTTGAGCGAGTTGAGAATGACGGCGGCGACGCGCTTGGGCACGCGGGGTGCTGCGGATGCGGTATCACTCATGGTCTAAGTATCCTCTCACGTCTGCTTCGTAGTCCTCGATAATGCGCGGTCCTGCCGCGCCAAATTCAATTACGGTGTCACCCACCAGGTCAAAGAGCGCTTCGTTGATGCTGTCGACGAGCATGTCTTCACTCTTGCCCGACTTTGCCACCGCCGATGCCGTCTGCGCTGCGTTTTGCTCGAGTAGTGCTCGAAGATAGGCGTTTGCTGCAGGATTGAGTGCGGACGCAGTGTCGGCGGGCGTGGGCGCTGGTGCGAGGAGCGGGGCTACGACGCCAAACTGCTCGGTGGAGATGGTCGGCTCGCTAGCCTCGTCCTGCTGCATGGTCGTCGCGACTGGCTCGGCGATCGTGTCGGCCACGGGCTCGGCTTCCCGTCGCTCGGCAACTGCCGCCTCGGCATCCGCAAGCGTGCCGTCCTCGCGCTCTTCGTCGATTAAAAGTGCTTCGCGCGTTTGCGCAGCGGCGCTCCGAATGTGCCCCAGCTGAGTCAGGTCGATATCGATCTTGACGGGCTGGTGTGCGGCGTCCCACGAAAGCCATGCCACAATCTCGTCATCGATAATCTTGGCCAGATATTTGGGGACCTTTTCTTCCTTAAGGGGATGGGCGGGGTCCAGCGCCAGGCGCAGGCGTTGGTCGCAGGCGCGCATCATTTCACCGAGCTTGCTGCTCTTTTGCCTACTACCATGGATACGCATACATTCCCAAAAGCCGTTTTGGCAACGGTAGATATGGATGGGATCCAGGCGGTATTCGCAGTTCTCGTGGCGCTCGGGCGCAAAGAATACGGCCGAGGCAAACATGGTGTAGGGCATGGCCGTCTCCTCCCCAAACAAGCTCGCTACGATGCCGGTCTTTCGATGCGTGTCGTAGTAGCGCGCCATGCGGACATACGCGGCGCATGCCACGTGGCGCAGATCGCGGTGGTGGCTGCGGTCGAGCCGCGAGTTACTTAGGTTGTACGTGGAGAGGGCGTTGATGGCGGCCATGAGTCGCTCCTCGCGCACCTCATCGGGCGGAAGGGGGAGCGTGGGCTCGGAGGTTTTGCGACGTTTGGGGGTCTGGTCGGACGGTGCCGGTGCCGGTACAAGGTCTCGTGCCGCGCGCCGCAGCTCGATAAGGGCGTTATCGAACATGACGGTTTTAGAGTCGCGGAGCAGCTTGGGGTCGAGCCCATGGAATACGGCGTAATCCTGCAACCACACGCGTGCAAACCGATCAATGCCGGGCTCGAAGGCGCGATAGACATCCCAAAAGGCCTTGATCTTGTTAAAACCGTCGAGCGGGTCATCTACGCCAATGCCGCAAATCAGCTCATAGAGATACAGAAAGGCAAAGGACGTAGACGTTTCCTCGACGGTTCCGCGGCGCACTTGGGCACGCCAGGTAAAGTAGCCGCGCAGCTGCCGGTCGCTCATGGCGTTGTAGGTGGGAAAGTACGATTTAAAGGTGCCGTTGTAGGGACAGTCGTCCTCAAAGTCGGCCATCAGCAGGCCCTGGCGGTAAAAAAGCTCGGCTTCCGAAAGCCAGCGGCCCGCACCGCCCTTGGGGTCATCCTGCCAGCGCGATATCTCGCGCATTTTACGGTACTGGTCGGGGAGGAAATTCTGCATCTGTCGGCCGGTTTTGAGAATCGGCTCGTCTGCGTAGATTTCGTTTGAGAAGCGGGTGGACTGATGGGTCCGGGCCTCGGCCATAATGCGCTCGATGAGCATCTTGATGTCCTGGTCGGCCACCGCTTCTCCTCTCCTAACGCAGCTACGGTGACCTCATATCATAGCACAGCATCAAACAGATGTTCGAGATACCGCTGCGTTGATAGATTTAGAACAGGAGGGCGTAGATGACGGCGATGACGACGGAGGGGAGCATATTGGCCGTGCGGAAGGTCTGAGGACGGATGAGGTTGACGCCGACGCAGAAGATGAGCATGGAGCCTACGAGCGAAAGGCTGTCGAGGGCTGCCGCGGTCATGATGGGGGAGAGCGCGCCGGCAAACAACGTGATCGTCCCCTGGAACACGGCGACGGGCAGGGCGGAGAAAATGCAGCCGCGGCCAAGCGACGCCGTCATGGTGCAGACGATGATGCAGTCCAATGCGCCTTTCAAGGCAAGCGTTGACCAGTCACCGAGCAGACCGTCCTGGATCGATCCCACGATAGCCATGGCACCGATGCAGACGGTCAGCGATGTCGAGACAAAAGCGTTGGTGAACTCGTTATCGCCCTCACTGCCAGTCTTGCGCTTGAGCCATTCGCCAAGGTTCTCGATGGCGGCCTCCAAGTTGATGGCCTCGCCGATGAGCGAACCGAGCGCAAATGAGACGATGAGCATGGTGGTACCGGTGGTCGCTAGCGCCTTTCCATCGATGATGAGCATCTTTTGCATGGTGCCGCCCAGGCCGATAAACAGGACGCACAGCCCCGATGCTTTCATGAGCGTGTCTTGGATGCGCGGTGTAATGAAGCGGCCGCCCGCTAATCCCAAAAGACCGCCCGCAACTAAAAGCACAACGTTGATGATTGTTCCCAAGCCCGGCATGAGCCCTCCTGTATTGATGCCAACGTGGCAATCGTAGCAGAACGAAATGCGAGGCACATCGCGACTCATCTAATACGTTATATAAGTGGTGTTAGGAATGATGCGCAGCATTTAAGCCTCAGGTGGTTGTCGGGACATAGGGATAGTATTCAAAGCGCAGTGTCATAAGCCGCTGCGGGAATTCAATAGCCGCGGCGATGATATTGGCATCGCGGGCACGATCAAACCCTTCGAGTTCGATCTGATACGAGACGTCTTGCATAATGTCCAGACGCCGCCAGGCTAGGAGTGTGTCGCCATCGAATTCCAAGGTCTTGCCTCCATCTGGAGCAACGGCGTATAGACGCAGCTTGGCGGTGGTTGCAGGGTCGACAACCGTGACCTTTTTAATTTCGTTTCGAGTATTCTTGGCGCCCAACAAGGTGAGCAGTGTTGGGGCCACGACCTCGCCCGATGGCAAAAAGACGACTTCGATGGATTCGGGAAATGCGATGATGGCCGACTTGCGGACGGGTTGATTGGCGGCGGCAACTTCGATGTTCGCAGCGTCGATGACCTCTGTGTGGTCGAGCGCGGCAAGCACGCAGCAGTTACCTTCATCGATCTCTTGAGGATCAGCAAGCCCCAGACTGTCCGCGAGTTCGGAATCGTTTGGATCGGTAGCGGGTTCATTCGGTGCTTCGAGAGAAGCTGGGACGCTGTTTGTCGGCGACGGCGTGTCGCCCGCACCTGCTTCTTTGTCCGCGCTCTCTTCTTGTATGGTTGCGTTGATGGGTTCGTCGTTTGGGGGGAGCGTCTTGGCGTCAAACGCGGAGGGGAGAATTCCGATAGCTCCGGATCCGTTCCACTCCATTTCGAGAAGCGCCGGGTCGGCAAGAATGCGTTGCCTGCTTTGCGCGTGGGAATCGATTTCAAAAGGACCTGCCTCTATCCCTCGTGTAAGGCTGAGTGATCCGGCTGGCTTCTCGAAATGAGCGTCTGTGTCTTTGGTGCTGACGGCGTAGAACAGCAGGGACGCTTCTCCCGCCGCGATAACATCGGTACCGGCTTTGGTCAGCCGCAACGATGCCGTGAATGAGAGGGTGGGCTGCGCATCGTCTGCATTCGCGGCGGCGCAGCCCAGACATATACCGCCTCCTTTCTCGAAAAACGCACCGTCGAAGGCGACCTTCGCTCCGTTCGCCGAGTCATCGACCGAAGCGATGTCGATGCGCAGCTCTAAATTGCATGGATCGCCATCCGCATCGAGCACAACCGAGCGCCACGTGCAGACGGCGCACCCCGCCTGGGAGCCGTTTGCCTTGTTCGAACGCTTGATATCCACGACTATCGAGCCGTCCGTATTACGACGAAGGCATCCCGAGGTTGAGATCACGGCCTGTGCGATCGAAAAACGCTCGCACGCAATGGCGCTCGACGGATTTGGTGCGGAACTTAGGGCTACTGGTAAGGAGTCTGCCATGACGGGAGTCGCCCAAGCGGCGACAGGCGTTCCGGTTGCGAGCGCGCCGCAGAGTGCGACGACGGGCAAAAGGTTCTTCGATGCCATGGGGTCTCCTTAGCTAATTTAGTGCGGCCTGTCCGTGTTTTGTTTCTGGCTGCGTTTGATGTGCAGACCGAGGCCGGCGGTTCCCGCGCCTGCTGCTGTGGCGCCTGCTGCCAAGAGCCATCGTCTGTCGCCTGTCTGCGCCAACGGTTCCTCGCGGTCGCCGCGGTCGAGCTCCGAGAGGTCGACCGTCACTTGCGTGGCGGCCTGCGCCTGTTCTTGCTGGGCAAAGGCCATGGCTGGCCCAAACGCTAGGATGCTGACGGCGGCGGCCAGGGCGACGGCCTTATGCCGTGTGCGCACCGGGCTCGACCGTCCAGGTGATCGTCGCAACCTGATCGCCTTCGCCGGTTACGCGGAAGATGTCGCGCGTGACGCGGGCGACGTTTCCGCTTGTCTTGAGCTTGATTTTGTCCGTGCCGCCGGCAATGCCCTGGTAGCCCATGTCGAAGGCTGCATTCTTGGAAAGATCGAGGCCCGTCCCTTGCGCGGCGGCGCTGGCGTTCTGGAGCGCGCCGTCGGGGCCGACCTTAAAGTCGATGGAGTTCTGCGCGGTTCCGGCCTTGGCGTCGGCGGCAATGGTCCAGGTGTTCATGGCGTCGATCTTCATGTTGGTGACATGGATGCCGTAGGCCGAATGATTGTCGATGGTGGTCGCGTCTTCTGAGGGGCCCTGAAGCGTGCCGTCGGCCTTGGCGACGAAGGGAATAACCGTCGGAACTTTGAACTCAACGTTGTCGATCTCGGTCCTGACCATTACCTTCGTGGTTCCAACGCGCCCGGCTGCCATAGCTGGCGTCGGGGCGGCGCCCATTGCGAGCGCGAGCGCGAGCCCTGTGCCCACGACGAGCGCTCTGACTCCGTTCATGTTCCTGGTGATGTCCATGGTCGTTCCTTTCTATTCGCCGCGGGCCGTCCCCGCGATGATTGGACGAATGCTGGTGAATTGCATGCGGTGCCGTGTCGGCCGGAAGGCTAGTTCTCGGTTTGCTCAACCCGTACCTTGACACGTGTCGGATTGCCGTGGCTGTCGAGGGTCTTTGCATCGAGTGCCTGAATCTCGATGTACGCCTCGCCTTCTTTGATGTCGCCGGCGGGGCACGTCTCGATTGTCTTGCCGGTCTCGACCACGCCGGATTCGTACATGGTCTCGTCGTTTTGGATGACGCGGAATCGCTGGGGAAATTTATTGTCTTGGACGTTTTGCACGTTGACGCGCAGTTTGCCGTCCTCCTGCAGCTGAGCGACCGGCGCGACCGAAATCGTCATCATGTTGTCGCGGACGATGGCGTCGAGCTCATCTTGGATTTCCTGGCGCGTTTTGCCCTCGGCCGTCGTAACCGAAGCGCCCGCCTCGGGTACGGGCTGCGACTGCCAAACGTATAGTCCTACGGCGACAAGGGCACAGACGATGGCCAAGCAGGCAACGATGAGCTTCTTGCGACGACCCAGGCCTGCAAAGTGGGGTGGCTTCTTCGCGCTCATGCGGCATCCTTGGCGGTATAGATGCGCGCAAAGGTGGACGGGTCCGCTCCAAAGAGCATGTGAAGCATCAGACGGCGCGAGTAGACGAGCTCGTCGAAGTCGGGAGGGAGCTCGATGTCGTGGATATGCGCGATGTGGTGGGCGAGCGCCGAGAACGACTCGGGGTCGCAGATCACATCGGTGGTAACGTGGTAGACCGTCGTATCGGGGAATGCCTCTTCGTCGAAAGGCAGGAGATGGGGATCGTCGTCGACTTCGATGGCGATGCCGTACTGGGGCCAGTAATATGCCATGGGAACCTCCCTGCTTCTGGGCCAAAACTTCTATCGGTTTTGGCTGTCGATGCCGACGGTATCAGCCGCTACTTGACCAATTTCTGACCAAATGCTTGACGGATTGGCGTCTCCGCAGGTAAAAGGCGGCAAAAAATACTCCAACTTTTTTCGAGCGACAATCGCGCGGTCGGCGACGGCGGGGCCATATGTGTCAAAAGCATCGTCTGCCGAGGAAATCAAGCCGCTCGCCGAATTGCACGAACGTAAAAATCGCCAATTATGGAGACGGTCTCGAACACGTCGACGAAACGATGCGGTAACATCTCCCTGCAAACACTGTAGTTAGCTAAAGGGGGAGTTCGCGTGTCTGCAACCATCAAACCCTTCACCGACGAGTTCGAAGAGTATGGCCGCGATGAATCTCGCGCATCGGGCGAGGCCTCGAGCATCTCGTTTCCGACAACGGAAGACGAGGTCCGTGCCATTTTGGAAAAGCTCCATGCCGAGCGTGTCCCGGTAACGGTTCAGGGCGCCCGAACCGGCCTTGCCGCCGGTGCCGTGCCCCACGGCGGGCATATCCTCAATACTTCCCGTATGAATCGCTACTTGGGCCTTCGCCGCGATGAACAAGGCCAATTTCTGCTGCGCGTGGAGCCGGGCGTTGTGCTCTCGGAGCTGCGCAAGCAGCTGAGTAAGAAGGTGCTGCCGACTGCTGGTTGGGACCATGCATCGCTTGAGGTCTACGAGGAATTCCAAGAGGCCCCCGAGCAGTTCTTTCCCACCGATCCCACCGAGACGTCTGCCTGTCTGGGCGGCATGGCGGCATGTAACGCCTCCGGCGCCCGCAGCTACGCCTACGGCCCCATGCGCCCACATATCACGGGACTCCACGTCGCGCTGGCTGATGGCGATTTGCTTGAGCTTCAGCGCGGCGAGGCTTTTGCCCAGGGCCGCCACCTGTCGCTCGTGACGGCAGCGGGCCGTACGCTCGAGCTCGATCTTCCCGGATATACCATGCCCAAGACAAAAAATGCTTCGGGCTATTTCGTTGCTGACGATATGGATGCCATCGATCTGTTTATCGGTGCGTGTGGCACAATCGGCGTCATCACCGAACTCGAGATTGCCCTGCAGGTGGCACCCGCGGTCGTTTGGGGCGTGAGCTGCTTCTTCGACAGCGAAGACAAGGCCGTGTCCTTCACCGATTCTGTGCGTCCCGTCCTGTCCCATGCGGCTGCCATCGAGTACTTCGATGCTGGCGCCCTGGATATTCTACGTCGCCAGCGCGAGCAGTCGACGGCGTTTGCCTCGCTGCCTGCGCTCGACAAAGACGCCAAGGTCTGTGTCTACGTGGAGCTCGACTGCGACGACGAAGCCCAGGCGACTGAGGAGCTGTATCACTTGGGGTGGGTACTGGAGCTTGCGGGCGGCAGTGACGATGCGACATGGGTCGCGCGCACCGAGGTCGATCGCGAGTGTCAGCGATTCTTCCGCCATGCGGTGCCCGAGAGCGTCAACATGCTCATCGACGAGCGCCGCCGCATGGATCCCACCATCACCAAACTGGGTTCGGACATGTCGGTGCCCAACGCGCACTTGGCCGATGTTATCGCCCTCTATCGCCGCACGCTGGCGGAAAGTGGGCTTGAATCTGCCGCCTGGGGGCATATCGGTAACAACCATCTGCATGTGAACATTCTGCCGCGCGATGCACAGGATTATCGCCGCGGCGGAGAACTCTTTGCCCAGTGGGCTTCCGAGGTCACGGCCATGGGCGGTGCCGTCTCCGCAGAACACGGCGTCGGCAAGATCAAGGCGGGCTTCTTGGAGACGATGTACGGTCACGAGGCCATGGTCGAGTCGGCGCGGCTCAAGCTCCAGCTCGATCCTGCCGGGCAGCTGGGTCGCGGTAACCTGTTTTCGGAGAAGCTCTTGGATGAGCTCGTCCAGAAAGGGGGCGCGTGAAGATGAGCGATTTCCATATGGTGGTGTGCGTCAAGGCCGTGCCGGGCAGCACCGAGGTCAAGATGGACCCCAAGACCAATACCATCGTGCGCGATGGCAAGCAGGCGGTCATTAATCCCTTTGATGCGAGCGCTTTGGAATGCGCGCTGGCGCTGAAGGACGACTTTATCGGCTTTGGCATGGACGTGCGCGTGACGGTGGTGTCGATGGGCATCCCCGCGACCGAATCGCTGCTGCGCGACTGCATCGCTCGAGGCGCCGACGACGCGCTGCTGCTGACCGACCGAGCCTTTGCGGGCGCCGATACCCTGGCAACCACCTATGCCCTCAAGTGCGGCATCGAAGCGCTCGACGAGGACTTCGACCTGCTCATCTGCGGCAAGATGGCGGTGGATGGCGATACGGCCCAGATTGGCCCCGAGCTTGCCGGCGCCTTTGAGATTCCCTGCGTGACCGATGTGAGCTGCGTGCAGAGCGCAGATTTTACGACGTGCGGTGCGCTTTCGCTCGTTCACGGTTGCGATGCCGGCGAGGAGACGGTCTATCTTGAGATGCCGTGCGCGATGACGACTACCAAGGAGATTGGCCAGTTGCGTATGCCGAGTATTGCCGGTATTCGCGCGGCGGAGGAGGCGGACGTGCGCGTGGTCAGTGCCGCCGACGTGAACGCCGACCCCGCGCGTTGCGGTCTTGCCGGGTCGCCGACACAGGTCGTGCGCTCGTTTGTGCCCGACCGTGACCAAACGTGCGAGGCCGTTGAGGGGACGGCGTCCGAGCAGGCGGCAAAGCTTGCCAAGATTATCGAGGGGATGGCATAGATGAGCGGACTGATTATCGATAGCGAAGCCTGTATCGGCTGCGGTCGCTGCGTTCGCGCCTGTGCCTCGGGCGGCATCGTAGTGGAAGGCGAGCGACCCAGCCGATGCGCCCGCGTAACCGACGGCTGCATCCTATGCGGTGGGTGCGTCGACGCCTGCCCTGTCAACGCTATCTCGATCGAGCGTGACGAGGCCGCTGGTGCGGTGGACCTTGATGCATATCGAGACATTTGGGTATTCGCGCAGACCGACGAGCACAATACGGTGACTCCCGTTGCCTATGAGCTTATGGGCAAGGGCCGCGAGCTTGCCGATGCTCGCGACTGCCGTCTGGTGGCACTGATCGGTATGGGTCCCGAGGGTTCTCTCGGCGACCTGGAGCATCTGGTTTGCGCGGGCGCCGACGAAGTCCTGGCCTGTCGCGACGAGCGCCTGCGCCAAAACGATGCGGAGGTCTACGCCCGCTTGATCTGCGATTTGGTAGCCGAACGCAAACCCGAGGCCATCCTATACGGTGCGACCGCTTTTGGCCGCGAACTGGCACCCGGCGTTGCTGTGCGCTTGCAGACGGGCCTTACGGCTGACTGCACCGTACTTTCGATGGATACGGAGACGGGACTGCTGCAACAGACGCGTCCGGCGTTTGGCGGCAACCTGATGGCCACCATCGTCTGCCCCAATCATCGTCCCCAGATGGCAACAGTTCGTCCCGGCATCTTTAAGGCGCCCGACTTTGACTACGGCCGCTCCGGCACGATTACCCAGATATCGCTTGCGGATGATGCTAAGGCTCGTGTCGAGATCTCGATTCCCGCCGAGGAGTGGGGGCAGCAGGCCTCGATCGCCGATGCCGAGCGCTTGGTCGTGGTGGGCCGCGGCATTGGCTCCAAGAAGAATCTGCCCCTGATGCGAAGGCTCGCCGAGGCTCTGGGAGCCGAGCTTGGTTGCACGCGACCTGTCGTGGAGGCCGGCTGGTTGGAGTATCGCCATCAGATTGGCCAGACCGGCGTATCGGTTTCGCCCAAGCTTCTCGTGAGTATCGGTGTTTCGGGCGCCATCCAGCATCTTGCCGGCATCGGTGGGGCAGAGTGCATTATCGCCATCAACGAGGACCCGGATGCCCCCATTTTTGGTGCTGCCCAGTACAAGGTTGTTGGGGACGCCGCCGAGGTCGTCGAGGAGCTGCTGGCCCAGCTTGAGCGCTAGGCGCGCGCCAGCCAGTCGCGCATCTCGTCCTTTAGGCACTCCCAGGTCGCTTGCGTGGTGGGATTGGTAAAGGGGCGCATAATGCCAAAGGGTGCGTCGAGCAGGCGGTAGATATCGCCCTGTTCGCGCGCCAGCGCGCGGCTTGCTGGATAGACGAGCTCAAACATAAAGCAGATGAGCCCCACCAGGTAGTCCGCCGGCTCGTTGCGCTCGTCGCGCGCGACGCACCGATGCTCGTCAAAGGCGGCAAGCGTCGGTACCGAAAAGCGACTTGCTAGAAACGCGTCCTCATCCACTTTGAGGATGGTGTCGACGGTGCTGTCGGCGATGGTGCGCATAATGTCGATCTTGTCACCATCGCGCACGATATCGCAGAAGCACCGTGTACGCTCGTCGAGTTGTGCCGGCAGGCGAAAGTCGCTGTGATAGGCGATGCTCGCTCGGATGAGCTCGTCATGCGCACCGGTTTCGATAAAGTCACGGATGTTTGTCGTGGCGGGTGCATCGGCGGGATTCTCGCCAAAGAGGACCTCGATGCCCAGCGCCGCATGGCTCATGCTCTCGGCGTCCTTAAAGGTGTCCCAGCGTCGCAGCTGCTCAAAGCGGCCCATATCGTGTAGCAGGCCGCAAAGCCATGCCAGGTCAATATCTTCTGACGACCAGCCCTGCTCGCGCGCTACGGCATCGCATGCCTCGGCCACGTGGTACGTATGCTCGATTTTGAGCGCGATGCGTGGGTTGGTGGCGTCGTAGGCATCGGTGTAGCTTTTGAAGGCCGCGCGCGCCCGGTCTCGATCGATAGCTGTCATAATGACTTCCTAAAAAGTTGTGTCTTTCGATCCGGTGGCAATTGTAGGTGAACTCGGTTGCTGTCGGATGATGATTCTGCCGTATCGCTACATGCGGCTCGGAGACCTTGTCAGGGTGAGAAGCGTATGGTGCTCAAAATCGTTAGAACCGTCTGGCCGGTGATGCTTACCTATGTTGCAATAGGCGCGCCGTGCGGAATGATCATGGGGCAGACGGGAATGGAGCCCTGGATGGTCTTTGCTCTGAGCAGCACGTTTGTGACGGGCAGCGGGCAGTTTATGATCTGCAACCTGTGGCTGGCGGGTGTGCCTGCAGCATCGATCGTCGCGAGCGTCGCCGCCGTCTCCTCGCGTTTTGCGCTTTACTCGGCATCGATCGCGCCGCATCTGACGGGTGCCTCGAAGTGTCAGACGCTGGCTGTTGCCGCGACACTTACCGAGGAGGCATACGGCATCTCGCTTGCCAAGTTGGTTGAAGGGGAGGATTGGGGCCCGCGTGAGTCCTTCGTGCTCAACGTGATCCTTATCGCAACATGGGGCGTTTCGTGTACGACGGGCGCCATCGTCGGCGCCGTTGTCGATGTTCCCACCGCCATTGCAGCCTTTGTCTGCACCTCACTCTTTATCTGCCTGCTCTTTTCGCAGCGGCTGTCGCGCGGCAATGTCGTGGCTGCTGTTATGGCTGCGGTGTCTGTCGCCATATGCAAGTTCTTGGGCCTCACGAATATTGCCGTGCCGGCAAGCGTCGTGGCCGGCATTGCCATTGCGTTGGCGTGCGATGCTGTATTTGACGGAAGAGGTGCCCGCGATGCCCGTTAACGAGTTCTTGGTTCTGTGGCTGTCGTCGTGGGCTGCTATCGCGTTCTTTCGCATCGCGCCGGCGTTCGCCTTGCGCGGGCGGACCCTGTCGCCCCGTATTACCGAGGCCCTGGGCTATATCCCGCCCGCTGCCTTTGCCGCGCTGGTCGCCAACGACTTGGTGAGCCCCGGCGCGTTCGACGCGGGACTCTGGCCTGCCTTGGTTCCCTGGATTGCGGCCGCCGGCGTCGTGGTCGTGGCGGTCAAGACAAAATCGATGCTGTGGTGCTGCGTCTCGGGCATCGTACTCTATATCGTCTTGAGCCTTATATAGGGGTGGCGTCGCGGGCGCCGAATCTCGTTCCATCCCAACTTGTCGAATTTTTCACCGAGCTGGTCTATTTCTTCTGGTACCATGGTCAAACTTTACTGTAGCAAAGCATGACGTGGGCTTTTGTTCCGCGTCAGCGGAAATGGGGGTTTCATGGCACAGGAAGCGACTGCCAACGAGCAAAAGAAATTCAAGGTTCCGCGCATCCCGGGCGACATCATGATCTATCCGATGATCGTCGGTCTTTTGCTCAACACCTTCTGCCCGCAGGTTTTTGAGATCGGCGGCTTCTTTACGGCTGCCTGCCGCGGTGGCTCCAATACCATCGTCGCCGCGATCCTGCTGTTCGTGGGCGCCGGCATCAGCTTTAAGTCCACGCCGGGCGCCATCAAGACCGGTATCGTCGTGCTGATTCCCAAGCTGGTCGTCGCAGCGGCTCTCGGCCTAGGCGTGGCATATTTCTTTAACGACAACTTCCTGGGTCTGAGCTCCGTGTCTATCATCGGCGGCATTACGTTTTGCAACATGGCGCTCTATACGGGCATCATGGGCGAGTTCGGCGATGAGTCCGAGCAGGGCGCCGTCGGTATCCTGTTCTTTACGGCCGGCCCCGCCGTCACGATGATCATCCTTGGTGTTTCGGGTCTTGCCAACATCCCTGTCGGTACTATCATCGGCTCCATTTTGCCGCTCGTTATCGGCATGGTTCTGGGCAACCTGTTCCCGTTTATCAAGAACCTGCTGGTTCCCGGTTCCAACCCTGCGATTGCCGTCATCGGATTTCAGCTTGGCGCGTCCATGAGCCTGTCGAGCTTTATCACCGGCGGTATTTCCGGCATCTTGCTGGGCCTTGTCACGCTGTTTGTCGTCGGTCCCATCACCTTTGCGTTCGAGCGCCTGTGCGGTGGTAACGGCAAGGCTGCCGTGGCTTGTTCCACCATCGCCGGCACGGCTATGACCACGCCGGTTGCTCTCGCCGAGGTCGCGCCGCGCTACGCCGAGCTTGCGCCCACCGCGTACGCCCAGATCGCCACTGCCGTTATCATCACGGCAATCATGGCTCCGATTCTGACCGGCTGGGTCGACAAGAAGTTCTGCCAGGGCAAGGAGGACCTGTCGCCTGCCGGTGTCGAGGCCATCGAGGAGGCCGTCGCGACCGACATCGATGGCGAATAGCAATCGCTACCAATCAATGATGCCGGAGTGCAATTCGCGCCGTTTGAGCGCCCGAACGATGACTGTTTTGCAGTGACGTTCGGGCGCTCTGCTATGATTCCCCTTACCCCTGCGGGTAGGGGGTGTTTGTTGCCCAGACCAGAATCGGGCGATTCTGACCACTTGAATATTGAAGGGATGGCGTCTAGTGGTTAAGGCACTCAAGATTGAGATATTCCTGCTATGCATGATTGTTCTTATCGGGCTTGCCGCACGAAGCCGCCGCTCCTTGTTCTCGAGCACCCAGCAGCTTCTGTTTAGCATGCTGGGCTACACGTCTGCAGCCTACATTTTCTTCGATATGATCTGGACGCTCTCGGACGGCGTGAGCACTCCTGTAGGCATCACGGCCAACTGGATTTCCAACGCGGTCTCGTTTTCGCTGTTCGCCATCGCGTGCCTCATTTGGTTTTTCTATTCCGAGACAGTGCAGGGCTCACGCCTTTTGACCGCGCGCTATAGGGTGGCGCTCGTGACGTTGCCAACCGTATTGGTGGTCGTGCTGGCATTTACCAGCTAC
This sequence comes from Collinsella aerofaciens, assembly GCF_028209885.1. Taxonomy (GTDB): domain Bacteria; phylum Actinomycetota; class Coriobacteriia; order Coriobacteriales; family Coriobacteriaceae; genus Collinsella; species Collinsella aerofaciens_BA. Next base: position 20,129 of record NZ_JAQLEM010000001.1, on the reverse strand, counting down.
TGGACGCACACTATGTTCTATATCGATGCACAGGGCGTATATCGTCGCGGAGCGCTTTATATGATTCAGCCTATCGTTAGCTACTGCTACATCATATATACGTCTTTGCATGCCTTTATTCAGACTCGAAAAGTCGAAAGTCTGCAAAAGAAGGCCATTTATCGCACCCTCGCCTTTTTTGCGGTTCCCGCTCTGGTGGGCGGTACCTTCCAGGTTTTGTTTTCGGTACCGGGCCTTTGTGTCGGTATAACGCTGAGCATCCTGCTGCTCTACATCATCTACCAGGAGCAGCTGATCTCGACCGACCCGTTGACTGGCCTCAACAATCGCAACCGTTTTGAGACCTATATGCTGTCGCTCTTTTCAAATGTGGATCAGGCCGAAGATGTATATCTGCTTATGATGGACGCTGACGGCTTTAAGCAGATTAACGACCGGTATGGACATGTTGAGGGCGATCATGCCCTCCAGGTCATATCTGCTACGCTCAAAGAGGTCTGCTCGGCGTCTGGTGGCTTTATCGCACGTTATGGCGGCGATGAGTTTGTGGTGCTTCAAAAGGCGACGGCGGAGCAGGACATCATGTGTCTGTGCGCGGCAATCAGCGACGAGCTCGCGCGCGCCGAGGTCCCGTATCTGTTGCGGATGTCCATCGGCTACGCACGGGTTGGTGACGGTGTCGATACCTGGCAAGACTTACTTCGCGCTGCCGACGCGGAGCTCTACCGCGTAAAGCGCGAGAAGAAGAAAGCCGGCGTCCAGATACGCTAGAAAAAAAGGGCGAACGCTGGCGTGCGTTGCGGCCCTCAGCTCACCGATGTACTCCATTAAGCTAAAGCATGCGAATCTCCTCTACTAAATAAGGGCGGTTCGCTAGGCTTTTTTGGGTTTGTTGACGATGATGATGCCGCCGCAGACCAACAGCAGGGCAACAAGTACGGTAACGGGGCTCGTGCCAGCGCCCTCGCCGAGCAGCAGTGCGCTCAACAGCACGCCAAAGACCGGGTTCATAAAGCCAAAGACCGAAACGCGGCTGACGGGGTTGACGGCGAGCAGGCGGGACCACAGCGAGTACGCGACGGCGGAAATGAGCGCCATATAAATGATGAGCGCGATGGCGGGGGCGATTTCGGTGGGGAAAAACGTGCCGCCCATCAAAAACCCGATTGCGGTAAGGACCACGCCACCGACTAAAAACTGCCAGCCGGCGAGCAAGACGCCGTCATGCTCGCGCGAGAAGATGCCAATGAGGCAGGTCGACAGGGCGCCCGCAACAGTGGAAGCCAAGATAAATCCCTCGCCGTCGAGCGTAAAGCCAAAGGTGCCATCCGCGCCCGAAAGGTTGACGAGCGCGACGCCTGCAAAGCCCAGCACACAGCCAAGCACCTTGGGCGTATTGAGCCTCTCGGTGTGAAATGCCAAGGCGGCAAAGAGAATTGCGAGGAAGTTGGCGCTGGCCTCGATGATGGAACTCGACATGGCGCTGGCGCGCGAGAGTCCTAGGTAGAAAAAGAAGTACTGCCCGATAGTCTGGAAGAGTGACAAGACAAAGATGGGCTTGATGTCACGAGCCTGCGGAATGAGGGGACGGCGTTGGGCCGCACTCATCCCAACGATAACCAGGGCGCCGGCAAGCGTGAAGCGCAAGCCCGCAAAGAGCAGCTGTGAGGCGCTATCGTGCGCGGGGATGCCAAAGAGCCCGTAACCGATCTTGATGCAGGGGAAAGCCGACCCCCAGAGCGCACAGCAGACGAGGCAGCCCAGGATGAGTCCGGGTAGGGTGGCGAGATACGGCTTGCGGCTTTCCATGATGTCCTTCCTGTATGCGCGAAGCAAAAAAGAACCCGCCACCGGGTGTGCCGGTGGCGGGTGTTGTTACCCGAGGGGATTGTACCCGATGGGACGCATTAAGCGAAGTAGGCCACGCCGCTCTCAAAGATCGGCATGAACTTATCGCCGGGGACATGCTCGGGCACGTTGCGGTACAGGTTGTCGCCACGACGCTCGGCATGGCCCATCTTGCCCAGGACGCGGCCGTCGGGGCTCGTGATGCCCTCGATGGCGAGTGCGGAGCCGTTGGGGTTGACGGAAAGATCTATGCTGGGCTTGCCGTCCTCGCCCACGTACTGCGTGGTGACCTGGCCGTTGGCGATGAGCTGGGCGAGCACCTCGTCGTTGGCGACAAAGCGGCCCTCGCCGTGGCTGATGGCGACGGTGTAGGGGTCGTCCAGGCTGCACTGCGATAGCCACGGGGACAGGTTGGACGAGATACGGGTGCGCACCAGACGGCTCTGATGGCGACCGATGGTGTTGAACGTCAGCGTGGGCGCATCGGGCGTGGCGTCGACGATGTCGCCGTAGGGCACCAGACCGAGCTTGATCAGGGCCTGGAAGCCGTTGCAGATGCCCAGCATCAGGCCGTCGCGGGCCTTGAGCAGGTCGCGGACTGCCTCGGTGACCTCGGGAGCGCGGAAGAACGCCGTGATGAACTTGGCGGAGCCATCGGGCTCGTCGCCGCCCGAGAAGCCGCCGGGGATCATGACGATCTGGCTTGCACGGATGCGGCGGGCAAGCTCGTGGGTGCTTTCGGCGACGGCCTCGGGCGTGAGGTTGTTGATCACGAAGGTGTCGGCCTCGGCGCCGGCGGCGCGGAAAGCGCGGGCGCTATCGTACTCGCAGTTGTTGCCGGGGAACACGGGGATTACCACGCGCGGGCGGGCGATCTTGGCGCCGCTGTACACGTGGATATCCTTGGCACGGAAGTCGATGGTCTCGACCTTGGCAGTCTCGCCGGCGCTGCGGTAGGCAAAGACGCCCTCGATGCCGCTCTCCCAGGCCTCCTGGAGCTCGGAGAGCTCGATGACCTCGGAGCCGGTATCGATGACATAGCCCTCGACGGTGGTGCCCAGGGGCTCGACGACAACGCCGTCGGCGACCTCGGGCAGCTCGGCGTCCTCGGCGAGCTCGACGATAAAGCTGCCGTAGAGCGGGGTGAAGAGGCTCTCTACGTCTACATCCTCGGCAAGCTCGATACCGATCTGGTTACCGACGCACATCTTAAAGAGGCTCTCGGCGCCGCAGCCGTAGCCGGGCGTGGAGACGGCCAGGGCGTCGCCGGTAGCAGTGAGCGCCTCGACGGCGTCAAACGCGGCGAGCAGCTGCTGGGCGTCGGGACGGTAGTCCTCGCCATAGGTGGCGGGGGCGATGCGGACGACTCGGTGCGTGAGGCCCTTGAACTCGGGCGAGACGGCGCGGGCGGCCTTGCCCACGGCGACGGCGAAGCTGATCAGGGTCGGCGGAACGTTGAGCTCGCCGGTCTCGTCCTCAAACGAACCGCTCATGGAGTCCTTGCCGCCGATGGCGCCGGCACCCAGGTCGACTTGGGCCATAAGGGCGCCCAAGACGGCTGCCGTGGGCTTGCCCCAGCGCTCGGCCTCGGTGCGCAGACGCTCGAAGTACTCCTGGAAGGAGAGATAGGCGCGCTTGTGCTCAAAGCCGGCAGCCACGAGCTTGGCGATGGACTCGACCACGGACAGGTAGGCGCCCGCAAACTGGTCGGCCTCTATCAGATAGGGGTTGAAGCCCCATGCCATGGCACTCGCCGTGGTGGTCTCGCCGTCCACGGGGAACTTGGCGACCATGGCCGAGCTGGGGGTGAGCTGCGTCTTGCCGCCAAAGGGCATGAGCACGGTCGCGGCGCCGATGGTGGAGTCGAAGCGCTCGGAAAGGCCCTTGTTGGAAGCGACGTTGAGGTCGGTGACGAGCGAGGTCATGCGCTCGGCGAGCGTGGTGCCGGCCCAGCTGGGCTGCCACACGCTACGGGCGCACACGTGGGCGACCTGGTGCTTGGGTGCGCCGTTGGAGTTGAGGAACTCGCGGGACAGGTCGACGATAGCGACGCCGTTCCAGGCCATGCGCATGCGCGGCTCAGCGGTAACCTCGGCGATAACGGTCGCCTCCAGGTTCTCCTCGGCGGCGTAGCCCATGAACTCCTCGACGTCACCGTCGGCGACGGCGCAGGCCATACGCTCCTGGGACTCGGAGATGGCGAGCTCGGTGCCGTCCAGGCCGTCGTACTTCTTGGTCACGGTGTCCAGGTCGACATACAGGCCGTCGGCAAGCTCACCCACGGCGACCGAGACGCCGCCGGCGCCAAAGTCGTTGCAGCGCTTGATCAGACGGCAGGCGTCGCCGCGGCGGAACAGACGCTGCAGCTTGCGCTCGACCGGGGCGTTGCCCTTCTGGACCTCGGCACCCGAGGTCTCGATGGACTCGGTGTTCTGGGTCTTGGAGGAGCCGGTGGCGCCACCGATGCCATCGCGGCCGGTGCGGCCGCCCAGCAGGATGATCTTGTCGGTGGGGGCGGGGCACTCGCGACGAACGTGGTTTGCCGGGGTGGCGCCCACGACGGCGCCAACTTCCATGCGCTTGGCCACGTAACCGGGGTGATAGAGCTCGTTGACCTGGCCGGTGGCAAGGCCGATCTGGTTGCCGTAGCTGGAGTAGCCGGCGGCGGCGGTGGTTACGAGCTTGCGCTGCGGCAGCTTGCCCTCGAGCGTCTCGGACACGGGGACGGTGGGGTCGCCGGCGCCGGTGACACGCATGGCCTGGTACACGTAGCTGCGGCCCGAGAGCGGGTCGCGGATGGCGCCGCCCACGCAGGTGGCGGCACCGCCGAAGGGCTCGATCTCGGTCGGGTGGTTGTGGGTCTCGTTCTTAAACAGGAACAGCCAGTCCTGGTCCTCGCCGTCGACATCGACCTTCACCTTGACGGTGCAGGCGTTGATCTCCTCGGACTCGTCGACATCGGTCATGACGCCGGTCTTCTTGAGGTACTTGGCGCCGATGGTGCCCATGTCCATGAGGCAGACGGGCTTGGCGTCGCGACCGAGCTCGTGGCGCATCTCCATGTAGCGGTCGAAGGCCTGCTGCACCACGGCGTCGTCGATCGTCACGTCGTCCAGGACGGTGCCGAAGGTGGTGTGGCGGCAGTGATCGGACCAATAGGTGTCGATCACGCGGATCTCGGTGATGGTGGGGTCGCGGTCCTCATCGCGGAAGTACTGCTGGCAGAAGGCGATATCCGCTTCGTCCATGGCAAGGCCGCGATCGGCGATAAAGGCGGCAAGGCCGGCCTCGTCGAGCTCGCGGAAGCCGTCGAGCACCTCGACGGGCTGGGGTTCGGGGGTCTCCATGTACAGCGTCTCGGGCAGGTCGAGCGAGGCGATGCGCGCCTCGACGGGGTTCACCACGTAGTGCTTGATGGCCTCGATGGCGGCTTCGTCCAGAGCGCCCGAGATCATATAGACCTTGGCGGAGCGCACGGCGGGGCGCTCGCCCTGGCTGATGAGCTGCACGCACTCGCTGGCGGAGTCGGCGCGCTGGTCAAACTGGCCAGGCAGGAATTCGACGGCAAAGACGGCGCCATCGCTTGCGGGGAGCTCGTCGTAGGTCACATCGACCTGGGGCTCGCTAAAGACGGTCGGCACGCAGGAGCGGAAAAGCTCCTCGTCGATGCCCTCGACGTCGTAGCGGTTGATGATCCTCAGGGCCTCGATGCCCTTGATGCCGAGAATTTCGGTCAGCTCACCCTTGAGCTGCTGAGCCTCGACGTCGAACCCGGGTTTCTTCTCCACGTAGATACGAGAGACCATTGGTTCCTGCCTTCCTGATCGGTTGGGCGTACGGTACGGTATGCGGCAGCGGTCGGTTTGCGGGGCCTGCCCCGCGGTCGCCTTGAGCCACATGTTTGTAAACCTCACTATGATACGACAGCTCGTGGCGCGTTGAGGACGGCGAGGGTGCTACAGTGAAGCGCAAACAAGAGAAAGGCATCACATGGCATTTGTTTCGCTCGCCATCATCGCACTCGTGGCCTTTGCAAGCCCCTTCATCGCTTCGGCGATTCCCGGAAAGCCCGTTCCCGAGACGGTCTTTTTGCTCGTGCTCGGCGCGGTGCTGGGCCCGCATATGCTCGGTCTTATCCATGTGGATGCCGAGGTCTCGCTGGTGTCCGAGCTGGGTCTGGCCTTTTTGTTCCTGCTTGCCGGCTTTGAGATCGACCCTAAGAACATTACGGGTGTGGAGGGGCGCTACGGCTTGGCGACGTGGGCCGTTACGTTTGGCATCGCCTGGCTTGCCGTGCGCTTTACGCCGTGGTTCTCGGTCAGCCATTTCGACGGTATTGCCGTGACGCTCGCCCTCACTTCGACGGCGCTCGGCACGCTTGTGCCCATCATGCGCGAGCGCTCGCTCACCGGCACGCGCGTTGGCGACTCGATTCTCGCGTATGGCACTTGGGGCGAGCTCGGTCCCGTGCTCGCCATGTCGGTGCTGCTGTCTGCCCGCACCGGCATCCAGACGCTCGTGATTCTTGGCCTGTTTGCTGTGGTCTGCGTGCTGCTGGCCGTGGTCCCAAGTCGTTCCAGGCGCGTCGGCAGCCGCTTCTTTTCGTTTGTCGAGGAACGCGCCGATACCACGTCGCAGACCTTCGTGCGTCTGACGGTGCTCATCCTGGTCACGCTCGTGGCGTTCTCGGCCATCTTTGACCTCGACATCGTGTTGGGTTCTTTTGCCGCCGGCTTTGTCCTGCGCTATATCATCCCCGAGGGCAACCATACGCTCGAGACCAAGCTCGACGGCCTGGCCTACGGCTTTTTGATTCCGGTGTTCTTTACCGTATCGGGCGCAAAGATCGACCTGACGGCCGTGGCGTCGCGCCCGGGCTTGCTCGCGGGCTTTATCGTGGCGTTGCTGATTATTCGTGCCGTGCCCATCCTCGTCTCTATGGGCATTTGTCCTGCGACGCGCGATGTGTCGGCGTATGGCCGCATTACCGTGGCCCTGTACTGCACCACGGCGCTTCCGATCATCGTTGCCGTGACGAGCGTTGCCGTCAACGCGGGCGCGCTGTCGCAAGATATTGCGTCGGTCATGGTTGCCGCCGGTGCCATCACGGTGTTCTTGATGCCGCTGCTCGCGCAGCTCTTCTACCGCGTGGTCGACGCCGCACCGGTCGCTGCCGTGGCAGAGGTTGCCGAGCATCCATCCGATGCGCTCGACATCTTGCGCGCCCATCACGATTTGGCGAGCCTGCTCGCACGCGAGCACGAGCTGCTGACCTCGCATGGACATGGGCGTTCGCTCGACGGCATACCTACCCTTGATTCCATTGCCGACCGCCTCTCGACCGAGGCGGCAAGCGGGCACATCGATGCCCGTATCGTGGACGCCGCTCATTTGCTGGCCGAGAAGACCTATGGCGACGAGATCGACCCGTCCAAGCTGACTCCGCGTGAGCGCCGCCGCCTGGAGCGCGCCAAGCTCGCCGTGCACGAATACCGCCGCCGCATGCTGGAGCTCTACGCGCGCGATGAAGCCCAGGACGACGACGGTAAGTAGTCGATAGCAGCGCGCCTTCTTCGCGCCAATCTTCGTTGGGAAACTGCGTCCCAGGATGAACGCTCAGGGTGGGATGCATTTTCCGCATCGACGTTCTGCGGGAAAGCGCATCCCGGTCTGAAAGCGCGAAACGGGATGTGGTTTCCGAAACAGGGGCCGTTGGGAAACTGTGTCCCGGAATGGACACTCAGAGTGGGATGCGGTTTCCGCAAGGGGCTCTGGGGGAAACTGCATCCCAGAATCGGCATCTAAAACGGGACACAGTTTCCGCAAGGAGGTCCTGGGGGAAACCGCGTCCCGTTCTGAGCCAGAATACTGGGATACGATTTCCGGTAAAACAGAAGAAGGCGCGCTGCCTGCGGTTGATGCAGGCAGCGCGCCTTTTGCGTTGGGCCTCGTTGAGGTTCGAAGTCGTGGCTTGCGACCTTTAGGAGCGGGCGGCTCCGTCGACGGGGAGCACGGCGCCCGTGACATAGGATGACATGTCGCTCGCTAGGAAAACGAAGGCGTTGGCGACATCCTCGGGCTCGCCCATGCGGCCGAGCGGAATAGTGGCGATGATGGGCTTAATAACATCTTCGGGCAGGTTGGCGACCATATCGGTCTTGGTCACGCCGGGGGCAACGGCGTTGACGCGGATGCCCACGGGGGCGAGCTCGCGCGAGAGCGACTGGACCATGCCGTTGACGGCAAACTTGGACGTGGGGTAACCGACGCCGGAGGGCTGGCCGTACTTGGCGACCATCGAGCTCGTGGTGGTGATGGTGCCGCCGTGGCCGGCCTCGGTCATAATCTTGGCGGCCGCCTGGTGACCGTTAAAGACAGCGACAACGTTGAGGTCCATGACTTTGGCGAACTCCTCGGCCGTGTAGTCCAAAAGGGGCGAGCGCTGGGAGATTCCGGCATTGTTGACGACCGTATCGAGACCGCCCATGTCGGCTGCGGCCTGCGTAAAGGCCTCGGTCACGGCCTCGAGTGAGGTGAGGTCGCAGGAACGGCCCCAGACCTTGGCGTCGGGATAGGCGGCTGTCAGCTTCTCAACGGCCGCGTCGGCAGTCTCCTGGCGCGAGCCAAAGACGGTGACGGCAGCGCCTTCCTCGATAAAACGGCAGGCGATCGCATAGCCGATACCGCGCGTGCCTCCGGTGATGATCGCTTTCTTGCCCTCGAGCAACATGGTGCTTCCTCTCATCGCGGGCGGACATACACCGCACAGCATAGCGGCGGCAAAATACAGCTGCCGTCGCATATCGGCAAACGGTATCCACGGTTGTTGACGAACGGTCAAGTTGTTCAAACGTTAGTCGACCAGTTCGCTCAAAGGATGTAGCAAAAAGGGGCTCCCATCCAATCGGATAGGAGCCCCTCATGCGTTATTTGATTTGCCGAGAATCGGGCTAGTTCGCCATGACGCCTTCGGTCCAGGCCTCGACGTCCTCGATGCGCAGGACGTTGGCGACTTCGGCCACGCAGTCGACGCTGGCAAGCTCGGCGGCGGCAGCCTGGACGTCCTTCTCGAGCGCGCAGTGCGTCAGGAAGATGACCGAGCAGGTATCGCTGACGCCCGACTTGCCGTCCTCGACCTGGTTGATGAGCGAGATCGAGATGTTGTGCTTGGCAAAGATGTCGACCGTTTCGGACAGGGCGCCCACGCGGTCGGCGACCTTCAGGCGCACATAGTACTTAGTTTGGAGCTCGTCCATGGGCTTAAAGGCGAGGTTGTGACCATAGGGCTCAATCTCGGGCAGCGGAGCCACGCCGCGGCTGATCTGCTCGGAGAGCGACAAGATATCGCCAACGACGGCGCTCGCGGTGGGGAAGGAGCCTGCGCCGGCACCGTAGAACATGGTCTCGCCCACGGCGTCGCCTACCACGTAGACAGCGTTCATGGCGCCGTTGACCTTGGCAAGCATGTGGTCGGCGGGGATCAGCGTGGGGTGCACGCGAACGTCGACGCCGGCGTCGGTGTTGCGGGCGATGCCGAGCAGCTTAATGGTGTAGCCGAGCTCGCGGGCCTGGGCGATGTCCTCGGCGCCGATGGTACGGATACCCTGCTGGTACACATCATCGGTGGTCACGCGGGTGCCAAAGCCGATGGAGGCGAGGATGGCCGTCTTGCTGGCGGCGTCGAAGCCGTCGACGTCGGCGGACGGGTCGGCCTCGGCGTAGCCCTTGGCCTGGGCGTCGGCGAGCACGTCGGCGTAATCGGCGCCCTCGGCGTCCATGCGCGACAGGATGTAGTTGGTGGTGCCGTTGAGAATGCCGGCGATGGTCAGGACCTTGTTGCCCACCAAGTCGTGCTCGAGCGTGCTCACGATGGGGATGCCGCCGCCGCAGCTGGCCTCGCACTTAATCTGCACGCCGCATGCGCGCGCCTTCTCGGCGAGCGTCTCGACATGACGGCCCAGCAGGGCCTTGTTGGCAGAGACGACGTGCTTGCCGTTCTCGAAGGCGGTGGTAAAGATCTCGGTTGCGGGATGCTCGCCGCCGATCAGCTCGACGACGATGTCGACGGCGGGGTCGGTGACGACGTCGTGCCAGTCGCTCGTAAAGGCCTCACGCTCAATACCGGCTGCCTCGGCCTGCTCCCAAGCAAGCGCGCAGGCGCGGGTCAGCTTAAGGTCGATGCCGTAGGCTGCCAGGTACTCATCGTGGTGGCTCTTGATCAGACGGGCCACGCCACCGCCGACGGTTCCCAGACCGATGAGGCCGACGTTCACGGTGCGCAGGGGTTCGCTCATAGATAGCTCCTTCGTGCATCTTATGGATGGATTAACCGCTTAAAGGTTGAGTGCATTCTAGCGTGAACCGAGGGCGCGTGCTCGCCAGGCAACAGGAGCCGCACAAAACGGCACCCCCGAAACGCTGCGGAAACATTGGAAACATGCTCGCTACAAACGAAACTCCGTAACAAACTGTCAACGTTTGTACCATAAGGTTTGCCCTGTGCGACTGGGGCATGCAGGCGCTCGTCGGCGTGGAATGACAAGGGCCAGGTCGAAAAGCCCACTACGGCCTATGTGATTCAGGACGGCAAGTACATCGCCGCCTAAGTGCATATAACGAGACCGGTGGGGCCGTTTTATTCAGGGCGAGGACGCTTGTAACAGAACAGAAACATTACTTTCACACAATAAAGTGACTAAACTGCATAAACTGATAGAAATACGCACAAATATGGATAAATGGACAAAACAAAAGAAAAGTTGAAATAATCGCCACTTTTCTCAACTAAAGCGTCTACTATTTTGCGAACGCCGAACACGGCGAAGGATGGCCTGTCGGGTAACCGAAACCCGACGAGATTTGAGAGGAGAGCCGCATGTCGAGCCTCACCGGTAAGTCATTGAACCCTGTTATGAATCGCAGGAGCGTTATCGCGAGCGCAGCAGGTCTGGGGGCGATGTCCATTCTAGCTGGCTGCTCCTCCAACGGCGGCGACAGCGGTTCCGCGTCGGGCGACGCTTCGTTTAAGATCGGCACCATCGGCCCGCTGACCGGCGCCAACGCGTCCTACGGCAAGTCCGTTACACAGGCTGTCGAGCTTGGCTGCAAGGATTTCTCGACTAAGGAGCTGCCGCTTGTCAGCAAGGCCGAGGACGACCAGGCCGATGGCGAGAAGGCCGTCAACGCCTTCAACACCCTGCTCGACTGGGGCATGCAGGCCCTCGTCGGTCCGACCACCACGGGTGCGTCGGTCGCCGTTGCCGCAGAGTGCGGTAACGACCCCGAGACGTTCATGATCACCCCGTCCGCGTCTTCCGAGGACGTTACCAAGGGCAAGGATTGCGTCTTCCAGGTTTGCTTTACCGACCCCAACCAGGGTGTCAACGCTGCCAAGTTCCTGGCGCAGAAGTATGCGGACGAGAAGTTCGTGCTGTTCTATAACTCCGGCGACGCCTATTCTTCGGGCATCGCAGATTCCTTTAAGGCCCAGGCCGCTAAGTCCAAGCTCGAGATTGTCGACGAGGAGACCTTTAAGGACGACTCCGCCACGAGCTTTACCAACCAGCTGACCAAGGCCAAGCAGGCAGGCGCCACCATGATCTTTGCGCCGATCTACTACACGCCGGCGTCCGTCCTGCTCAAGAACGCCAAGGACATGGGCTACGACGTCAAGATGATGGGCTGCGACGGCATGGACGGCATCCTGGGCGTTGAGGGCTTCGACACCTCTCTTGCCGAGGGTCTGCTGCTCATGACCCCGTTCTCCGCCGACGACGAGAAGAACGCCGACTTCGTCAACGCTTACAAAGATAAGTACGGCGATACCCCCGACCAGTTTGCCGCCGACGCCTACGACGGCGTGCATGCGGTGGTCGAGGCCCTCAAGGAGGCCGGCCTGGGTGTCGACGCCGACCCCACCGAGGTTGCCGAGAAGCTTCCCGAGGCTATGCGCAACATTACTGTTGACGGTCTGACTGGCAAGCTCTCCTGGAACGACAAGGGCCAGGTCCAGAAGGACCCGACGGCGTACGTCATTACCGACGGCAAGTACGTACAGGCCTAATAGGCCGCCTTACATAGAGCGGTTTTGATCCCAAGCAGGGGAGGTTTTGGCCTTCCCTGCTTGCTTGGTATCTAGGGACGATGTAACGTCCCTGTTTCATACATCAACTGGAAACCTATTCGAAAGGGGGATGTGGAACATGACGGTCTTTATCCAATACCTGGTCAACGGCCTGTCCATGGGCAGCGTCTACGCCATCATCGCGTTGGGCTACACCATGGTCTACGGTATCGCCAAGATGCTCAACTTCGCTCACGGCGACGTCATCATGGTCGGTGCCTATGTCTCGTTCTGTGCCACGTCGTATCTCGGCCTCCCGGGCTGGGCATCTGTAGTTCTCTCTTGTGTGGTCTGCACGGTTCTCGGTGTTCTCATCGAGGGTCTGGCCTATAAGCCGCTGCGCCAAGCAGGCCCTCTGGCCGTTCTGATCACGGCCATCGGCGTGTCTTACTTCCTGCAGAACGCCGCGCAGCTTCTGTGGGGCGCCACGCCCAAGAACTTCACTTCGCTCGTCACCTTCCAGGTACCGGAGTTCTTGGCCAAGTTCAACGTAAGCGCCGTCTCGCTCGTCACCATCGTCGCCTGCCTGGTTATCATGGCCGGCCTGATGTTCTTTACAGGTAAGACCAAGATGGGCAAAGCCATGCGCGCCGTGTCCGAGGACAAAGCCGCCGCTCAGCTCATGGGCATCAACGTCAACCGCACCATCTCGATGACGTTTGCCATCGGCTCCGCCCTTGCCGCCATCGCCGGCGTGCTGCTGTGCTCCTACTCGCCGGTCCTGCAGCCCACCACGGGCGCCATGCCTGGCATCAAGGCCTTCGACGCTGCCGTTTTCGGCGGCATCGGCTCCATCCCCGGTGCCTTTGTCGGTGGCATTCTCATCGGCATCATCGAGGCGATGGCGCAGGCTTACATTTCCACGAGCCTTGCCAACTCCATCGTCTTTGGTGTTTTGATCATCGTCCTGCTCGTCAAGCCTGCCGGCCTCTTGGGCAAGTACGTCCCCGAGAAGGTGTAGGTGAGCGTTATGAAGTTTCTTAAAGACAAGCAGACGCGTCACGACTTTGTCACGTACGCCATGTGCATCGTGGCCTTCGCCATCGTGTTCTTTATGCAGTCCAACCACATGATTCCGCGCATGATCGCCGGTCAGCTGGTTCCCATCACGGCCTACATCGTCATGGCCATTTCCCTCAACCTTGTCGTCGGCATCGCGGGCGATTTGTCGCTGGGCCATGCGGGCTTTATGAGTGTCGGCGCCTACACGGGCATCGTCACCGCGGTCGCCCTCGAGAGCGCCGTTCCCTCCGATCCGGTGCGCCTTATCATCAGCATCGTGGTCGGCGCCATCGCTGCCGCTATCCTGGGCTTCTTGATCGGCATCCCGGTCCTTCGCCTGAGCGGCGATTACCTGGCTATCGTGACCCTGGCTTTTGGCGAGATCATCAAGGAGATCGTCACCTGCCTCATTGTGGGCGTCGACTCCCGCGGCCTGCACGTGATCTTTAACATCACGGGCAACTCTACGATCGACGACCTGCACCTGCTCGAGGACGGCACCGCCATCATTAAGGGAGCCCAGGGCGCCTCGGGCGTGTCGACGTACTCGACCTTCCTCGCCGGTGCCATCCTGGTCATGGTCGCACTCGTGATCGTGCTCAACCTGGTTCGCAGCCGTACCGGCCGTGCCATTATGGCCGTGCGCGATAACAAGATTGCAGCCGAGTCCGTAGGCATCTCCGTCACCGAGTACCGCATGATCGCCTTCGTGGTTTCCGCTGCCCTCGCCGGTGCTGCCGGAGCCCTCTTCGGCGGTAACTTCTCGCAGCTCTCCGCCACCAAGTTCGACTTCAACACGTCCATTCTCATCCTGGTGTTCGTGGTCCTGGGCGGCCTGGGCAATATGCGCGGCTCCGTCATCGCGGCGGCGCTGCTTACGGTGCTTCCCGAGCTGCTCCGTCAGTTCTCGGACTACCGCATGCTCATCTATGCCATCGTGCTGATCCTGGTCATGATTTTTACCAACAACCCGCAGCTCAAGGCGTTCTTCGGTCGCGTCAAGGACCGCTTTGCTTCCAAGAAGGAGGTGGCAGCCGATGCCCAGTAAATTTGAGTTCAAGAAGGGCAAGATGGTCCCGTATCCTTCTGGCGCCATCGTTCCCGATCGTGACCTGGGCGAGCGCCCTGCACTCGAGTGCATCCACCTGGGCATTGAGTTCGGTGGCCTTAAGGCAGTCGACGACTTTAGCCTGACTATCGGCAAGACCGAGATCGCCGGTCTGATCGGTCCCAACGGCGCCGGCAAGACCACGGTCTTCAACCTGCTCACCAAGGTGTACCAGCCCACGCATGGCACCATCCTGCTCGACGGCGAGGACACCTCGGGCAAGTCGGTCTACCAGGTCAACCGCATGGGTATTGCCCGTACCTTCCAGAACATTCGCCTATTCAACACCATGACGGTGGAGGATAACGTCAAGGTCGGCCTGCATAACCAGGAGCGTTACTCCGGCTTTGAGGGCGTGCTGCGCCTGCCGACGTATTGGAAGCACGAGAAGGCTGCTCACGAGCGCGCCATGGAGCTGCTGTCCATCTTTGATATGGAGCATCTGGCAAACGAGCAGGCCGGATCGCTGCCTTACGGCGCTCAGCGTCGTCTGGAGATCGTCCGCGCGCTTGCCACCAACCCCAAGCTACTGCTGCTCGACGAGCCTGCTGCCGGCATGAACCCGTCCGAGACCGCGGAGCTCATGGAGAACATCGTCAAGATTCGCGACACCTTTGGCATTGCCATCATGCTTATCGAGCATGATATGTCGCTCGTTATGAACATTTGCGAGGGCATCTGCGTGCTTAACTTTGGCAAGGTTATCGCCAAGGGTACGGCGGAGGAAATCCAGAACAACGACGCTGTTATCGAGGCATATCTGGGCAAGCAGGATAAGGGGGAGAACTAAATGGCAGAGCCGATGCTTTCCGTCTACAACATCAACGTCTGGTACGGCGCTATCCACGCCATCAAGGACATCTCCTTTAACGTCAACGAGGGCGAGATCGTGGCCCTGATCGGCGCAAACGGCGCCGGCAAGTCCACGACGCTCAAGACCGTCTCGGGCCTGCTGCGTTCCAAGACCGGCTCCATCAAGTTTATGGGCGAGGACATTACCCATACGCCTGCCGACAAGCTGGTGGGTAAGGGCTTGGCTCAGGTCCCCGAGGGCCGTCGCGCCTTTTTGCAGATGACGGTCGAGGAGAACCTGGAGATGGGCGCCTACACGCAGCCCAAGTCCACGGTTGCTCCGGGCCTTGAGCGCGTCTACGAGCAGTTCCCGCGCCTTAAGGAGCGCCGCCGTCAGGTCGCCGGCACCCTTTCGGGCGGCGAGCAGCAGATGCTCGTTATGGGCCGCGCACTTATGAGCAACCCCAAGCTGCTTATGCTCGACGAGCCCTCCATGGGCCTGGCGCCGATTCTGATCGAGCAGATCTTCCAGATTGTCGAGGACCTGCACAAGGCCGGCACCACGGTGCTTCTGGTCGAGCAGAACGCGCAGATGGCGCTTTCCATCGCCACGCGCGGCTACGTGCTCGAGACCGGCAAGATCACCATGACCGGCACCGGCCAGGAGCTCCTGCACGACGACAACGTGCGCAAAGCCTATCTGGGCGGTTAGGCGGTTCCGCCGTTCTACCGAACGGCGAATCGGCCGACGCTGCGCGGGCACCAGAGCGACAACTAGTCATTCAAAGAAGACGGCATGACCAGAAGGTCTATGCCGTCTTCTTTTCATGCCAATTTGTTCGCCCTGGCGCACGCCCGCTGTCCGTCCTCTTACTGCGACTGTACCATGGTCCAAGATGATCGATGGGCGGGCCGCTGTTCCTGGCGCTGTGCGCACGGAATGGGCTACTTGCTAACCCAGTGGCTAACGTCCCTCCTCAGCTTTCGATCGCGGCTGTCGCGTCGTTGGTGTGCCGCGCGCATCACGGCGCGGCGGGCATCCTCCTTCATGGCGTGCTCCTGAGCGAGGTTCCTGACAATGCAAAACGGGCATTCGCGGGTCGGATCCTCGTGCCGACGGTCTATCATCGAGACGGGCCGTCGGCGACGAGCCAGTCATCAAAAACTCTCATTATTCGCCCCTTGGACGCGAGGACTGCGCTGCCTTGTTGCCCCATGCTCTCTTCTCGGAAGGATGGTGACCCGATGGGCTGGATAGAGGGCCTCAACGACGCGATGGACTACATAGAGGCGAACCTCGAGGGGGACCTCGACCTCGCCCATGCGGCGCGGCTCGCCGCCTGCACCGAGGGACAGTTCCGGAGGATGTTCTCCTATATCGCCGGCATCGGTCTCGGGGAGTACGTGCGCCGGCGCCGCATCTCCCGCGCCGCGCTCGACCTGTCCCGCGGGGAGCGGGTCGTCGACGTCGCGGTCCGGTACGGCTACTGCTCCCCGACCGCGTTCAACCGAGCGTTCAGGGACGCCCTCGGGATCTCGCCCAGCGAGGCGAAGCGCCCGGGCGCCCCGCTCTCGGTCTTTCCGAGGCTTTCGTTCTCCCTCACCGTCACGGGCGCCGAGCCCCTGCCGTGGAGGATCGTCCCATGGGGCGGGATGCGCCTCGTCGGGGTGTCGCTTCCGTGCGGGCCGTCCGAGGCGGGCCTCCTCGCCCAGATGGGGGAGGAGGGGAGAGAGGAGCTCGGGAGGTTCTGGGGTGGCGCCTCGCGCTCCGGGAGCATCGAGGCCCTGCTCGCCCTCGCCGATGGCTCGGGACCCGAGGGGGTTCTCGGGGTCAACGTGTCCGAGGGCGGGGAGTCGAGCTACCGGATAGCGGTGGCGTCCTCGGGGGAGGCCCCCGGCTGGGCGGACGAGATTTACGTCCCCGCCGGCACGTGGGCCGTGTTCGGCTGCACCGGGCCGTGCGACGTCGCGACCGCCGAGCACTACCGCAGAATCTTCTCCGAGTGGCTCCCGTCCTCGGGCTACGAGCTCGCCGGCGACGTCAGCCTCGAGGTGTACCCGCATGGCGACTTCGCGTCGAGAGGGTATCGCAGCGAGATCTGGATGCCCGTGGCGAGGAGGCCCAGGGGGTGACCCGTCCTTCCTTTTGTCTGACGCGGGGGATGCCCCGCGGTGCCCGCGCGGGCGGGCGCTGAGTAGAGAGGAAGAAACATGCAGGAAAAACCGATGTCCATCCCCGCGACGGGGGCGGTCGGTAAGTCGACCGTGGCGGGCCTCATGCTCGCCTTGTTCGTCGCGGCGCTCGACTCGACCGTGGTGGCCACTGCCATGCCCACCGTCGCCGCGGCGCTCGGAGGGGAGGCCCACTATGCCTGGCCGATTACCGCCTACCTCGTGGCGAGCACCGTATCCACCCTCCTGTGCGGAGGGCTGGCGTTCTCGTTCGGCCTCTGGAGGGTGTACGTGGCGGGGCTCGCGCTCTTCGCCGCATCGTCCGTCCTGTGCGCCCTCGCACCGACGATAGAGGCGCTGGCGGCGTTCCGCCTGCTTCAGGGCGTGGGCGGCGGCGTTCTCGAGGCGGGTGTGTTCATTGCCGCGGCGATGATGCTCGCCCCGAGGGACAGGGGACCGTACCTCGGGGCGGCTTCGGCCATGTACGGGATTGCGAGCGTCGTAGGGCCCGTCATCGGCGGGGCCGTCGCCCAGGGGTTATCCTGGCACGTCATCTTCGTCGTCAACCTCCCCATCTCGATCGTCGCCCTGTTCCTGTCGGGGCGCTGCCTGCCCGGCAGGGCTCCCGGGGCCCCTGTAGTTGGCTTCGACGTCTCGGGGAGCGTCGCCGCCTCGCTGTGCGTTCTGAGCCTCGTCCTCGCCTTCAGCTTGGCGGGCAGCGTCTTTCCCATGGCCTCGCCGCAGTTCGTCGCCCTCGTCGTGCTGTCCGTTGCCTGCGCCGCGCTCCTTTCCCGCGTGGAGAGGGGCAAGGCCGCCCCGACCGTCCCCATGGGGCTGTTTCGCCGCGGGCAGGTCGTAGCGGGGTTCGTCTCCGGCTTCTGCGTCCAATTCGCCCTCATGGCGGGCGTCTCCTACCTGCCTAGGCTCCTCCAGGAGGGGCTGGGCATGGCCGCTGCCTCGTCCGGCGCGGTGCTCATTCCCATGACGCTTGCCCTCATGGTCGGCAGCAATACATCCGGCGCGGCGTTCCGCGCGACCGGGCGGCTCCGCGCCATCGCGGCGGCGTCATCCGCCGTCGTCCTTGCGGCGTCGGTGACGTTCTCTGCGATGTCCCCGATGCTAGCGGTCGCCTCCTGCACCGCCGTCGCGGCGGTGCTGGGTCTCGGCGTCGGCATCGGCATGCCCGTGTCCAACCTTGCCGCCCAGACGGGCGCCGATCCGGCGGACGCCGGGCGCGCCACCTCCATGGCCATGTTCTTCAGGGGCTTCGGCGGCACCGTCTCGACTGCGGCGTGCGGCATGCTTGCCCCCGCCGCGACCGCCGCGGGTACGGCTGGGGTGTTCGGCGCGGTGTGCGTGGCGGCCGTCGCCGGCCTGGTCGCGTCGCGGTTCATCCCGAGGGAGATCCCCTCGTAGGCGCGGCCACTTCTCGGCTCTTTCGCAACCGGGATGGAGATGCAAGGGACGGCCCCTTGCCCGGGGCCGGGGCGGGGAGTCTCGGCTGCCGAGGGCGGCCCGGCATTGCCGCCGGGCCATCCCCGTCATGAGGTCATGCTCGACATCTCCTCAGCCTTTCGGGATTGGCCCGAAGTCGAGAAATTTCCATCAGCTTCCCGTCGGTCGATGACCGGTTCACCACGCAGGAAGAGCGTGACGGAAGGTCTCGCAAAAAGGCTCCGAGCGCGGCGTGCTCACGCCCGTCGTGGTGCGCCCGAAGGGGGATGGCTGCTACGAGCTCGATCATGTGCGAGGAGAAGACGAACCGGTCGTTGCAGATCCAATATGGATCTCGCCAACCTCGGCAAGCTGCTCGATGAGTGGAAGTCCTGTCGGGTCGTCTATTTCAACACCACTCAGAATGATGGTGTCATCGCGCAGGTCGATCTGTGTGTTGAACACAGCGAGGTTAAAGCCAGAGGCTACAAATCCGATAGCAGCCAGGACGAGCCCCGTGGCAACAAGCCCACCCGCTACGGCAAGGTAAATCTTTTTTACGCTGGACATGTTTGCACTCCTTCCTATGCCGTGAGCGGCGCCGCTTCAGCGACCCTGCGGCTCTTATTGCCTCGATCTTTCCAGAAGGGCGAAACGGCTTTCTTCGCCCAAAGGGCAGAGAGGCGCGCGATTTGCTTGGACGCCGTCCAGGCGCCGGCTCCCGCGAGAAGCGCCACACCGATGGAAGCGAATCCCATTCCCATCGAGGTTAAAACGTACGGAACATGCACGATAATGATGCCGTCCACGGCGAACAGGAGCCCCACCACGCCCGCGCCCCCGAATGCCGCGGCCACGATCCACACGCAGAGCGCAAGAACCCAAATGCAGATGTAGACCGTAGCGGCAACGGCGACGAACGCGAGCAGCAGCGGAATCCATACCGGAGAGCCCACGATGGCGAGCGCCCATAGAAGCGCCGTGCTCTTGCGCTTGGTCCTCGCAATTGCGCGCGGCACGGCGGGCAGTTCGTCGAGCGTTGCCTCGGCGACCTCACCGAGCGTGCCCATGGCGGCCACAGCCTCGGCCTCCGTCATGCCGTCCTCCATACGGTCGGCGATGACCTCCGCGTAGAACTCCTGCGTTTCCTTTACCTGATCTGCCGGCAGGCAGGCCAGAAGCTCGCCCAGCCGGTTCAAGAACTCATCGCGCGTCATGGTGCGCTCCCTTCACGTAACGGTAGATCTCCTGCACGGATGGCCATTCGGCGAGGAACTCGGCGATACGCTCATGCCCGGTGTCCGTGATGCGGTAGTACCTTCGCAGCCGCCCGTTGTGCTCGGCGGAGCGCGCCGTGATGCACCCCGCCTTCTCCAGGCGCTTGAGCAACGGATGGAGCGTGGACTCCGTGAGCCCCATGCTCGCGGGCACGTCCTTTACGATCTGATAGCCGTAGGATTCCTCGCCCGAGACGGCCGCGAGTACGCAGGCCTCGAGGAAGCCGCGCTTCATCTGTGCCTCCATCCGCACACCTCCTTTCGTAGTATACTGTGTAACACCTACTATATGACACATAGTATATGATGTCAACAGTTGTCGTAGTCGTTGGGGACGTTCTTGAATGACTAGTCGTTTAAGAACGTCCCCAAC
>NZ_JAQLEM010000019.1 GCF_028209885.1 Collinsella aerofaciens | reverse complement strand
TAAAGCCGTTTGTCTCCACCCGCGTAGCGGGTGGTTTAAAGCTGGCCGCTGCGCGGCCAGCAGACTAAAGTCTTGAACGAAATACGGCCCCGCAGCTCAATAAGCTGCGGGGCCGTACCATACACCGACGAATCAACGACGAAGTGCATCCACTATTTGGCCAGCTCCTGAACGATCCAGTCAATTGCACCTTCGGGATCGTTGGTAAGGTCGATATACTCCTTGCCCCTTGTGGTGAGCAGTTTAATTCCAAGGCGATCGGTATCGGCCTTCATAGCGTCATAGTACATGCGTGCCTGGGGCGCCAGAACAATCACGTTGTACTGATCCATCGTCTCATAGTGGCTTCCGTACGCACCGGACTGAGAAACCAGATCGATACCCTTAGCAGCGGCACCTTCGCGAAGAGCATTTGCCAAGAGAGTCGAAGTGCCGGCACCCTGGCAAAGCACAAGCACGCGGATCTGCTCCGCCTTGTCCTTTACCGCCTCGAGAGCTTTTGCGACATTTTCCTGTGCGGCAATAGCATCTGCATCCGAGGTTCCTGCAGTCTCCTTTGCAGACTCTTCCAAACAAAGCTGATGGTCATACGCCTTGCAGAACGGATAGTAAATCACAAAGTCAACGACCAACAGCACTGCCATCAATACGAGAGAACGCAGATCGAGACCCGTGGTGAGGAACGCACCGATTGGGCCGGGAAGCGCCCACGGCATGGTATACATGGGGGCGTTCATTCCAATGACGTCAATGAAAAATTTACCGATAATGGCGTTGACCATAGGAGCCACTAGGAAGGGCACGAACATATAGGGATTGAGAACAATCGGCATACCGAAGATAACGGGCTCGTTAACTCCAAAAATCACCGGGATAATCGATGCCTTGCCCATGGCTTTAAGCTGCTTGGAGCGCATAAACATGATCAGGATAATAGGAACGATGAACGTGCAGCCAGAACCGCCCAGACCGCCGATGAAGCTTGTAAAGTCCTGCGTGAGAGCAATTGACGGATGTCCACCTGCTTGGAAAACCTCAAGATTGGTAACGGTATTGCCGTAGAGCGCAGCATTAATCGGACTCATGACAACCGAAGCACCGTGGATACCCATAAATTGGAAAAGTGCGACCGCGCCTTCGATAAGCGCCATGCCAGGATAGGTGTCGACCGCGGAGAACAGCGGCGAGATGAGAGCGGATACCAAATTGGCGAACGGCACAGCAAGCAGCTTGCGGCTCGCAAGATCGATAAAAGCGCACGCAAGGATCGAAAACCCAAATGCAAAGATATCGCGAAAACTCTGCGCAATAGAGCCAGGGACCTCTTTGGGAAGCTTGATCGTCACATTATGGCTAATGCACACCTTATAGATATTAACGGTCAAGAATGCGGCTACGAACGCAGCGAGAAAACCCTTAGTTCCCATATAGCCGGTTTCAAAAACAGATGTATCTGCTCCGCCAATCGAGACAACATCGTTCGTCACCGATAGCAAGAGCATGCCGCACATGGCACAAACCATGCACGAGGTGGGGTTGAGAGATTTACCCGAAGGCATGCGACGGTTCATCGACATGGCAAGTGAGCTCGCCGTGGTGCCGGCCACCATAATGCCAAGAAGTCCCATGGTATATGCATAGATTTTATTGAAGAAATCCAGCACCTCAGACGGAAGCGTGATGCCTACATAGGCAGGGAGCGTCGAAAGAAGAAGGAACAGGCTCGAGAACAGCACAATTGGCATATTCGAGAGAAAGCCATCCTTAATCGCCACCAGATAAATGTTCCTCGAGATTTTGTCGAAGAGAGGCTGGTGTTTTTCAAGGAATTTGACGATAGCGTCCATAACACATCCTTTCATGATTCCCGGGCACACAACGATTTATCCGGACTCAACCGTCGTCGTCCCCGTTTGTATCCACTTATGTAAGTGAATACGTTCTTGTGCGAAATGTAATATCATTTGCGCGATTTGTCATAACCAATTCTTTTTCCGCTTTTTCGATATGTCAAGAATTCAAATACTTATTCGGTGAACGGTAGTTGATTAATATAAGGTTTTCCCAGCTAAAGGCTATTTTTTCCGAGCAGTACAATAAGTTTGCAACCGTTCACCGATTGGATATAACATATTGAATATATTGTTGTAACAATATTAGAGACAATGTCACAAGCCTGTCGTTCTAGTCAAAGGAAGTAACAATGCCCAAACGATTACTGAACATGTCCGCATCCGATTTTGCCGCCACGTCACCCATGGATCTAAAACAGGCAATTCTGGCTTCCGAGGGACGTACCATCATGGCGGAAAACGTACCCTCTTCCCAATTTCTCGGCGGCGTTACTAATGCAGAAATCGAACGTGCCGCAGGTGCCGACCTGCTTCTGTTTAACGCGCTCGATGTGTTCGATCCAGTTATTGCCGGTATTCCAGATGATCTCAATGAAAACCCGGTCACTTGGGTGAAGCGAGCATGCGGAAGGCCCATTGGCGTCAATCTGGAGCCAGTTGATAACGAGGCAGAGATGTCTGAATCCCGAACGGAAATCCCCATGGGTCGTCGCGTCTCTCCCAAGACCTTAGAAAAGGCTAACGAACTCGGATTTGATTTTATCTGCCTGACGGGCAACCCTGGAACCGGCGTCTCCAACGATGCAATCGCCCATTCGATTAAACTCTCCAAAGAGCATTTCAATGGCCTGGTCATAGCCGGAAAAATGCATGGAGCGGGCGTTGCGGAACCTGTCATGACGCTCGAAATTGCGCGCAAGTTTGTTGACCTCGGCGTCGATATCCTTCTCGTGCCAGCCCCCTACACCGTCCCTTGCTTCCAAGAAGCAGACCTGCGCGCCATCGTAGACTTTGTACGATCCCACAACGTAGGCAAGTCAATTGAAGAGAAGGTTCTCGTCATGGCGGCGAACGGGACGAGTCAAGACTCCTGCGACAGCGAGACCATTAAGAAAATAGGCCTTGCAGCAAAAGCAGCCGGCGCTGACCTCCAACATATCGGGGACTCCATGAACGGTATTTGCCTGCCCCAGAATATCTTCACGCTCGGACAAGCCCTTCGTGGATACAGGCATCAGATCGTCATGCTGAGCCGCTCTGTGATACGTTAAGGTTACCTTGCCCACGTTACATCCCGACTGAGGCAACCATCAGGTATAACCAACATGCAAACTGAGGCTCTAATGCTCGATACACACGAAAAACGGCCACTCTATTTACAGCTCACCGACGCGCTGCTCAAGCAGATCGTCGATGAATATCAAGCAGACGATAAACTTCCAACAGAAATGGAACTCTGCGACGAATACGCCGTAAGCAGAACAACCGTCCGACTTGCCATGAGTGAGCTGGAGCGTCGTGGAAGTATCTATCGAATCCAAGGTAAGGGGTCGTTTGTTGCACCGAAACGCGTTAGCGAGCTCAATTCACTTTTAGACTTTGACTTTGCAAGCCATTGCGATGGCGTTGATCCAGATGCCATTACCAAACATTTCGGCGGCCTCACATCAGGTCGTCCAATTTCCGTAATGATGCTCCAACAATTTGGATGTCAAAGTCGCGACAAAATTCAGCGTCTTGAATTGACCTACGAACTTGAAGGCAGCTTCATAGGCGCTGATACGTTCTTCATTTCAAAGTCGCGCGTTCCGAATAACCAGTTAGATTTTCAGGCATTTAGCAGAATCATGGACGACTTGTCCAAGTCTATCCAATCTGTTAGGGAAAGCTATAGAGCACGTCAGCTTAGCGATTCCGAAGCCAGTAATTATGGTGTTGCAAAACTTCCGGTCATCGAACTGACTCATTATGCTTACGACTCCGGAGGCAAACTAATCTCAATTGTCTGCCGCACCGTCTTAACTGGGCGAATCCCTTATCAAAACTTTATTTTCAAGTCCTAATGTTCTTTTTCTTTTGTCTCGATCTGTAACACGTAGCCGAGTTTTTAAGTCCTAACCGTTACAGATCGAGACAAACAAGGTAGGCCCCGCCGAATTGTCTCAATCTGTAACATCTGGTTGGTGGTTTCACCCCTACCTGTTACAGGTTGAGACGATTTGATAGTGGAGTCCTTATTTGCGCGTCATATCGCGTAGCGCTGACGCGCTGGTTTCCACAATGACAGGAGGTAAAAGTCCTCCCGCATCACCCGTTGGCAATCCCGTAGCGATAACTAGCAAATAACCTGCGTGTGTTCCTCGATGGCGGCACGATCCTCGGCGGCGATGCCCGGCTCGCACACCACGGCGTCCAAATTGTCCAGGCGGCAGAAGGTGTAGAAGTCGCGCTTGCCGATCTTGCTGGAGTCGGCGATCAGATAGCGCGAGTCGGCCTTGCTAAAGGCGAGCTGCTGGATGCGGCCCTCTTCCATATTGGATGTAGACACGTCGCCGTCCAGAATGCCGTTGGCACCGATAAACGCCGCGTCGATGCCCAGCGCACGCAGGGTATCCTCGGCCGTTGGTCCCACAAAAGCGGCGGTGCGGCGACGGTACATGCCGCCCACCAGGCACAGGTCGCAGTCTTCGCGCGCCTCGAGCAGGTTAAACACCGAAAGCGAATTGGTCACAATGCGCAGGCGAAACGCCGGCAGCATCGAGGCCATCTGCTCAACCGTGGTGCCCGTGCCCAAAAAGATGGTCGAGCCTTCCTCGATAAGCTCCACAGAACGGCGCGCAATCTGCAACTTTTCCTCGGCATGCTTCGTGCGCTTTTCGCTGTGCGAATACTCATGGCGCAGCATAGCGTGTGGACGGCCCTGCGCACTGCGGGCTCCGCCGTGCACGCGCTCGATCTCGCCCAGGCTCGCAAGCTCCTCAAGGTCACGGCGGATCGTCATATCCGAGACACCTAACGCATCCGAAATCTCCTTGACCGAGACCGTTCCCTGTTCCTCGAGCAGCTGCCGAACCTTATCCTGTCGCTCCGCTTTAATCACGATGAGTCCTCGCTGTTCCACGCTCACGTCAATTCAAACAATAACGAACAAATTGTATCAGACTCGCGCGCGTCAGAAATGAACGCCCGCACAGCTCCAATCATCACTTTTTTGAGAAAAATACCCTCTGCTTTAGTGGGGTGTAGTGATAATCTCGCCTGTTCGCGCTACAGTTTGTCGGAAATACCTCGATGTTAGGAACCAAATGATCACTTCCGAGCTTTTCGGCACCGCGCCGTGCGGTACCCCCGTTCATCGTTACACCCTCAACGGGCCCGAGATCTGCGTTCGCATTATGGACTATGGCGCCACCGTGTTGGGCATCGACGTGCCCGACATCCCCGGCAACGTGCGCGATGTGGTGCTGGGCTTCGATAAGCTCGAGGATTACTTTGACAACCCCGCCTGCTTTGGTGCGACCATCGGACCTGTGGCCAACCGCACTGCAGGTGCCACGATCACCATCGCCGGCACGGACTGGCATATGCCCGCCAACGAGGGCACCAACAACCTGCACAGCGATCTTGAGCATGGTCTGCACAAGCGCGTATGGGACGTTGAGCTCGACGAGGTCCACAATGCCGTGCGCATGACCACCTCGCTTGAGGACGGTGAGCTGGGCCTTCCCGGCAACCGCACCTTTACGGCCGTGTTTACCGTGACGCGCACCGGCTGCTTCCGTATCGAATATGGCTGTGAGAGCGACCGCGCCACGTACGTGTCCATGACCAACCACACGTACTTTAACCTTGCCGGTCACAACGCCGGCATGGACTGTGAGCACTTCTTTGTTGCTAACGCTGCCCACTACCTGCCCATCAACGAGCAGAATATCCCCACCGGAGAGATCGCTCCGGTCGAGGGCACGCCGTTTGACTTCCGTGAGCTGCGCCCCGTCGCGCCCGGCATGGAAGCCGACGACCCGCAGATTAAGCAGGCCCGTGGCTACGACCACTGCCTGTGCATCGATGGCTATCAGTACGGCCGTAATCTGCGCCGCGCGATGCACGTCGAGGAGATGTGGACCGGCCGTGAGCTGGACTATTACACCACTGCCCCGGGCGTGCAGCTCTACACCGGCAACTGGCTGGGCGACGAACACGCCAAAGACGATGCCAACTACGGTTGGGGCGCCGGCTTTGCCCTCGAGGCCGAAATGTATCCTGACACGCCGCACCATGCGCTGTTCCCCCAGGGCATCGTGGGCCCCGGTCATCCCTACAGCAATGTGATCGAATACCACTTTATGAGGCACTAGGCCCACAACGCGACATATCGCACAGCAACGCCCGCCGGCACACCGCCGACGGGCGTTTTTCATCTTTTGGGCTCTTTTTCGCTGTGACTGTATGAGTGACATATCAAAACTATGCCCATTTACTACGTTTAGCCCGGGATGCTCGACCATGCACCGGTTTTTGTTAAATGCGCGAGCCGTCTACCTGCGGTTTTGTTTTTCTCAAATTCGACATGCTCGGCGATAACCGATCAAACGTAGTAAATGGGCATAGTTTTTGACAGGCGGCATCGCGCGCGTCCCTCGCAAGGGCAAAATGATCCGTTTTCCTCCGTCCCCAAGGGATCAGTTGAACAGATTGTCGATGGGATCGGGGGCGGAACTGGGGAGATAGCGGATTTCTAGCTCTATGCCGAGTTCTTGCAGCTCTTTGAAGGCGGCGATGTCCATATCGTCTACGGCAACGGCAGGCGTTGCAGAGCGTTTGCCCTCCCCTGTCTGCATATGGCCAATGCTGATCTTGGTTATTGGCACACCACCCTTAACCAGCGCGAGCGCATCTGCGGGTGAGGCCACCATGACCAGAATCCATTGACGCGGCGTTGCGGTATGAATGATATCGATGGTCCTTTGCACCGAGAAAAACCGTGTCCAAACGCCTTCTGGCGCCGCCGCCCTCATGGGTGCCCATTGGCGCGAATCCGCCGCGATCTCATCGTTGACGATTAGGACAAGGTTGGAACCAGTCGCCTCGTTCCACAGCTCAATGTCTTGCCCGCAAATAAACCGGTCGTCGATGCGTGTGAGAAGAATCTTGGGTTGAGCCATCGCCACCCCATTCTGTTTGAGACCCGTAAGAGCAAGACATCGCGTCTCCAATATTAGTGCATTTAAAGTGAGAAAAGCCGTCAGAACACTTGCGCGGATGTGCGATGTCCCGTATCATAGACAGCCGTTGACGCCTCAGTTGCGTCATCATATGGCCGCCAGCGTAGCTCAGTTGGTAGAGCACCGCTCTCGTAAAGCGGGGGTCACCGGTTCGAGCCCGGTCGCTGGCTCCATTGCACAAGATAGCCGCCTTTGGGCGGCTTTTTTGTTGCTGATTTCGGGCGCGCTTCCGCCAATCCAAGCACAACGCCGCCGGAAACTCTCCTACTCAACAAAAGCCCCGCCAACCGCAATCCCCAAAGGAACCGCGTTCAGCGGGGCCCAAGCGAGCTCCCCCAAGGGATAACGCTCGCAACACGAACAGCTCAGCCGAGCAGCGCGCTACTCCTCCCAGTAAGCATCTGCAAGCAGCTTAAAGCAAATCTTCTTGACCGGCTGCGCGCCATCGCCCTGGAACTCGAGCGTGGGCATGTGAGGCTCGCCGGCAACAAACAGCGCAAACTTGTCGTCAGCAAGATCGCCGGCGATCGAGGCGTCGGAATCGACCAGATCGTAGTCGTCCTTCTCGTCAAACTCCTGAACCAGCGTCAGGCTGCCCGTGGCAACCTTAAAGGCCTCGCGACCCTCGACGTCGATCTGCAGGTCGTGATAGCGCTGATGCGTCTCATAGTGAGCCTCGGCTTCGGGACGCGTCGTGGGAGCCATGACGTTCGCAAAGACCTTGTCGCCCAGAATCGGATGGCTGCCGACCTCGAGCTGCGCCGGATCATTCTCCTCGAGCCAATCGATCAGCACGTCGAGGCCCTTGAGCATTCCGCGGTACTCCTCGATATCGCCCAATGCACCGTAAATCATCTAAATCCCCTCTCAGATCATTTCTTTGGCGGCTACTCGGCAAACGCATTACCGACGCTGTTGCCACCCACATGCGTCTCGACCAGGGTAAGGTCGGGATTGAACACGACAGCGTCGGCGTCGCGCCCCGGCATAATGCTACTGCACTTGTCGTCGACATGAGCTGGCAACCGATGCCGGGGCCGCAGCACAAGCTCCTACAGCTCGGTCACGACAACGCCGTTGTAAACCTCGTCCCAACGGTCCATGACCAGATGGCCGGTCATGGGATCCATGGCGTTGAGCTTGCCGCAGGTGTTGGCGGTACGCAGCACCGTCTCGTCGTCTGCGCCGGCAGCGATGGCATGCGCGAAGCCTGCGATAGTGGAGTCACCAGAGCCCGTGGCGTTAACGGCGGGGATATCGGGGGTCTTCGCGCGGAACGCACGGCCATTGTGGAAGCCAACGGAGCCGGCAGCGCCCATGGACACGACGACCCAGGGGATATCGGAGAAGCGGGCATCAGAGGCGAGCGCGGCGCGGAGCTCGTCCACATCGTCGGTGGTAAAGTTCGTGCCCAGAAGGCCGTTGATCTCGGTCAGGTTAGGCTTGACCAGCTCGGGCTTAATTTCGGACTTAAGGGCGGCCTCGAGCGAAGCACCCGAGGTATCGAGCAGCACCTTGGCACCGGCGTTCTCGGCAATGCCCGTGATCTTGGCATAGTAGTCTGCCTCGACACCGCGGGGTAGCGAACCCGAGATGGTAACGACAGCGGCCTTGCCCGCAAGCTCGGTAAACTTGGCGGTAAAGGCATCGAGCTCCTCGGGGGCAATTGTCGGGCCGCTCTCGAGCAGCTCGGTCTGGTTGCCGGCGTGGAGGATGTTGAGGCAAATGCGAGTCTCGCCCTTGATGGGCACAAAGTCGTTGTTAATACCGTTGGCATCCATGAGCTCGGCCATATAGGCGCCCATGTGGCCGCCGAGCAGGCCGGTTGCCACAACGTCGTCGCCCAGCTGACCCAGTACACGGGCCACGTTGAGGCCCTTGCCGCCGGCGGTCTTTTCGGGCGTCACACGGTTGACGTCGTCGATAACGAGCTCATCGAGCTGATAGCGCGTATCGACAGACGGGTTCATCGTAACGGTGAGGATCATTTTTAGCTCCTTATCTCGCAGGCTTCTTGTGCCTTGCAAAATGAATTGGATACATGCGACTACAGAATCTCAATCGTGAACGAGCGAACGACGGTCTCCTTGGGCTTGGCGACAAGACAGCCGCGCTTATGCTCAAGCACGTCGTCCTCATCGGAGCAGGTCGAAAGGCCACCCCAGGGTTCAACTGCCACAAAATCGCCCTCGGGCTTGCTCCACACAATGAGATATGGGAAGCCCTCAAAGCTCAGGCGGACGCCCTTGTCCTCCCCCTTCTTAGAAAGCGTGACCTGGCGGCTCTCGAGCACGTCAAAGATGGTCTCCGCAAAATCGAAGAGCTCGTGCGACAGGGGCAGCGTCTTTCCCACCATGGGGTTCTTGGAGCGGTTTGCCACGTCAATCAAGCCAGTCGAGGGGACGGCAGTGCAAAGCTCAGCAGCCTCGTCCTTCTCAAAGCGCAGCTCGTAGTCCGTATAGGCCTCGCCCTCATCGAGCGGACACCTAAAGCCGGGATGACCGCCAATAAAGAACGGCATGTCCTCGGTGCCCTCGTTGGTGACCTCGTAGGAAACGCGCACGGCAGCGTCCTCGAGCGTATAGCGGGCGACAAGCTTAAACGGATACGGATAATCGCTCAGCAGCGCGGCGTTATCCTCCGAAGCCAGGCACATCGCCAGCTCGTTCTCGCTCTGGCTCAGCAGCTTCCACTCCTGTTTGCGCGCAAACCCATGGCGAGCGAGCTTTACATGATGCCCGGCAAACGTCATGGCGTTGTTATCGCGCAAGCCTCCGCAAATCGGGAAGCAAATCGGTGCCTGGCCGGACCACACGGCGGGATCGCCCTGCCACAGATACTCGCGACCTCCGGCCTCGATCGAGGTAAACGAACCACCAGCCGTGGACACCTTAATAGAAATCGAATCGTTGGAGAGAGCGTATTCCATTGCCCATCCTTTCGAACAACTGCTTTTTGCTCGCAAGTACCCGTCTCGGCCCTAACCAAAGGACAAACCCGCACGTTCATCGATGCGTCCGGTATCCCAGCCATGTAACGGGGTACCATACAGACATTGATGCAATTACAGCTGAAAGGCCTTCTTATGCGAACCATCATCCTCTACGCCTCGCGCCATCACGGCAATACGAAAAAGCTCGTGGACGCCATCGTCGAGGCACACCCCGAGATCGATACCCTCGACGTCAAGGCGCTCGGTAAAAACGAGTACCCCGACCTGCACGAATATCATCTGATCGGTGTCGCCACGGGCATCTATTACTCCGAGATCGACAAGGACATGGCACGCGTGCTCACGAACGTGCTGCAGCCGCAGGACAAGGTGTTTGGCCTTATGACCTACGGTGGCAAAAACAAGTGGTACGGCAAGGATATCGATGGCATCTGCCGCATGAGGCAGGCCATCTTTATGGGTGTCTACGGCTGCCCCGGCTTTGATACGTGGGGACCGTTCAAACTCGCCGGCGGTGTCCAAAAGGGACACCCAACCGCTGAGGAAATTAAGGGCGCCGTCGACTTCTTCGACAAGATCGAAGACGAATATGGCGATATCATCGTCGAAGAGTACGCCAAGCGCGAGAAGCGTCTAGCATACGAGAAGGAGCATCCTGCAGGAGGCCTGGTGGCCGGCGTCAAGCGCACGGCAAAGAAGATCGCTAACAAGCTGTAACTGTGAAGGTGCTTTTGAGCGTTTAACCCATACGGCGGGTCCGAGCAGATTCGGGCCCGCCGTCTTTT
Source organism: Collinsella aerofaciens (assembly GCF_028209885.1). Lineage (GTDB taxonomy): Bacteria > Actinomycetota > Coriobacteriia > Coriobacteriales > Coriobacteriaceae > Collinsella > Collinsella aerofaciens_BA. The sequence continues at coordinate 35,169 of NZ_JAQLEM010000019.1, read as the reverse complement.
CCTATCGTTACTCGGTAAAGGCGTTGCCGACGCTCTGGCCGCCAACATACGTCTCGACGAGGGTAAGCTCATGGTCGAACACGACAAAGTCGGCGTCGCGACCCGGCATGATGCTGCCGCACTTATCCTCGATGTGCGCGGAGCGTGCCGGCACCTCGGTTGCCATGCGAATGGCGATATCGGCGCTGGCGATGCCCCAGTCAACGATGTTCTTGACGCCCTGGGCAAGCGTGAGCACCGAGCCGGCAATGCTCTTGCCGTCGGCGAGCCAGCACAGGTTGTCCTTCATGATGACGTCCATGCCACCACTGGTGTAGCTGCCCTCGGGCATGCCGCCGCAGCCCAGGCAGTCAGTGATGAGCACCGTGTGTTGCCAGCCCTTTGCCTGCAGCAGCGCCTTGATGGCGGCAGGGTTAACGTGCTTGCCGTCACAGATGATCTCGGCGTAGGTCTCGGGCGTGGACATGGCAGCGCCCACGACACCGGGCTCACGGTGATGCAGCCCGCGCTGACCGTTATAGGTATGCGTAAAGCAGCTGGCACCGGCGTTGATGGCGGCGATGCACTCATCGTAGGTGGCGTCGGAGTGACCGATGCTGGTCACCACACCCTTGGCATTCAGAGCAGCCGCATAAGCAGCGGCACCGTCGCGCTCGGCCGCCATGGCGCTCTTGACGATGCGACCACCCGCAGCCTCCTGCCACTGATCGAAGACCTCCTCGGAGGGATCGATCAGGTAAGCGGGGTTCTGCGCGCCCACGTGCTTCATGGTAAAGAAGGGGCCCTCCAGGTAGATGCCCTGAATGCGAGCACCGCAGAAGTCGGGGCCGCGACCCTCGTCCGCCTGAGCGATGGCGGCGCAGGCGTCTTTGATCTGCTCGACGCCATCGGTGAACGTCGTGGGCAGCCAGCTGGTGGTACCGCGACGGGCGAGCTCGGTCGAGCTGATATCGATGCCCTCGGGATCATTATCGGTAGTCGAGTGGTTGTAGAAGCCATGGATGTGAGTATCGACCATACCCGGTGCGATCCACGACCCCGTGTAGTCCTTAATCTCGCAAGAGGGCTCGTCGGCCTGCCAGGCGCCAAAGACGCCATCCTCGACCATAAGATAGCCGCCCAGTTGCGGGCCTGCCGGCAAGAAGAACTTGTCAGCCTTAATTGCGTACGTGCTCATATGCACTCCTTGCTTCTAAAGCAGTTGACTGTGGTGATGCTTATACACAGCTCACGTAAAACAAAAAGCGCCCGCCCGCCGTTATGAGCGGACGGGCGCCCTTGCAGGGGGACGCGATTAAGCGGTGAAGGGGTGAATCGTCACGCCCTTAACCACGCGGTTAACCGTGCCGGTGGGGCTCGGCGTATCGGGCGTGTTGCCCACGCGCACGGAGTTGAGCAGGCTGATAGCCTGGGCAAACATTACGAACGGCAGAGCAAGGTAGCCCTCGGGAAGCGCCTCGTAGCCCTTAAAGGTGAAGGACTCACCCTCATAGACGGTGGCACCTTCCTGCTGAACGGCGATGGTGTGCTGAGCGATCTCGTCGCCACCGATCTCGTTGAGAATGTCGATGTCATACTGACGGGTGTAAGCGTCGTTGTTGACGAACACGAAGACGAGCGTCTTATCGTCGACGAAGGACTTAGGTCCGTGACGATAGCCCATGGAGGTGTCGTAAGAAGTGGCAACCAGACCGTGAGCGAGCTCGAGGATCTTGAGCTGGCTCTCCTGGGCAAGGCCACCGAAGGAGCCAGAACCCAAGTAGGTCACGCGGTTGAAGTCGCCAGCCAGGTAATCGGCGATCTCAGGCTCACGAGAGATGACCTCCTCGCCCATCTTGGCAATCGTCTCGACCCACTCGGCCTTCTGCTCGTCAGAGGCCGTATCGAAAATAAGGGTAGAGAGCAGGGTCATGCAGGAATAAGAACCGGTCATGGCGAAGCCCTTGTCGTTGGCGCGCGGAATGAGCAGCGTCAGCGCGTTGGGATCATCGGCAGACTCAACGGCGAGCTTGCCCTCGGGAGCGCAGGTGATGTTGAGGAACTTGACGTTGTGGACGAGCTCCTTGGCAACGGCAACGGCGGCAAGGCTCTCGGGGCTATTGCCAGAGCGGGCAAAGGAAACCACGAGCGTGGGATCCTCGGCGCGCAGGAAGTCGCGCGGGGCGCTCACGATGTCGGTCGTGGCGATGGGCTTAAAGTCGTAGAGATCAGTGTTGCCAGCGTGACGCAGGTACGGGGCGCAGGTATCGCCAACGTAGTCGGACGTACCGGCACCGGTAAAGACAACAGACAGACGACCCTCGCCCATAGCGCGAGCCTCAGCCAGAAAGGCCTCGATGGCCTCCTTGTTCTCGCGATAGATGTTGAGCGTATCACGCCAAAGCTCGGGCTGCTGAGCAATCTCGGCCGTGGTGATCTGGGCGCCGAGCTCGGTAAGCTCCTCGACACTCTTCTCGAACATTTCTAATACCTCTCTCTAGAAGTAATCCTCTGACGTGCAATTATACACTTCGGTTGGTTATCTGGTAGTAACCAGTTAAATGCAAAGAATCACCATATGGATACGATGCGAACACTAGTTACTACGCTGGTGATAAACCTTGTATTTAAACTGATCAGCACGAGCAACCGAGAGCGTATACTCCACAACCTCGTTTGACTCGTTATACGTAGTCCTGACCAAATCGAGCACAGGCGAGCCCTCGACAATTCCCAAAAGATGGGCATCGGTGGGACGGGCTATGCTCGCATAGAACTCCTCTTCGGCCACGCGTATCTTTTGCTGAAAGTCTTGCTCAATCACATCGTAAAGCGGCTTACGCTCCAGCAGCGGTCGCTTTAGGGACAGAAATTGACGAACTGGTAGATAGCTGCGTTCGACCATCATGGGCATGTTGTCGGCAGAACGAAGGCGCTTAAGCTTAAAAATGCGATCGCCGATACGCAATCCCATATGCTCGGCCAGATTTTTATCGGCCTCCATCTCGCAAAACTCGAGAATCGTGGTCTCGGGGTCGCGACCCATCGCGCGCATCTGCTCGGTAAAGCTGTAGGACTGCATAAGATTGGTTGCTTTTGCCGAACGGTCAGTCACAAAGGTACCGCGACCGTGCTGCCGAACCACCAGTCCTAAACGCTCCAGTTCCTGCAGAGCCAGGCGTACCGTAGTGCGCGAGAGACCATAGCGCTCCGAAAGTTCGCGCTCGGAAGGAATCATGTCACCGGCGCGATATTCATGGTCGATCTTTTCGGTCAGAATATCGACCAGCTGATCGTACAGCGGTTGCTTACGCGCTCCGATCGCCATCCTATCCTCCCTTTTGCTCGAATTCGGCTAACTACCTAGGGTGTTTAGCATTATCTGTCTGCCACACCCGAATCATCAAGAAAAACAAAAGCCGCGCGCTCTTTCGAGCACGCGGCTTTTAACATACACATGGCTTAAGGGGTCGGGGTGTGAGCCGCGTAGGGACACACCCCTCAAGCTAGAGCCTTACCAGATGCTCGGCCAGAGACCAAGCGGGCCAGCGCCCAAGATGCCCAGGACGAAGAGCAGCAGAATGCCCTTGGTCGGGGTCCAGCTGTGCTTAGCGAACATGTAGTAAAGCAGCAGCGTAAGCATAAGCGGAACGAGCTTCGGGACGATAGTGTTGAGGGTGTCGGCAACAGAGAAGTTGACCGGATCCTCGGTGACGGTGCCGTAGGTAACGGACTCCATGCCGTTGCCCAGATCGGTGACGCCGCACTCGACAGCGTTGCCGTCGGCATCGGTGGCGGTGAGGGCGTTGCCATCCTCATCGGTCATGGCCATGGTACCGGCCTCAGCGGTCTCGGTATCGATGCCCTCCATACCGGTGAAGTTCTCGGCCTCCTTCTCGGAGACGATCACGGTATTGGCGGAGAGGCCACGGGTGGTGCCGTTGGGGATCTGGAGGTTGATCTGGGTGCCACCCATGGTGACGACCAGGCAACCGACGACGAAGACGCCCATGATGGAAGCGGCGCGCGTGAAGGCCTGCATGTTGGCAGTCAGAGCGTCAATAGCGCTGGTGCCAAGCTTGTAGGACCAGTTCATGAGCCAGAAGCGCAGAGCGAACTGGACGACGTTGAAGATCACCAAGAAGATGATCGGCGCAGCGGCGTTGCCGTTGATGGCCATGTTGGAGGTGATGCCGGCCGTGATAGGCACGAGCGTCAGCCAGAACAGGGCGTCACCGATACCACCGAGCGGGCCCATTGCGGCGACGCGGACGGCGCGGATTGTGGGGATGTCAACCTTGTTCTGCTCGAGCGAAAGCACGATACCCATAACAAAGGTGACGAGGAACGGGTGGGTGTTGAAGAACTCCAGGTTGTGGCTCATGGAAGCCGCGAGGTCGTTCTTGTTGGTGTGGATCTTCTCCAGACCGGGGATGATGGAGTAGAGCCAGCCAGCGGCCTGCATACGCTCGTAGTTGAACGAGGCCTGCAGGAAGCAGGAGCGCCAAGCCATCTTGTTGAGGGTCTTCTGGTCGAGCTGCGGAGCAGGAGTGAGATCCTCGTAGTGCTCCGGGATCACATACTCATTAGATGCCATCTTCGAAGTCACCTCCGTCAGAAACAGCTGCACCCTTCAGCTCGGTCTGCTGCTGGAAGTCCCAGAAAGCGATGCCGAAGCCGATGAGAGCGAGGATGAGCAGAGCAGGGGTTGCCAGCGAATCGTTGGCAACGGTGATGAGCGCGAGGCCAAAGCCCATGAGGAAGAAGCCCCACATATCGCGGTTCATCATAACCTTGAGCAGGACGGCGAAGCCGACGAAGCGCATCATACCGCCTGCAGCGGACAGACCGGTCTGCAGCCAAGTCGGAATAGCAGCGGCGATGGTCTGACCGATGGTGGCGCCAGCGATGAAGAACAGGGTGACGACGACAGCGAAGATCAGGCCGAGCAGAGCCATGGCGAAGTAGTTCAGGCGCTCGATGCCCTTGGTGTCCGCGTTGTGAGCCATGTTATCGGCCGTGGACATAAGCGGGGACATAAGCGTGAAGACCAGGGTAACGCCAAGCTGGCCAAGCAGAGCGAACGGAATGGCGAGGCCAACTGCCGCGTTGGGCTCGAGGCCCGTGGCGATAGCGAGAATGGCTGCCATGATGCCGCCGATGACGGCGTTAGGCGGCTGAGCGCCTCCGATCGGCATGTTGCCGATCGTCATGAGCTGATAAGTACCACCCACGAGAAGACCGGTGTTGAGGTCGCCAAGGATAAGACCGATGACGGCGCCGGTGACGATGGGCTGATAGAGAGACTCGAGGAAGTCAAACTGGTCGATTGCCGCGATGAACGTAACAACGAAGACCAGGGCGACCTGAATGATCGAGAATTCCATCTTGCTCCTCCTTTCAAAATGTATGTACGCACTTTGGATTTCACGTACAAAATGTCAGGGTTTCACTCCTGACAACGTGGATCACGAAGACTACGAGAAGAGCTTGCTCGTGTCCTCAACAGGCGTGCTCGGAACGCGCCTGATCTCCAACTCCACCCCCAATTCCTGCAGCTCTTTAAACGCAGCGACATCCTCGTCGTTAACTGCGACGGAGGTGGCGACTTGGCGCTTTCCTTCCGACATGTGCATGTTGCCGATGTTTACCTTCTTTATAGGCACACCGCCCTTGACGAGCGTAAGCACGTCTTCCGGTGTTTCGGCCACGATGAAGATCTTCTGGCGCGGGCTCGCCTTGCCAATGACGTCGATGGTCTTCTGCAGGGAGAAGAAACGCGTAGCGACGCCGGCGGGAGCGGCCATCTTCATGAGGTTCTGGCGCATGGTGTTGGTCGACACATCGTCGTTGGCGACGAGGATGAGGTTGGAGCCCAGAGTGGAGTTCCACTGGGTGGCAACCTGACCATGAACCAGTCGGTTATCGATGCGGGTAAGAAGAATGTTGGGTTCTGCCATGTTGATCAGCTTCCTTTCGATATTTGCTGACGACAGTTACTTGATCTCCTGAATCGCGTAACGCGAAACATCTACGACGGCTCCGGATCGGACTTTGATCTGGACCTTCTCGCCTTCGATGCCTTTGACGGTTCCGTAGATACCGCCGGCGAAAAGAACCTCCTGACCCGGCTTGAGCTCGGTGTGCAGCTCCTTGAAGTACTTCTGCTTCTTCTTCATGTTGATTTGCGACCAGATGGTGTAAATCAAGCCCATGATGACAAGCAGGCCTAAAAGAGCGACCGAGGAGCTCAGGACGTTGGCTCCGAAATCGGCCATTAGATGCCGTCCTCGTCGCCGAAGATATCCTCTTCCTCGGAGTCGGCAACGGATGCGACCGTCTGGGCGGTGACGCCCGTCTGGCCAACGGTCACGGCCTGCTCGCCAAGCTCGGCGAGCGTGGCATTGCCGCGGAGGAACAGAAGCTCAATAACCATGGGAAGGTTGGTGCCAGTCAGAACCTCGACGTTATCGACATCCTGGGCAATCATCATCGACTGGTTGAACGGGGTGCCGCCAAGCAGGTCGGTAAAGACGAGCACGCCATCGCACTCCTCGCGCATAGCGGTAATAGCGGCGCGGAGATCCTCACCGTAGGATGCAGCCTGGTCGCCCTCAAAAGGAACGACGGTAAAAGCAGGCTGGTCGCCAGCAACCATAGCGATAGCGCTTGCAAGGCCGGGTGCGAACTGTCCATGACCGGTAAGAATAAAGCCAACCATTCAAATTTCCCTTCCGAAGGTGTGTACGATCTGAGTCCGATGATTTTCGGAAGCCAGCGGGCGCTCGCCCTTAAAGCTTCTTGGAAAGCGTTCTTTGAAGACCAGTGGTTTCTAAACTGGTAGTAACCACGTGATGTGTTGTTGTCACTATATCACCCCAGAAGAGGTCGCTTTCGTTGATTCATACGGTAAAACGTTTTTGCACCGCTCACGGTGATAAATCGACCGTTTACCGCTCGTTAATACTTCTACCTGCGGTTTTGAAACCGTTTCGAAATGCTTTGGAAAAAGATCAGAACTTTTATTGTGTCTAAACAACGCAGGGCGGCTAAAAATAGCGTAAAGAAAAATTGCAGGTCATTGTGAAGATATGTGAATTGGTCTTTTTGTCTTAATACCAGTTAGAACCAGTTTTGAGATTATCGGTGAACGGTAGTTTTCGACCGTTCACCGGTTACTTGTAATCGTTTGCAGCTGTTTTCCCATATGAATTAGGGGAACCCGATGGAGCGCTTGCGCGATCACAGGAAATTTTGTCATTTGTCCTTATCCCCCACGCGCCAAACTCCGGCATCCAAAATGAGCTAATAGCTCACGCTAATCGTTTTCAATCATTACTTACTCAGTCTCCGTAATTATTTATCGTTTATCGTTAATTCTGATATGATACAAGTATCATCCCAAACGCCGATTGGAGGGGTTATGTTCCATCGAAACGCATCTATATCGAATGAAACCATCAGCCGCGAACAGACGGTAGCCAAACTGAGGAAGCTCGCTCGCATTTGCAAATGGGCCACGATCTGCATTACCACCGCGCTCGCTCTGGGGCTCCTCGCAGTCATTGCGATTGACCTTCTACTCATATTGCCTGGCCTCTCCCAAGGCCCGTGTCTCCAATCCGTAGAACTTCAAGCCGGCGAAGGGCCGTGCCTTGCTATCGTCGGTACCGATGTGCAGGCCCCACTTATGCTCGTCGCACACGATGGTCACACTGCCATAGGGAGCCTCTTGATGACATGCCTCGCGCTTACCATCGCGATAAGCGTGCGCAGGCTTTTCTTCAACATTGAAAAGGAAGGCAGGCCCTTTGACCTTGAATGTAACCAAACACTTCGTCGAGTAGGACATTTATTCCTTATCGGCGGCGTTGCCGTGAGGCTTCTTGGTGCCGTTATCACGGGAATGATACTCTCGGGATTTGGCGGCAGCTTTACCGATGCGTTCGTCGGCCAGTTATTCGAGCCCTCCATGCTCTTTGCAGGCCTGATTATTTGCCTGATTGCCAGTATCTTCCGTTACGGGTATATCCTGCAAAAACAAGATGACGAGTTGCTCTAGGGGGAATCCATGATTATTCTGCGGCTTGACCGCATGCTCGCCGAACGCAAGATCTCATCCAAAGAGCTTGCGGAACGTGTGGGCATCTCCCAGGTCAATATGTCACGCATTAAGACGGGCAAGGTTTCTGCCATACGTTTTTCAACTCTTGACGCGATATGCCGGGCACTCGACTGCCAACCAGGCGATGTACTGGAATATATATCCGACGATGAAGCCGATAGCCTTTTTGGGCTTAAAGATGAATAGTCATAATTAAGCCGTCAATCACGCCCTCAACGCAAAAAGCCCGCTAGAACGTTGTCCGTTCTAGCGGGCTCAATCAGGTAGATCGGTTAGCGCGCAGTAGTGCAGACAAACCTTACGCAAACAGGCCGTAGATGCTGATGTTGGCCTTGGCGTAGAGGCCGTTCGCATACTCAGTCCACTTGGAGCTGGCGCTCGAAGCCTGCGAGGAATACTGCTGGTAAGCGGTGTAATAGGCGGTCATGGCTTGCTTATAGGTAGCGCTATCGGCCGTAAAGGCATCATCAGCGAAGGCCTTGGCATAGGTGCTGTCGGCATCCTTCCAGGTACCCTTCTCGCTATCCCACTCGTCGCCAGCAAGGTTGATGATGTAGTCGGCGTAATCCTTGCTCGCGGTCTCCTCGTTGCCGTCAGCAGGCTCGGTCGGGGCGGTCGGCATGCTTGCGGAGCTATCGCCCACCTTCTTCTTGTAGAGCTTCTGCAGCGTCGCGGACTGGCGGACGATCTGCTTGGCCTGGTCCTTGGACACGCCATACTGCGTGGCCATGGTCTTGTAGTCGGAGGTGCCGATGGAATCCTCGGCGTACTTCTTCATTTCCTTGGAAGAAACGGTAATGCCCTCGTCCTCGGCGGCGTCGAGCAGGATCTTGTTGCGCACGTAGGACAGGATAACGTCGGCAGACGGAGCGGTGTAGTTGCCGTCACCATCCTTGACGGTGTCGAGGCTGTACTGGCTCTCGATGGCCTCGCGCGCAGTGATGTCGCTCTTCTTGCCGTTGTAGCTATAGCTTGCCACGGTCGAATCGAGCTGATCCTCGGTCAGAGTCGCCGAGCCGACGCCCTTGCCGCCAAAGCCGCCATTGCCAATAAAGAAGCCGACCACCGCAGCGATCACGACTGCAACCACAAAGGCGGCAATCATCGTCTTCTTGTGCTTGGATGCATGGTCGTCCACGTCGGAGTCGTTGTCCTCATCCTGCTCCTCGGGCATGAGATTCTCGTCAGCGGCATCCGCGGCAATCTGAGCCTCCAGGCGGGCGTCCTCCTCCTCGGCGGTCGTGCCGGCAGCAATGTGCTCGGCAGACGTACCGGCGACCAGATCGATCTTCTCGTCCTCGTCACCGTCGGGGCCTTCGCCGCGCTCGATGATCTTGATGCCGTCGATCTCGTCCTTCTCGTCCTTCTTTTGAATCAGACCCATATCAGTTACTCCTTGTTAGGAAACATAGTCCGCAATAGAATACGCCCGACAGAGCGCCGGGCGTATTGATTCTCAGGTTATACGCAAACACTTAAGTACTATTTAGGCGTTTGCAGTCTGCATGCCTTAGGCCAGGTGCGCGATAACGGCATCGGCAAAAGCCTGCGTGCCCACAGCGCCCTCAACGGAGCCGGTCTGGGCACGACGAACGTCGCCGGTAACCTGCTCACCCTCGTCGAGCGTGGCAGAAACGGCGGCGCGAATGCGATTGGCCGCGTCGTTCTCGCCCAGGTGATCGAGCATCATCGCAGCAGAGAGGATCTCGGCCGTGGGGTTGGCGATATCCTGGCCCGCGATATCGGGCGCGGATCCGTGCGTTGCCTCAAAGATTGCGCAGTCGGCACCGATGTTGGAGCCGGGGGCCATCCCTAAGCCGCCCACCAGGCCAGCGCACAGGTCGCTCACGATGTCGCCGTACAGGTTGGGCAGCACCAGGACATCGAAGTCGTTGGGGTTCTGGACCAGGCCCATGCAGGTGGCGTCGACGATCTTGTCGTTGAACTCGATATCGGGATAGTTGGCGGCCACCTCGCGCGCAACGCGCAGGAACAGGCCGTCGGTCGCCTTCATGATGTTGGCCTTATGCACGGCCGTCACCTTTTTGCGGCCGCAGCGGCGGGCATACTCAAAGGCATACTCCACAATACGGCGGCTCTTGGCAATGGAGATGGGCTTGATCGAGATCGCGGAATCGGCGGCGAAGGTCTTTTGGCCCGAACGCTCAACGAGCTGAGAGAGCTCCTCGACCTCGGCAGTGCCCTCATCGAACTCGATGCCGGCGTAGAGGTCCTCGGTGTTCTCGCGCACGATAACCAGGTCGACGTCGCGGAAGCGCGAGCCGTCACCCGGCTGCGACAGGCAGGGGCGCACGCAGGCATACAGGTCAAAATGCTTGCGCAGGGCCACGTTGACGCTGCGGAAACCCGTGCCGACCGGCGTGGTGATGGGGCCCTTGATGGCAACCTTGGTCTCGGCGACCGCATCGAGCACGTGCTGGGGCAGCGGCGTGCCAAACTCGTCCATGACGCCGGCACCGGCCTCCTGGACGTTCCAATTGATCTGGACACCGGCAGCCTCGACCACGCGGCGCATGGCCTGCGTAATCTCGGGACCGATACCGTCACCGGGAATCAGGACTACATCGTGCGCCATAATCTGTTACTCCTCGTCTTCGGCGTCGTCAGATTTTTTAACGCTAGCACGCTTCTTCTTTTTGGAGAGATCCAGGCCAAAACGTTTAACAAGCATTTCGCAAATCTCGCTCGAACGGGCCTTGAGATAGCTGCCCTTACCGTTCTCGGCATCGAACTTAAGGCGCAGCGCAAGCTTCTCGGCAACCTCGGCGTCGATCTCGCCCTGGCAAAACTCGTACAGGCAACCGAGCATGTCGCGATACTCGAGGTCGCCGTGGTAGCACTGGATGGCCTCGTCCAGGATGGGCCAAGCCTCGCGCGAACGCTCGACGCTCGTGGCACCCCACACGCACAGCAGGCGGAAGGCGGCATAGCGCAGCGTGGAGGAGATCTCGTCGAACAGTGCAGTCTCGGCGCCCTCAAAGGCATCGCCCAGCTGCTCGGGGCAGGTGGTGGCGAGCGCCGTCAGGGCATCGAGGGCCTCCCAGCGGGTCTGCGCCTCGGGGCGGTCGAGCGCCTCGATCAGCGCGGGCACGCAGGGCACGACGCGCTGCGGATCGCGCTCGGCAAGCAGGTGCAGCACGCGGGCGGCAAACTGGCGGATGCGGCGCGTGGGGCAGCCGAGCTCCTTGACCAGACGGTCGACGGCGTTCTCGTTCTCCTCTGCCAGCTGAAGCTGTGCCAGCTCCTCGTCGGTGAGCTGTTCGTCTTTGTTTTCTGCCATAGTTACCTCTTCTTACTATTTCTTAGCGTGCTTGCCAGCACCCTTGCTGTCATCGGTGACCGAGATGAGCTGTCGGTCGGCCGCGCCATTGCGACGCGCACGGCGGCGTTCCTCAGCGTCGCCCGCGTCGGCGGCGGCGCGATGAGCCTTGTTGACGTTAAAGACCTCGTCGTGCTTGCGCCACGGACCGACAGACTCGCCAAAGCTCATCTTAAGACCGGCGATAAAGCCGCCGAGCCAGCCGATCGGCGCAAACTGCACCAGCGGGAACAGCGAGAACACCCAGGTCAGCAGGACGACTGCCGCCGCTCCTGCAAAGTTGGCGATCCAGTAGTCGCGCTTGGTGATGACGCGCTTTTCGCACGCCCACTGGCCGCACAAAAAGCCAATGTAGATCGCAAAGAGAAAGAGCACCAGCGCGAGCACCACGAACGTCCAGCTCATGGGCGCTACTCCCCGTGATGGTGGCCGCAGCAGCACTCGTGGTCCTCGCCGTGATGGTGACCGCAACCGCACTCATGGTCGTCGCCGTGCTCGCCGCAACCGCAGCCGTCCTCGTGGGCGCCATGCTCCTCAGGACGATACTGCGACCAGTCCAGACCGGCGGCGATGGCGTCGGCCTCCTCCTTATAGAGAACCGTGATGGCCTGGGTGCCCAGCTTGGCACCACCGATGGCATCGAGCATGTCGTAGAGCGTAAAGGCCACGTCGGCGCCGGGCAGCGCAAGCTCGCGATCGTCGGCATAGGCGAGCGCCAAGCGCAGGTCCTTGATGAAGTGCTCGACCATAAAGCCGGGCTTGTAGTCGCCGTCGAGCGCCTTGGGAGCCAGGCTCTCCATGGCGCCGGACTTGCCGGTGCCGCCCAGGATCATCTGGCGGGTCTTCTCCAGGTCAAGGCCGCTCAGCTCGGCAAATGCCATGGCGTCTGCCATGCCGACCATGCAGGCGCCCAGCGACACCTGGTTGGCGAGCTTGGCAGCTTGGCCCTTGCCGGCGCCATCGAAGCAGCAGATGTTTACCGCAAAGGTGGAAAGGATATCGCGGACCGGGGCGATGTCGTTCTCGGTGGCGCCCACGATAGCCGTGAGCGTGCCGGCGATCGCGCCCGACTCGCCGCCGGTGACGGGGCAGTCAAACGCCATGCGGCCGGAGACCTGGGCGGCCTCGGCAATGTCGCGGGCGAGCTCGGGCGAGCTCGTGGTGAGATCGATCAAGACCGCGCCGGGCTTAGTGCACGCGAGCAGGCCGTCGCCCGCCAGGTAGAGCTCCTCGACCTCGGAGGGATAGCCCACCATGGTAAAGACGACGTCGGCGTTCGCCACGGCCTCGGCCGGCGTATCGGCCCAGGCGGCGCCGCGCTCGATAAGCGCGGCGGCCTTGGACTTGGTGCGGTTGTTGACCGTGACAGGATAGCCGGCATCCAGGATGTGACCGGCGATGGGGGCACCCATGATTCCGGTGCCGATAAATGCGACAGAGAGCTTGTTTGCCATGAAACCTTTCCTTTTGGGTTGGGTGTTGTTACCAGGTTGAATACTCGATGCCAGCGTTTGGGCAGTGAGCTGGGATCGATTACGGCCGCGTTACTTGCCTACTGACCGCGCACGCGACGGGCGATGCGGTCGGAAAGCGACGCCTTGTCGGCGCGGTTCTTACCCCAAAACGCGCAGGCCACCATGCCGGGGCCCACGTGCGAGCCAATGGTGGGACCCACGGAGCTGCGAATGATCGTAACGTCAGCGCAGCCCTCCTCCTTGCGGATGGCGGCTTCGAGCCAGTCGCCGTCCTTTTCGGCATCGGCCGTCATGATGGCGATGGGCATGGTGCGGTCGGGCACGTAGTTCTCGCGGAACGACTTGAGGATGGACTTGAGTGCCTTCTTGCGGCCGCGGTTGACGCCGATCAGCGACAGCGAGCCGGCCAGGTCGTAGGAGAGCTCAGGCTTGACATCGAGCTTTGCCGTGAGCTGCGCTGCCGCGGGCGGAATGCGGCCGCCGGCAGCCAGTGCGTCGAAGCTCTCGAGCGTAAAGTAGCCGTGGACGTAGGTCTTTGCCTCGTTTGCCCAATCGACCAGCTGCTTGGCGGTCAGTCCCGCCGAACGCTGGCGCACGGCCTCGAGCGCCAAGAGCGCGCCTGTCGCACAGGGCAGAGCGTTGTCGACCACGTAAAGCTCAAAATCGGGATACTCGGCGCGCACGGCATCTGCCGCCTGGCACGCGGAGTTGTAGCTCGACGACAGCGCCGAGGTAAAGCACAGGTAGACCGTGGGCGTGCCCTCTTTGGCGCACTCGGTAAAGAACTCGATATAGCGACCGAGCGACACAGCCGAGGTGGACACGCGGGCACCGGCGCGCATGCGATCGTAGAACTCCTTGGGTGTGATGCTCGACCAGATGTCATCCGTGCGCTCCTCGCCATCGATAATGAAGGGGAAACCCAGGATATCGACATCGAGGTTCGCGGCGACCTCGGGGCTAAAGTCGCAGCAGGTATCGACGACGATGCGGCAACGGTCCGAATGACCGGCGGATGCGGCCTTGTCCATCAAAGCGACTCCTTACGTAAAAAGGCGGCCACCCGCATGGGATGGCCGCCAACCGTTAACTCATGCAAGTTAACGTATTTTACTCGTCAAGTGTTTCGATGCGGGGCTTGATGATGCCATATCCACCATTCTTACGGTGATACACCACATTGATGAGGCCAGTCGTCGCGTTCTCGAACACGTAGAAGTCGTGGCCCAGCAGATCTGTCTGCACCAGCGCCTGCTCCTCAGTCATCGGGGTGACGTCGATAACCTTCTCGCGGACGAGCAGGTCGTCCTCTTCCTCGGGCAGCAGCAGGTCGGCCAGATCCTCAACGCGCTCGACCGGTGCGACATCCGCGGCGCTGGCACCGCCCTGGCGGTTGTCCACGACCTTGGTCTTGAACTTGCGCAGCTGGCGGGTGACCTTATCGGCGGAGAGGTCGATGGCGGCGTACATATCTGCACCGTGCTCGGCAACGCGAATCACCGAACCGCGGGCACGAACCGTAACCTCGACGATTGCCGGGTTGGGGTTCGAGGGGTTCTTCTCATAGCGAAGTACAACGTCGACCGTCATGGGCTCGATATCGAAAACCTTGAGCGCCTCGCCGATCTTCTCATCCACATGCGCACGCAGAGCATCGGTTACCGTCGTCTTGCGTCCAGAAACCTTGATATCCATACGTGGCTCCAATCTGCCTCGGGGACTTACTGTACTGGCTATGTACCCATTGCCGTGCATTTAATCACGCGGATTCCTAAAGACCCGAATAACGATTGCTTGATACCGCATACCGAAGTCTCGTACTTTTCCATGGCAAAGTGCGCTATAGGAGGGAGCCCACAGATTTGTATTTGGTCTCGAAAATTGGCTTTGACCTGCTGGTTTTATAGGGATGAAAAAGCCGGGCTCCCCTATTGGGGAAACCCGGCAGTGCGTGTTGAAACCGTGAAGAGGTGTCCTTTCCAACGTATAGGAGACACCACCCCTAGCAATAACTAGCTATTGAGTTTGTTAATGTCGTCGTCGGTGATGGCGCCTTCCTGGCTGGACGATTTGTCCTCGGAGGATGCGGTCTCATTGTCGGAATCGGAGGACTCGCTGCCGGAGGACGTGGTCTCACTGGACTCAGAGTCGCCCGGCTGCACGTTAGCGCCCGAAACCGTCTTAGTGGTGAGGTCGTAGGGCATCGTGCCATACCAGACAGAGTGAACCGCCTCGAGCGTGCCGTCGGCCGTAATACCGTCGAGGACATCGCTCACGGCACGGCACAGTTCGTCATTGGACGAGAGGCCCGCAACACCAAGCGTCGAGGGCGCCTCGAGCGCACCGGCATAGGAGACCTCGCTCATCAGGCGTGCAAGGTAGCCGCCGGCCGTGGAGTCGCAGATCACATAGTCGACCTCGCCGGACTCGAGCGCCTCAAAGCACTCGTTGATGTTGGAGTAGGTCTTTTGGTTGGCGGTGATGCTCTGCTTAGCAAGCGCCTCCTGCGAGGCCGAGGACGTCTGAACGCCCAGGGTGGACGTGTTAAGGGTATCGGTGGAAACGCTTAGCGACCCACCATCGCTAGTTTTACCGAACACGGAAGTGGCATCGTACAGGCAGGTGCCGAGCGAGCTAATGTCCCCGTCCGTGGAGTTAATCTCGCCGATAAAGATATCGGCCTTTTTGTCGCCGAGCGCGGAATCTGCCGAAGACGCATCGACAAAGGCGACCTTAAGGCCCATGCGGCTTGCGAGAGCGCGGGCGGCGTCAACCGCATACCCCGTGAGCTCGCCGTCGGCGTCCTGCATGGCCTGCGGAGCATCGGAGGTATCGAGGGCAACCGTCAGGGTGCCGGGAGTGACCAGGGCATCATCCGACACCGTAGGGGTAACGGTCTCGCGCTCGATCTGGTCAATCGTGGGTGTCGTGAACGTGGACAGTGGGTTGAACGCGCATCCGCTCAAGCCCAATACGGCAATGACCGCCGCGGTCCCAGCACCCAACCGAGCCGCGTGCATCAAGCTGCCCCTCACCATGTCCACTACCCTGCCTTCTGTGTCGTATACAATCCGTGCGTTGCGCGGAATAACGGGTGTTCCCACCAGCTGACCTGGTATTTGACCCCACACTTGCGCACCGGGGTGTTTGCTCGGGAGGCCGTAGCCACCTTCACGACTGGCCCGCTCGCCCGCGAGGCGGTATTGCCCCAAAGAAAGTAGAACGGACGGTGCGGCTTACATCTAGGACGCGCCATGATCGCGCCGCGCGCACGCGGTCGCTTACGTGGATCCCTTTGACCGCGTCTGTCTTGGACTAGGATGGACATTTCGTCCGTCCGCAACCACAGCCTGGCAGGAACGTAGCGCATTATAGCTAAGTTCAAGCTAAAGTTTAAGGTTAGGGGCGTTATTCGCATCGCGAGTACAGATTTCGCAGGTCAGGACGGGCCGCACGCGCTCTGATTAAGCCCGTCGCTCCCCTATGGAAAGCCCCAACACACCCGTCTTAGGGCGCCGTGGCCAAAAAATAGCAAATATGAGTACTGTTACCAATTTAGTAGCAGGAGTTTTTGGCTCTGCAAGCTGTTTTCACGCTCTATAACGTCAGATTGATGCCAGGATATTCCACATTTGTTTAATAATTTTCTAATTTACGCCATCTTCCAGTCCCAAAATCCCTGATTTTGCTGTTACTGAATTTGTAGCAGTACTCATATTTGCTATATTTTGGCCAAAGCATATATCCAACCCCCTGTTTCAGAGCATTGTTAGGCGGGTTTAAGCCCAAAACACGCCCGCAACGTGTTAAATAGCGCCTCTTGTTTCTTTCTGCGAGCGTCAACACGGTTGCGATATCGCTTACTCATGCGCTGGTGGATGCGCCATGCGAGCGCTTCCATCGCTTCCATGTCGCAGAGCATTTCGTTGTTAACCGTCGCGACCTCGATTCCCATAGTAATCAAGCCCGTGTTGCGTTTTTCATCATGGATACGTCCCCTCCGGGAGGAATGACCCAGCTCACCGTTGTATTCCAGGTCAAACCGGGCTGCTTCCTGATACGCATCGCAAACTGCATGCGGCATCCCCGAGATTGCCTGCGCGCGGTCATCGAACTCAATCTTGTAGTCGGTCTTAAAGGGACCGCAGGCAAATCCGCCACAGGAAAACGGAAGCGAAAACATGGCGAGCATGATGCATTCCATGGGCGAGCGCAGGTTTTCTGACAGGTAGGGACACAGCCGCCGCAGCTGTTTGGCCACATTCCCCTTGCATGCCGCAAGGTAATCTGCCAGGCGATCGGGCGTCAGCACGGACTCGACCTCAAAGTAACCGACATCTGGCGGCTGGTCTTTGTCCTTTGCCAATTTGTTCACGACAGGCGATGTGTAGGGAGGTAGATACTGCCCGCGGTCACTCAGCGAAATCTTAGAGCACAGCTCCTGGGCCAGGGCAAATGCCTGGATACAGCCGACCTCGCGGGCGACGGCAACACAAAGGGCCTCGGGAGATAGACTGTACACCCCTGGTTCCACCTCTAGAATCGAGCCGGCGGGCAACCCAGAGCATACGGACCAGCCCACGCCAGGCATGCGGCGGCGCTGCGCCGCAGATCCCACCAGCAAGCAAAGATCTTCTTGCACCTCGCCGCTTGCGGCCCCAATCCGCACCAAGTCGGGAAGATAGATGTCCTCGGTCGAGGGCGACGACGTGCGCAGCACACGGCGCTCTTCATCGGGACTGAGGTCCCTCCAGCTGATATAGCCCATCTGCCGGCGCTCGGCGCGCATCATGCGCAGCGCCGAGGTGCCGGTCAGGATTATGGAAGCCGCTAGCTGTTCGCCTGTCGGCTCGTTGCGCCGCTCAATCTTTACTGACACAAAACCACCCCTACCAAACGCGTGCGATAGCAAGGCCATCGACTGCCGCAGCGCCGGCGCGCTTGAGTTCCGCCGAAGCCGCTGCCATCGTCGCACCCGTGGTGATAACGTCGTCGATAAGCAGCAAGCGGCGGCCGTGCACGTCCTCAACCGTCTCGTACATGCCTTGGGCACGCTCGCGGCGCTCCTCACGACCGAGTTCGCGCTGGTCGCCATGCCCGTACTTGACGAGAGCATCGAGCAAGGGAACACCCGACAGCTCGCAAAATGGGCGCGCAATGGCCTCCATATGATCAAAACCACGCCGCCGAAACGCTGCCGCCGTCGCAGGCACAAACACCACCGCATCCGCACCGGACAGCACACCTCCGTAGCGATCGGGCGCTACGACCTGGGCATGCAGGGCGGTGTCGTAGAGCAGCTCCGCCAGATACGGAGCCAGACGTCGCTCGCCCGCATCCTTGTACGCTTTAATGATGCGCGGCAGCGGATGCGCATAGACGGCGCACGCCAGGCAGCGGTCGAGCGCCTCCGCCATTGCCGAAGACGTGCCCTCGACCGAACACTCAGTGCACAGCAAATCCCCAAACGGGGCGCCACATCGGGTGCAGCTATGACGTGGGTCGATGAGCGTGAGCGCGGCCAGGCAGTCTTGGCAAATAAGCGCACCGGCGCGCTCGCAGCCGGTACATCGTGTTGGCGACAATGCCTCGAGCGCCTCGTACGTCGCGCGCTCGGCAAACGGTAGCAATTCGTCCGCAAACGGTAGGGCACCGGCACTCTGCAGACGGCTCAATATGTTCAGATGGCTCTTCAAGACACAACCCTCCCTACGCTCGATCGCAGGGAGGGTTGTTGATTCGGCGCTATGATACCCCGATGCGCTCGGGGCAAGGCGGGTTAAATCCGCTCGCGGGCGTTATTCGCCGGCGGGCGGTTGTGGTGCGGACGAAGACGGGGTCGAGCCCTCGCCACCATCCTGGCGCGGCTTGCGGGAACGACGACGGCGACGGCGCTTTTGACCCTGGTCGGCCGAGCCCTCGCCACCGCGATTCTCGCGCGGCTCGCGCTCGTCGCGAGCGGCGCCACGCGAAGCCTTGGCAGCCGCTCCCCCGCCATCCCCGGGACGACGGCGCGTGACCTTGACCTCGCCATCCGAGACCTGATCGGCCACGGAGGGCACTGAGGGCTTCTGTTGCGCGCCCGAGGAATGGCGACGGCGCGGACGCGGCGCGCGCTCCTCCTCGCCACGTGACTTGCCGCTCTTGTCGACAGGCGCATCGGAGGCCGAGGCGCCCTTGGAAGCGGCACCGGCCTCGCGAGCAGCTGCGGCGCGGAAGGCGTCCTCGCGCTCCTCGCTCGACAGATGACGGCGGCGGCGACGTGTGGGGTTCATGCCGCCGCCGCGATTCTGCTGCTGGGGCTGCTGAACCTCGCGCTCGCGAGAGGCGTTCTTGCCCGCGGCTGCAACCTCGGTAGCATCGCCCGAGCCCGCGCGCTTGCGACGGCGACGGCCATCGGCCGCCCCCTCGGCCTCAGGTGTCTCGGCCTTACCGCGGCCTTTTCCGCGGCCACGGCCCTCGCCCTGGCCCTGACCGGCGCGAGCATCGGATTCGGCATCGCGACGACGGCGCTTGGGCATCGATATGCCCGCCAGGCGATCGGCGTTCGACAGGCCATCGCCCACGTCGACGCCGTTCTCGCGGTCGAGCTCCATGAGCGCCAGACGCATCTCGGGCGACTCGATGCGCTCGAGCACATCGCGCGTCACACAATCGGGGCGGCAATTGCAGCCCTGCTCGGCAGCCTTCTTCTTGCAGCCCTCCGAGCAGGTCATATCGGCCAGGTTGACCTTAAAGACTTTGCCGTTCTCCAGGCGCAGCACCAGCTGCTCACGCGGCGTGTCATATTCCTGAATACGCGCCTTGCCAAGCGGCGTATCGATGAGCGTCTTCTTTTTGGGCGCACGGCTCTTAAAGTCCTTGTACGCCTCGAACTCATAACGCAGGCAGCACATCAGGCGGCCGCACACGCCGCTGATCTTGGACGAGTTGAGCGGCAGGTCCTGCTCTTTTGCCATGCGAATCGAAACGGGCTCAAACTGTCCGCCAAAGCGCGTGCAGCAGAGCTCCTGTCCGCATTGGGCATAGCCGCCCACCAGACGGGTCTCGTCGCGCACACCGATCTGGCGCATGTCGACGCGAATATGCAGCGTCGAGGACAAGTCCTTGACGAGCTGGCGAAAATCGACACGCTCCTCGGCGGCAAAGTAGAACACGGCCTTCTCGCCGCCAAACAGGTACTCGACGCCGACCGGCTTCATCTCGAGGTCGAGCTCTTTGACCAGACGGCGGAAATCGACCATGGCCTCGTCGCCCTGGATGGCCAGGTCGTCAGCAAGCTGCAGGTCGATGTCGCTCGCCACGCGCAGCACGGGCTTGAGCGGCTGACCGATCTCGTCTTGCGGCACCTCAAAGGGATCGGCCGTGACCAGGCCGATCTCGGTTCCGCGCTCGGTGGAGCAAATGGCATAATCGGCCTCGAGGATATCCAAATCCTGCGGATCGAACCACAGGTCGCGCGAGGCGTAGGTAAACTTAACGGGTACAACTAACGGCATTTCAGTGCCTTCCTGATATCGAACAGCATGACCTCGATGGCCAGCTGGGGAGTAACGTTTCTGGCGATGTTGCGCTCGGCGGTCGCGACTGCCTCGAGCGCCCGTGTGGCACCCGCAACATTGGTCGCGGCGGCAAGCCGACCGATCGTGTCGCGCACGTCTTCGTTCACCACGTCGGCTGCCTTGTCCTGAAGCGTCAGCAGCACGTCGCGCATGAGCGTCCGCGCGCTCGCCAGCGCTTCCATGATACCCGAACGCTCGCGCGCGTTGAGTTCGCGCTTGTTGCGGTCCTCAAGCTGCTTCAATGCTCCACGCGACAGGTAGTCGGCGTTTTGCTCGAGCACCTTTTCCTGTGTGGACTTGACCTCGGCGAGCGGCGCCTTAACGGCGACGATGAGTGACTTGGCGCGGCTGAGCACGTCGGCCTCGTCGGCGGCGATAAGCGAATCGATGGCGCGAACCATCTGACGGCGGGCGTCCTGGCGCTCGGCGCTCTTGAGGAACTCGATGCCACGCGTGGGGCTTCCCGCCACGGCGACGGCCATGCGGCAACGCGCAGGGTCCTGACCGGTGGCGCGGCTCACGGCCTGCGCGGCGACGGCGGGCGATACCAGCCGAAACGGCACGCACTGGCAACGACTCACGATAGTGGGCAGCATCACGTCTGCCGAGGTGCCCAGCAGGATGAACATAACGCCCTCGGGCGGCTCCTCGAGAGTTTTGAGCAATGCGTTGGCGGTGTTGGCGCGCAGCTGCTCGGCACGGTCAATGATGTAGACCTTGGCCTTGGCACGGATGGGCGCCAGGGGCACGTCGTCGAGCAGCTCGCGTGTCTGGGCGATAAGGTAGCCCGTGGCGCTCTCGGGCGTGTAATAGTGCACGTCGGGGTGCGTATGGCGGGCGACGCGCACGCAGCTATCGCATGAGCCGCAGCCATCCTGCTCGCACAGGAAGGCTTGGGCGAGCGCCCACGCGGCGTCGAGCTTGCCCGCGCCGGGCGCGCCCAAAAACAGGTAGGCGTGCGATGCGCGACCGCTGGCGACGGCATTGGTCAAAAAGTCGCGCACGCGCTGTTGGGTGTCAAGCTTGGCCAGCAGGCTTGCCTGAGCGGGGGCCATGTTACTCGGCCTCCTGGGCAAGCGCGGCGGTGACGGCATCCTGGGAAATGTCGAGGCCGTAGGCGCGAACCTGCTCGACCGTCTGTGCGAATACGTCCTCGATGGACGCGGTCGCGTCGATGAGCTTTACGCGGTTTGGCTCCTCGGCGGCAATTGCGCAAAAACCCTGGTAGACACGCTCCTGGAATGCCATGCCTTTGGCCTCCATGCGATCTGCCGCGCCACGGGCTGCCATGCGCAGCGCCGCCTGCTCGGGCGTGATGTGGTAGACGAGCGTGAGCGCCGGGTGCGTTCCCGCAACGGCCAGGTTGTTGGCATCGCGCACCATCTGGCGATCAAGGCCGTCGGCAAATGCCTGATAGCAGGTTGTGGAATCGTAGAAGCGGTCACACAGGACCACCTTGCCGGCCGCGAGGGCGGGAGCTATGACCTCGTGCACCAACTGAGCGCGTGCCGCCTCGTAGAGCAACAACTCGCAGGTGTCGCCCATCGCTGTATTGGCGGGGTCGAGCAGCAGAGCACGGATCTTTTCGCTGATGGCGGTACCGCCCGGCTCGCGCAGGCTCACAACCTGGTAGCCAGAGAGTTCAAGCGCGCGGGCAAGCAGACGCGCCTGCGTGGACTTGCCGGCGCCATCGACGCCCTCGAGCGTGATAAAGCTATGTTGAACGGGCTCAAAAGCCATGGGCGCAGCCCCTTCCTACAAGGCGCGTAAATGCAGATATATATCAACCAAGCCATGATACCCCAGTGCTCGGTGCGTCCCCAATGGCTAAAGGTGCCTTTCCAAAGTTGCGGTGAAATAGGGACTGATTGAAGCTCTGAGACCGCCAAACAGTCCCTATTTCACCGCAACTTATGATGGGGAATTTTGGACGCTGGGTATAATCGTCGTATTGCATTGAAATGTGGCGAAAGGAGTGGCAATGTCTCGGTATTGCGCCTCGTGCGGCAAGCTTCTTGCAGATAATGCCAAGTTCTGCACCTCGTGCGGTGCACCCGTTGAGCAAACAACCGCGAGCGATAGCCAGCCCGCTTTTGAGCAGACCGGTTCCCTCGATACGCCGCAAGCCAAGGCGGACGACCCCCTCGCCTATCGCCCCGACCCCGCCGCAAGCCCTGCGGCCGTCGAGACCACGCAGCGCATACCCGTCGCGAGCGGCTCGCCCCAACAGCAGCCGGCTCCCGCATATGCGCCTGCTTCGCCACAGACCCCCACTCCCAAAAAGAGCGGCACAGGGCCGCTTATCGCCGTTATCGTTGTGCTGGTGGCGATCATCATCGCCCTGGTCGTTTTCTTTGTGATCAAGCCTTTCGACAACGCCGCCACGCAGACGACTGCCGAGGTAGCTAAGCTGCACCATGACGTCGACGACGATGACCTAAAGCCTCTCGGCGATCCCAACAGCCTGTACGACGGTGATGACGATGACGATGACGACGAGGATGGCGGCGAAGCAACGCTCTCCGAGCAGAATCTCTACCGCCGACTGAGCGAATACTACGACTTGCTCGAAGACCTCGACAACTACGTCCGTGGCTGCGCGCAGAACTTCAACGGCAGCTATCTGGAAGAGGATCGAACCACCCGTCAAAATCTCGCCGACGTCGCTGAGCGCACGGAGGACACCATCGAGCAGTATTACGACATCGTCGAGGACCTAGACGTCCCGACGAGCTCCAAGAACTACAGCTCCTGGAAGGACATCATCGCCCTGTACGACGACCTGGATCACCGCATTGACGCAATCTGTGATGCCTGGGAGATCAGCCTGAAATACGCCAAGCCTGCGGACCACAAGAATGAGATCGTGGCGCCGCTGTCGCGCGACAACGTGGCGGGCACCAATGACAATAAGTACCGCCTAGACTTTGAGGAGCGCTATCCCGGCGCCAAGCCTGTCGAGGTGAACTAGCGCTTTGTCGTTCCCGAGCCGGCAGTTAGGGACGTTCCTAAACTGCCGGCAGAAAAGGAACGTCCCTAACTGCCAGATAAAAAACGAGCGAGGATTTTGAGGTCCTCGCTCGTTTTTGTTTTAGGTGATGTTTCGACCGTGCGGCTACTTGTCGGCAGCGGTCTTTTTGGTAGTCGACTTCTTGGCCGTCGTCTTTTTGGCGGTCGTCTTCTTGGCAGCAGTCTTCTTTGCCGCCGTCGTCTTCTTGGCCGTGCTCGCCTTGGTCGTGGTCTTGCGACCGCGGGCGGGCTTCTTCTCCTTGGTCGGGCAGTCCATGTTCACGCAGATGCGCCACGGGCCGCGCGCCGTGTTGACCACCACGATGGGGGCGCCGCACTCGGGGCAGGTCTCACCCGTCGCCTCGAGCTTACCGCGCGCCGGCAGAGGATAGCTCACGCCGCAGTCATCGTAGTTGGTGCAGCGGATAAAGCGCTTGCCGCTCTTCTCGCTCTTGTGCGCGATCAGGTCGCCATGGCGTCCGGCCTCGGCGCACACCTTGCACTCGCCCACCTTAAGGTCAGGCTCGTAGTTGGTGGGGCACGTGGGGTTCACGCAAATCTCGAAGGCCTTCTGGCGGAACGGCTGGCACTTAATGCGCGGCGCGCCGCACTCGGGGCACACGGCCGCCTCGCCCTCGAGCGGGCTCACCTTGACGCCGCTCGGCACCGGATAGGTCACATCGCAGTCGGGCCATCCCATGCAGCCGATAAAGCTGCCGCGGGTCTTGGCGCTCGTCTTCATAACCAGGTCCTTGCCGCACTTGGGACAGGCGCCCACGCGTGCATCGGCCGTGACGGCGTCGCTGATGGCGTCGCCCAGCTCCTGCGTATGCTTGAGCAGCTCGTCGAGCACGCCAGCCAGCAGCGCGCGCGAGTGCGTCACGACATGCTCTTCGGTATCCTCGCCGCGCTCCACACGGGTCATGTCGCCATCGAGCTCGCTGGTCATATCGGGGCTCGTGATGCGCGGGGCAAACTGCGTCAGTGCGTCGATGATGGCGATGCCCAGCTGGCTCGGCTCCACGGGATCGTTTTTGAGATAGCGCACGGCGTACAGGCGCTCGATGATGCTCGCGCGCGTGGACTTGGTGCCCAGGCCGCGCTTTTCCATCTCCTGCACGAGCTTGCCCTGGCTGTAGCGCGCGGGCGGCTCGGTCTGCTTGGCCTCGAGCTTAATGTCGAACACGTCGACCGTATCGCCCTGCTCCAGCGGCGGCATCTGCTCGTCGCGCTTGAGCCCGTACGGGTACGCCTCGCGGAAACCCGGGGTCACGAGCACATCGCCCGAAGCCACGAACGGCTCACCGTTCACGTCGAGCTCGAGCTTAGTGTTTTCGATGGTCGCGGGACCCATAAGCGTCGCTAGGAAGCGGCGGGCGATGAGGTCGTAGAGCTTGCGTTGGCCGCCGTCGAGCGTGGACGGATCGCCCTCGCCCGTGGGATAGATAGGCGGGTGGTCGGTGGTCTCGACTTTGCCGCGCGTGGGCTTCATAGGGCCGGCGAGCACCTTTTTGCACACGGGCGCCAGCGCCGGGTTGATCTTTGCCAGGTCGCTCACCACGGCGCCCAGATCGAGCGTCGCGGGGTACACGGTGTTGTCGACACGCGGGTAGCTGATGAGGCCCGCCATGTAGAGGGACTCGGCGATGCGCATGGTACGCGCAGGCGAGATACCCTCGGCTGCGGCGGCAGCCTGCAGCGAGGTGGTCGCAAACGGCGTGGGCGGCTGCTGCTTGCGCGAGCGCTTGGTCACCGCGGCGACGGTTGCCGTCTTGGCACCGTCAACGTGACCGTACGCCGTCTCAGCAGCATCCTTGTCGGTAAAGCGCGCCGTCTTGTGCGCGATCTTAAAGCGATCGTCCTCGGCAGCGCCTTGCGCGGCACCCATGCCGCGAATCTGCCAATAGTCCTCGGGCACAAACGCCATGCGCTCGCGCTCGCGCTCGACCACCAGGGCGAGCGTCGGCGTCTGCACGCGGCCGGCAGAGCGCACGTTACCAAAGCCGCCGAACTTGGCGAGCGTCAGATAGCGCGTGAGCACCGCGCCCCAGATGAGGTCGATGTGCTGACGGCTCTCGCCGGCGTCGGCCAGATTCTGGTCGAGCGTGACGAGATTATCGAAGGCGTGCGTGATCTCGGCCTTGGTAAACGAAGAGTACTGGGCGCGGGCGACCGGCAAGTCCGGCGCAACCTCGCGCACCTTGTTGAGAGCATCCGAGCCAATCAGCTCGCCCTCGCGGTCGAAGTCCGTGGCGATGATGACGCTGTCAGACTTCTTGGCAAGGTTCTTGAGCGAGCGAATGAGCTCCTTCTCGGCCGGCAGCTTAATGACGGGTGCCCAGGTGAGGTAAGGCAGGCTCTCGAGCTTCCAGCCCTTGATGGAAATGCCATCGGCAAGGAACGGCTTGCGCTTGGTGTCGTAGGGCGGACGCGCCAGGCCATCGGGTATGTCGGCCGGCAGCATCTCGCCGTCCTCGGTGACCGAATACCAGCCCAGCTTTTTATTGAACAGCACGCTGTCGCAAAAATCGGGCGCAAGGATGTGACCGGCAAGACCGATCGTCACGCACTCCTCGCTCTTCCACTCAAAACGGTAGATGGCGGTGTTGTACACCTTGTCCTTTTTGGGCTTGCCCGTGGACAGCCGCTCGGCGATCTGACGCGCGGCGTCGTTTTTCTCGGCGATGATGAGCTTCAAAAGAGGCTCCTATCTCGTATCTCTGCGGCTACGCCCGCCCGTATGGCGGCCGACTTACGCCCTTGCTTGCTCAATCTGCCCGATGAGCCAATCGCACCAGGCATCCATGCCCTCGCCCTTGCGCGCGCTCACGGCAAACCGCGGCGCCTGCGGATTGAGGTCATCGAGTGTCTTAGTATACCTATCCATGTCAAAATCGAAAGCCGGGGCCACGTCGACCTTGTTGAGCAGCTGTGCGCCGGCGTGCTGGAAGATGCCCGGGTACTTGATGGGCTTGTCGTCGCCCTCGGGCACCGAAAGAATCATGATGGACAGGTTCTCGCCCAGGTCAAAGTCGACCGGGCAGACCAGGTTGCCCACGTTTTCGATAAAGATGACGTCGATGTTCTCCAGACCGACGGCCTGGTCGAACGCGTCAACGGCCTCCATGATCATGTTGCCCTCGAGGTGGCACAGGCCGCCCGTGTTGATCTGGATGGCGGGCATGCCGGCTTCCTTCATGGTAATGGCGTCGACGTCCGAGGCGATATCGCCCTCGATGACGGCGCAACGCAGGCCCGCCTTGTCGCGCAGGCGCTCGTTGGTGCCCAGAATCGTAGTGGTCTTGCCCGAACCGGGGCTCGACAGCACATTGATCACATAGGTGTTTGTCTCTTTAAATCGCTGACGCAGCTGATCTGCCAGGCGCTCATTGCGCGACAGAATCGGCGATGCGATATCAATCGTTTTCTCGGCCATACTCGGCACTCCTTACTTTGGCCCCTTTATACCCCGTCACCAGATGGCTAGCGGGCTAATCGTCGGGGGTTTCGATTTCGATACTTGCGATGTCGAGCTCGCGGCCGTGCAGTAGGCGCACGTTGGCACCACCACACTGGGGACAGCGACAGTGGAAACGATCGTGGTCGAAGACCTCACCGCAGTCCAAGCACTCGCTTTGTGGATGGACCTCCTCCACGGCAAGCTCGCAGCCGCGCGTGAGCGGGTCCTCGTCGCGGAACGTCTCCCACGCAAAGTCGAGCGCCTCGCGCACCACCTCGGTCATATCCCCGATACGCAGCGTTACCAAAACGGCGCGCGAGGCCCCCGCCCCACGCGCCGCGCGAATCACTGTATCGAGTATGCCGTTGACGATGCCAACCTCGTGCATACCGATTTACTCCTCGTCATCCTCATCGTCCGAGAACAGGTCCAGACGGCTCACGAACAGGCCCTCCTTGCCCTCGCGCGCGGTAATGACCACACGGGCGATGGCGAGCGAAATCTCGTAGAGCGAGAGCAGGGCGCCATACATGAGGCCCAGCGTAACGGGCGAGCCGTCGGGCGTAATCACAGCCGATCCCACAAGCAGGCCAACGTATACATAACGCCAGGCACTGCGGAAAGCAGCGTAGGACACGATGTGGAAGACGGACAGGTAGAAGATGATGAGCGGCAGTTCAAACGCCACACCGAAGCCGATCATAAAGAGCAGCTCCATGTTGACGTAGTTCTCCAAATCGGGCAGCGCCGTAGCGACGGCCGAGGTCTCGCCGATGAGCCACTCAAAGCCCGCAGGAATGATGATGAAGTAGCAGAAGATGGCGCCCAGGAAGAACAACACCGTCGAGGCGAGCACCGTGGGCACGACCCACTTGCGCTCGTTGGGGCGAAGCGCCGGCAGGAAAAACGCCAGAATCTGCCAGATGATCATGGGCGTGCACATGACAACGGCCATCTTAAGAGCCAGCGAGAAGCGCAAGCCAAAGCCGCCGAGCGTGGTGGTGATGTAGAACTTACCGTCCGGCACAAACGAACGGATGGGGTCTTCCAGGATATCGAGCACCACGGGTGTGGCGAAATACAGCACGATGGCGGCGGCAAACACCGACACGACCACGATGGTCAGACGGCGACGGAGCTCTCCCAGGTGATCGAAGAGCGGCATACGCGCAGGTCCGATAGGCATTACTCATCGCCTCCCTTCGGGGCGTCGGCGGCAGCGGCGTCGTCCTCGGCCTCGAGCTCGCGAGCGAGCTGGTCGACGACGGCCTTGCGCTTGCGGGGACGACGGGCGTAGAGGTCAGCCGTCGTGGGCTCTGCCGGCTCGGGCTCGGGCTCCGGCTCTGCAGCAGGCTCGGGCTCGACGACAGGCTCGGCGGCAGCGGCGGGCTCGGCACCCTCGGCCTCCTCAGCAGCACCCTCGCCCTCGGCGGCAGCCTCACTCGCGGCCTTCTCGGCAGCAAGACGGGCGCGACGCTCGGCAAAGGTCTCCTTCTTGGCGGGCGCTGCCGCCTCGGCGGCATCCTCGTCCGCATCGGAATCGTCATCGACGGCAGTCTTCTTGGGCTTGACCGGTGCCGAAGCGGCCTCACTTACCGGATCGATAATCTCGGACTGAACAACGGCCGTCATCTTTTCCTGCGTCTCGCGGAACTGACGGATGGCACGGCCGATCGTGCGGCCCATCTGTGGGAGCTTATCCGGGCCAAACAGCAAAAAGCCGAAGACCACGATGATCGCGAGCTCACCCTCTCCAATACCAAACACACATACCTCCAAGGCTCGATGTGAGTCGAGCCCGCACCGCGCCATTCGGCCGGAACTCGTCTATTCATTCGGTCAAGTATAGCGCCCGGACGCCAAAACGTCCGAGCGCATCACAAACATATGCCAAACGGCACGCCCTTTTGGGGGCAAAGATTATGCAGCGGTGATCGAAATCTCCTGGTCGACACCCAACAGCTGAACCACACGCATCACCGGGGGCTGCACATTGGTGCAGCTAAAACGCTTGCCGTGGTCGACCGCGTGGTGCGCGGCGCCCACGAGCACGCCAATGCCCGTTGAATCGATGTAGCTCACCTGGGCAAAATCGAGCTCAACGGACTCAGTGGGCTGCTCGAGCGCCAGGTCGATGGCATTGCGCAGGCTATCGGCGTTAGAGATATCGATCTCGCCGGTTACCTTAATGGTGTAGAGCTCTGGCGTGGGGTTGGTGGAAATACCCAAATCCATGTATATGCTCCTTTACGTATCGAAGGTGCGGATAGTACGGGAAGCCGCGCGTTAGGCGCGCTCGGCACGCGCGAGCTCGGCAGCGACAAGCTTAACGGCCAGCACCAGCACATCGAGCGCGGCCTCCAGGTCCTCGACCGTGGGATAGCTCGGCGCGATGCGGATGTTGGTATCGCGCGGGTCCTTGCCATAAGGCCAAGTGGCACCAGCCGGGGTGAGCTTGACGCCCAGGTCGGCACAAAGCGCGGCGACCTTTTGGGCCGAGCCCTCGGGACCATCGAAGCTTACAAAGTAGCCGCCGCGGGGATGCGTCCAGGTGGCGCAACCCGTATCGCCCAGGCCCTCGGTGAGCTTGCGCTCAACGGCCTCAAAGCGCGGGCGCAAAAACTCGGCATGCTTTTTCATGTGCTCCTTGACCGCCTCGATGGTGGGAAGGAAGCGCACGTGGCGCAGTTGGTTGAGCTTATCAGCACTGATGAGGCCGGCCTTCAGGCGCTTGGAGAACTCGGCGATGACCGCGGGGCTCGCACAGATAAAGCCGATACCGGCGCCCGGGAAGGTGATCTTGGACGTCGAGGCAAAGGCCACCACGCGGTCCTCGGTGCCCGCCGCGCGGGCAAGATCGAAGATATTGGCGAGCTCGTCGGTCTCGTCGTACAGGTCGTGCACGCAGTAGGCGTTGTCCCAGAAGATGCGGAAATCGGGCGCGGCCGTGGGCATCTCGACCAGGCGACGCACGGTGTCCTCGCTAAAGGTGATGCCCGTGGGGTTGGAATACTTTGGCACGCACCAGATGCCCTTGATGGAATCGTCGGCGGCAACGAGGCGCTCGATTTCGTCCATATCGGGGCCGTTGTCGGTCATCGCGACGGGAACGTTCTCGATGCCCAAGTCGGCGGTGATGCCAAAGTGGCGATCGTAGCCGGGAACCGGGCACAGGAACTTGACCTTCTTGCCGTCGTGCGCTGCCTCGTAAGCCTCCCAGGGCTCGCTGCCGCACGAGCCACAGCGCCAGAACATGCCGGCGATGTCGTGCTCGATCAGCAGGCTCGACGAGCCCAGCACGAGTGTCTGCTCAGCGGGGCAGCCCAGGAACTCCCCTGCCAGCTTGCGTGCCGAGGGAATGCCCTCAAAGCAGCCGTAGTTGGAACAATCGACGTTGCCGTCGTGCAGATCGGCATCGGCATTGAGGATATCGAGCATGGGTCGAGAGATGTCCACCTGGGAGGGCGACGGCTTGCCGCGGGCCATATCGAGCGCCAGGCCCTTGGCCTTGACCTCGGCGACCTCGGCTTTGAGCACCTCGATGGCGGCATCGAGTTCGGTGGTTTCCATCTTCTGGTAGATCGTCTGCATGGGTGCGACCTTTCGCGAAGCGGTACGTTGCAGTTCGTCTAAGTATAGACCGCCACCGCCGCAACGGTATGAAGCCGTGATAGATTAAGTCCATCGCAATAAATTACGAATCGCCGCGCATGCCGGCGCGGGGCGCCCAAGGAGGCACTATGGAGTACGGATCGTTCCAGGCCGAGGAATTCGGCGACCTACAGCGCCTGGTCGACGGACTGTTTTACGACCGCCACGCCATCGACCGCCTGGATCTGATCGTACAGGCCGAAATCTTGGACCTGGCGCCCGATCTCATGGAAATCGTGAACCTGCTACCGCCCGGCTATTACGACCGCCAGTCACTTTGCGACCAGCTCAACTCCGCCTTGGCCGCCCACGGC
This sequence comes from Collinsella aerofaciens, assembly GCF_028209885.1. GTDB lineage: Bacteria > Actinomycetota > Coriobacteriia > Coriobacteriales > Coriobacteriaceae > Collinsella > Collinsella aerofaciens_BA. The sequence goes on along the minus strand of NZ_JAQLEM010000019.1, from coordinate 4,254 downwards.
TGGGGCGCCGTCTACGGCACCGTGGAATAACCTAGTCATTGGGGCCTGTGGTCAAAAAATAGCAAATATGAGTACTGTTACTTTTTTAGTAACAGCGATTTTGAATTAAAAAGGCCAGTCTTGGCCTTTTGTGTCCGGTTTTGGAAGGATGCATCGGCATTTTTCGTCCAGCCACGCAATCGTTAATGCACAGACAGAATAGATTTGTACATTATTTTTCGCGCCTAAAATGAAACGCCGTTTGTGACAGTACTCACAAACGGCGTTTTTTGGCCACTGGGGTGTCCGGCAGGTGGCAAGTACCACTCAAAACCGCGTTTTACACGCGCTCGAGCAGGCTCTGGCGTCTGTTTCTACGCGCCTACTCGTTCTTGGGCGCGGGGTGCTTGCAGATCACACTCATGTAGATCATGCCAAGTACGGCCGCGGTGACAGAGCCGGCGAGAATAGCGGCCTTGGCGGCCAGAACCTCAAACTGGGCCGTCGGGAAGGCGAGGCCGCTGATGAGAATCGACATGGTAAAGCCGATGCCGCCCAGAATGCCCACACCGGCAATCATATGCCAGTTGACATTGCGCGGCAACTGGCAAGCCTTGAGCTTAACCAGGGCGAACGTCATGCCAAAGATGCCGATCGGCTTGCCCAGCAGCATGCCAAAGTACACGCCAAGCGTCACCGGATCGGTGAGCAGCGTGCTCATGTCAACGCCCACTAGGCGAACCTGCGCGTTCACGAACGCAAAGATCGGCAGGATCACAAAGTTGACCGGCGTGGAGATCAGACGCTCCATGCGGATAAGCGGCGGAGTCACGCGGTGCATGACGCGCTCGACCTTGGTGGTCGAGACGGTAAAGTCATGCTGGCCCAGGATGTGCGCCTCGTCGTCGTAGCGGTCATCGAGCAGCGGCAGGCACTCGCCCAACCAATCGGTGAGGCTATCAAGCTTGACGCCGCACTTGGCCGGGATGGTGAAGGCCAGGATGACGCCGGCAAGCGTAGCGTGTACGCCGCTCTTGAACATGCAGAACCACAACAGCAGGCCCAGTACCGAATACGGGGCAAGGCGGTAATGCTGCGTCTTGTTGAGCCACACGAGCGCGCAGGTCACAAGCGCGGCGGCGCCCAACCAAAACGGATTGGGGCTCTGACCGTAGAAGATGGCGATGGCGGCGATGGAAATGAGGTCGTCGGCGATGGCGAGCGTCGAGAAGAACACGCGCACGCCGTTGGGCACGCGATTGCCCAAAAGCGACAGCACGCCCAGCGCAAAGGCAATATCGGTTGCCATGGGGATGGCCCAACCGTTGCGGGCGCCGGCATGGTTAAAGATCAGGTAGATGCAGGCGGGAACGACGACGCCGCCCACGGCCGCCAGCATGGGAAGCATGGCCTGACGCGGATTCTTGAGCTCACCGACCGTCATCTCGTACTTAAGCTCAATGCCCACCAGCAAAAAGAAAATCGCCATGAGGAAGTCGTTGACGAATAGCTCAACGGTGAGACCGGCCGTAAGGTTGCCCAGACCCACATACAGCGGGGTCTCCAAAAAGTGATGGATGGCCTCGTAGGCATCGGTATTGGCGCAAATGACGGCGGCGATGGCGGCGAAGACCATGACGGCGGCGGAAATCGTGCCGTTCTCGGTGATGCGCTCCCAAATGTCGTGGCGCTCAAAACGCTTGCGCTCACGAACGTTAAACAGCTGCTCGGGTGCTGCCATGGGCGGCTCCTTTCACGGGAAAGCTCCCGTCTTAAAAAAGCACGGCCCGCCCAAGTGGCGGCGCCGCGCTCTAACGTATTACGCTTGCATCTAGCCTACCCTGCACGACAAGCACGCAGGCGTGGCCGAAAAGCGGAACCACAGGTTGAACATTATTTGCTCAACGGCACGGGCACGCCTGTCCAAGAGACGACGCGGCGCCGTGCACAAAAAACGACCGGAGCGCGGGGCGTCCGCGATCCGGTCGTGGCGTTTGGTCAACTAAACCTAGCAGGCGGCCATGATGGGGGCAGCAACCTGCTTCTTACGGGAGAGGACGCCCGGCATCCAGACGCCGTCGTGCTCGTCGGCAATGCCCAGGCCCTTCTGAGCAGCCTCGGTCTCGCCCTCGAGCAGGACCTGCGAGCCCTCCTCCATGATGTCGGTGATGCATAGGACGATGCCGTCGGCACCCTTCTCGGCGGCGTAGGCGCGCATGGCCTCGCGAATCTCGTCGATCATGCCGAGTGCGCGGGTCTTGTCGACGGTCTCGTACTGGCCGATGAGCAGCTTCTTGCCGGCAGGCTCGAACATCTTGATGTCGTTGCCGACCATCTCGGCTGCGGTGAAGGAGCCGGACGGACGGGTGAGGAAGACCTCCATGCCAAACTTGACCGGGTCGACGCCCACCTGCTCGCCGAGCTTGGCGGCGACGGCGCGGTCGACATCGGTGGTGGTGGGGCTCTTGAGCATGAGCGTGTCGGTCATCATGGCCGAGAGCAGCAGCTTGGCCTGAACGTCGGAAAGCTCAACACCGAGCACGCCGGCGAGCTTGGTGACGATGGTGCAGCTGGAGCCCCAGGGCAGGCAGATGTAGTGCAGCGGGCCGGCGGTCTCGAAGTCGCCGATGCGGTGATGATCGACAACGCCAAAGACCGTGGCGTCCTTAAGGCCGGCGACGGACTGGGCGGACTCGTTGTGGTCGGTGAGGACGACGAGCTGACCGGCCTCGACGGACTCGATCGCGCGAGGCTCGGCGATGCCGGCGTCGGCGAGCAGCTTGGCGGACTCTGCCGGAAGCTGACCAAGGGCGCAGGCCTCGTAGGTGTTGCCGGCATACTCAACCTGGTTGAGCAGCTGGGACAGGACGACGGCGCTCATGATGGCGTCGTTATCGGGGTTCTGGTGACCAAAGACAAGAACGTTTGCCATGGATATCCTCCACTTGATATGTGTACTTGGACGTAGCTATGGTAGCACGCCGATGCCGAGCCTTCGCAGACGGAAAGGCCACGGCATTTTTTGGGGCAGGCACGGGGGCCAAGGCTGTCCCTTTTGCACCGTGTTGGTGCAAAGCAACCTGACCCCCTTGCACCAGCTATTTTCCGGCGGCGCGCAGGGCTACGTAGGCGGCACCGATGATGCCGGCGTCGTTGCCGAGCGAAGCGACCTTAATGGGCGTCTCGCGCGAGGCGGAAAGCGCGTAGCGCTGGAAGTGCTCACGAACGGCGTCGAGGTAGACATCGGCCGAAGCGGACGCGCCGCCACCGATCAGGAACACCTCGGGGTCAACCACGTTGGCAATAAGCGCCAGAGCACGACCGAGATAGTCAGCCATGGTATCGGCTGCGGCAAGCGCAAGCTTATCGCCCTCGCGGCAGGCTTGGAACACGTGCTTAGAATCGGAGGGACCGGTGAGCTCGATGGGCTCGACGCCCGCCTTCTTGCACTCGGCAAGATAGTTGTTCACCACGCCGGTGGCGCTGGAATACTGCTCCAGGTGGCCATGGCCGCCGCAGCCGCAGGTGCGCTCCTCAGCCGGGTTCAGGCACATGTGGCCAATCTCGCCGCCGGCGCCCACAACGCCCGATACCACGTCGCCGTTAACGATAACGCCGCCGCCCACGCCGGTACCGATGGTGACCATCACCACGTTCTGCACGCCCTTGGCAGAGCCGAGCCAGGCCTCGCCCATGGCAGCGGCGTTGGCATCGTTCTCGTACTTAACGACCGCGTCGGGGCAGTGCTCCTGAATGGCGATCCTCAGCTCGGGCAGGTTAATGGCAATGTTGGCCTTGACCTTGGCATCGCCCGACGCCGGGATGGGGCACGGAACGGCCAGGCCAATGCCCGCCACAAAGGCGCGCGGAATCTGGGCCTTGGCGACCACTTGGTCGATGGCCTCGGTCACCGCGGCAAAGCCCGCGGCGTCAACGATGGGAGGCGTGGGCACGCTGGCCTTGGCCAGCAGGTTTCCATCCTCGTCGAACAGGCCCTCCTTAACCGAGGTGCCGCCGACGTCGATGCCGATGTAATACTGCTTGGGTTCCATTGGGGCCCACCTTTCTCGTTTAATCATTGCCTGTATGGTACCGCTCCCAAGACAAAAACCTACCAAAAAGGGACAGGTTTGTTTTGGTAGGTTTTATCTGGGAAAGCGCGAATGGTCGCTCAATAGGTCGTGCAAGACCCTCTCCAAATCAGAACCACCCTTAAAAAGGGTGGTTTGCTCTTAGGGTATAACCCACGGGCCCCGGGCTCGCGTCTAAAGGCGC